>UQLU01000018.1 GCA_900542065.1 uncultured Eggerthella sp. | reverse complement strand
TCTTTCAAAGCGACTCGGAAATCTGAAGGGCAGAGGCGTTTTGCTGAGAGAAGGACAGAATCTTACGGATCTGTATGAAGAAAGAACTCCGCTGTATGAAAAATATGCAGATGTTACCATCGATATCGATGGTTTGTCTGTTCGTGATGCTGCTCGTCGTCTTGTCGACCAGCTTTCTATTTTGTAAGAAAAAGGAGAATTCCGTGTCTGCTACGCCACAAAACTCTATGCCAGAAAAAAACACCAATGTTTGGTCAACCAAGCAGATGGTTATTATGGCTTTGATGTGTGCCATTGGTGCATTGCTTTCTTTTGTTGAATTTCCGCTTTTGCCTGGTGTTACCTGGCTTAAATTCGATGCTTCAAACATGCCAGCTATGGTTGTTGGCTTTGGATTTGGCCCTGGTGCAGGTGTGGCAGTAGGTATTGTAATTGCTGTTATTCACGGATTGCTTATGGCGGACTTTACGGGCGCTTTGATGAACATCTTGTGCGTTACCTGTTTTGTTCTGCCTGCTGCACTTATGTATCACAAGAAGCGCACCTATCCTGTTGCAATTGTTGGTTTGGTAATAAGCGTAATTGCGGCAACGTTGGCTGCTATTGTTGGCAATTTGATTCTGACTCCTATGTGGTTGGGCGTTCCGCTTGATGCGGTAATCGCTATGATTATTCCAATTCTTATTCCATTTAATCTGCTCAAGGGTGTCATTAACGCTGTTTTGACCCTCATTATTTATAAGTCAATCTCTAATTTGATTACTCCTAAGAAAGATCAGGTGAAGGGGCGTTAAATGATCTCCTTTTCCGATGTTTCTTTTACCTATACGGGTGATACCTACGTACTTTCTGACCTTTCTCTGTCCATAGAGAAAGGCCAGTTTGTTTGTGTATTGGGAGCAAACGGTTCAGGCAAATCCACTTTTTCGAAATTGATAAACGCCTTGTTAGTTCCCGATAAAGGTACGGTAGAGGTTGATGGCTATGACACCAGCCAATCAGCTAATACGTATATCATCCGCAGTACTGCAGGCATGGTTTTTCAAAATCCCGACGATCAGATCGTAGCAAGCCTTGTGGAAAATGATGTTGCGTTTGGTCCCGAGAATTTGGGAATTGAAAATCCTGAATTGCGTCAGCGAGTTGATGCAGCACTAAAACAGGTCGGATTACAGACATCGGGAAAACGCGAAACAACTGCGCTTTCTGGCGGGCAAAAGCAGCGCGTCGCTATTGCGGGCGTGCTTGCAATGGAACCTTCTATTTTGGTTTTCGACGAAGCATCCTCCATGTTGGACCCTCGTGGTCGTCGAGGCCTTATGCGTGTATGCAAAGAATTGCACGAACAGGGCCTAACCATTGTGATGATCACTCACTTTATGGAAGAAGCTGCTGAGGCGGATCGCGTTATTGTTATGGAAGATGGTCGCTGTGTATTAGATGGAGCTCCCGAGGAAGTTCTTACACAGGATAGTGTGTTGCGCAGCTTCAATCTTGATATTCCCTTTGCGGCTCAAATGTCGCGTCTATTGCAAGATAGAGGCATTAGCCTAGAAACTCATATTGAAACCACATCGCTGAAGGAGGAACTGTGTCGATTACATTCGAACAAGTAAGCTTCAGCTATGTGCCCCTTACCAAGCGCCAAAAGAAAGCGGGCGAGCATCAAAAATATGCTTTGCGCAACGTGTCTTTCGAATTGCGTGATGGTGAATTTTTGGCTATTGCTGGTCATACGGGGTCAGGCAAGTCAACCCTGGTTCAGCACCTTAATGGCTTAGCAAATCCTACTGAGGGTAAAGTTCTTTGGAATGGTCAGGATTTAGCCGACAAAAAAGTGGCAACTCAAGCTCGTGGTGATATCGGCGTGGTATTTCAATATCCCGAGCATCAGTTATTTGCGGCAAGTGTTGCTGAAGACGTGGCATTTGGACCGCGCAACTTGGGGCTAACCACCGAAGAAGTTGATGCTCGTGTGCGTGAAGCGCTTGGCATTGTTCGACTGAATTATGATAAGTTCGCTCATCGTTCTCCTTTCGAATTGTCAGGCGGTCAGCAGCGCCGTGTTGCTTTTGCTGGTGTGTTGGCCATGCGACCTACCACTTTGGTCTTAGACGAGCCTGTAGCGGGCCTAGATCCTGCTTCTCGCTCAGATTTCTTAACACTTATTGAAGACCTGCATAAAAAGCATGGCCTTACGGTTGTCATGGTTTCTCATAACATGAACGATATTGCGCGTTTGGCGGACCGTGTGCTGGTTATGCATGAAGGAGAAGTGGCGTTTCTCGGAACGCCCGAAGATATCTTTACGCATTATGGTCCTGAACTTCGCAAGATCGGTCTTGGCATACCTCATGCTCAGCGTTTGTCCAACGAACTGCGAGAATTAGGTTTTCAGCTTCCTGAAAAGCTTTACAGCCCTGAATCGCTTGCAGACGAACTTGTGAAGTTGTTGAACTGCAGCAAAGCGACTACAGGTGATGTTGGTTCCGTAGAGAAAGATCCAGACGGCGTTGGTGCTGCAGAGGAAGAGAGGCACTAGGCATGGCTCTCTTCGATATACAGACGGTCTTTGGACGCTATATTTCTAAAGACTCCATAGTTCATCGTATGGATCCGCGTGCAAAGCTTTTGCTTGCTCTGCTGTTTATGGTGATGGTATTTGCTGCGGGATCGTATCCTTCTCTTGGAATTGCTGCACTGTTTACGGCAGGCATGTTTGCTTTTGCTCGAATTTCGCTACGGCAAGCATTTGTTTCTATTGCGCCCCTTGCGATTTTGGTAGTGTTTACTGCTCTGCTCAATATCTTTTTTGTCCAAGGCGGGGAAGTGTACTTTCAGTTTTGGATTATCTGCATTAGTCAAGGCGGCTTAGAGCAGGCACTCTTCATTGCCATCCGCTTGACCATGCTATTGCTCGGGGTAAGTTTGCTTACCTTAGCAACAACAACGCTCGACTTAACTGATGCTTTTGAAAATTTACTTAAGCCATTTTCTCGTTTTGGTCTTCCCGCTCATGAGCTATCCATGATTCTTGGTATTGCGTTGCGCTTTTTGCCTCAATTTGCAATTGAGCTGCGCACGATTTATAGGGCGCAGGTAAGTCGCGGTGCGAATTTCAGTACGAGCACTAAGAGCACCGTTCAGTTGATGGTTTCACTCATTGTTCCTTTGTTTACCAGTGCATTTCGTCATGCAGAAACACTTTCGCTTGCAATGGATGCTCGCTGTTATCATGGTGGGGAAAATCGCACACGCTTAAAGGAACTTTCGTATGCTAAGCGTGATATGGGTGGTTTAATATATCTGCTCTGTGGAACCGCGTTTGTTATAGCAACAGATGTGGCGCTGCGCTTCTTTGGTATGATCTAAGCAATTATTTATTGTAGGTGTCTGAACTTTAACCAGCCCGACTGGTTTGTAGCGCTAAAGAAAAGGATGTCTTATTATGGATGAATTGATTGACTACCTTACTTCTGTTCCTGCTTGGTATTTGGCGACGTGCGAAGGCGATCAGCCTCATGTTCGTCCATTTAGCTTCGTTATGCGTGAAGATGACAAGCTATGGTTTTGTACTGCAACCAATAAAGACGTTTACGAGCAGCTTGTGGCAAACCCTAAATTTGAGCTTTCCGCATGGAAACCAGGTCGTGGCTGGGTTATCCTGACTGGCGTTGCAAGCATGGTTGATACCGCAGGAGACGAAGTTCGCAAAGCGGGCTATGAGCATATGACGGCCTTGGGTGAAACCTATGAAGATTGCGATGATCCACGTCTAACATTTTTCTCGTTAGCTGAAGGAAAAGCAAAAATTGCCGATATCGATGGAAGTGAACGCGAAATAGTTCTTTAGCGATTATTTTTTATTGATTAATAAGTGGCGCCCCCGAGAGGACTCGAACCTCCGACGCACGGTTTAGGAAACCGACGCTCTATCCGCTGAGCTACGGGGGCGGATATCTGGATTTCGTCGCTAGATATGCTTGAGCACTTCCATGATAAAATCGCTATTCAAGGCTAACATGTCGTTGTCGATGTTTTCAATGACATCGTCCTCCTCGGCGAAGAATGCCGGCTTTCTGCCATCCATGCCCGCCAAATGCAGGGCCTGCTGGCCGTGCTTCAAGGCGTAGGCCGATGCGCTGTTGCGCCACTCCATCGTAGCCTCGGGCACTTTCAGCCCGGTGGCCTGACCGGCCTTGCGAACCAAGCGCTTCATGCGGCTCGAGGCCTTCTTGGGAACATAGGTGCCCTCTTTGTCGATCAGCGTCAGCTCGCCGGCACCCAACGCCTCCAGCTCCACGATAAGCGCGCCCTTGAGCTCAGCCTCATGAGCAGCCATAAACGCTTTCATGCCGCCATTGCCGGCAAGTTCGGATCCGAGCGCCACGAACCACACTTCCATATCGATGCGGTCGCTGTGGAACTGCTCGATCTGCTCGATTTCCGGCGTCGGCTCAAAGACGAAATCGGCGGGCAGGCCTTCACCGAACACACTGGACGGATCGGCGGCACTTGCCTGGTTTTCTTCGCCTTCGGACTCATCGTCAAATTGATCGCGGGAGAACGCCCCACCCTCGAAATGGCGGCCGCGGCGATGCGAAGAGCGAGGTGCATCGAAGCCGTCCTCGGCAAAATCGTCGTCAAACTCGGGAGAAAACGCCGTCGTTGCGTCGGCATCCAAATACTCCTCGTCGTAAGCCTGGATATCGCCTTCTTCGCGGAAACTCTCCCAGCCGCCGCGCGCTGCCCCTACTTCGCGGGCATCGAAGCTCTCCTCGACATCGAGCCATTCCTGCGGACTGGATGCTTCCTCACGCTTCTTGCGGCGGAATTTGCCGAAGATACCGCCGAAGCGGCTCTTGGGCATCTCCACATAACCAGGACCAGCCATGGCTCCCGTCTCGGTGATCTGCTCCACATAAGCAGAATCATCAACATCTTCGACATACATATCGTTCTCGGAGGCATTCTCCAAAAGCTCATCGCCGATAGGCGCGGCCGCTCCCGTCGCCCCCATAGAAGAAAACGTGCCCGCAAGACTGATGCTGCCGGAAAGCGCTGGATCAGTCGTCGTTGTCGTTCTTCCCAAAGACGGCAGCGCGTCGAGCAGCGCCGCTTCCCGCGTGCCTGAAACGGCCGACGACGGCTCGGGCGTCGTCACC
>UQLU01000017.1 GCA_900542065.1 uncultured Eggerthella sp. | reverse complement strand
CGCTCGCGCAAGGAGATAATTTACTCTTGTCCAACACCCGTGTCAACAACTTTTTTTAGAAATTTTTTCGAAAGTTGAAATTCACTTTACGAAGTTAATTTCTTAGTGCTTAAACACCGTATTCGGAGTAGTTAAAATCTCCTTCCCTCGTCAGAGGGTTTGTACATATTACCAGTGCTTTTCAGGATTGCTAGACTCTAAATTAGTTCTTCAAAATTTGTTCACAATGTTAATTGTTTCTGCTCGTTTCCTTACCTTTTGCTAAGACTTACAACCTTTCCGCATCGTTACGGGCGGTCTTTTAAGCTTGCATCATTCGGTTCTATGTTTACTTCATTCGGTTCTACATACGTGTGATAGTAGTGCATGGTGCGAGCAGCTTCTTTTTGTGTTCGGATGCGCAGTTCTGGGTCCTGCGTGGGACCAAAAAACTGGAGAGTATGCTGATAGAAATCAGCAGGGCTAAATGGAACCTGAAGCATGCAGTATCTGTTTCCGAATCTGTAATTACTGTAGAAGGTCTTCGATTCGCCCAATTCCTTTTCATAGTCTTTCGGCTGATATTGATTCCATCGTTTGCCGGTGTATGCAATGCAATCAAGATTCAGCTGATGCATGATGTCAGTCTGCAGTTCCACAGGAACAAAGACGGTGTGCATGTCGGTTTTTGGAAGTTCCCTAAAGGTAAGCATGATGGTGCTCCGTTGTTTTAACTTTCCGAATTAATCATAGGTCTTCTAAGTAAAGATAACTAAAAGCATCATTTATTGGCTTTGCGCTATCGTATATTCCAACACTATTACTGTTATCTTTCGGAAGAGATACACTCCCTGGATTAAATACCCATACCTTACTATCGTCTGAAATTTGTTTTGCTACAGCATCTTCGTCCGAACCATCCGTAGATGCGCTCTTTCCCATTGCTTCATTTACCTTTATGTGAGTATGTCCATATATGAATGCTGAGCCTTCAGGCAATTGCGGCATATTCATACTGCTTCCATGCAAACCAGTTCCATATATATGTCCATGGGTAAGAAATAACGTGCGTCCTTGCTCGTCTACTATTTGTGCATAATCCGCCATGCAGGGAAAATCTAAAACCATCTGATCCACTTCGGCATCACAATTCCCACGCACTGCAATTAGATTCCCTGATTTAGCAAGATCATTGAGAAGAGGGATAACCTCTTTAGGAGCATAGTCTTTTGGAAAATCGTTTCGTGGACCGTGATACAGAAGATCCCCCAACAAAATGATTTTGTCAGGCTGCTGATTTTCTGCCATCTTTAGGAGTTGCTTCGTCCAGTACGCCGAACCATGAATATCTGATGCGATAAGAATTTTCATGAGATCCCTTTCGGATAAATCTTGTCGTAAGGTCCCTTTGGTTTTCTTCGTTAAGTTTTACGTTTACCTTATACTACTTTTTATTGACGTCAACGAAATTGAGGTTGTAATGGCTCAGTCATCTATGCTTGCGGTAAACATTGGCAACACTGTTACCAAAATCGGACTTTATAACAATGAATCTCTCCTAGCAAAATGGATAGTTACTACCCCATCCACCATTACGGTAAGTGAAGTTCAAACAATCCTAATGAATTTCACTTCCTCACTTTCCTACAACAAAGAAGTAAAGAAGCTTGGTTTAACGCAACAAGATCTTGCTCCAAAAGGAAGCATTATCGCCTCAGTTGCACCGCCCATTACCAACGCATGGATTTCAGCACTTACTCTAACCTGCGAGCGTAGGCCTTTGGTAGTTGGTCCTGGCCTGAAAACAGGAATTAAGCTAGGCTACAGCGATCCTTCAGAACTAGGTGCCGATCGTATCGCCGAAATGGTAGGTGCGCGTGATCTATTTGGTGCTCCCCTGATTGTTATCAATCTCGAAACCACCACAACCTTTGAAGTAATTAATGATAAAGGCGAATTTGAAGGCGGCATTATAGCCCCCGGGTTGGAAACATCTGCAAAAGAACTTGCCAATGCCGCTGCAAAAATACCTGTAGTTGATTTGAAAGCACCCAAAAAAGCCATCGGTAAATCCACCCGCGAAGCAGTACAAGCTGGCGTAGTGCTGGGAGAAGTTGCTCGTATAGATGGTCTTGTCACATATATCTGGCGCGAGCTTGGCTATAAGACCAAAGTTGTCGCAGCAGGTGCTGATGCAAAACTGATAAAAACGCTTTCTCAAACCATTGACGAAACAGCAGAAAATCTAACGCTCTACGGATTAAAACTTCTCTACGATCGAAATACTAAATCGTAACAATGCTGGTTTTCGTAGTTGCACTAACGTTTTGTAGATTGCCTTTCGGACAACGAGTATTTAGCAATTATTAGCTGCTACTCCGAAGAACTTGGAATACGTACAAACATAAGATAGAGCAGCCAGAGCAAAACCAGTTCTAAGGTGAACCACACCACGAAGTTGATCCCTGCAATGTCCTTTACTGCGTAGGCACTAATTGCCATAACCGCACAGGAGACAATCAGGATACGTGCCTTAGTGGCCGCAGGAATTGCGCGCTTTTCAACAAAAGGCTGAACATAGGTTTTCCAGGCACGAGTTGATGTTAGCCACGTGTTAAGACGTTTTGAGGAACGCGCAAACAAAAAACCTGCCAATAAAAGAAACGGAGTAGTTGGAAGCACTGGAACAAACATTCCAATAATTCCTAGCGCAGCACAAATGCAACCAAGCGGTATACACACGATGCGAATTATTAGCTTGCCCATACCAACTCCATCTTTGAATGAGATTTGCAACATCAAAAGCGTTTTTTTAGCATGCCTCTACAACAAGCACGCTTTACTAATTTGAAAGAGTAGCAAAGAGCTATAAAAGACCATCTATAAAACGATGAAAGGTTTTAGTATTCCCTAATTGGTGCAATCGATTAGGGAGGGAAATCGCAGAATTGGTAATCGAGACACCATCGAACAAAAAATCCCCTCGTCCAAATACCATTGAACAAGGGGATGCCTAAAACTTATAAGCTAGCAACTCTTACCTTACATGCAGGTATAACCACCATCAACGGGAACCATAATACCCGTTACATAAGATGATGCAGGAGATGCCAAGAATAATACTGCGGTATCCAGTTCACCTTCGTTACCATAGCGCTCTGCCGGAATCATAGTGCGAGCATTTTCCTGGAAGAATTCACTATCAAGTGTTTCCTTGGTAAGAGGAGTGTAGAAATAGCCTGGACAAATTGCATTTACATTAATGCCCTTAGCAGACCATTCAGCCGCCAAAGCGCGAGTAAGGTTAACAACGCCGCCCTTAGCAGCATGATAAGGAGAAGACCCTGCTACTTTGTTACCAACTAAACCGTACATAGAAGCAATGTTGATAATACGACCATAACCAGCAGGAAGCATTGCTTGCTTAGCTACGGCACGTGCAACCTTAAAAGTACCGAACAAATCGATATCCATTTCATGGGCAAACTGTTCGTCGGTAATATCTTCAGCAGGAGCAACAGCGCCAGTACCAGCATTGTTAATTAAAATATCAATACGACCATACTTTTCCATAACCTTTGCAACCGTATCGTTAACCATATCGGTATCGGTAATATCACAACGAATAGGATACGTATCTACACCAAATTCTTCATTGAGTTGCTTAGCAACTTCTTCAATCTTTTCCTGACGACGGGCAATAGGAACGATAGTACAACCCTGGCTCGCCAAAGCTTTTGCCATCTGAACACCCAAGCCACCAGAGCAACCAGTAACAATTGCAACTCGACCCGTTAAATCAAAGTAGTTCTTCATTTGTAGCGCTCCAATCCACTCGAAGAGGGTTATGATGCTTTAGTTTAGTAAAGTAATCTTATTGGTTATGCTTACTAGTTTGTGAATGGTGGCAACTTTTACGGGAGCTGCAGGTAGAACTCCACTACTTAATTCACCCCGCACTTTTCCCAAGAACTAAGACTTGCTAATAATGTTTAGATGCAAAGAAAAAGCGCGCGGGTTATCAATAGAACCCGACGCGCGCCTTGTTTTACTAGATATCAAACTGCACTAGTTATCAGAAACCAAACTACCCAAATCGCAGAAGTTGTTCGTTAATCATCAACGCCGAAACGAGCTTCAAGTTTATCCTGGGCAGTATCAAGCTTGTCTTCAATCTGTTCAAGTTGAAGCTCTAATGCACGATAGTCATCCCAAGACAACGAACCAGAACGATATTCACCTTCTTGCTGATCTTCGTAGGTATCCATTTCGAGCTCAAGTGCGTTAAATTCACTATCAAGATCAAAGAAAGCATCAATGCGAGCATCGCGATCGTTAGGAACATCAGCTTTATCCGCACGAGCGATTAAATCATCAGCACGATCGCTGAAGTCTTGAACGGTAGCATCATCGTAAGAAGATTCAGATTTGGCGGCCTTTTCCTGATCATCTGCCTCTTCGCTTGCAGCGGCATCCTGATCCTTGCTGCCGTCATCTGTTGCATCCTGCTCGCTTTGCAGGCGCTCAACTTCTGCTTCTAATTCCGCAATACGTTGCTCATCGGCATTATTGCCGCATCCTGTAAGCAACAATGCAACACCAAAAGAAAAGAGAATAGCTAAGCAAACCAGCATCACTTTCTTTAAGGGGGTTTGCTTTGAGATAGTTTTAGCAATCATGGCAATGACCTCCTAAAACGGAAATGGTACTGTATTACTAACATAATTGAAAAACTACTGTTTCGCAACACTATTTAACATTCTGTTACTTTTCTTTTTACTTACGGAAAACACTTACCATAAGCGCAAATGTCTATCGTTTACAGAAAACATTTAGCACTTGTCAAAACTCTCATCGTTTACGCAGAGCGGATAATCCACGGACGTATATTTTGGATTTCATAAGCACCACAAAACTAATGAAACTCAAAGTGCTCATGACAAGCACGATCATACCTAAGGCCAAGACGAAATCCCCACTCGCAAGCGAACCAGCGCCCATACCAATAAGGCCTATCAGATAAATACCGAAATTGATAACCGACGATAATGTTCCCGTGTCCCCCTCGTGCTGACGCAACATAACTGACATCGCAAGAGGTCGTGCAGCAGAGTTAGCAATTGCGACCATAACAAACGTGAAGAAGAAGGCAAATGGTCCAGCGTGACCCACAGTAGAAATAAGCACACCTGCAAGCATAATTACCACTAAACAGCCACCATAAACAAAACGCGGAGCAATTGCTTTCCCTAAAACAATAAACAAACGCGGACCAATCATGGCCAAAAGTGCAGAACAAGCAAAGAAAATACTGTAGGCTGTTTCAGAAATACCAAATTGGACGGTATAGATATAAGACGAAGTTGCCAGATAAGCCATAAAGCAAGCTTGAACCAACCCCGCAACGCCCAACGTACAGGTAAGTGCAGGGTTTTTAACAATAGGCGGAATATGACTAAATGCTTCACATACCACCTTTGAAGGCTTACCTTTCATGGGTACATCAGCAACAATCGGCTCAGTTGCTGCCAAGAAAACTCCTAATGCGCCAATACCTGTTAAAACCAAAAAGGATGCATGCCAACTAAACACAACAAGTAGCAACGCACCTAACACAGGCGCAAGCAAAGGACCAATCACATGGAATGACTGCACAAACGCAAGTGCTCTATCGCGTTCCTGACCTACTTCAAATCCATCTTTAATAAGTGCCGTTGAAGCCGACATCATGCCACCCGCTCCACATGCAGCAATAGCACGAAACACCGAAAGAATAACGATATTCGGCGCCAACGCACACATAAGATTTGCTAGCGCAAACAAGATCAGACACACCAGAAGTACTGGTTTCCTGCCAAAAGCATCCGATAACGGCCCCGATAAAAACATAGACAATGCCATAAATAAGAAGAACAAAAAGATAATGGCATTCGCTTCTGTAAAAGATACCGACAAATCGTTGGCAATAGTAGGAAGCGCAGGGAGACACATATCGGTTGAAAAAGGAGCAACAACACCAAGCAAAATGATAAGCGTTTTTAATCGCGCGCGTTTTTTCGGCTGAATTGACTCGCTTGCCTGCATGATTGCTTTCACTCCTTTCCTAAATGATGTCACATAATAATGTCCGACAACGCCGTCTTTTATAATAGAGAATATCTAAAGAAACCGTATCTCAGCTTTAACAAAGCTGATTTATTGCCCCATAGAGAAAGGATCCTTATGGTTCCCGAAAACCCTACAATCGAACAGCTTGAAGCTGAATTTTGCAACGATAAGTTTGCAACCCAGGCAGCCCATTGCCGAATCGTTGAAGGCAATAAAGGCCACTCAGTATGCGAAATGCCTATAGAAGATATTCATCGTAATGCCATGGGAAATGTAATGGGCGGAGCAATTTTTACCTTGGCAGATTTTGCGCTTGCCATTGCAGGAAACGTAGGACAACCCCCTACGGTTTCTGTTACCCATTCCATAGACTATTTCCGTGCTAGCAAAGGTGCAAAGCTTATAGCTACGGCACGTTGCGATAAATCAGGAAGTCGTCTTGCATTCTTCACCGTTGACATAACCGATGACCTTGGAAAAGACATCGCGCGCATGACTGCAACCTGCGCTCGTATATAACCGCAATCAACACTCGAAAATGAGCACAACTTGCACTCGCGCATGAACACAACCTATGCTCGCATTTAACCACCACCTGTTATCATGCATAAACTTTGAGATTTATAGCTCCTTGACCTCCAAGAAAGAGAATGTGCTATGGCATACAAAATTGAATTTCATAAAGGAAGCGAACTTCATGTTCGCGCTCGAAAACAAAAGCAGCTTTTCCTTGGCGGACTTATTGTAGCCTGCATTCTCTACGCCATAGGGACGTATAACAATCCAAGCTTTTTCGAAAAGGGAGCTACTTTCTTTGTTTTACTGTGGTGTCTTTGTATTCCCGTTGCTTTTAACGGTGCCGTATGTGAATCAATAGCAGAATTCTACATAGAACACGACAACGGTGAGAACCAATCCTCAAATACCGAAGAAACCGCTCAAGCAAACAACGCCAATTCATCTTGGTATACTGCAAGCTTCATTTCTGTACTAGCTATCCCAACAATAGCTGCGGTTATTGCAGTTATCTTAACGTTTCAGCCTGCTTATTTACTTATTGCGCCTATAGCGATCTACTTTGCATTCCGCAATAACAAACTCTATCGAGAATTGACCAAATAGCGCTTTATTAGCGCTTTGTTTCGCTTTTCTTCACCATAAGTCTTTTACACGTTAGTTAGCTTTACTAGATAGCCAGATTTATAAATATCCGAGTAAAGACATATATTCCTGAGCGCTCTCGGGAACCTCAAGAGTAAATGTTTGACCTTCGGCAGTGACACTAATATAGGACGGGTCATCATAGGTAGTAACTTCAGCCGAAACCCCTCCATAACTTATACTCTGAGATCCTGTTTCTCCAACATCTGAAGGTAGCGAAGTGACGGACCAGTTTTCAATATCCAAGCTATCGATAGCCTGATTTACCTGAGATTCAGACATACCAGTCTGAGCCGCAATATCTGCTGCATTGCTATAAAGCGCATCTTCAGCTTTGGTTTTTATGCCTGACGCATCAATGGCAGCATTAGTTGCCGCATTGGTACCAAAACCAAGCAATCCTTGAACCGACTGTCCAAGCGGCGAAGAGGACAATGGAGTAAACGTAAAGAGAGCAATCACACAGGCAAGTATTGCCAACAAAGCTGCAATACCTCCAAGTAACCGCAACATTACTTTCATGACTAACTCCTTTAACGCATCGTTTTAGGCACTTTATTGCGGCCTTTATCAAAGCATATTTTATTCATTTACATAACTGATAATACCTATAAACAAATAATTGCCACCTTTCGAAAATACTTATTGCAATCGCCCAAAAAAAGGATTAAAAACAGTGGTGGCAAAAATCGAAGCAGAGAAAATTCGTCAGAAACGCACTGATAAAAAACGAAAACGGATGCTTCGAAAAAAGAACTATCCGTTGATGTTTTTGTTAGCCTTTCTACGCAAGGAGGTAGCCGAAATGGCCCCACGCCAGAACAAGATCGCCCTGGTAAATCGCTTCGCTTCCGTATCCATTGAAGCAAAACGTCTTGTTGCTGCAATCTTTTTTACTTTACTGCTTTGTGGAGTTCTACCTCTTGTAATGCTGGGCTAGTTTAATCGTCTACCCCAAAGCGCTTAAAGTACGACAGTACGTTTTGTAGAGACATCTTTTGCGCAATAAGCTGATTGGCGGTTACTCCGCGCATTCTTCCCTGTGCCTTTGCTTGATTAATTTGATCACTCACACGGTCGTATTCTTTAAGCACCGCTTCATGGGCATCTTCATAACTTGCCAGTTTTTTAAGTGCCTGGCTTTGTTCGCAAGAAAGAAGAATTTTCTCATTTTCCGTTCGTTCGGTAATTCGATTCATGTTGTTTCCCGCCTTACTTCTTTAGATCGATAAAGCTCTAGTTTACGTACTTTCCGCAATAAAAAGGATAAAAGGGCTCACTATAATCGAACATCTCGGTAGCAGGTTGTACAAAAGGTTTGTTGCGTTGGTTTGTTGCACAACAATATTCTTCACTCCAAACTTCGGCGCCCTAATACCTACCTTTGACTACATCTGGTAATCTTGACCTGAATTAAAACTAAAGAGCATACGTAACACGAATTACAATTACATCATTTTTTATAAGTGCAATAAACAAGATAGATAAAGGGGCAATTCATGGCAGGGAAAAAATCCACCGCAATTACCTTTACGGAAAACGACTCAGCAATTATGCAAGCTGCAAACGAAGTCTTAACCGACCTCGAAGCACTGAGCAATGAAGCGCGGTGGATGATGACTGAAAACCCTGAAAGCAAGGGAAATATTGCCCTTTGGAACTGTTTGGTTGATATTGAAGATATGGTCACCACCCTATCCGAAGGCGGCATTCTGTCCAATGAAGAAGCTGTTACCCTTGGCAATACTTGCGTAGAAGCAGCCCAGTATTTCAACAGAAGCGAAGAAGTTTCTCGAAACGATGCTATTGGAGTATTCAAAAAATTAAACGGTCTTGTTTTTAATAATACTGAACTGGGGAAATGAATCAATCAACACTTGTAGAACAATATTCCCCTTTTTGCTCATTTTGTGCCATACTACACCTATACAAAAGGTAAGTGCGGTTTGCTTATTATCATTTGGGGTTTAAAGATACCTAAGCAACCGAACTTAAACGCTGCAACGGTCACAACAATCTATGGTTCGCGACCCTGCCCGTCCAAAACTAGGGGGTGTAACCCATGAATGAAGCTCTCTTCTTTATAGAGATAATTCTTACCTTTGGATGCGTAGTCGCAGCTAAAAAGATCTTTGGCAAAGCTGGTCTTATAGCCTGGATTGCTATAGCCATGATCTTGGCTAATTTAACCGTTGTGAAAACCATAGATTTGTTCGGAATTGAAGCCACGCTAGGCAACATTATGTTTGCCTCCACTTTCCTTGCGGGCGACATGCTTAATGAAAATTATGGTAGACAAGCGGCCCATAAAGGGATCCTTGTTGGACTTGCAGGCGTGCTCGTTTTTATGGTTTGCACTCAGATCAGCTTGCTCTATACCCCAAGTACTTCTGATATTTCCCAAGAAGCAATGGTGCTTCTTTTCACCCTTAACCTTCGTACCAGTATTGCTTCTGTTGCGATGTGCGTTTTGGCGAATTGGCTTAACGTTTCGCTTTATGCAAAAATTCGCGAACTCACTAACGGTAAATATCTGTGGCTGCGCAACAACGTAACCACCATTACTTGCAATTGCATTGAGAATTTCTTGTTTGTCCTTTTGGCATTTGGTGGCATTTACTCTATGGAACAGATTCTTGCAATTGCTCTTTCCACTTGCGCAATCGAAATTTTCTTGGCTTTATGCGATACCCCGTTTTTGTATCTCTCCCGCGGAGAATCGAAGTTACTAAGCAAAGTTACTGCGTCACATTAAAGACTGATACTTAAATTCGTTACGTCGCACCAGAATCACAGTGCCGCACCAGAACATAGCTCTTTACTCATGAAACATTTGCTTAGTATGCACGAAACTAACTATGCGCGAGCAATTGGTTGTGAGGAATAATTCCTATATCAACCACTTGCGCCTGAGTTACTTGTTTGCACCATTGTTCAAAAACGTGATGTAGTCAAAATCGTCCATATAACGACGTTTTGCGAACTGATCTTTGAAATTAGTTACCGTGCCTAAAGCTTCGCAATCTTCAAACCCAGACAAATACCATGCCGAACTGAATTCGGGATATTCCTGCTTAGTTAAAATCGCTTTATTTTTATAGGGAAGCTTATCGAAACGTTGAATGGTTTCATAAGTACATCCATCTTTTTCGCATCCAATAATGTATAAATTATCTGGATCTATTCTTCTTTTACGTGTTTCCCACTTTTCAAGTGCTTCTTCGGGCGTCTTGTAATGGACAAAAAATAGCTTGATATCGCCTAACATTCCCACTGGATAGTCATGATCTGGATCATCGATAAAGGTAATGTTTTGTTCTAAATACCAATCGAGCCTTTCAACGAACTTAACAAAATCAGGCATCTCTATCATGAGGTTTACTGTGGGAGAACACCAACGTAAGTTCATGTCGGAATAAATAAAAGTTCCCACGCAATTTGAAGCAATAATTGAAGGTTCTTTGATTTCAAGCTTCTTACGCTTTTTACGCTTATATATTTCCCATTCGATATTCTGAATAATGGTTTTGACTATATTCATGCAATAACAACCTCATACCAGTAATTGACATCAGATCCATTATGCCTGATCGCACTTACTTTACTACATAGCCGCTATAGCACTACTGTTGCTTGAGGCAATTAATAAAGAAATTCAAGTGCTTATAAGACGAAATCCCTAATAGGAGTTTCGCCTGTAATTTCAAATACATAGCGTCTGTTAGCTCGCATAAACACTACTTCTCGACCGTATTCTGTTACCTCATACGTAAGGCTGGTTTTTAGATAGCGCTGAGTAACCATTCCTCTTGCATTCTCTAAAACCATTGGATAATAGAACACAGCACCTTGCTTGCCTGGATACCTGCGTTCCGATTCCCAGATTTCTAAGATTCCTAAGGTGCCTACAGGGAAACGATCTATTGATTCATTCGGGGCTTCGCGCAAAATAGCAAATCTTCCACTTTTGCAAAGTTTAGCCACGCTAACCCCTCTCTTTACCTGGCACCTTTTCAGATTCTATCAAAAATATACCCACCCAAAAGAACTTCTACCCTTTTCCTATTCAGTTGAATAAGTCTCATAAAGACAGGAGCGAATCTACACTCAGGTATTTTACGATTCACTATGGAAGGGGCTTAGGATTATTTTTTCCTATAACCCTCAGAGTTCCCGTTACCCCACAGTAAGGATACGGAATTAAAAGAAGCTTGTAATTTCTTTTTGGCATGCTTTTTCATGAGTTTTTGTATTTACTTATTCAAAATATCCTTACGATTTTCAAGAATCTGAACAGCTTCCTCACTACTTAAATCGCCATACTCTACAAAACGTTCAACCAACGCCGTGTAATTGTTCCACGGTGTTCTTCCCTCCGCATCCTTAACAGAAGGATTGGCACCGTGTGCAAGCAACAAATCCACCACTTCATCAGTTTCTTCAAGAACTTGAAGAGCATCATGGTCGTTACTGTCGGTATAAACCGAAATACCCGCTACCCCACGACACGCCAGATGCAGCGGTGTTTCCCCTTCCATAAGTTCAGGCGATTCGATGCCTTCACTAGAAGAAACCACAACGTTACTACAAGGACTCCGATAGCTATGACTCCAATGATGGGCAAGGCAAGCATCAACGTTCCGCCCATGGCATCCTCCTGCCCTAACCCCCTTGGTGCTGCCGCTTTTGCTAAGCAACATGTTACACCCTTCATCCTAGGAACTTTAAACAGAAACCTAAACTATCTACTTTTGGGTTTTACGACACTTGAGGCTTAGGACTATTTTTAGAGTTTTTTGTTAGTTCGTCGTGATACCCTTCTTTTATCTTATAGAAGCCAGCTTCATTTTTTCTTTTTTAGTCATAATTCCTCTAACTCCATAAAGCCTATAGAGTCTCAACCATTTTTGACTACCAGTCAGTTTGTCACTGCTCCAAAACTGCCCAATCCTTTAATGCGGCGAGATTGAGCAATGTTGCATGCCTTCATTATCTTTGCCGCACGTGCTTCACCAATGCCTGTATAGGCACAAAGGAGGTCAGATATTTTCATACTAAGTAGCGCAGGATCATCAGTTGCGAGAAGATCCTCTAGGGACAATTCGCCATGCGCTAATTTCGCTTTAGCTTCGGCTCGCTTTTCTCTTGCTTCAATAGCAATACGTAACGCGCGCCTTCGATCTTCATTGGTCAGTTGAGGTACAGCCATCGTTGACTCCTATTTCTTTATCAACAACAAAAGAAAAAGCAGTAAATGAAGCCACCAGGACCAGAAGGAGGACCATGTACAATTAAGCATGTTGACGCCTTGTCTCATCGGAAAGCGTTGTTTGCGCTAAAGCCAAACTGCTTTTACAAAGTTTCTCGGCTTTTTTGATTGTTCGCTGGAGTAAAAGACTTGATACCAGAAGAGGTTATACATATTTTCACAAAAGCGTACGGGGATTCCGTTCTTGGAGTAGAACGCCTTAAAAACTGGGAAGATCACGAAGTTTTCAGCGTTATTTTCAAAAACCTATGACTGTCGGATGGTGTACATACGTAATAGGCACAGACAATCAATATAGGCTCGCGACACCAGAAGAAGGAATGGAATTAAGTAACTTCTACAATCGCGCCATAGGTTGAGAATATATCCCACATCCCATTTACTGCTTTTTCCTTTATCAAAGTGCTAAGAATTTATTGCTGCTGAGAAGCGTTTCTTCCCAGCAGCAATGTGTATGAATGTTGTGTATGTTTTATACACATACACAACATCTAAACCCTATCTCGTAGCTCCGCAAATAGAGCACTTTTCATATTGGGTGCCAGGAACAGGCACGCGCTCGGTGCCAGTTTGTACCTTAATTGGAGAATAGGAATGTCCAGCTTCTGGATCATCGGCGACAATAGCTTTATTATGAGCAGTCCATGCCCCAACAGAACTAAAAGTTGCTCCACAAGAACATTGAATCTTTTCTGTATACACAGGTTTGGTTGTATATTGCGTCTGGTCTACCCAGTTATGAGTGTGTCCCTGATTAGAGCCGCCTGATGAAGATCCGCCTGAGCTTGAGCCACCAGAGGATCCACTACCTGCCGAGCTATTACCAGATGAAGATCCTCCACTATTGCTTGTCGCATTGTTTTTATGCGAAGTTGCAGGTGCTTTTTCGGTTGCTTTCTTGGTGGCAGCAGTTGCCTTAGCTAAAACATCTTCATTACCAGTTGCCTTCGCAGCCTCTTCAGCTTTTTTAGTAGCTTCTTCTACTTCTTCAGCACTAGCATTTTCTAGATCAAGCTTTT
The DNA here is from genome assembly GCA_900542065.1 of uncultured Eggerthella sp. Classification (GTDB taxonomy): domain Bacteria; phylum Actinomycetota; class Coriobacteriia; order Coriobacteriales; family Eggerthellaceae; genus Anaerotardibacter. The sequence continues at coordinate 2,521 of UQLU01000017.1, read as the reverse complement.
CCAGGTCAAAAGTTGCTGTAATGTCTTCACCTTCGAGAGTAACTACCTGTGGTTCTGGCTCTTTAAAAAGTGTCCCATCTTCTAATACAGGAGCTGCTTCGACCTCAAGTGTGTAAGTACCACGCTCAGTAATATCTTCTAACCCCCAAGAAGTGTTAGCATCCATTACTACTGTCTTGAAAGCTTCAGGATCGTTGGAATCGTCATCATCAGACAGTACATCTTTAACATCGCCCTGATAAATAGCAAGCTCTACTGGTGTTGAAGTATCCTTATTCCAGCCTTCAGCATTCACTTGGGCTGAGAGCATACCCACCTTTGTAGCGAAATAAAAAGCACCTGCAGCGATTGCAGCTACCACCACAACTGCCGCAACAATACCGATAATGATATTTCGACGCTTATTGTCAGTACTCGATTCCGACTCTTCACTATTCTCAATAGACTCCGACGGCAGCTCTACCGTCTTATTTTCATTGGTTTCCATTTATGCTCTTCCTTTCTCTTACTAATTACTATATATTGCTCTTTCCTTCATGCTCCTGAGCTATTAACTCAGGAGCATGAAGGAAAGAGCAATAACAGGGAGCTACCCTGCTAATGGATTATTGTTCGGACGCCTCATCAGATTCGCCTTGTTGCTCATTGGCGAGCCGTAAGCGATGACGAGCATATAGAACACCCCCACCAGCAACTATTACAACGCCACCTACAACAAGAACAAGCCACCAAGGGAACCCATCAAAAGTCTTTACAAGTCCATGACCAAACGGATCATTTCCACTTGACCAACTGCCTTTATCTCCTACCCAGGTGCTTGTTGTTCCATCAAATGACATAGTAGGAATAACGCGGGTTTCAACCTTATCAACTGCATCATCCTTAAGACCGTCTCCGTTATGCCAGTTGCGTGTAATATGGCTCTCGGCAGAATTAGGAATAATAATTTCGGCAGCTCCATTTACAATCGCCAGAGGGCTAGTAGCCTTAACCATGTAGGTAAGAGGTGTAGTAGAAGCTAAACCAACATCAACAGATCCAAACTCAAGCTTGAGTCCTGTTATGCATTCATCATCATCAAGCTCAAGATCATCAACACTTAGCTGAGTACGAGTACCACAGCTCGTTTGACTACCAGTCAGTTTGTCACTGCTCCAAAACCTGGCATTACGCAACTGCCTGATCGCGAATTTAAAGACGCACAAGCTAAGTATGGGAAAAGTAGCGATGAATACTATGCGGATCTGCAGCGCCAGCGAGAACTTGAGCGGAGGATCCGCAAGACCAAGCGCGAGATAGTTGGTCTAGAACGTGCTGGCCTCTGCTTAGAAAGTCCTACGTACGTACAGAAGCGTCTCGTTTTAGGCAAGCAACAGCGCATGCTGAACAAGCATTGCAAAGACAATAAGCTGGTGCGCCTGTATAACCGCGAGAAAGCCTATGGAGTAAGCAGCCAGCCGAGGGCGCTGAAGAACTATTCATATTGGAGCAGAGGAACACGGAGCGGCTACAGGATAGAAGATTTGTCTTCATTTGAAAGAAAATATCGCGGTACTACAGGTCGTGAAGTAGGCATGGCTTTTGACAAAGATGGAAACGATATTTTGTTCATTGATGGAAATGAGGGCCATTCGATAGAGTTCACAAAACCTAATGGATACAAATGGTCTGATCCTTCTTTTGCTCATACTCATCCTGATGAATACGGTGGAACATTTTCGCTTAGCGATGTATTTTTCTTAGCTGACTCAGGGATTTTAGGATTACATGCTGTATGCCGTGAAGGAACTTACTCGCTTATTCCCAACCAAAAAACTAAGCCTCGAACGTTCGTAAAAGCATACGAAGATGCTTTTTTCGATGCACTTGATAAGTATGGTAAAGACCTTATTTCTATCAGGCATTTTATGCATTCTTGGCTTCTAGATAACTCTTCAAAATATGGATTCAAGTATAGCTTTAAGAGGGTATAATAAATTCATGGAAGAGAACGCGTATTACATAAACGAAGACCCTGATTATTTGTATGCTCTCGCTATTGTGCACAGAGGGAAGCACAAAAATGAATCAGATGATGAAGCAGCTAAACGCGTGCTGGATAAGCATTTATACGCAATATGGTTAAAAGACAAAGAGACTCGCCAAAGGGTTGAAAGTTAAGACGCGACCTCGCACTAAGCGGGGTTATTTTTTTATTAGTTTATCTAGTGATTTTGCAATCTTAGCAAGAGACATCTCAATATTAGTTGAATCCTTAACCGTCGCAGTAAATGAATGTACGTTAATTGGATAAGTACTGCTGCCAGTCTCTTTGGTTGTAATAGTGACTAAAGCATCTTCGTTTTGTAATTCTATTAATATAGGAAATGATCCAATAAATGTCCTTCTAACTCCTCCTGGCTCAAGTTTGACTACCAGTCAGTTTGTCACTGCTCCAAAACCAGCTTTTCACTTGAATACAGTATATACGAAAAACGCGGCATATAGGACAAAAATTGTGTCCGTTTTAGGGTGTTACCGC
>UQLU01000016.1 GCA_900542065.1 uncultured Eggerthella sp. | reverse complement strand
ACAGAAGAGCACAAACAAAATGCAGCCAATTACCAAGATATTATTTGAAAGCATAAAGTCTTCCAGTGTTTGGATATCGCCAATTCCTGGCACCGAAAAACCCGACCACAGGTTATAACCCAAGATACAAGGCATCGAAAGCAGTACCAACAAGGGGCCATTAATAGCTACTGCGCGCTTACGCGTAATATTCCACTGGTCCATAGAGAAACGCAGGATGTTTTCAAACACAGCAATAACCGACGAAAGTGCCGCGGCAGCAACAAACAAGAAGAAAAGCGCTCCCCACAACTGTCCCAAAGGCATCTGAGCGAAAACATGAGGCAGCGTAAGGAACACTAATCCTGGACCAGAATCAGGATTTACCCCATAAGCAAAACAAGCAGGAAAAATAATCAAGCCCGCCATAATAGCAACTAAGGTATCCAGCAAAGCAATATTTGCTGCCTCACCTGTCAGTTTATTGTCTCGTCCGATGTAACTACCAAAAATAGACATTGAACCAATACCAATAGAGAGCATAAACAATGCTTGGCTCATAGCGGCAAATACAATCTGCAAAAAGCTTGCATTAGGATTATTGAACAGATTATCCAGGTTCGGAACCAGATAAAATTCCAAACCTGCTTGACCACCCTCAAGTAAAAGAGAATGAACGCACAGAATTGCCATAATAACGAACAAAGCGGCCATCATTCCTTTGGTGATACGCTCAATGCCCTTCTGAACACCAAGGGCGCACACACCAAAGCCGATGATGGTAACCAAAAGCATCCAGCCTGTCATCTCGATAGGATTTGCAAGCAGATTGCTAAATACCGCAGCAACATCCGCATTGCCCTCAAAAGAACCTGTTGCGGTCTTGAAGAAATAGGCTAACGTCCATCCGCACACTACGGTATAAAACATCATAAGCAAGTAATTACCAACCAAGGCAACCCACTTAAAGCGATGCCATTTTGTTCCGCGTGGTTCTAGGGCATCGAAGCTTCGAGCGATAGAACGATAACTGGCACGACCCATCGCGAATTCCATCACCATAATAGGCAAGCCCAGAACGAGCAAGAAAAACAGAATGAGCAGTACAAACGCTGCGCCACCGTATTCTCCTGTGATATAAGGAAAACGCCAAACGTTACCAAGCCCAATAGCGCATCCAGCACTGATAAGAATAAAGCCTAGTCGACTCGAGAATTTTTCGCGATTATCGTCAGTTATTTTTTGAGTATCTGCCACGGGTATTCCTTATCGATATTCCTTACCGAAATTTCTTTCTGTTTGTTGTTTTTATCGTATCTCTACGATGTATCGCATCCGTTTAGGGCTTACGACATGCCTAGCCAGAACATAATCTTTGGGGCCCAGCCAACTACAAATACCACAATGATCAACAGTGGTACGCCATACTTAGTCCAGCCGTACAGAATCTTGGGGTATTTCATACCAACACCCTTATCGGCTTCTTCAATAAAGCCTTTCCATCCCCAACCAGCTTTTCTGGTACAGAAAAGAACAAATACGAGTGATCCCAAAACGAGGAAGTTATTGGACACTAAGAAGTCTTCAATCGATTGGATGTCGCCAATGCCAGGAATCTGAACACCCGACCAAATAGAAAAGCCAAGAACACACGGCATCGAGAGCAACGTCAAAAGCGGCGCATTGATAGCTACCGCACGTTTACGCGTGATGTTCCACTGGTCCATGGAAAAACGAAGGATGTTTTCAAACACAGCAATAACCGTTGAAAGCGCTGCGAAAGCCATGCAAACAAAGAACAACGTTCCCCACAGCTGGCCTAATGGCATCTGTTCAAAGACATAGGGCAAGGTGAGGAACACCAGGTTAGGACCAGAATCAGGATCAACACCATAGGCAAAGCATGCGGGGAAAATAATCAAGCCCGCCATAATAGCCACCAGTGTATCCATACCTGCAATACGTGCAGCTTCGCCCATCAAGCGCCTATCGCGAGTCATATAGCTACCGAAGATAGACATCGAACCAATACCGATCGAGAGCATAAAGACCGCTTGGCTCATTGCGGCATAAGCAATTTCTGGGAAGCTTGCGCTTGGATTGTTGAACAAGTTATCGAAATTTGGAAGCAAATAGAAAGCCAGACCTTCTTCGCCACCCTCAAGCAAACAAGCGCGAACGCATAGTACTGCCATAAAGATAAACAGTGCTGCCATCATATATTTTGTGATTCGTTCTACGCCTTTTTGTACACCCATGGCACAAATTGCAAACCCCATAACCGTAACGAGAAGCATCCAGCCAGTCATTTCGATGGGATCACCAATCATGGATGAAAATACGCTCGGTATATCTTCAGTACCATTAAACGTGCCTATCGCCATCTTTACCAGGTAAGCAACCATCCAGCCACATACCGAGGTATAGAACATCATGAGCAAGTAGTTGCCCACAATTGTCACCCACTTGAAGCGGTGCCACTTAGATCCCTTTGGCTCTAACGCATCGAAACTACGTGCAGTCGAGCGATAGCTTGCACGACCAACAGCGAATTCCATTACCAATACAGGTAGACCTAATACTGCCAAGAAAAAGATAATGAGCAGCACGAATGCTGCGCCACCATATTCGCCCGTAATATAGGGGAAACGCCAAATATTACCAAGACCAATAGCACATCCAGCACTGATAAGAAGAAAACCAAGGCGGTTAGAAAAACCCTCGCGGCCTTCCATTGAAGCGTTGCCGCGTGTTTCCCCACTGACATTTGAGCTTGAACTATTTGAAATCGAAGTTTGACCTTCGTGGGCCATGAGGTCCACCTTTCTATACGTATCATCAAACGACACGATCACTTAATGTGCTAGACAGGTTGTCCTGTGGTGTCGTCGAATGCTTAATAACATATTTACAACCGCTCTATAATACGCTTATTTCTTACGAACACCATCATAGGCTTTTAGAAGGCTTGCTGATACGCGCTGGCGGCATAAACTATCAAGCAATGGTTGAAGCCAGTTTTTAAAAACATTGCTTTGATCTAATACAAAAAAGCCTCCTATATCTGGCTTTCCAGATATAGGAGGAATCACCTTATTTTTCGAGGCTAAAACACGAATAGGTTTACCTTGCATTAGCTATTTTGGTAACCCCTCCGCTTTCGCTACGTGAACAAAGTCTAAGACGCTAACTGTATCACCTTAATGCCACGCAGTATTAGCCGTTGAGCTTTTGACTTAACAACTCATTGATAACCTTAGGGTTACCCTGACCTTTCATTTGCTTCATGCATTGACCAACAAAGAATCCGAGCAAGCCTGTCTTGCCACCCTTGTACTGCTCTACCTTGTCAGGGAATTCAGCCAAAACGCCATCGACAACAGCTTCAATAGCGCCCGTATCAGAAACCTGCTTCATGCCGCGCTCTTCAACGATCGCAGAAGGGTCCTTATCCTCATCCAGAACCGCAGCAAACACTTCCTTTGCCTGTTTGGAGGAAATGGTGTCTGCCGAAAGCAGAGAAACCAACTCAACAGCACGCTTAGGAGAAAGTGCAGTTTCTGCCATATCGGAAATACCCTGGGCGTTTGCATATGCTGCAACATCATTGATGATCAGGTTAGCAAGCGGTTTTGCTAACTTATCCGCATCGTTTCCAGCAACATCAATGCATGCTTCAAAGAAGTTTGCGGTGCTGCGATGCTCCACCAAATGACGAGCGTCATAGGCAAAAAGACCGAATTCGCCCTCAAAACGTTTTGCTTTTTCATCAGGCAATTCTGGTAACTTAGCACGAACGCTTTCGATAAATTCATCCGAAAGATCATAAGGAGCAAGATCGGGTTCAGGGAACAGACGATAGTCATCCGCTGTTTCCTTTACGCGCATAACAATGGTGCGTTTCTTGGAAGGATCCCAATGACGCGTTTCCTGATAAATTATGCCGCCCTCTTCCAGAACTTCAGCTTGACGACAAATTTCATACGCCAAACCATCGTGCAGGTTCTTGAAAGAATTCATGTTCTTAAGTTCGGTCTTAGTACCAAACTCAGTTGACCCACGACGACGCAAAGAAACGTTACCGTCGCATCGGAGGGAGCCCTCTTCCATGGAGCAGTCAGAAATACCAATAGCCAAATAAATCTGACGAAGCTTCTGCATAAACAGGCGTGCCTCTTCAGGAGTGCGCAGGTCAGGCTTAGTTACCAGCTCGATCAAAGGCGTACCGGCACGATTGTAATCCACAAGCGAATGAGTAGCACCAGCAATACGACCTTCTCCGCCGCCAATGTGAATCATCTTGCCAGCGTCTTCTTCCATATGAATGCGCTCGATACCCACATGAGCCACATAGCCATCTTCGGTGCGCGTCACATTAGCAGCGGTCGTACCTTCAGCGCCAGATTCGCCTGGCTTCAAATCGGCAATGTCAATACGTTCTTTAGCTGCCGCACCATCTACGTCCAAATCAAGATGACCACGCATGCAGAACGCTACAGGGCCCTGCGTGGTTTGGAAGTTCTTTGCCATATCGGGATACATGTAATTCTTGCGATAGAACATGGACCGCTTTTCGATATCGCAGTTAGTTGCAAGGCCTGCAAGCACGATGGATTCAATAGCAGCCTTGTTAGGTACAGGCAAAGCTCCTGGTAAGCCCAAACATACAGGACACGTATGCGTGTTGGGCTCTGCGCCAAATTCCAATTTACAGTTGCAGAACATTTTGGTTTCGAGCGTGGTCAGCTCAGCATGAATTTCAAGACCAATAACTGCTTCCCAATCCTGAAGTACTTCTTCAAGTTTCTTCATTGCTACTCACCTGCCTTTTCATCAGCAGCTGCCGCTGCGGGAGCTTTACCATCCGCAAAAGCAGGAGCAACGGGCGCTGGTCCATATACTGTTTCAAGTGCTGCCGCCACACGCAACATGTTTTCATCCTTGAATGCAGGACTAATAAGTTGAGCACCTACGGGCAGACCAGAATCTGCGCCCAAGCCAAGAGGCATGTTCATGCCGCCATTGCCTGCAATATTGATAGAGATTGTGAACATATCCGACAGATACATCGACGTAGGATCGCTAATTTCGCCGAACTTAAATGCTGTACGAGGACTTACAGGAGCAATGATGCAATCCACTTTTTCATAAGCCTTCACATAGTCTTGGGTAATAAGGGTGCGAACCTGCTGTGCTGGATAATAGTACTTGTCATATACACCAGCAGAAAGCAGATAGCTACCAAGCATAATGCGGCGACGTGCTTCAATACCAAAGCCTGCCGAACGGGAAGCTTCATATTGTGAGCCCAAATCTTTATGCCCTGGATCGCAGTAGCCATAGCGAACTGAATCGAAACGAGCTAAGTTAGAAAATGCCTCGCAAGGGCCCAACACGTAATAAGCACTCATAGCAGCCTGAGCATTAGGAAGCTCAACCTCGATTATTTCTGCGCCCATTTGACGCAAGTGTTCGATTGCCTCTTCCACCTTGGCGCGTACTTCAGGCTCCAAGCCTTCCGCCTCCATAAAGGCAGGAACTACACCGATACGCATACCTGCCACGCCATCTGCTAAGTTTGCCGTAAAGTCAGTCGTCACTGGCTGGCTCGTGCAATCAAGAGGATCATGACCTGCAAGTGCATTCATGGCAAGAGCAGCATCGGCAACATTGCGTGCAAAAGGTCCAACCTGATCGAGTGACGAACCGAAAGCTACTACACCATAGCGGGAAACAACACCGTAGGTAGGCTTAACCGCTACCACGCCGCAGAAGCTACCTGGCTGACGGATAGATCCACCCGTGTCTGATCCAAGCGTAATAGTGGCGCTACCAGCTGCTACCGCTGCAGCAGATCCACCAGAAGAACCACCTGGTACACGCTCCAAGTCCCAAGGATTATAGGTGCGACCAAATGCAGACGTCTCCGTCGAGGAACCGAATGCGAATTCATCCATATTCAGTTTGCCCAGCGGAATACCGCCTGCTTCAATGATTTTTGCAACACAGGTTGCCGTGTAAGGAGAGACATAGTTTTCCAACATGCGGGAAGAACACGTGGTATGAGTTCCCTTCAGGTTCATGTTGTCCTTAAAAGCAACAGGCACACCCGCCAAAGGACCAGCCTGACTCAAGTCGCCCGTCGCAACCGCAGCGTCAACCTTTGCTGCAGCTTCATAAGCTAGGCTTTCAGTAGTTTCCAGATAGGCGTGAACTGCTGCATCTGTTGCTGCGATACGCTCAAGAGAATCTTTTGCAATTTCTCGTGCACTAAATTCTTTCGCAACAAGACCAGCTTGAATTTCTGCAACAGAAAGTTCTGAAAATGCACGCGCCATTACTGATCACCTCCGCCCAAAATAGCAGGAATCAAGAAGCTGCCATCTTGTTGTTTAGGGGCATTGGCAAGCGCTTCTTCTTGGGTGAAGCTTTCGCCTTCAACATCTTCACGCATTACGTTGGAAAGGTTTCCAATAGGGTGAAAGGTTGGCTCAACGCCTTCTAGGTCATATTCAGTAATCGGCTTCAGGCTATCGATGATATTGTTAAGGTCTTCTGTCATAGAAGTAACCTCTTCATCGGTCAGCCCGATACGAGCGTACGTCGCAATACCGCGTACGTCCTTTTCGGTTAAATGTTGCGTCATGATATTCCTTCGTTTTCTTTGTGGGCACCTTTCATGCATGCTTCAACAAAAATAAGTTTCACAATACATGTACGCCCTCTAACGAGTAGATCGTTCCCATAATAGCAAAGGCGCACCCTAAGCGAAGCACACCTTAAAAGGAATCAAGGTATTCACAAGTTTTTCGAGTGCGCAGCACTTCAAAATAAGCATTATTTCCGAACGATAGGCGCAATAGCACGAGTAATAGCATCAGATACAGGAGTGGCTTGCTCCGCATCATCGATTTCCAGTAAAACTTTGCCCATAATGCCCTCTGCCGTAACTTCAGTAAACAAAACATTGGGCTCACTTACAATCTCAGCATACTGAGCTGCTATTTCGTGTGCAATTTGTACTATTTGCTCTGCCATAGAATCAAGATCGTCGCTTGAAAGTGCCATAAACGGCACACTGATTCGCTCGGGCGGTGGTAGGTGAACTACCGCATTCTTAGAAATGACCGAATTAGGAATTACTACTGTTTCCCCATTGCGATTTTTGATGGTTGCATGACGCCACGTTACATCTTGAACTACACCCTTATTATTGCCTACTTGAATGTTGTCCCCTGGCTGAACAATACGCATAAAAGAAATCTGTACACCGCCGATAAGATTTGACAGTGTATCTTGAAAACCAAGCGACAGCGCAATACCGCCAACACCCAGCGCAGCAATTAATGCCGACATGTTCACGTTAAAGCATGAATCTAAAACGAGACATATACCAACACCCCAGATAATGCCACGAGTAATATTTACAAAAATCGAGCTTTGCGGAATCGGGTTGCTATCCCTTTGCATAATATGACGAAGCCATTTCACCAAAACATGAGAAACCGCCCCAACAATTACCAAGATAACAATCGCAGCAATTATCTTGCCTAAGAAATCACCACCCGTAATGTTAGTTATGGTCTGTTCGAACCCATCCATATCGCATGCTTTCTCGTAATTGCCTATGTTGTAGTTTTATATAGTTCCTTTTATTATCTTTGCTTCAGCTACTCGTGATCAACGTTATTATGAAAAATCGCAAATCACAATCACGTGCTATAGCGCCGTAACACTAAAAAACGATAAGCGTATAGATTGTTAAACTATATAACCAGCAACTATAAGCAACTATACAGGTTAAGTGCGCAGCCATGTATCGGTTATTACGCAAGGGGTACACAATGAATTACAACTTAGTCGAATTCCAGGGAGCCTATGGCACTTCAGCTCAAATCCCTGCTTCAGTACGCCCTGAAGTTTCATTTGTAGGAAGATCAAACGTAGGGAAATCTTCCCTTATAAATCGCCTTTTTAACCGAAAGAAGCTGGCCAAAGTTTCTCAAATGCCTGGGAAAACTACTACTATCAACTTTTTCACCACTGACAAAATTGATTTTGTTGACTTGCCAGGATACGGTTATGCAAAAGTCGCTAAAAGCGAAAAAGCACGCTGGGATGAAATGATCAATGGCTATTTTGATCAGTATCGCTACTACGCACTGGTAGTTTCATTGATCGACATACGCCACCCTGCAACCAAACTTGATGAGCAAATGATTGAATTTCTCCGTGTATGCGAACTTCCTTTTATTGTTGCGCTTACTAAAGCAGATAAGTTAAGCAAATCACAAGCCGCCAAACAAAAGGCTGCTATCCGCAAGCAGCTCCAATTACCTGACAGTATTCCTTTTGTAGTATGCTCCTCTGCAAACGGCATCGGCTTTGACGAACTCCGCCGCCTTATCGAAGAAGCATGCAAATAACGCTCCACTACCGCTTATTAATACTAAGGATATTTATGAAAGTACTTCTCTATAGCGATGGATCATCCCGAGGAAATCCTGGCCCTGGAGGCTTTGGTACTATTTTGCGCTACACCAATTCAGAAGGAAAAACCTTCGAACGTGAAATTTCGCAAGGATACACCAACACCACAAATAATCGAATGGAACTGTTAGGGGTTATCACGGGACTTGAGGCGCTAACACGCCCCTGCGAAGTGGAAGTGCATACTGATTCCCAATACGTCGTAAACGCCTTCAATCAGCACTGGATTGAAGGATGGCTCAAACGTGGTTGGAAAAACGCGAAAAAAGAACCAGTTAAAAATATTGACCTATGGAAACGTCTTCTTGCCGCAAAAGAACCCCACACCGTCACCTTTCATTGGGTAAAGGGACATGCAGGTCATCCGTTAAATGAACGCTGCGACGAATTGGCTACTGAAGCAGCTGATGGATCAGGAAAAATCACCGACGAAGGGTTTATAGGTTAAGCTTGGTTTGTTTTTCTCTAAGCTGCCTGAGTGCTTATCGCTTTTTAAAAACACTAAGAGCGCGGCTAAGATGACGCACGTATGGTTCACCAAATTCCAATGAACATGCTTGCTAATCTGGGGCCGCGCTTTTGCGTGTGTTTTTAAAATGCGGCACTCAGACATAGCTTCTCGGAAAACAAACCACGCTTTAACGCAATCTCTTGCGAGAATCTCTAAATCCTTACCTAAACATTTTCTATCGTAGTAGTACCAAGTTCACCTAATTTGTAGACACAAGCATGTGCTGAGCCAGGCTAAGAACAAAACAATTAAAAAGCACGGCCCCTGATGTTCAAGCAATACTTTTCGGGATGAGAAAATCATGCGTTGAAACATTTGTTGCCGTGCTTATTATGTTTTGTTCGTGCCTGAAATGCGAAGCTTGCTTGTGGATGCAAACTAGGCGAACTTGGCACTAAATGAATACTGGTTTAGATATAGCGCAAGCGGCGAACTCCATCGATTGCACGAATCTTAGCCATTGCTTCATCAGATGCAGGCTGATCCAAATCTACCAAGGTATACGCATGTTCTCCGCGAGCCTTGTTCATAAGGTTTGCAATGTTGACGTTGTCTTCACCCAAGATGGTAGTAATTTGAGCAATCATGTTAGGTACATTGCGATGAAGCATCGCCAAACGCGTCATACCTTCAGGACAAATTCCCATATCACAATCAGGATAGTTTACGGAATGGGTAATATTGCCATTTTCGAAGTAATCAACCATTTCACGAACTGCCATAAGAGCGCAGTTGTCTTCAGCCTCCGTGGTAGAAGCACCCAGATGAGGAAGAACAACCGTGTTCTTCATCTGCATAACCTCTGGGGTTGCAAAGTCGGTAATGTATTTCTTAACGCGACCCGAATCAAGGACAACAGAAAGCGCAGCAGAGTCTACCAACGTGTCACGCGAGAAGTTCAGCAGAACAACGCCTTCCTTCATCAAAGAACAAGCATGCGCATTCACCATACCAATAGTGTCTTTAACTGCCGGAACATGAATAGTGATGTAATCGCATGTGCGGAAAATATCTTCTAAATCAGTAATGTGGTGAACAGGGCTCGAAATCTTCCATGCAGCACTTACCGAAACAAACGGATCATAACCATAGACATCCATGCCTAAATCAACCGCAGCGTTTGCTACTTCTGCACCAACAGCACCAAGACCAATAACACCAAGCTTCTTGCCTTTGATTTCATTACCAGCGAACTGCTTCTTTGCCTTTTCAGCTGCCTTTGCGATGTTTTCGTCATTTGCATTTTCGCGGCACCAATCAATACCCTCAACAATGCCACGACTGCCCATCAAAAGCGCACAGAGCACAATTTCCTTTACCGCATTAGCATTGGCACCAGGCGTATTAAATACAACGATACCTTCTTCTGCACAGCGATCAAGAGGAATATTGTTTACACCAGCACCTGCACGAGCAATAGCGCGCAAACCTGCAGGGAATTGCATGTCGTGCATTGCAGCACTACGAACCAAAATGCCTTCTGCTTCTTCAACGTTATCAGTCAGAGCATACTTTTCGGGATCCAACTGATCAGTACCGTGTGCAGAAATGTTGTTCAAGCAATGAATCAACCTCATGGGGGAGCTCTCCTTCAGCTTCTAACGTTGGCGGAATACACCTAAGTAGAAACCATCTTAACTCGTCGATATTTCCATCTATTAACACAACGTTTCGCGAGCAACAGACGCTTTACTTGGTAAACCCGTCAGATTTTTTGGTAACGCGAACATAATACAAAAAAAGCGCCCACATGGGCGCTTCAATGTTCAATGGTGCGGGTGAAAGGACTTGAACCTTCATGAGCCGAAGCTCATACGGACCTGAACCGTACGCGTCTGCCAATTCCGCCACACCCGCATATGCAATAAAAGTGCGAAAGTTAGACTATCCTACCTTGACTTAAAACGCAAGCATCAATCACACAATTCGAACAAAGCACCACGTTTCAAGTTGAATAAAGTCCAATTTACATCCTCTTTTTCGCTATTAGCCCCTTTTCACAAACTCTTTGCGCGTTTCGTTACAAAAAAATCTAACTTTATCGTGACAATCAAGTGAAATATTTCTGTATTGGCTTGTATTGTGGCATGATTGATCGTTGGAATATATTGCCGTTACTATACATTCGTAAGGAGTACTAACATGGGGTTTTTCTCTAAATTCGAACGCCGCGTAGAAGACGGCTTCGATGACATGGGTGACAAATTCTTTGACTCCCCTATCAGCCCCGTCCAAATAGCTAAAAAGGCCGAAAAACAGATGCGCCGCGAAAAAATGGTAGGCGCTGGCAAGGAATTCGCGCCTACGTTATATACGGTGCTGGTAAATCCTGATGACGACGAGCGTCTTTTTGGATATTACCCAACCCTCGCAGGCGAAACCGAAACCTATTTAACTGCAAAAGCACAAGAACTAGGTCTTGCCATGGATGGCGCACCTTTGGTTCGCTTCATTATTGATGACGAATTGAAGCACGGAAAATTCGAAGTAGTTGCAGAGTTGGTTTCTGCTCCTATTGTTTCTCAGTTGCGCGAAGAAGAAATGCAGCGCTACGGCCTGAATAGCCAAGCCCCTCAGCAGCCTGGTGTTCCCATGCCTCAGGCTCAACCCGTAGCACCTATTCAACAAAATCCTGGTCAAGGATATGCAAGCTCTGGCATAGATGTTATGGCTGAAGATCCTATGGCTTATGACGATAATTACGCCGCCCCTGGTAATATCCCAGGCTCTGCTCCCGCCAACGCTGGCGTAGTTCCTCCGATTGCTGGCGGCGTTGCAGCAGGTGCAGCAGGCAATCAGACGGTACGTTTCAACGATAATATGGCAGCTCCACAAATGGGCGGTCGCCATCTTCCCCATCAGCCCCGTTTGATTGATCTCACTACCAATCGCTCATTTCCCCTCACGAAAGATCGTATCCTTTTAGGCCGCGCTCTTTCGAGTGATATCGCCATCGAAGATCTCAACGTAAGCCGTACTCATGCTGAGATTCGCCAAGAAGCAGCAAATGCTTGGAGCATCGCTGATCTTGGATCAACAAACGGCACCTTAGTTAATGGTCGCCACATTGCTTCTGTTATGTTGCAGGAAGGTGATCGTGTTACTGTTGGAACTACAACATTCCTCTTCACGTTCCGATAAGCTTTTCTTGCGGGTAGCATCTGCTACCCGCTTTACTCTTTATCTCTTCGTAGTGCTATTCCGATGATGATAGGTTCTCTTTCGTGATTGACATTATCCTTCTCATAGGCAGACTTCTTTTTGTTGTACTGCTCTACTTGTTTTTATTTGCCATTATGAAAACAGGCATTGGTCTTGTGCGCGGTTCACGCAAAAAAGAACAAGTCTGGACCGTTGCAATCGAAAAAGGTCCTAAGGAATTACGCGGCGTACAAATTGCGGTACGCGGACCCGTTATTGTCGGACGCAGTCCTGGTTCTGACATCGTTATTGGCGCAGAATATGTGTCTTCGCGTCATGCCCGCTTTGTCTTGATGGGACAAAATCTTTTCATTGAAGATCTGGGCTCCACTAATGGCACTACCGTAAATGGTAACTACATTACCGAACCTACCGCCTTGCGAAATGGTGATCGTATTTCAGTAGGCGATGTAGTAATGCGAGTAAGGTTTGCATAAATGACCGATCAAACAACACATACCACATCATCACATAAAAGCGATTCATCACCCGTCGAGGTAGTGTCTTCATATTATGGCAGCCGTACCGAAGTCGGCCATGTACGCGAACACAACGAAGATAGCCTTACGGTTCTTCCTCCCCTGTTCGCGGTCGCTGATGGCATGGGTGGTCATGAAGCAGGCGAAGTTGCTTCAGAAATTACTATCAATACCTTAAACGACTTAGCTCCTACCAGCGCAGATGCCGAAGCGCTTGCACGAGCAGTAGTGGCAGCTAACCTCAATGTTATAAAAGCTCCGAGTCAAGGTATTGGCCGCGAAGGCATGGGAACCACACTTACCGCAGCTATTCTTGAAAAGGAACGCCTTATTATTGCGCAGGTTGGCGATTCGCGCGCATATCTTCTTCATAACGGATCGCTTCAGCAGATCACTCGCGATCATAGCCTTATGGCAGACATGATAGAAGCGGGTCAGCTTACTGAAGCAGAGGCGCGCGTCCATCCAAATCGTTCCGTTATTACCCGCGCTATTGGCTCAGATCCCCACATGCAGCCCGATCTGTACGAGCTCAACGTAGAAACAGGCGATCGCTTGCTTCTTTGCTCGGATGGCATCTGCGGCATGATCGAAGATTCTGAAATTGCCTCTATCATGCGAGGAGCTCCTTCTGCACAAACTTGTGCTGATCAGCTTGTTGAAGCCGCACTTAATGCAGGCGGATTCGACAACGCAACAGCAGTCGTAGTGGACATAGAAGGATTCAAAGCGGTTCGCGAAAAAAAGCAGCGTCGTAAATCTAAGGCACTTGCTATAGGTGTTGTAATTTGCTTGATTGCTGCCCTTGCCTGCGCCTTTTTTGCTGGTTATATGTATGTAAACAACTCTGCTTACCTTATTGAACAGGATGGCAAAGTTGCGGTATATCGCGGATTAAACGAAGAGTTTCTTGGCATGCCCCTTTCGTCTTTGGAATACACCTCTGCTGTTGAAGTTGACAAGCTCAATCCTGGTGTTGCCAATCGCATTAAAGAAGGCATGCAGGTAGGAAGTTTGGAAGAAGCTAACAACCTTATTACCACCTACCAGCAAGAAATTGCTCTACAAAATACTACCCCTGGTCAAACAACCGCCAATGCATCTGCCACCGAGGCAAATGCTACAAACAAGCCAAACGACAACAATCGCGAAGCAGACGAAGCTACCGATGACCACAATGACGAAACCTCCGAAAACGATTCGGGGAGCAGTGAGTAGCCTATGACCAGAAGAAACACTGAACTGCTTCTTCTTTGCGTTGCGGCGCCGCTTGTTATTCTGTTGTTTGCAATGGTGGCGCTCAACCAAGATGGTGGCGTTACTTTAGATAATCTCACCGTACCGTTAGGCATGTTTGCTACATTCGTGGTGGCACACCTCGCCATTAGAAAGCTTGCCCCTGGAGCAGATCCTGCTATTCTTCCTATTTCTTTTGCTCTTTCAGGTATTGGCATTGCCTTTATTACTCGCCTTGCTCCTGAACTGGCCCTTCGCCAGGTAGGATGGCTCTTTTTAGGCGTAATCTTTATGGTGCTCGTCCTTATTTTTATTAGAAATTTGGACAAACTGGGCAACTATAAATACACCATCATGATTGCTGGCATTTTACTGCTGGTATCTCCCTTGTTGCCCGTTATCGGTAATGAAATTTACGGCAGTCGCATCTGGCTTTCTATTGGTGGTTTTTCCTTCCAGCCTGGTGAGCTGGCAAAAATCTGTATTGTTATTTTTTTGGCAGCCTATTTAGCACAAAACAGGGAAATGCTTTCGGTGTTCACCCACCGCATTGGTCCCTTCAAGATTCCTGATTTGCGTGCTCTTGTTCCCGTACTTATTATGTGGGCAATTGCCCTTTTGGTTATCGTTTTCGAACGCGACTTAGGTTCAGCGCTTGTTCTGTTCTTCGTGTTCTTAACCATGCTCTATGTTGCCACTGGTCGCAAAGCCTACATTGTAATCAGTTTTGTATTAATTGCATTTGGCCTTGTTGCAGCCTATTTCTTGTTCTCACACGTACAGGTTCGCGTTAATACCTGGCTTGATCCTTTCGCTGACCCCTCAGGTACGGGCTACCAGTTAGTTCAGTCTATTTTCTCCATTGCTGATGGTGGATTATTTGGTGTCGGCATTGGCAATGGTCTTGCCGATCAAATTCCTATTGTTGAATCTGACTTTATTTTCTCTGCTATTGCCGAAGAAGCAGGTTTGCTTGGCGCAGCTGGCTTATTACTGCTCTATCTCTGCTTCGCTATTCGCGGCATTCTTATTTCTGTTCGCGCTAAAACCGACGTAAGCTCTTTTATGGCACTTGGTTTTACCGCAATCATTATTTTGCAGGCATTCATCATTGTTGGTGGCGTTACCCGCTTTATTCCTTTAACTGGTCTTACTCTTCCTTTCGTAAGCCAGGGTGGCTCATCGCTGCTTGCAAGCTTTATCATCATCGGCTTTTTGATGCGCGCTAGCGACCAAGGAACTGGCCTAGGCACAGAAATGACATCAGGAACGGGCGCTATTTCTATGAATGGTGTCTTGGGACGTGTGTCTCTTGGTAAGCGCCTAACAGGCACGATGATTGTATTTTCTGCCATGTTCGCCCTGTTGGTAGCAAACTTAACGCTCATCATGGTTATTCAGGCAGATTACTACCAGAACATGTCTATCAATAACCACACTATTGCCAAGGAAGCAGAAACGGAACGCGGCACTATTTCAACCTATGACAATGTAGTACTCGCTCAATCGGTTCTCCAGGACGATGGCACCTACACGCGCGAATATCCTGCTGGAACACTTGCTTCTCATGTAGTGGGATACGCATCTGATACGTATGGAACTTCAGGTATTGAAGCTTCAGAAAACGACACTCTTAAAGGTTCTAGCAATTACGCTTCTTGGATTGATGTCCTGAATTCATACACGGGTAACAATACCGCTGGAAACGATGTAAAACTTACTATCAATTCCACCATTCAGCAATCCGCACAAGATGCACTTGACGGATACAAGGGTGCTTGCGTGGTCATTGATCCTAAGTCAGGCGCAATACTTGCTATGGCATCTTCCCCAACCTACGATGCCGCTGATGTTGAAAGCCTGCTTTCTGGTGGTGACGATTCTTCTGCACTCTACAATCGTGCTACGCAAGCATTGTATTCACCTGGTTCAACCTTTAAGATTGTTTCTCTTGCCACAGCGCTTGAAAACAATGTTGCTACCGAATCCAGCGTGTACGATGCTCCTTCCAAATTGGAAATTGGTGGTGGCGAAGTAACCAACTTTAATGGTTCATCCTATGGGGAAATCACCCTCAAACGTGCCACCGAGCTTTCTGCCAATACGGTATTTGCTCAATTAGGTACTGAAATCGGCGCAGACGCTTTGGTTTCTTCTTCAAGCGAATTTGGCTTTAATCAAGATATCGACTTCGATTTGCCGCTCGTAAAATCGCTCATGCCCAACCCTGACGAAATGACCGAATGGGAAACCGCATGGGCTGCTGCTGGTGAGCCAGTTGGAGAGCATGAAAGCCCCGCTGGTCCTCAGGCAACAGTGCTGCAAATGGCATTAGTAGGATGCGCAATTGCAAATGATGGCGTTATCATGCAGCCCTATTTGGTCGACAGCATCTATAACGCCGAAGGCACCAACAGTTATCGCGCAAATCCAAGCACGCTTTACACCGCCTGCTCAAGCTCTATCGCAGATCGCGTAAAAACAGTTCTTGAAGGCGTTGTGAATAACGGTACTGGTACCGCAGCTGCAGTTGATGGCGTACAGATTGCAGGCAAAACTGGTACCGCTGAAACAGGCAAGCCAAAAGACGACCGTTGGTTTGTGGGCATGGGCCCCAGCGAGGATTGTTCAGTGGTAGTTGCCATTGTTTTAGAGGAAGCAGGTGAAGACATTCCTGGCGGCGCCGCTGGTCGCGCACAGGATGTTTTAGAAACATCTTTGGAAGTACAAGGAATGTTGTAAGCCTACTTCGGAACAAAAAAGTAACGGTTGCTTCCAAAAACTTCTTGAAAGCTAATGGAAGCTTGAAGATGAACTAAAAGTTGATTAAGAAATACGATATGCTTAGAAATTGGTTGTTAAGCATGGATCCAAAGGGAGAATAAACGTGGCTGGAAGCATGATTGGCAGAACCTTTAATAACCGCTATAAGCTGATAGAACGAGTTGGCTTAGGAGGCATGGCTGAAGTATACCGCGCCGAAGACAGTGTCTTGGGTCGTACGGTTGCCGTTAAGGTTATGCTTCCCCAATATGCAGCGGACCCCACTTTTACCAAACGTTTTCGCCAGGAGGCAGCTTCTGCTGCAAATTTGCAGAGCCCTTATATCGTAAGTATTTATGACTGGGGCTTAGATGACGAAACTTACTATATTGTCATGGAGTTCCTCCGCGGTACCGACCTAAAAACCGCCATTAAGGAACGCGGCGCAATCAATCAGCGTAAAGCAGCTGAAATTGGCTCTCAGGTAGCACAAGCACTTTCCGTTGCCCACGCAGGCGGCATTATCCACCGTGACATTAAGCCACAAAACATCATGATTCAGCCTGATGGCAACATCAAAGTAATGGACTTTGGTATTGCTCGTGCTGGAGATGCGGGTCTATCGCAAACTGCAACCGTACTGGGTACCGCCCATTACGTATCTCCCGAACAAGCTCAGGGCAAAGAACTCACAGGTGCAAGCGATATCTATTCGCTTGGCATAGTGTTATATGAAGCCACCACAGGAAAGCTTCCCTTCGACGGACAGGATGCCGTAAGCGTTGCTGTAAAGCAGGTCAACGAAATTCCTGCACCTCCAAGCAGCATTAACCCCAATATCGATCCAACGCTTGAAGCTATCATCATGAAGGCAATGGAAAAGGATCCTGAACGTCGCTTCAAGGATGCTTCCGAAATGCGTCATGTATTAAATGACTATTTGGCAGGTCGCCCTGTTAACCTAGGCGAAGACATCAGTGGTCTTAAAACCCAAGTAATGGGAGGCGTAGCGCCTGCAAGCGGAACTGCCGTAATGAATCCTGTTGGTGCCAACGGCGAAGCTGGGCGTACTACCGTAACTAAAGCCTACACCGCCGACGACAACAATGGCTCCAACAAGAACAATAAACGCAATGTTATTATCGGCGTCGTAATTGGCCTGCTTGTTGTTTTGGGCATAATAGGTGCCGCTATGGCTTTTGGCGGCAACAAAGAAATGGTTTCTGTGCCAGATGTTTCCAATAAACCAGTAGCGGAAGCACGCGGTGAACTGCAGTCCGCTGGCTTTACTATCGGCACCGAAACCGAGGTATACAACCCTGATGTCGAAGCGGGCAATGTGGTAAGCACTGATCCAGCCGCGGGCGTACAAGCTGAAAAAGGCTCTGCGGTAAACATTACCGTCTCTAAGGGAACCGAGCAGGTTACCGTACCTGACTTAAAGGACATGACCGCCGACGAAGCACAGCGCACGTTAGCATCCTATGGTCTTAATGGCCAACAAGGTGATGCCGTGTATTCAGATGAAGTAGACGAAAATAAAATTGCTGAACAAGACGTAGAAGCAGGAACCACAGCACATAAGGGAGACACTATTACATTCCATCTCTCAAAGGGACCTGAAAAAATAAGCGTACCCAACGTTCAAGGCCTTGATTTTGAAACCGCTCGAGATCGTCTTGAATCGGCAGGCTTCACTGTTTCTCTTCAGTGGCTTGATGATTCTGCTGAAGTAAATACGGTAATTAGACAAAGTGTAACGGGATCTGCCGAGCCTGGCACCACGGTTACTCTAACCATCTCCAACGGTCCAGCAGAGCCTGAACCTACTGACCCCACCGATCAAGGAGACACTACTGGTGGTGGATCAGATAGCGAAACCGATGGATCTGGATCTGATACCGAAGGATCAACCACGGGAGGTAGCACCTCAGGTAGCGCTGATTCCAACAGCAATTAATACCGATTGCGCTTGAGCTACTGCCGTAATATAGCAGCGAGCAATCCATAGCTTGATAATTGTTTGGCATGCGATAACCGAGCAAACATTTTCAGCCCAGCCGTGGTAAAATGGCTGGGCTGTTTTATTGCGTTTGTAATAACGCTTCACTATCCGCCCCCGTAGCTCAGTGGATAGAGCGTCGGTTTCCTA
>UQLU01000015.1 GCA_900542065.1 uncultured Eggerthella sp. | reverse complement strand
TTCGGAAGAGTCCAACCTTCCAACAAGGCTGGATTCCACCGAATTCGCGCTTTAGCAAAGCCATTGCTAAGCCCCTCTCTCCTCGCGTGTAAACACGTTACACAAAACGATCGACCATCATTTCCGCCGATCAATCAAAAAGCTTGTGCACGTTTACTTTTTGGTCTCTCGTTTGAAAAAGAGTTCCTGAGGAGAGTTTTGCTTCACTTTACCTTTACTTGCACGCAATAAAGACCAAGCCAAACGGAAATCCCCTTAACTCCCTTTCTGAAAAGATGGTCCCTTTTTATCTGTAGCTTTTTGCCTTACTGGTATGACCCCCCTTGGGCACACCACTAAGAGAGCGCAAAAAACCACACACCGATTATCTGATACCTACTTTCAATAGACCAATTCGCAATGAACATGTTATAAATAGCCAATAGAAATGATATTTCTTCAGAAAATGAATTTTTGTTGATTTATAGATGTGGGTTTTATATTCGCTTTATTACCGTTTGGAAACACGGCTATTTCTCTCGTTTTGACGGTTAAAGGACACGATAGTTATCATCTATGTATCTTTTTCATAGATGTATGTCTTACTTTCATATATTGAATTATTTTTCTTGCCGACTATCCCTGTTTTTCTGCCGTTTTCTGATTAGGCTTTTTCTTGACGAACGCGTTCATCTCACGTACCTTTTTCCTTATTGCTTTGTGTGTGGGAGGGTTTTGCTTTTTTGAAAGCGGGCTTTACGGATGGCTTATCGCATTCAAGGAAACATCCTTTTTCACCTAAGACGACAAATCGCATCTGTCCATTAATTAGTTAGAAAGGGAGCAGTACGAAATGATCGCCTTAACCACAGCGCAAATCATCTCAATCGTCATCTTCCTGATCGTCATGATCCTTATCATTTCCGAAAAGGTTCATCGTACGACAGCGGCGCTTGCAGGTGCTGTTGCGCTCATTCTTGCCGGTATCATTACGTTTGATACAGGTGTAAGTCATATCGACTTTGGCACTTTAGGTGTTTTGGTAGGTATGATGATTTTTGTTGCTGTAGTAAAGAATTCAGGCATATTCGAATACTTAGCCATCCGCGCAGCAAAAGTCGCTAAGGGCAACCCTTGGTTGATTATGGTGTTGTTCTGTTTAATCACTGCTGTTCTATCTGCATTCTTAGACAACGTAACGACCGTTCTTTTGATCGGCCCTGTAACGTTCACGGTTTGCAAAATGCTCGAAATCAGCCCAGTGCCCTTCTTCATTGTTGAGATCATTGCTTCAAACGTTGGTGGTACCGCAACGCTTATTGGTGACCCGCCAAACATCATGATTGGTTCTGCAACTGGCCTTACCTTCTTCGATTTCTTGATGTATGACGGCCCTGCAGTTCTTCTCATTCTAATTGCTGCAATGATTTGCTTCTACTTTATTTATGGTAGAAAGATGGGCGTTGCTGAAGATAAGCAGGCATCCATCATGACGCTTCATGCCCACGAAGCTATTAAGAGCAAGTCGCTCTTTACTAAGAGTGTTGTTATGACTCTTGTTACTGCAGTTGCTTTTGTTCTTCATGGTGCTGTGCACATCGAACCGAGCGTTGTAGCTTTAGCAGCAGCCGCTATTATGCTGCTTTTAAGCCGTGCTGAGGTTGAAGAAGTTCTGCTGGACGTTGAATGGTCTACTATCGGCTTCTTCGCTGGCCTCTTCGTAGTTGTAGGTGGCTTGGCAGAAACAGGCGTTATCGAAATGCTTGCTAACGCTTTGATTGATGCTACAGGCGGCGATCTGTTCCTGACTATCATGATTATGGTATGGGCATCCGCTATTATTTCGTCCTTCCTGGACAACATTCCATTGGTTGCAACTCTTATTCCTATTGTTCAAACCATGGAAGCAGCAGGCCTTGACGTTATGCCTTACTGGTGGGCAATTTCACTCGGTGCTTGCATCGGTGGTATCGGTACGTTGATCGGTGCTTCTGCAAACGTTGTATTAGCTGGTATTTCTGGTAAATACGGCTACCCCATTACCTTTATGGAATACACCAAGATCGGCTTCCCGCTGATGATCCTGTTTACCGCAATTGCTTGTGCATACTTAGTAGTCCGCTTCTGCGTATTAGGGTGGATGTAGCTAGGTACGCACTAAGACAGGTGTACGAATACGGCTCTTGCTTGTATAGCGATTCCAAAATAAAACTCCCGCCCCACTTAAGTGAGGCGGGAGTTTTTTATAGGCATATAGGACAAAATTATGTCTGTTTTAAGGTGTTACTGCAGGTAGCACCCTATTTTGTACAAAATGCCGAGAACACAAACTGCTTAGTCAACAATCTCTACCAGAGTAATCTCAAAGTTAAGATCTTTGCCAGCCATTTCATGGTTAAGGTCAAACGTCACGTGTTCTTTAGTAACCTCTACTACCTTTGCAGGCAAAGGCTGTCCTCCTGGTCCCTGCAGATAAACCGTCTGACCCACTGGAAGTTCTTCTGCACCAGGGACGTTTGAAGTAGGAATAGTCTGTACGAGTTCTGGATTAGGCTCGCCATAAGCCTCAGCTGCAGGCAAGTGAACCTTTTTGGTTTCCCCTACTTCCATTTCGTTTACCGCTTTGTCAAAGCCTGGAATCATCTGACCAGCCATGCAAACAAATTCCAAGGGCTCGCCACGTTCTACCGATGAATCAAATACGGTTCCATCATCAAAGGTACCGACATAATGAGCGCGTACACGCTTACCTTCGTTGCTCATCTTGTTCCTTTCCAAAAATAAACAGTACTGGATAGTGTAGCGGCTCAATACTCCAAGACAAATAGAAATGCGAAAAGTCACATCAATAGCAAAGAAGCCGCCAAGCGGTTTCAGACAATAAATAAGCTCCCGCCTCATTAGGAAGCGGGAGCTTAGTATTGGTAGCTTTTCTTCGCTTAATTGCTTCGTCTAAGCGGGTCTTTTAGCTATTAGCCCTTCTAGACGCTTACACGAATACGCAGAAACGAAGTACCAAGTATACACAGCTGATTGCCGTGAAAACGAGCATCATTGGGAATGCAACCTTGGTGTACTCCATAAAGGTAATTGGGTAACCATAGGTCTTCGACATACCAGAAAGAACAACGTTTGCCGAAGCACCAATAAGAGTACCAATACCACCAATGCAGGCACCAAGTGAAATTGCCCACCAATAAGGCATAACATCAACACCGGTATTGCCGATTGCTATAATGATAGGAATGAGCGTTGCAACCATAGGAATGTTGTCCAAGAAGGAAGAAATGATTGCCGATGCCCAAACCAGAACAATAATGGTAATCATTACATCGCCGCCGGTAACATCAATCAGGCCATTAGCAAGCATATCGATAACGCCCGTCTCTACCAAGCCACCAACAACGATGAACAAACCTGCGAAGAAGCCGATGGTTGCCCATTCAACATCCAGCAATACCTTTTCGATTTCTGCAGCGCTGATAATAAGCATAACTGCTGCTGCCGTCAGAGCTACAACGCTAGGTTCAACACCAATAACGCTATGGAAAACAAATGCCAGAGCTACGATAACCGTCATTGCAACACTCTGATGGAAGAGGCGCTTGTTGGTAATAGCCTCATGAGCATGCAAGTGCATGACTGATTCCATTTCTTCGGAAGTAGCTGACATGTTCCTGCCATAAAGAACGTAGAACATGCCGATAGCTGCAATCATGATGAAGAAGATAGCAGGACCGTTATAAACGATGAAGTCGAGCATGGAAAGACCAGCCTGCATACCAATCATGATGTTTGGTGGGTCGCCAATCAAAGTAAGCGTACCGCCAATGTTGGATGCCATGATCTCAACGATGAAGTAAGGCACCGGGCTCATCTTCAACATCTTGCAAACTGTAAAGGTAACAGGACCTACCAGCAAAACCGTGGTTACATTATCCAAGAATGCTGAAAGAATTGCCGTAATGAAGCAGAACAACACCATGATGATCCATGGATTACCCTTTGCTGCTTTCGCGGTTTTAATGGCGATGTATTCGAAGATACCCGACTGTTTAACCACCGCAACAAAGATCATCATACCGACCAAAACACCGAGTGTGCCGAAGTCGATGTGCTCCATACCAACGTCAAAGGTAACAATACCCGTCAGAATAAGCACAACGGCACCCGCAAGCGCGGCAGTAGTACGATGGATCTTCTCCGAGATAATGAATGCGAACACTACGATAAAGATCACAATGGAAATGATCTGCGGAGTAGTAAATTCTGGCATGCACATCCCTCCTATCCAAAATCCATTCCCTTTTTCTGTAAAAGAATTTAGCCTGGAGCATCTTAGCTTTATGCTCCCTGCATAAACCTCAGCTTAAGCTTTATGCAATCAGCAATTCGCGCTTTCTGCTTTAAGCTAAAGCGTGTGATCAAAATTCTTTCGCACAAAAAGCCTCTCCTGAATTCAACCTATACGAAAAAGAAGGCCTATGGCCTTCTAGGTCGAATTCCCCTCCTAAAATAATAAAAATCAGATAAATAAGCGTCAAGAACGCGTTCACTAACTAACAGGTAAGACCGATTGATGTTTTTGTTGGTATACATAGCTAAAACAATATGAATTACCTAAAGTGAATTGATAATAAAGAAAAAGCAAATAAAAAGGCACATTCACGGAATGCGCCTTTTGGAATATACGAACCAAAAATCGAAGAAAGATATCACTTTAAGGACTGGCGGGTCGGGTATCAATCAAATATCACCCTCTAAGCCACCAATAACAAAACTTAGCCTTTTAGTGCTTCTTCTTTCCGTACATAGTCATTTGAGAAACATTGAACAATTCACCATCGGACATGCGATACTGCTCTACTTTCCACTGAGAAATACGTCCGCCCGCACGAATAGGAGTTGCAACCGTCTCTACCGTATCGCCTGCTTTTACGGGAAGAAGATGGGTGCTGCTTACCTCAACTCCAAGAAAGAAGAATTTATCGTCCTCGTAATGTTCAGTGCAGCATTCGCTTGCCGCATTTTCTGCCAGGGCAGCACTAATACCACCATGTAAAACGCCATGAGGTTGAAGCATGTCTTCCGTTACCAACATGCGGGTAACATATTTATCTGGACTAGATTCGACAATTTCAATACCAAGAATATCTGCGAGGGCCATATGATTTCCTCCTTGTTAGTCGCTTAAATAGATATTGTAGCGTGTAACCAAACATTGTTTTATGCAAGATCGGCGTTTAAAGAAGGTGGTTTGATATTTTCTATGCTTCGTTTTTTGATAGTGAAGCTTCCTCTTCGTCTTCAGGATGAGGGTGGTTATCAAAATACCCCGTCTGACCTCGAACATTCCAGGCGCAAGCAGCAAACGCAAGGACTATGACAAGAGAAAGCGTTGTTGCGGGATCAATTTGGCCTTGAGAAACCGCACTCGCCGTTGACCAAGAACTCAACAGAGCATCTAAAACAACCAGCCAAAAGAAAACTGTTATTCGCTTTGGATTGTACGCACCCCACAAACCAAGAATTGCAACAATCAGATTAACCGCACCATTTGCAATCGTATAAGGACCCACACTGAGAGCAGGAACAAATTCTTGCAAATGAAAGATGTTCAAAAACGAAAGACTCAGCAAACCAATACCTGCAGATAACTCAATCACTGCCCACACAATTAGAGCTACACAAAGCCAATGAGTTCGCACTTGCCAGATGGTATAAGGAGTCCCATCCGCTGATATGCGTTGTTTGCGCTGTTTTTTATCTTTTGCTTTTTTAATCAAACCTTATCAAACCTCAAAAGCACTACAAAAGAATGAAAAAAATAACCTTACTTGAGTCGGTGATTACTACTTATAACAGAAAGGTACCGACCTTTTCAGATCGGTACCTCCAAAGTAAACAAATCGACAACTAAACGAGCTGTTCTGGCAAATATCAGCAGATATACAACGAACGTTCTAGCGAAAACAGCTAAACAAGCTTTAGCAACGAACCCCGTTTCACGGCTTGTTATCGTGTTGCAGCTTAGCCGCGAACCTCAGCACCTGTTGCTCCGCAAACCTTCTTAATAAGACGAGCATGCTGCTTATCAACTTCTTCAGTAGTAAGCGTACGATCAGCTGCGCGATATTCAAGCGCATATGCCATAGACTTTTTGCCAACACCCAAACGTTCTTCATCGCGATATACGTCAAAGAGCTGAGCCTTATCGAGCAACTTGCCACCTGCAGAAGAAATGCAACGAGAAAGCTGTTCGTGCGTTACTGATTCATCAACCACAAAGGCAACGTCCATGGTAACAGCAGGGAACACTGGAACATCCACGTAATCACGAGCTGGACGAGCACACTTAATAAGCGCATCCAAATCAAGTTCGAATGCCACTACGGGAGCCTGAACATCATAGGCATCACAAGCAAGCGGATGAATCTCGCCAATCCAACCAAGCACCGTGCCACCATCAAGCACCTGAGCTGCACGACCAGGCTGCAAATGAGGAGCCTCTTCAGCACTAAGCGCCTTAAAGCGAGGTTTAGCGATAGCCAATTCACGCATCAAGCTTTCAATAACGCCTTTGCCATCAAAGAAGTCAAAGGCAATAGAAGCCTGATTCCATGAAGGATCACTCATGGCACCTGCCATTACCACTGCCAAACGATTGCGTTCTTTGGGGCTTTTTCTTCCCTCAGCGCCAAAGAAAACAACACCTGTTTCATAGAGCTGAATATTATGAACGCCTCGGCTCTGATTGTAAGCAACGCTGCGCATAAGACCTGGAATAATGGACTGGCGCATAACTGATTGTTCAGCATTAAGCGGGTTCAGCAGCTCAACAGGAATACCCATGCCCTCAGTTGGCATACGAAGCTGTTCGAGTTCGTGGGGATCTGCAAACGAATAGGTCATGGTTTCGTTCAAGCCGCACGCACGCAACGTGTTGTTGATTTTATCCATGGTGCGCTGAGCTTCCGTTTTAATGCCAACACGACCTGGACCACCTGGCAAAGTGGAAGGAATGCGATCCATGCCATAGAGACGCAGAACTTCCTCATATAAGTCAATTTCGCGCTCAAGGTCTGGACGGAACGTAGGAGGAACAACTGTGAGTGTTTGCTCGTCCTTTTCGCTTACCGTACATCCAAGACGCTGCAGCATATCAACAATGAAATCACGCGGAATGATTTCGCCCATCATGCCTTGGAAACGAGAAATACGGAAATCCAATACCTCTGATTCGGTCTTAGTGTTGTATACATCAATCAAACCTGGGACAACCGTACCGCCCGAAACCTCTGCCAGCAACTGGGCTGCCGCAGCGGACATGCGATCGATTTCAACATCGTCTACACGACGCTCATAGCGCATAGAAGACTCGGAGATCAAACCAAGATTACGTGAGGTACGAGAAGTACGTCCTGGTTCGAAAGTTGCTGCTTCAAGCAAGATAGTAGTGGTTTCATCTGTTACTTCGGTATCCAAACCACCCATAACACCTGCAAGACCAACCGCTTTTTCTGGTGTTGCAATTACCGTCATATCGGTAGTTAATTCGCGCTCTTCGCCATCAAGAGTAAGAAGCTTTTCGCCCTCTTTTGCAGCACGAACGA
The DNA here is from genome assembly GCA_900542065.1 of uncultured Eggerthella sp. GTDB lineage: Bacteria > Actinomycetota > Coriobacteriia > Coriobacteriales > Eggerthellaceae > Anaerotardibacter. The sequence continues at coordinate 16,070 of UQLU01000015.1, read as the reverse complement.
CCACGTTAGCTTTTCCTGTTTCATCCGCCAATTTGTCGTAGTCAAAGGCATGAAGAGGCTGACCGAACAGGAACAGAATATAGTTAGTTACATCTACTACATTATTAATAGAACGAGCGCCTGCTGCTGTTACGCGCTCTGCTAACCAGTCAGGACTTGGGCCAACTTTTACATTCTTGATAACACGCGCCGTATAGCGAGGGCAGCGATCGGTATCTTCTACCGTTACCGTTGCCAATTGTTCAATAGAAGGTAGATCTGCCCCTTCTTTAAGAGCAGCCTCCATTTCATCAAGAGGATTTTTAGCATCTACGGCATACATAGCACCTACTTCACGTGCCATGCCAACCATAGACAAACAATCAGGACGATTAGGGGTAATCTCAAGATCCAAAACGGTATCGGAAAGCTTCAGGTAATCCGCAAGGGGCATACCGATAGGAGCATCCTCGGGCAAAATCATAATGCCATCATGATCGGATCCGATACCCAATTCACGAGCTGAACAATTCATACCGCAGCTTACCACGCCACGAAGCTTGGACTTTTTAATCTTGAAATCACCAGGTAAAACCGCACCAATAGTTGCAACAACAACGTGGTCTCCCTGATTAAAGTTCTGAGCACCACAAACAATCTGCAAAGGTTCAGGGTTTCCCTCTTTGTCCACATTTGCAGCACCAACATCAACCTTGGTTACCCACATATGATCAGAATCGGGATGGGCTTGCTTTTCTAAAATCTGACCCGTAACCACATGGTCGTACATATCCCCCGTACGTTCCACGCCTTCTACACCAGTACCCGTTAAATCCAAACGATCGCAAAACGCTTTTAAGTCGGCAGGTACCTCTACATATTCAGAAAGCCATTTAAGAGAAACTTTCATAACCTTTATCTTTCTACTCTTTAGACTAGCACATCATCAATGTTGCTCTGCATAAACCATGCTGACTTGATGACGCTTGCCTAATGATTACTCGGTAGTTACTTCGCTTTAGAACTGACGCAAGAAGCGCATATCGCCTTCAAGCAACATACGCAAATCAGGAACGTCGTACTTTAAGCAGGCGACACGTTCGACACCTACACCGAATGCGAACCCTGAATATACTTCAGGGTCAATGCCTGACATACGCAAAACATTAGGGTCTACCATGCCGCAACCAAGGATTTCCAGCCAACCAGTACCCTTACACATACGACAGCCTTCGCCGTGACAAATTCCGCAAGAAACGTCTACCTCGGCAGAGGGCTCCGTAAAGGGGAAGAAGTGCGCACGGAAACGCGTCTTGCGATCTGGGCCAAACATTTCTTTACAGAAGTATTCAAGTGTGCCCTTCAAATCGCCAAAAGTAATATTTTTATCAATAGCAAGGCCTTCACACTGGGTGAACTGAGGCAAGTGCGAAGGGTCTGCCACATCGCGACGGTATACCTTACCAGGAGCGATTACATAAATCGGCAAATCCTGGTCTTCCATAGCATGAACTTGAACGCCTGAAGTTTGAGTACGAAGCAAAACATCTGATTCACCACGAACGCGGCTATGCTCGCCAGAGAAATCGCGAACATAGAAGGTATCTTGCATGGAACGGCTTGGATGATCTGCGGGAGCATTCAGCGCGGTAAAGTTATACCAGTCGGTTTCTACTTCAGGACCAGTTGCTACTGAATAACCCAAGCCTAAAAAGATTTCAGAAATTTCATCAGAAATCGCATTAATAAGATGACGGGTGCCCATCTGCTGTACACGACCAGGAAGAGTTACGTCAACAGCACTTGCTTCCATTTTTGCTTCAAGCTCAGAAAACGAAAGCTCCTTCTTCTTAGCATCAAGTGCTGCTTCGATTTCATTGCGGGCCGCATTGACCGTCTTGCCTACTTCGGCTCGGTGCTCTTTTTCAATCTGACCCATCGAGCGCAAATAGCCCGTCAAAGAGCCTGACTTACCAACAACTTCAACGCGAATTTTCTCAAGCGCTTCCGTATCAGACGCCTGAGCAATGGCCGACAAAGTATCGGCATGGAGGGATTTTACGTCATCTACTACTGACATTCCTCGCATCCTTTCCTACCTACTCATACGACGTGTCTGTGTGCGTAGACAAAATACGCATTAGCACAAGCACTATCGCAAAATAAAAAGAGCCCTTCTCATCCTTTACTTCCAAGGACGAGAAGGGCTCTCGCGGTACCACCCTGGTTGATGTTTTGACCGTCAACTGTATTCGTTCAATTCTTGCGCGTTACAAATGCACGAAACACCCATAACAAAAGTCTGGCGAAATCAAAACACCCACTCTTACGCTCTATTACGGGAGCGCCCGTCAAAGCTACTACATCCATGCAAAACAGTTTAAATCATCAAAATTCGGAGTCGCAAAGATCCGAATCACCCAGACACATTTCCTAAAGAGAAAAGGAAACTGTTTCCACATCCTGCGTTCACTTTGATGCTCAGAAGGGAATCATGTCAGCGATTCATGTTGCTTTTCCAGCCAAGAAGCAACTCTCTGAAACGAATCACGGTATTGACTTACGCTTTGCGCTTAAGTACTACCGCTCGTGACATGCTGTCTTCGTCAATGCACGTGGCAAGAAGTATAACGCAAAGAATACTTCTACCGAAACTGCTTTTATGAGAAACCTCACTTTTATTACAGTGTTTGGCTTGTTTTTACTACCGTAGTTGGCCAATTTTATACCGCGTTTGGCCGAATATCACTACGGTAGTTGGTTAGCTTCACCGCCGCAATTAATCAAAGTTGTTCTAATTGTTCGTCTGCCCCGTTTGATTGTTGAGTATTTCACGCACATGAGCACTTGACTGATCAAGACGCGCTGCAGCTACCACAATGTTACGTGCCTCTGCTTCAGGATCTACCTTTTCCTTCTTGCCTGGACGACGTGCCAGCACTCGTTGTAACTCTGCCATATCCGCTTTAATCTGACGCTTTTCGTGCTTATCTACCTGCTTACCCAAGGAAGCCAGTGCCTGGTTGCATTCACTCAAAAGATCATTTGCTTTTTGGCGAACATCCATGGTTGCACGACGGAATTCATCTTCTTCGGCGTAATCCTTTGCATCTTGTATCGCACGCTCAATTTCTTCATCGCTCATACGATCGGAATCATCGATAACGATGGATTGTTCGCGCCCTGAATCCAGATCCTTTGCCGACACCGTCAAAATACCATTGGTATCAATATCAAAGGTAACCTCGATTTTTGGCACCCCTGCAGGAGCACGTTTGATACCTTTCAAGCGAAACGTACCGATAGCTTTGTTGTCTGCTGCCATAGGACGCTCGCCCTGCAAAACCTTAATTTCGACACTGGTTTGAAACGGCGCTGCGGTACTGAAAATTTGAGAGTAGTGAACAGGTAACGTTGTATTGCGCTCTACCAGACGAGTTGCCACGCCACCTACCGTTTCAATCGACAGAGAAAGCGGCGTTACATCGAGAAGCAGCAAGCTGTTCGCCTGCACAATACCAGACGATGAAGCTGATAACGTTTCCCCCTGAATAGCAGCACCCGTTGCCACGCATTCATCAGGATTGATGGAAGAAGACGGCTCTTTCCCCGTAAGTGCCCGTACATGGTTTTGTACCGCAGGAATACGAGTAGAGCCACCAACAAGCAGCACGCAACCTAGCTCTGAAGCAGCAATAGCTGCATCATTTAAGGCAGACTGCACAGGACCTGTAGTCTTTTCTACTAGATGGGCAGTCAAGCGATCGAATTCAGCACGCGTGAGCGTAATGTCCATATGCAATGGCCCAGATGAGCCTTGAGCAATAAAGGGCAAGTTAATTTGCGTAGAAGTAGCCGTCGAAAGCTCTTTTTTTGCTTGTTCTGCCGCTTCAAGAACTCTCTGCATTGCCATAGCATCGCGTTGGAGATTTACTCCTGTTTGCTGCTCAAAAGCTTGTAGCAAATACTGCGCAACGCATTCGTCGAAATCGTCGCCGCCTAGATGATTGTCTCCCGAAGTTGCCAGTACTTCGATTACATCATCGCCTATTTCAATAATGGACACATCAAAGGTACCGCCACCTAAGTCATATACCATGACTTTTTGAGCAGCACCATTATCAAGACCATAAGCCAAAGCCGCACTAGTAGGTTCATTGATTATACGCAACACGTTAAGACCAGCAATACGTCCTGCATCTTTTGTTGCCTGACGTTGAGAGTCATCAAAATAAGCAGGAACAGTAATAACAGCATCGGTTACTTCTTGCCCTAAGAAGTTTTCTGCATCACGACGCAACTTGGTTAAAATCATCGCAGAAAGCTCTTGAGGAGAATATGCTTTACCATCGATCTTTGTTTGCCACTTTGTTCCCATGTGGCGCTTTACCGAGGAAATAGTACGTTCGGGATTTACCGCTGCTTGACGTTGAGCAATGCTACCAACAAGGCGTTCGCCGTCTTTAGAAAACGCCACCACGCTTGGTGTTGTACGCTCGCCTTCTGCATTAGGAATAATAGTTACACGACCACCCTCCATTGTTGCCATACAACTATTAGTGGTTCCTAAATCGATTCCAATTGCAGCACCCATGTAAGATCCTCTTTTCTTAGATAACGCTTCGTAAACCTACAAGGTTCACGCAAGCGACGCGATACCTGATCCTAGATACAAAAAATTCCCAAATTCGAGCAGCCATACATACCCAAGCACAAACCGCAGCAAATCATGTTAGGATCCATGCCTACCGTAAAGCCGCGTTCCTTGCCTTCCTGCTGATAGGCTGCACCTGCCATCTGGAATTGCTGTTGCGCTTGTCGATATTCGCGATTGTTCGGATCAAGTTTTATAGCACGGCGAATTTGTTCGTTTGCCATCATTGAATTGCCTACACCATGATTAGCAATAGCGCTAATGTAATACCAGCGAGCATTCCTACCCGTACTTGTTACCTGATTTAAGATATTGACCGCCTGCTGGTATCTACCAACATTGATGGCATCAATAGCATTGCGAACCTCGGCAGTGTCAGATGGTGTGGCTTCTGGATGAATAGCACCAAAGCCCCCCATACCACCAAAACCGAAAATGTCATCAAAATCAATAGTAGACCAGCCATAAGGACCAGAAGAACTATAGCCCTGGCCAGGTCCACCAGAACCGTATCCTTGAGCAGAGCCACCTGCGCCAGATCCGCCATAACCAGCCCCAGCACCGTAGCTGCCATAGCCTCCTTGTGCACCAGCCGCACGACGATCACTCGCTTTATATTTTTCAGGATTAGTAATTCGATCGTATGCTTCGTTGATCTCATTCATACGTTCAGCAGCTTTGGGATCATTAGGATTTAAGTCTGGATGATTTTCGCGTGCCTTTTTACGATATGCTTTTTTAATTTCGTCAGCCGATGCATCTCGGCTTACACCCAGAACCTCATAGGGGTCTTTAACCATCGTGGTCCTTTTTCTCCTTCGCCTCAAAACGCTGCCACACGCCCGCATACAACACGCTTCTCATTACCTGCATATCTCGCTCAAGCGGCAAACGCTCAAAAGCGTCGGTCATACTTGCCGCAAGATATTCCAAATTATCTCGAAGCGCTTGCGTGTCATGCTCCATATACTTAAATGGATTATATGAACCTGTTCGTAAATCTTCCTCCAAGTCCATCGCTGCATCCATGACGTACACAAACTTTCCTAAACGTGCACCAAAACGACGCAGATCTGCTGCCCAAAAGTCATTTTTATAGGCAAATATTTCCCCTAGCAACATACCAAAACAATTCGCGGGAGCATCAAAAGGAATATCTGATTGGTTGGAGGAATGTTCAATTTCGTATTCCATGTTCTGAATATCGTGCATGGTTGTCTCAATACTATCGCATACATACGGTATTCGCTTTTTTGCTTTTCGGTACGCCCCCGACAGCGCAAAAGCCGCTGCGCGAGATCGTATCATCCGATCGTCTTGCCAATCGTCAAGCAACTTATGGTAAGCAAACGCAACACTTAAATCCGCTGCATAATCACTATATTCACTCATAGAAAAAGCCTGAGGAGCAGTAGGATGCACAGGGCAACGTTTAGCACCACTTATTTCCTTAGGCTCATAGAGCGACCCTAACACTAACGTTAAAAAGGTCATATCAAAAGAAATAGTTACTCGGGGAAGCTGCCCATAGCGGTTTTTGATCGATCGGCACACACCACAATACACGGCACGATACCGTTTCCGCTCAGCTTCTTCTAAGCTCTCTAAATTGGGAAGGATAAACCCAAACAATGACTACCTCTTATGTGCCTGCGCAATTTGCCTACCTGTATTCAAAGTATCTTATCGGCATATGATGCTTCGCACGAAAAATTCGTGCGTTATTCCACAAAATTGATCAAATTGCGCATCTCTATTGCGCGTCGCTTACCCAAATCTCTTTTGAGTGACTGCCCTGTATACCGCTTTACGCATCTATTCAGCAGGTAGCTATTGCGCATCTATTCTGCGGATGCCTTTTGCATATCTCTTTAAAGCGCACGATAAAAACAGGAGGTATTTCCCGTATGACAGGCAGGCCCTGCTGGACGTACTAACGCCAACAACGTGTCCGCATCGCAATCATAGCGAAGCTCCACTAATTCCTGCGTATTGCCCGACTCTTCGCCTTTATGCCAGAATTTTTGGCGACTGCGCGACCAGAACCAAGTTGTACCTTGTTCTAACGTACGACGAAGTGATTCTTTATTCATCCATGCCATCATCAAAACTTCGAGCGTATTAGCATCCTGGACAATGCAGGGAACAAGCCCATCGGCATTGTAGGAAAAATCATCGAGTGTTAATTCAGCAGATTCCCTATCAGCCGACGCTGAAATTGTTTCTTTTTGTAATTCAGAAGAAGTCATTGTTACCTCTCGCAATACCGTTTGCCATCGATAAAGTCGGCAAAAATATGCTCTTACAACCGAACAGGTATTCCCTGAGATCGCATATATTCCTTAACTTCGCGAATAGTCAGTTCTCCAAAATGGAACACACTTGCCGCCAACACCGCATCAGCTTCGCCCTCGATAATACCCTCGGCAAAATGTTCAAGCTTACCCACACCACCTGATGCAATAACGGGAATATTAACCGCACGAGCAACTGCACGGGTCAAGGGAATATCAAAGCCATCTTTACTGCCATCGCGATCCATACTGGTCAACAGAATTTCGCCTGCACCACGCTTAGCTGCCTCTATCGCCCATTCAATGGCATCGACGCCCGTATTCTTGCGGCCACCATGCACATACACTTCCCATTTATTGGGATTTCCAGGAACCTGTTTTGCATCAATAGCGCATAAAATTGCCTGGGTGCCAAATGCAGCAGCTGCTTGCGTTATAAGAGAAGGATCTGCAAGCGCCGCAGAATTCACCGAAACTTTATCGGCACCGGCAGCTATCATGGTTCGAATGTCGGCCACACTTCGAAAACCACCGCCAACACAATAGGGCAGGTGAAGTTCCTCACTCGCACGGCTAGCCATTTCAACGGTGGTTGCACGACCTTCGTGAGTAGCGGTTATGTCAAGAAAAATAACTTCATCTGCACGCTGTTCGTCATAGCGCTGAGCAAGCTCGATAGGATCTCCTGCATCACGAAGATTAACGAAATTGACACCCTTTACTACCCTGCCGTCTTTGACGTCCATACAGGGAATAACACGCTTTGTTAGCATGAATGAGTCCTTTCACAGAGCGCAAGCGCTGCTGGTACATCGAGGCTTCCCTCATATACCGCGCGTCCTGCAATTACTCCTTCTATAGAAGAAGCCACCTCAGCGAGATTTTTAATATCAAGCAAATTTGCCACGCCGCCTGATGCAATAACGGGGTTCCCGAACACCTTTGCTACTTCTACGTAGCGCTTTGCATCAATTCCCGTTTGCATACCATCACGAGAAATATCGGTATACACGAGGTGCTTAAATCCGAGCGCTCCCACCTCAGCAATGAGTTCTTCAGCGGGAACACCTGCGCCTTCACGCCATCCTGCTACCGCAACTTCTCCATTTTTGGCATCAATACCTGCAGTAAGCATATCGGGAAATTCTTTAAGTGCTGCCTTTGCAAATTCCTGATCGGTTACCAACGTCGTGCCCAATACCACTCGCGAAACACCAGCATCAGCTAAACGGCGAATAGTTTCTAAACTGCGCACACCGCCACCAACTTCAATTTTGAGACCTGTTTCGCGAATAATTCGTTCGATTATCTCAATATTTTCAGGTACTCCGCTTCGAGCACCATTAAGATCAACCACATGAATCCAACGCGCACCCTGTTCTTTAAAAAGCGCCGCCTGTGCTACAGGACTATCGTTGTATACCGTGACAGCGTTGTAATCACCCTTAGCAAGACGTACTGCCTTGCCATCTAGAATATCGATTGCAGGAAGCAGATCCATTACTTCTCTCCTTTATTACCGCAGCACTAGTGCCGCAACATTTCTGCAGCGCTGATGTAGCAACATTACCACGTCGTATTTATCGCAATAGCGCAGTCCGTGACAACGTTATCGCAGTACCATCACTACAAAGCCGCTTGATTCTTATCAACAAGACGAACAAAGTTCTCCATTACTTTAGCCCCTGCATCGGAAGACTTTTCGGGATGGAACTGCACCCCAAATACCGTATCTCCTTTTTGCACTACACAAGGAAACGTTACCGAATGCGTTGTGGTAGCAACGCATGCTTGTGTTTGCGGAGCAATGTAGCTGTGAGTAAAGTAGAAATATTCCCCTGACTGAATACCCCGTAATAAAGGACAGGTAGTATCAGGATCGAACTCAACAGAATTCCATCCCACATGAGGAACCTTAAAGCGCCTGCCTTGCTCGTCGTATTCAGGAATGCGATCTACCGTGCCAGGAAGCACCGCCAATCCTTCGCAGGTGGCACTAGTCTCATCAGCGCTATCTGAAGAATTGGAGTCCACGGTACCAACATGGGCGCTCACAGCCCCTTCAGTACCCTCCGCAAACAAGAGATGTTCGCCTAAGCAAATTCCCAAAAACGGCTTACCCGCTGCAATGCCGTTACGAATTGCCTGCATCTGGCCTGTTTGAAGCATTGTTGTTGAGGCATCCGCAAACGCACCAACCCCAGGAAGAACAATGGCATCTGCTTCAGCTACGACAGCAGGATCATCGGTAATTCGCGCATCGGCTCCTGCATTGATAAGGCCACGCTCAACGCTTCTTAAATTTCCCTTGCAATAATCCACTACCGCAATCATTACAGTGCCCCTTTTGTGGAGGGGAGTTCATCTAAGCAGCGAGAATCAAGTTCTAGCGCATAACGCATTGCGCGACCAACCGCTTTAAAACAAGCTTCAATAACATGATGAACATTTTCACCTGAAAGCATTCGTACATGAAGGGTTACGTTCGCATTGGTGGCAAAAGCAATAAAGAACTCTTTTGCAAGGGAAGAATCGAATGAACCCAGCAAGCAAAGCAGCACATCAACATCCCAGTGAAGTTGCCCACGACCAGAAATATCAACGGCAGCCAAAACGAGTGCTTCGTCCATAGGAAGCAGTTGTGATCCGAAGCGCGTAATACCACGCTTTTCGCCCATAGCCTGAGCAAACGCCTTACCAAGGACAATACCCACGTCTTCTACGGTGTGATGAGCATCTACCTCGATATCGCCCTTTGCCTGAACGTCAAGGTCAAAAAGGCCATGCCTACCAAATGCATTGAGCATATGATCAAAAAACGGCACGCCTGTATCAATGTTAGTCACTCCCGTACCATCTATGGCAAGCGAAAGAGAGATGTCAGTTTCCTTCGTAGTACGCGTAACCTGCGCTACGCGAGAAAACTCGGTCGTTTTCGCCATATCTCTTAACTCCTTCTATGCTTAAGGCTTATTTACGCTGAGACTAATTCTTCTAGCGCCGTTAGCATTGCTTCATTTTCCTCAGGTAAGCCTACCGAAATACGCAAGCAATTTTCAAGCAAAGGCGACTTAGAAAAATCTCGCACCAGAATGCCACGTTCATAGAGCTGTTGCCATACCTGGGCAGCATTAGCTAAACGAATGAGGATGTAGTTAGAATCAGAATCGAATACCTCAATGCCTGGTATTGCGCGCATCTTTTCAATGAGCACGCCACGCTGTTCGATAATCTGATTGATTCCTGGTTCAAACTGCGCTCGATTACGGAATACCGCACATCCTATTACCTGAGAAAGCGCATCTACCGAATAAGGCTGGCGCACTTTAATAAATTCGCGAATAACGGATTCGTTAGCCAAAAGATAGCCCAAACGAACTCCCGCCAAGCTAAATGCCTTGGAAAACGTGCGCAAAATGACCAAATTTTCGTGTTCTTCCAAAAGCGGACGCATGGTGGTACGTGAAAATTCGAAATACGCTTCATCCACCATAACGAGCGCATCCGTTGTGTTGAGCAACTCGCGCACAAACGACCCCCGAGCCAATTTGCCCGTGGGATTATTAGGGCTGGTAATCATAATAAAGTCGATATCACCCTTTTTCACGCGTGCCAAAACCGCTTCTTCATCAATTTCAAAGTTAGCTTTACGCGGGATATTAACAACATTTGTACCTACCAAACGGGCATTGGCCTCATATACCGAAAACGTAGGAGGCAAATTCAAAAAGGTTCGACCAGGACCGCCCCAAGCAAGAGCAAAATTGAACAGCAGCTCATCACCGCCATTGCCCAAAAGAACATTATTGCGAGAAAGACCATTAGCATCTGCAATGAGATCGCGCAGTTCGTTTGCCAAAGGGTCAGGATAGCGATTATACGAAAAGTTCTTGAGAGCTTTCCTAATTTCTAGCTGCACCTCTTCGGGAACATTATTAGGGTTTTCATTTGCAGACATCAGCTGTTTTGCTGGAAGATACTTTGGATCGTAAGGAATCAACCCATCCAGCGCAGGCTGAGATGAACGCACGGTTTTCATTATTATTCTTCCTCCACAGCAGCCCTTTGTCCTGCTTCTGCTTGCTCAGCAGAAACCTGTTCAAAAGCCTGTTCAACCAACTTACAACGCAGACGAACACTTTGAGCGTGCGACCACAAACCCTCATGATCTGCCAAGGCAATAATTGCCTGAGAATCTCGCATCAAAGCAGCAGGTGAATACTGCAACACGCTTGATTTCTTAATGAATTCATCTACCGAAAGCGGGCTCGAGAAACGAGCGGTGCCACCCGTTGGCAAGGTGTGATTAGGACCTGCCACGTAATCTCCCGCAGCTTCTGGAGTCCATTCGCCACAGAAAATTGCACCTGCATGACGGATAGTGCCAAGAAGTTCCATAGCATCAGGAAGGTGAAGCTCCAAATGTTCAGGAGCAATCACATTTACTACTTCAAGTGCGGTATTCATGTCAGGGCAAATGATAACAAGACCCTTATCGGTAAGTGATGCCGTGGTAATTTCAGCGCGCGTTGAACCCTGCATGTGTAGCTCGATAGCAGCTTCAACCTGATCGGCATATTCTTCAGAAAACGTAACTAAATAACAACTCGCCAGCGGATCGTGCTCTGCTTGAGCCATAAGATCGATGGCGACCAGTTCAGGAAGAGCGGTTTCATCAGCAACAACGCACACCTCTGAAGGGCCAGCAATCATATCGATTCCCACATCGCCAGAAACAACTTTTTTAGCAGCCGCAACAAAAGCATTTCCAGGACCAGTGATTTTGTCTACCTTCTTGATAGATTCAGTACCATACGCAAGCGCCGCTACCGCCTGCGCTCCACCAACAGAATAAATTTCGGTAACTCCCGAAACGCGGCAAGCCTCTAAAATCGCAGGATCAAGAGAGCCATCTTTTGCAGGAGGCGTTACGCATACAATGCGACGAACACCTGCAACGGATGCAGGAATGGCATTCATCAGCACCGAAGAAGGATATAGCGCTCGTCCACCAGGCACATAAATACCTACCGAATCAAGCGGCTGAACCTTGGCCCCTACCAGAGCACCATCTTCACGCAGTGTAAACCAACCCTGCTGTTTTTGACGCTCGTGGAAATCGCGAATTTGCGCTGCGGCCTGATTAATTGCAGCGGCCACTTTAGGATCAACGCGCGTAAGTGCTTCATCGATTGCTGCTTGGGGAACACGAAAAACGTCTAGGTCTACCCCGTCAAACTTTTTCGTATATTCTCGCAGTGCTTCATCGCCACGATTTCGTACATCTTCGACAATATTAGTTGCCGCAATAAGCGCCTCAGCATTAAAAGCGCCCGTGCGGTTAAGCATCTTTTCTTCAAATACCTGACCAGCGCCTAATTTGATTCTTCTCATGGACTAGTTCTCCTTTGCTTGCGCATATAACGTATTAGCAAGTTCGCCAACACGAGGATTTGTTCTAAACGATGACGGGTTCGCGAAAAAGCGCGCCGTGGAAGCAAGTACGTCATCGACTACTACCAGGTTATTTTCCCTTAAGGTAGTTCCTGTGGCAGTAATATCCACTATTCGTTCTGCCATTCCGGTAATTGGAGCAAGCTCAATATTACCGTGCAACTTCACGATTTCTACTGGCATGCCAATCTTGTCGTAGTATGAACGCGAAATATTAGGATATTTTGTTGCTACGCGAATAGAGCCCAATTTACGATAACGCTCTTCAACCGCCTCAGTAGTCCCCTTGGATTCCGCTACCACAAAACGGCATCCTCCGAACTTGAGATCAACCAGTTCAACCACATCAGGCATTGCTTCAAGCAAAGAATCTTCGCCACAAATACCGCAATCGGCAGCACCCAAGGATACGAAAACAGGAGCATCGGTTGGGCGAACAATGATATATTCCACATCCCCGTTGCGAAGCATTAAGGTGCGCCCTGAATCGAGCAATCCATTAACGTCGAGACCAGCATTTTTAAGAACTTCAACAGAGCCCTCTTTAAGCGATCCTTTTGGAACTGCTATGCGAAGGGGTCGAGCCGAAGCTTTTTCGCCAGCAAGCGCATCATCAGCACACGCCTGGCCAGCCTGAGCCGCCTTACCCTCAGCTTCGCGAATAGCAAACTGAGCAGCAGCTTGGCGAGCGGCCATTACTTGTTCCAAATAGAATGCAAAACCAGCTGCAGGAACCTTTTCTGCACCGTAAGCAGCCAAAAGGTTATCGTATCGGCCGCCACCACCAAGAGGCGAACCAAGCCCAGGTGCATATGCCTCAAACACCAGGCCTGTGTAGTAATCAAAAGAGCTCATTACAGAGAAATCGATAAGGATTTTTTCGCCAAGACCTCGCTCGACAAGAGCCTCAAATACTGTTTCTAGCTCAGCAATTCCCGATTCGCAACCAAAAGGCTTAAGCAGAGCACGAACATCTTCAAGAGCTTGCTTTCCGCCACGCAAACGCGACAACTCAAAAATTGCACGCGCAACCTGAAAGTCAACCGATCCAGGATTGCTCAGTGCAGGATCTGCTAACTTAAAGTTTTTAAGTTCCACCTTTTCGGCAGCAGCAACCAGTTCACTCAAATAAACAAAATTTGACGTGTGGTACGCCTGCAACACCGCCGCTTGCCACTGCTCACTAGCGCCGCTCACCTTCAGCAGGTCGCGCAACACACCAGCAGAACCAAGCGCAATAGTAAAACGAGTGAGTCCACATTCTTCAAGCGTGGTCGCAAGCATGCTAACAAGCTCAATGTCGGCCTCGACACTAGAAACGCCTAAGCATTCAGCGCCACACTGCGTTAATTCGCGTGCAGCCGCTTCAACCGTTTTTTCTCGAAAAACGCGCTGAGTATAGCGGAGACGCAACGGCTTAGTTATACCGCCCATAGCATCACTGCGGGCTGCACACATTCGTGCAATTTGCATTGTGACGTCGGGACGCATCGCCAAAAGATCACCATGAGAATCAAAGAACTTGAAAGGAGCCTCCGGAACGTGACCGCCTGCCTCCATCACATCAAGAACTTCAAGTGTCGGAGTTTCAACGGGCAGGTAGCCCCGTGCCGCAAAACAAGAGCGTACGCGTGAAATAAGATTTTCGCGTACCAGAGCCTCTTCGCTAACCACGTCGCGGAAACCAACGGGAGTAACGTAGTTCATGGTTCTTCTTTCTCCTCATCTTCATAACAAGTATCAATTATCTAACGAGTACCGCTTAGCGAGTATCGATACTTTAGCACAGTAGAGTGATAAAGTGCGTTACATTTTTGTTACTGGACAAAGCCTTCACAATGCTCTCGCACATCAATGCGAGCTTTGTGCTTCTTTATGCAGGCAGCAGGCCAAATCATCCAACAAATTCTTAGAATACCCCTAGCGCTACCCTACTCTACAAAATTGTGACATCTGATCTGTATTCGTTTCAAAATTCGCGATTAAAGTATTATTAGACTAGCTATCAATTCCATTGGGTTTTATGCCCTACGAAGGGGATCGTATGTTTGAACGAAAATCGACTTATGTCATTCCAGAGGGATACCGTGAGCATATAGAAGCAACTGCTCCGACCATTAAGTACCGCGGAAACACCAAAATCCATCCTGAAGCATATATTTCAGATACCTGCTGGATTGTCGGCGATGTTCGCATCGGATATCACGCAGTGGTGATGCATGGCGCATGCCTGCGCGGCGATTGTGACTATATCGAAATTGGCGCAGAGACCAATATTCAAGAAAACTGCGTTCTGCACGAATCTGACGGTCAGCCTATTATCATTGGCGAACATACCACGCTCGGACACGGATGCGTTGTGCATGCATGCGAAATTGGCGACAACTCTTTAATCGGCATGAATGCTGTTGTGCTCAATGGTGCAAAGATTGGCAATAACTGCATCGTTGGTGCAGGATGCGTGGTAACCGAAGGTATGGTTGTTCCCGACTATCACATGGTTGTAGGAGTACCTGGAAAAATTAGACGCGAAGTAAGTCAAGATGAAGTGGTCAGCATTATCGAAAGTCTTTCGGAAGGCAATTTGACTGAAGCAAGTCGTATGTTTGCGGAAGGCCTTGTTTTTCATCCTAATGACGAACTTCTTCGCAAGATTGGCGCACTGTAGAACGCTTGCTGCAAAACCCTTAACACCTGAAGTCGGTATATCCAAAATAGAACGCTTCATCAGATGCACTAGCAAAACACTTGCTGCAAGCTCCTGACTTGCAGGATTCACCTGGGCCAAGAGACGAGTATAATAAAATCAAGATAAGGAATCTGAGGGGGGATTCACAATGAGCTATAAAAACATCCTCGTGCCATACGACAATTCCGAACATGCAAAAAACGCCCTGAAAGAAGCTATTGGACTATCAGAAGGTGTTGAAGGAGTAGCAATCCATGTAGTAGAGGTTGCAGCTCCCCCACAAGACTTGGTTTACAGCAGCATTAACCAAACAGGCTTCGGTATGGGTGTTTCCCTTGCTTCGCAAGAAGATTTTGCTCATGTAGTGGAAGAGCGCAACGAAGCAAGCGATAAAAAACTTCAAGATGAAATCGTTTCCATTGTTGAAGGCTTTGAGGGCGAACTTACCGCAGAGGTTGTTTTCGGTATTTACACCATAGAGACTATTATTGATGCTGCAAAGCATTACAACTGTGACCTTATTGTTATGGGATCACGTGGTTTGGGCGCTATTCGTGGTGCTATCGGTTCGGTAAGTTATGGTATTTTGCGCTCGGTCGATATTCCTGTATTGGTTGTTAAGTAAATCGTCTTAATGACAGATAACATGCATCGTAGAAGTGCCCCAGATATCTGGGGCACTGTTTTAAGCTAACCCTAACCACACTTGCAGGGTAGGAATCCAACCGCCAATAAAGACAATTGCCATCAAAACAGGGATGCCATATTTTACCCAAAGACGTGCCCAAACAGGGAAATTGATGCCCTTGCCGCTATTCGCTTCAGCGATAAAGTTATCCCATCCCCAGCCGAACTTATTACAGCAGAAGAGTGCAAGGATGAGAGAGCCAAGGGGTAAAATATTGTTGGAAACAATAAAATCCCAGAAATCAAGCCAGGTAGTTCCTTCGGCAAATGGCTGGAAGTGGAAAACGCTGAAACCAAGGGCTGTGGTAAGTGC
>UQLU01000014.1 GCA_900542065.1 uncultured Eggerthella sp. | reverse complement strand
GCGGCGTCGGCTTCGTAGTTGGTGTAATCTTCTACCTGCTCATGTGCGACAATGACAAGATCCGCGACGACTATGCTTACAACAAGGAGCAGCAGCGCATTGAAGACGAAGAAACTGAAAAGCAATTGAAGGCTTTGCATGATCGTCTCGAAGCTCTTAAAGCTGGTCAGGCTGTAGACTAGAAAGCTAGATATTAGTTTTAGTGAGTTAGTACTAAATAGTTGAATCCCCAAAGCCCCCTGTGTCTCATCAGCACAGGGGGCTTTTGCTTTATTCGCGTTTTAATAGCTTGGTATTTGCGATGTAAAGTGCAACAAGCAACACCAAAATAGAAATAGAATAAATAAGCGTTTCCATGGGGTCATCGTGATACAGAATAATCAAGCGGATAATGGCGGTAATGCCAATATAAATAAAGTAGCGCAGCGGGAAATGGAGTCCCGATTGGTAATACTTTGCTACCAAGGCAAGAAACTCAAAGTATAAAAACCAGGTAACAATATGGCCGAGTATTTCGTTGCTACTAATTTGATGCGTTTCTACAATTAGCCAAATTAAAGACCAGGTATTAGCTAGAAGCAACACCGAAAGAATAGCACCAAGAATAAATAATACGACTGAAAGAAACCCTCGCATTAGTTTTGAAATAGTTTTAGGTTCAAAGAGTTTCTTCCAGTTGAATTTTTGCAATTTAGGTGTTGTGGGAGATGTTTCTTTTAGTGAAGTGTTCATTAAACTTCCTTTTGAACGTCAAGCGGTAACCAAAAATGAAACCAAAATAATAGCAATTTTTACTTACCTGCTGAAGCAATAAATAAAGGCCACTCATATGAGCGGCCTTTATTTATCATCAATAGGACTATGGTTAGTTGTTTGAAGTAACTAACCGAATTCTACTTTCGTGCTATTTAATAAGCTTGCCGTAGCGTTCTTCGGTAATTTGATCCAAGGTCTTGCCCTGAGTCTTGGGGCACCAAATAACACCCACAACCAAAGAAATAAGCAGAACCACGCACATAATAACAGCAGCGGGGAAGAAGCCTGCAGGGTTGGCAGAAATGTCGCCCATGATAGCGCCAACGCCAACCAAAGACCAAATGCCCAAAGCGCCACGTACTAAGAAGAACATGATGCCCTGAACGCCGCCACGATATTGAGTTGGGAAGAGTTCGGTACCCCACAAGGCATAGAAGCACTGTGCGGAGAAACCAGCAGAAACGCCCCACAGAATAACGTAAGCCCAAAGAACCCAGCCCATGGAGTCGCTGGTGCCGTCCTGGAGAGCAAGGCCGAAGATTGCGATGCAAACCCAGGAAAGCAAAGCTAAGAGAGCAGAAATTCCGAACAGGATACGATGGGGAACCTTGTCACCCATTTTGCTGAAGACGATCAAAGAGAAGGCCGCAACAAGGATCCACTGAACAATGCCAAGCAAGCTCTGACCAGTAGAGTCAATATTGCCAGCAGCGGCATACAGGTAAGGCATGAACTGACCGTTGGTGCCTGCAGCCAGGTTCCAAGTCAAATAAACCGCAACCAAGAAGATGATGGTTTTTACGTTTACGGAATTCTTAAGCGCATTTGACATCATGCGGCCAAAGCTTACATGCTCAGTGGTGTCTTGCTTGTCTGCCCAGTCTGCAGATTCTTGAAGCTTGCGCTGTAAGTTCCAAGCAATCAAAGCAACAACAAACAAAACAATAAACAGAATACGAGTTGCCAGCATGCCGTCGAAAGGACCATAGGTGCCTGCAGGCAGCAGCGTTTTGCCGTCAGCTGCGAAGCCGGGAAGAATGAAGCTCATGATCAAAGACAGAGCGAATACAATAGCAGGACCGCAGCTCCATGCGAACTGGCTGATACCAATGTTGGAAGCACGGCTGGTTGATGAAGAGGTTTCAGAAATGTAGCTCCAAGAAGCAGGAACGCCAGCGCCTACCGAAAGGCCAGAAATAACAACACCAACAACAACCATAGGAAGATTAACTGCGCAAGCAGCAATAAGTACGCCTGCTGCATATACCAGCAAGTTGTACTTATAAATGATCGTGCGACCAAATTTGTCGGTCAAAAAACCACCAATCAAAGCACCAACAGCAGCGCCGAATGCGTTTGCGCCGATAGAGCCAAGAATAGCGGTCCAAGTTGCTCCGAATCCAAAAGCTGCCGCCCAAGCAGTCAATGCAGTACTGCTAGCAACAATGCAGCCTGAATCCAGGAAGTTGGTAAGAGATACCGCCATGGTTCCCTTACGCTCTTGAGATAAAGCCATTACGTTTCTTTCTAATCGAAGGTTTACAAATGCTTGTTTAGGACCCTGTCATTCCTGCAATTTAAAGCCGCGCATGCTGCCAAACGGCATCTGAACGGCTGAGGAACAAACAGAGAATCGCCTAAACGTTAATCCAAATGGAAGGCGCAGGGCAGGTCTACGGAAACAGGGGAATTATCTTCGTTTGTTTCCATGACACTTGCCATGAAATCCCACCATTTTTTACAAATTTCAGTATTGGCAGATTCGTCATAACGCTCTGGATCGTCAAGTTCGATATAACCGAACAAAATGTTGGTTTCTTCGTCGATGAAGATCGAATAGTTATGTCCGCCATATTCATGAATCATGTCTGCCATTTCTGGCCATAATTCGTTGTGACGTTTTTCGTATTCTTCAGCGAACCCAGGGTAGAGCTTCATTTTGAACCCGTGGATCGTGCGGCCCTCGGCCGTCTTGCGAATCGTCATGTCTGCCTTCTCTCGGTTCTTCTTGCACTGCCGAGACGCAGCGTCCCGACGGCATTCGTTGCAGGTGCTCGCCAGCCCGAAAGTTGACGAGCACCTGTTGAAGGTTTTGTCTCTAGTTCTCGTCCAAAAATGCCAGGTTGGGTTTCACGTTGAAGTCGTGGCATACCTGAAGCAGTTGTGCGTCGGAGATCAGATACCTCGGTTCGGCACCGCCGTTCGCGGCGCGTGCGGCGAGGTAGAGCCCTGCAGACTTTTCGATCGTATGCATCATGCCGAACGCCGCATCGAAGGTGTTGCCTGACACGAACATGCCGTGTTGAGTCCACACCACTGCGTCGTAGCGGTCCATTAGGTCTGCCGTGGCACGGGCGATCTCGGCACCGCCAGGTACCATCCAAGGTACAAGTCCTACGCCCTGCGGGAAAATAATCACACACTCAGTCATCGACTTCCACAGGATACGCGTCCACGTGCGTGGGTCAGGCTCGATGAGCGTGGACAGTGTGATGATGTTAGGCGTATGCGCATGGTAGATGACGCGATTTGCACCGTCGGTTGCCGCCATGCGGATGCTGTGGTTCATGAAATGCGTGGGGAATTCGCTGGTGGGTTTACCGCCGTTTTCTAATCCCCACACAACGCGCCAGGAATCGCCTGCATCGTTAATCTGTACGATGCCCAGTGCGTCTTTCGGGTACAGCGATACGTTGCGCATGTATTTGCCCGAACCTGTTGTCAGGAAGTAAGCACCTTTCAGATTGTCCGCCTGCACGTCCATCTTGACCCACGGGCGGCTCGTGTCGAATTCCTTTTTGCAGGCCTTTATGTCCTTATTGGTCATGCGGTAGGTTAGGTTGCCGCCGTTGGCCTCGTGCCAGCCCTGCTTGAATCCGTCTTTACACAGACGGACGAAGCGCTTCACGCAATCGGTCTTCTCTACAGCCATGTTTTCGTTCTCAGCTCCTTTAATCTTTCTTGAAAAGGATGTCGTCCTTGTAGGCATTGATAAATGCCCTTAGCAGACGACTTCGACTTCTACATTCAAAATCTTCGCAACCTTCTTGATGGTGCTCGTCCAGCTGCCTTGAGCCGCAGCAAAGTGATGCGTAGGGCCGCACTCGCACCAGCGGTTGTTCCATTCTCGTGCACCCAAGGAGAAGTGCGTGCGGAAGGTGGTGTCGCCGTTTTGTAGGGTAGGACCGTCCTCAATGACGCCTTCGCTTACGATGAACTTGAAGTGACCGTCGGCATCCTGTGTGATTGCCAAGTAGGTGACTGGGCCGGGCTTCGGGTAGAAGCGTGTGAGGAAGCCGCCTCCGGTTTTGCCGTGGAACACTGGAACGATCTCCATTGAGGCCTTGCGTGCCGTGGAGAAGCAAGCGTCGCCTGAACCGGAGTGGCCGATGAGCACCACGTCGTCGTCGAAGTCGAAGGTGTAGAACTCGGAAAGCTGGCAGGCGCCCGAGAGGGTCTTCATGATGCTCATGCCCATGGCAACCTTCATATCGCCTTCCACTGCGCAAACTGTGCCTTGCTTAATGAGCATGGAGAATGCCGGAATTAGCATGGAGTCGAGCACGCCCGCCTTGCCCTGAGCCAGACCGTCGTAATGGCTGGCGACCATACCTAAGTGTTCGTCGCGTACCCACTGCTCGAAGGCCAACACATAGCGAGCCATCTCGCGGATGCTCTCTTCTTCGTAGTCACCCTTGATCTCAAAGGTGTCGTGAATGTCGGCAATCTTTGCGGCAATCGCCTCTTCATCGTTCACGTCATCGGCGATAGCCCACATACGTTCCCAGTCGAACTGCTTGGTGTACACACCCATGCGGTTGTAGAGGTTGGTCTCGTCGATGTAGAGATCCATCATGCCGGGATACGGCCTGCCAATCTGAGCGATATTAGTATCACGGAAGCGGCGACGTACTTGTGCAGCACGGCACCAGTCCTCGATCTGGGCGGCAGCCTCGGGATCGCCGCCCTCGACGACGCCCGTGATTACGGCATGGCGTTTGCCTGCGCGGTTGAGGTCGGCAATCATTTCGCCCACAGCTCCGCCTGCATAGCCAGTGCCTAGCCACTCAGCAGTGCCTGCTGTATCGAAGTCAAGACAGCGCAGTTTCTGTAGGTTTACTACCACGATCGGCACGTCAAGGTCGCGTACGGCAGGGAGCATGTTGTAGCTTGTGCAGTAGGTGAGCAGCTGCAAGATAACGAGATCTACATCTGCTGCACGGAACGCATCGCCTGCAGCCTGTGCCTGTTCTTTCGTAGTGACCAAGCCGCCGTCGATAAGCTCGACGGTGTTGGGCAGTGTTTTCTTGAATGCGGCATACTGTTCTTCAAATTCGGGTACCAGCTCTGGGAACTGGGGCAGGTACGCCTGCAGCGCGATGGAAAACACGCCGACTTTCGCTTTTGTTTCTATTAGCATAGGCAACCTCCTGTTGTCTGTTTGCTTGCTGTACATCTATATGCTGTACACACAGCTGATGCTGCGTGCGACATACTTGTCTATTCCTGCGGGTCGACCATGTCGATATCAAAGGACGCGCGGATCATATCGCGTGCCGTTTGTAGATCCTCGATCTGGCCGCTGGCGATCATCTGGACAATTAAGTTGCCCAGGCTGGTGCCTTCAACGGGTCCGGCGAAAACGGGAATACCGCATGCTTTGGTGGTTAATTCGTTCAAATAGGCATCCTGACAACCGCCACCTACGATATTGATAGAAGTGTAGGTTCTGCCTGTAAGCGAAGCCATTTCTTCAATAGATTCGGCATAGCATGTCGACAGGCTTATATAAACGCAGCGCATTAATTCACCAACCGTTGTCGGGATGGCCTGTCCTGTCTCAAAGCAGGCTAAGCGAATCTCATCGATCATGGAATCAGGTGCTAAGAAGCGGTCATCGTTTACGTTGACGTGAGCTTCGAAATCTTGTGCCGCTTTGGCTTCTTCTATTAAATCGCCAAAACCCATTTCGTGTGTGCTGCCAACAAAAGGAGGCAATTCGGCTTCAAGCGTCGCTTTTGTTTCTGCTTGAGCTTCGGTTTCTTGTTTTCCTTCGACGTATGACACGCCATTAAGTTCACGGCGAATGGACTGAATCATCCAGAGACCCATGATGTTTTTCAAGAAGCGGAAGCGTAGCTCATAGCCGCCTTCATTGGTGAAGTTCTGAAAGCGTGAAGCGTCAGAAGTAATAGGGCCTTCGTTTTCAACACCGAGCAAACTCCAGGTACCTGATGAGAGGAATACCGCATCATTGTCGCGAGCAGGAACCGCCAAATAAGCGCTGCCAGTGTCGTGAGTAGCCGGGGCAATAACGCGAGGGGCATAGCCAAGTGTTTGCTCAATTTCGGGTTTCACTACGCCTAAGTCTGTTCCAGGCATAACTACGTCGCAAAACATTTCTTGGGGTATACCGAATGCATCAAGAATTACGCTGTCCCATTGTTGGGTGCGTGCATTGAGTAAACAGGTAGTAGTGGCGTTGGTGTATTCATTAACCTTGGTGCCCGTAAGTAAGAACGCCAAGTAGTCAGGAATCATCAAGAAGCTTTCAGCCTGTTCTAGCTGTTCAGGATGTTCGCGCTTGAGCGCAATAAGCTGATAGATAGTATTGAACGGCTGACGTTGGATGCCGGTGCGGCGATATACCGCATCAGGTGCCATAATGCGGTCAGCAATTGAATACATACCGTTGGTTCTTTCGTCACGATAAGCAACCGCATCGCCAATCAGTTGATCGTCCTTATCCAGTAAAACAAAGTCGACACCCCAGGTATCAATGCCGATAGTTTTTGGGACAAAGCCCGCTTCTCTGCATTTCGCTAATCCCGCAACAGTTTCGCGGAACAGCATTTCGATATCCCAGCAGTCATGACCGCCTGATCGTTTTTGGATGTTATCGAAGCGGTGAATTTCGGTAAGTTCAATGCGTCCATCTTGTACGGTGCCAACAACGACACGACCTGAAGAGGCACCAATATCAACTGCTGCATAACAATTCGAAGAAGTCATTAGTTGCCTCCTTCTTCGATGCCAATCTGTACGATTTGCATCACGTTGGTGGGACGAGGGGAAGGAAGTGTTGGATCTACTCCTACATCATCAGTGCTTGGTGAAGTAGTGCGATCTCCTAAGGTAAACACCGCAATATCCCCTTTGTGGACATAACCTTTTTCGGTAACAACCGATCGTGCTTGTTCAAGAATGAACGAGGAATCACCTACTACTTTTCCCAAGAGAGGCGTTACGCCCCAGGCAAGCTGCAGCGAGCGACGGTTTTCTTCAGAAGAGGTAACCGCATAAATAGGTGCTTTGGGGCGATAGTTGGAAACTAAACGTGCGGTACGTCCTGTCATGGTGGGGGTAACAATACAGGATGCACCAACGTGTTCAGCTGCAGTAACGGCAGCAAGTCCTACCACCGCAGAGATACCATTGGGTTCTGAGGTGCGATTAGGAATAGAACCTTGCTCGTAGATGTGCGGTTCGGTAGCTTCAGCGATCTGAGCCATGGTTTGAACTGCAGGAATAGGATACATGCCGATAGCTGTTTCGCCCGACAAGGTAAGAGCATCGGTGCCGTCGTAGATTGCATTTGCGATGTCTGCGACTTCTGCGCGGGTTGGGCGAGGATTGTGGATCATGGATTCCAGCATCTGAGTCGCGGTAATAACAGGGCGATAGGCCTGATTGCATGCCTTGATAATCTTCTTTTGAAGAAGAGGTACCTGATTAGAAGGAACTTCTACACCCAAATCACCACGGGCAACCATAATGGCATCCGATGCGGCGATGATTTCTTCAATGTGGTCTACTGCGTGCCCGTTTTCGATCTTTGCAACCACGCGAATACGGTTTCCGCCGTGTTCTGCCAAGAAAGAGCGAATAGCGCAGACATCTTCAGCGCAGCTTACAAATGATGCAGCAACAAAGTCCACCTCTTGTTCAATGGCAAACAAGAGATCTTCTTTGTCTTGCTCGGTCATGACAGGAAGAGGGACGTTGGTTCCTGGAAGGTTGAGCTGCTTGCATTCACCAAGTATGCCTGAATTTTGAACGGTGCATTGGATTTCGCTACCGTTCACACGGTCGACAGCTAACTCAATCAAGCCATCGTCTAGCAAAATGATGGTTCCAGGTTCTACATATTGGTAGAGACCAGGGAAAGTTTGGTGAATACGGCGAGAAGTGCCGAGAATGTTTTCTTCAGTAAGAAAAATATTGTCTCCCGCTCGAAGAAGAACAGGCTTGCCATCTTCTAGTTTGCCTGTACGAATTCCTGGACCTTTCGTATCAAGCATGATTGCGCAGGGCGAATCAAGTTCGCGGCGGATTTTTTTCAGGCGGTCCATTCGTGCTTTATGTTCGGCGTGAGAGCCATGAGAAAAATTACAACGTGCGACATCCATACCGGCAAGAATAAGATTCTTAAGCGCGGATTCGGAATCCACGGCAGGACCGAGCGTGCAGATAATTTTTGTTCGTTTTGCCATAAATACAGTTCGCCTTTCATCGGGAGCAGATTTCGGCTATAGGCAGGAATAAAGCCCCAAAACGATTTTCGCTTTGGGGCGTTTTCCGCTAACGGGTCGAAATGTGCCGCTCAGGGCAACTGTATGTATTGTATGCCAATTTAACAATTATGAAGAGTTTTTAACATCAGAAAGCAACAAAAGATACCTAAAACGATGAGCTTTTGGGCATCTACCAACGTCTCGTGGTGTCGAATGGCATCTCACGAGTGGTTTATGTTAAAACTCAGGCGCTATCCTAAAGGATGGCGCCTGAGTTTAGGATAGTATCCTTAAGCTAGCTCTTAAGCGTTATTCGCCTTCGCCTTCCTGATAGGGGTAGGTGTTTACCAGTTCGCTAACCGTTATGAAACGATAGCCCTGCTCCTTTAATTTAGGTAGTGCTTCTTTAAGAGCGCTCACTGTTTGAGAACGGTCGCCGCCGCCATCATGCATCAGAATGATTTCGCCAGGGCCAGCGCTTTCGATGCGTTGAGCAATGACATCAGCACCTGGTCGTTGCCAGTCGCCTGTGTCAATATTCCAGCCAATTTCGCCCGTGATAAGTTCGCTTAAGTCACTTGCGACGGATTGGTCAAAGTTTCCGCCAGGAGAACGGAACAGCTGGCTTGCGTCCTGGCCCGAAGCATCCTTGATGGCTTTCATACCTTTTTCTACTTCTTGCTTGCGCTCATCGCTCGACATCAAGATAAGGCTTACGCCCTGACCGCTACCTTCGGCATGATCCCAGGTGTGAGTGCCAATTTCATGACCTTCTTCTGCGGCGCGCTTTACCAAATCTTCATGTCCTGTGATGTTTTCGCCAATGGTATAGAAGGTTGCCTTAGCGTCGTTTTCCTTCAGGATGTCTAAAATCTGTGCTGTCGTGGTATCCCAAGGACCGTCGTCAAAGGTAAGCGCAATTACTTTGTCTCCATTGGAATTAACGTTGTAATACTGAACTACGCCATTTACGGGTTCCTTGGTGGTTACTTCAGCGGTTTTTCCCGATTCGTTACCAGTGCGAACAACCTTTTCACCTGCTTCGCCTTTTTGGGTATACAGATGAACAGCACCCGTTCCCTTAATTTCAAGGGTAGGTTGCAAAGTTTGAGGGTCGCTTTCGGTGAAGTCTTCAGTGATGTCGGTTCCGTTGGTTATCGAAACATCATCGCCTTCGTTAAGACGCGTGGAAAGATCGTCTTTCGCCTCCCCGTTTACGGTGGCGCTTGCACGGGTACCTTCGCCTTCACGCATGACCGATCCGTCTACGGCCACGTAATTGCCAGGAGTAACCGATACCGTATTAGTGTCAAGAAGACCTTCGAGGCTGCGCTGTTCGCCAGAAATGGTTTGCTGCTGTCCGTTGATGGTTACGTTTACGGGTTTGTTGGCATCCCAAGTGGTGAAGCCAAATACGCCGCCAACAGCAACGGCAAGTACAACAACGCCTGCGATTATTTTGTTGCGGAATGAGCCAGATGGCTTGCGACGAGGGCGATCGGCGCTTAAATAACGCTCAGCGCCAAAGTCTGACGAATCCGCTGTTCTTCCTGCAGGATTTACTCTTCCGTAATTGCCCTCGTACGCAGTTCTTTGATTGGCGTTGCGGCGAGGGGTGGCGGATGCGCTCTGGCGCGGCATGGCACCACTAGCGTTTGGTGTTGCCTGACGTGGCATAGCACCACTAGCATTGGGTGCATCTTGGCGTGGAATACGTCCGCTTAAGGTAGCTTCTCCTGCGCGTGGAGTGCGGCTTGTGCGTGAAGGGGCAGCGCCCGAATAAGGGTTAGCAGAAACACCACCTGTTTGCGCAGGATTGCTGTTTCGAGAAGGGATCTGTCCACTTATGGCAGCATTTTGCCTCCGTGTGGCGTCATAATGGTTGTTGAAATCGTTTATGCCGCGTTCTGAAGCACGTCCTGTATCTCCAGGGTGCTGAGTCCAGTAGCACTGCCTATTGTCTTGGTTTCTCTGTGCTTGTGCATAGCGCTGCGCAGGTGAGGGAGCGCTTTGATTGGGATCATGGGCACTATACATTTCGCGTTCACGCTCAAGCTCATCGCGCGCGTTTGACATGTTTACGCGCTGTGATGAGGGTACGCGAGAAGATTGCGTACGAGACGAATAGGAGTTGCGTGAAGAAGGACGACCAGAAGGATAGTTATGTGGTTCATTTCGCTGTGGCATTTTATCCTCAACCAATAAATAAAAGGTCTTAACAATAACGAGTTCTTGCACAAATCACGCAAAGTGGGGTTTATCGAACGTTTGAAGGATGTTTCTTCAAGATAAACGGACCTTATTCGTGTGTTTTGTACTGCCCTATTGTACTCGGTATTTCTTCTGTAGAAAGGCGTTGTTTTAAAACGTTACCAAAATGGTGTCTGTTTCAACTACGGGGTAAAGGACGGTGTTGTTTTCTGCCGAAAACCCCCTTGCGTTATATACCCCCTAGGGGTATATAAATAAGTGGTAAAACATGGGGTAGGAGTCGATTATGAATGCGAATAAGCATACAGGCGATAGACAAACAGATAGTGCGCAAATTAATGCTCAACAGCAAGACAATGAGCAAGCATGTCTTAAGCACGCAGACGGCGCGCAGGTAGGCAAGTGCTGTTACCACTATAAGGAGACTGAGCGTACAGAAAAGCTTCAAGCAGACGTGAAAAAGCGTCTCAATCGTGCGATTGGCCAACTTAATGGAGTCAAAAATATGATTGACAACAATCGCTATTGCGGCGATGTACTTACGCAGTTGGCTGCTGCAGAAAGCGCAGTACATTCTGCTGCCGAGATGATCTTGCGTGATCATCTGGAAACTTGCGTAAAGGATCGAATTCGCCAAGGGGATGATGAAATCATCGAAGAAGCTATGCGGCTCATTAAGAAGTTTGCTCGCTCATAATGAGATTTTCTATGCAAGCGTTCGCATTTGATGACTTTTCAAACAGGCGTTCAAAGCGCGACAACTCCCCAGATAAAGTGATGTATTTGCAGGTGAAACAATGATGGAAAAGGTAAAACCAATCAAACAATCATTCGATGTAACAGGAATGACCTGCGCGGCATGTTCAGTACGTGTTGAGAAAACAACTAATAAAGTAGAAGGTGTTCACCTTGCAACGGTCAATCTTCTAAAAAATTCAATGGAGGTTGAGTTCGATCAGGGTGTCGATGTTGCTCAGGTAACGCAAGCCATTGAATCAGCGGTGCATAAAGCAGGATACGGAGCGCTGCCTAGATCAGAAAATCGTGGATTTAACCAGGCTGGCGGACAAGCTAGTAAGCATTCTGGATCTGCACAAAGTGCTGCGGTTATCAGCGGCGAAAGTTTGGGAGCAGCGGATCCTTCAACGTCTATTGCCGAACAAGAAAAGAAACGCCTGCAAACACGTCTTGTGATTTCTGCGGTGTTTATGGTGCCTCTTTTCTATATATCTATGGGGCACATGATGGGCTGGCCTTTACCAAGTGTTTTGCTGGGCGCAGAAAACAGCATGGTATATGCCTTAACTTTATTTGTACTGTTGATTCCAATTATCGCGATCAATTTCAAGTTCTTTCGTGTGGGCTTTTCTGCGCTTTTTCATGGATCACCCAACATGGATTCCCTGATAGCTCTTGGTTCTGGCGCGGCGACCATATACGGTTTGTATGCGCTATTCCAGATGGCATCTACCTTGGGTCATGGAGATATAGCAGCAGCGCATCAGTTCGCAATGAACTTATATTTCGAATCCGCTGCGATGATTCTGACGCTTATTACGCTTGGTAAATATCTTGAGGCGCGCGCGAAAGGCAAAACAACCGACTCCCTTTCTCAGTTAATGGATCTATCGCCCAAGATGGCTTTGCGCTTAGATGATGGGGTTGAGACGCTT
Organism: uncultured Eggerthella sp.; assembly: GCA_900542065.1. Taxonomy (GTDB): domain Bacteria; phylum Actinomycetota; class Coriobacteriia; order Coriobacteriales; family Eggerthellaceae; genus Anaerotardibacter. The sequence goes on along the minus strand of UQLU01000014.1, from coordinate 24,157 downwards.
ATTCCTGCGAAAGAAGTTCGCGTGGGCGATGTTTTGGTGGTTAAAGCAGGTGAAGCGATTCCTGTTGATGGTGTGGTACTTGAGGGTCAAGGTTCGGTTGATGAGTCGGTAATTACGGGCGAGCCACTTCCGATTGGCAAGTATGTTGGAGATCGTGTTACGGGAGCGACGCTTAATACTTCGGGATGGTTTACCATGCGCGCCGAATGTGTTGGTTCCGATACTGTTTTGGCAGGTATTGTAGCGCTAGTCGATGAAGCAACAAGTTCAAAGGCTCCTATCGAAAAAATAGCCGATAAAATCAGCGGTATTTTTGTACCTGCAGTTATAGGGATTGCACTTGTGACCTTTGGAATCTGGATGCTGATAGGAGCGGATTTTGGTGCAGCGCTTACGTACGCTATTTCTGTCTTGGTTATATCGTGCCCTTGTGCCCTTGGTCTTGCTACGCCAACAGCGATTATGGTCGGAACGGGTCGTGGTGCTACGAATGGAATTCTGGTTAAGTCGGCAGAATCTCTGGAGACTGCTCATGCAGTAACGACGGTTGTTTTAGATAAGACAGGAACAATTACGCAGGGAAAACCTGAGGTTGCCAATGTGGTAGTAACACAATCTAGTCATCAGGACCTTTTGCGTGTTATGGGAGGATTGGAAGCTCGTTCCGAGCACCCCTTGGCACAGGCAATAATGCGCTATGTGGAACATCAAGCTGAAAACAGCCAGGGTGTTTTTATTCCCGAGGTTGAAAACTTCAAACAGATTCCAGGTGAGGGAATTTCGGGTCAAATTAATGGCGCGTGGTGTTATGCCGGCAATGCGCGCATGATGAAAGAGCATGGCATTAGCATCGTAGAGGACACCTCTTTTGCTGGAGAAGGAAAGACGGTCCTCTATTTCGCTCAAGATAAAACCCTTTTAGGCTATGTGGCAATTGCCGATATGGTGAAGCCTACAAGTGCTGCCGCTATCGCGCAGTTAAAAGATATGGGTATTAAAACCGTTATGCTGACGGGCGACGATCCTCAAACGGCGCAAGCTATTCATGAGCAAGTAGGCACGGATGAAGTAATAGCAGGGGTACTTCCCGCAGATAAAGAGCAAGTCATTCGTGATCTTTCCAAGGAAGGGAAGGTCGCTATGGTGGGTGATGGCATTAACGATGCACCTGCTCTTGCTCGTGCCGATGTTGGTATTGCAATTGGGGCTGGTACGGATATTGCGCTTTCAAGCGCCGATATTGTGCTGATGCATAGCGATTTGCTTGATGTTCCAGCAGCGCTTGATCTGTCGCGTGCGACTATGCGCAACATTAAGCAGAATTTGTTCTGGGCTTTGTTCTACAACGCACTTTGTATTCCTATTGCGGCGGGTGCTCTTGCGTTTGTTGGCTTTAGCTTGAACCCCATGATTGCGGCAGCGGCTATGAGCTTCAGTTCGGTATGTGTTGTTACCAACGCTTTGCGCTTGCGTCGTTGGAAACCGCGGAGTGTAAAAATATCGCCGTGTGACAAACAAGCAAATGAGGATGCAAAAATGCTGTCGTACGACGAGCAGACAAAAGAGAGCGCACCTACTCAGTTGATGGATACAGGCTCTATTTCGGGTGAAGACGATAACGGCTCTACGAGAAAGGAAATAACAATGGAAAAGACATTGCAGGTTGAAGGTATGATGTGTGAAAAGTGCGTCGCCCATGTTAAGAAAGCCCTTGAGCGTGTTGAGGGAGTAGGGGAAGCAGTAGTGGACTTAGAAGGAAAGAGTGCAACAGTGAAGCTTACTGCAGAGGTTCCCGATGCGACTTTGATAGAGGCAGTAGTAGAAGAAGGCTACGAGGCCGAAATGGTGTAAAAAAATGCTCCGAAATTAGAAAAATACCCCATAGATTTAGATAATCTGTGGGGTATTTTGTGTAAAGAATAATCTTAGTTTGCAAGGAAAGCCGAAGAACAGTACAGATCAAGCTCGATTTGCTAAAAAGGCAGGCTTTTCATGGAAATTCTGAGTTTCACTTCTGAGCTTCAATTCTAAATTTCACTTCAGCGTTTCATTTCAGAACCCTACTTCAGAGCTTTGATTCGGGACGCTACTTATCTTCGTGAGCTGCCTTTTCTGCTTTTGCCTTTTCAATAATCTCTTGGGTGGATTCGAAATCGTCAAAGCGAGCACTGCCTGGGGCCTCCATGCGATCAAGAGGCAAAACAACCAAACCAATATTGTTTACATATGCATAGATTTCCATACCGCGCTTGCAGCGGAAGGTGCATTCTACGCAAGGGTTCTTATCGCAGTAAGCAAAAGCGTCTTCATCTGCTAATCCAAAAACAATTGGAGGCCACTTTTTAGGAGAAACATATTTAGTCATAATGCCCGTGAAGGTTTTGAGCGCAAACCAACGAGGCTTGCAGTTTGAATCGACTGCTCTCCAGTCAATTTTTACGCAGTTGTTGTTTAAGCCACCCATAATTTGATAGTTCAGTTTGAAGCGATCTTCAACTTCTGCAGCAGGGATGGGTTGGAGTTGCTCCATAGGCTTACCACAGCAGGTAAGGTGATATTCAACATGAGCATAGGACGGCTCAAAAATAAGAGAACGTTCACCGTCGTTAATTAGTTCATTATCAACTGCGCCATCTATTCCTTGAACTACCGCACCGCACTCAGTGCAGTGAAAATAAGGAACATGGGCAGCGGTCACGCGAGGCTTCCAGGTTGCATGGGTGCGTGTTGGGCTATATTCTGCCATCAATACCCCTTCTCTTAGCAGTTTTATGCGTGTCATATTGTAATTCGCAATTCTGATAAATGCCTAGGATAAATTCCTAGATTTATTGGCGAGAATTTTCTTGCTGCCTTTTTGGCAGGAATGCGGTATGCAATCTGCAAGGATTATTTATGCGCTTCGCGTACTCGCGCTCCGCGTACTGACTGCTCACCTAATTTCAAAAAAATCGATTTCGGCCAATTGATTCACAGTGACCTGATGCGAAGGGGTTCTTCTTGACAGAGGGCACCAGGAAAAACTACGATTCGTAGTATTAAACCAAGATCCCGAAACGGAAGGGGAACGCGCATGAGCGTATACCAGGAGGCATATTGCCTGCCCGAATTCAAGTATGAGTACGAGCGCCTGAAGGTTGACGTTCGTGGTCCTATCCACGTTGTTTCTTTCGACGACGCTGCTAACCTCAATGCAATGTCTTACCAGCAGATGGCTGACTTCAATGATTATTTGAAGAAGGTTCGCATGGACCCAGAATGCCGCGTAATCGTTCTTACCGGCGAGGGCAAGTCTTTCTGTGCTGGCTTCAACCTGAACGAGCTCAACTATGAGCCTCCTGAGGACATGGGCCGCGCTCAGCGTGACCACTGCATCATGCAGACCATTTGCTCCGATCAGGCTGTAAACATGCGCAATGCTATGCAGCCAATCATTGGTGCTTTGAAAGGTCATGCAATCGGTGGCGGCCTTTCTTTGGCTTGCGCTTGCGACCTTCGCGTTTGCGGTGAATCCTTCAAGATGCAGGCTGGCTACCTCAACATCGGTCTTACCGGTACCGACATGTCTGGTTCTTACTATCTTCCTCGCATCGTTGGTTATGCTCGCGCTGCTGAAGCTTTGATGACTGCTCGCCGCATTGGCGCTGAAGAGCTTCTCGAGTGGGGCTTCGCTAACAAGGTTGTAGCTGACGAAGATGTAGTAGAAGAAGCAGTAAAGATGGCAGAAGCAATGGTTAAGAACTCTGCTCCTTTGGGTCTTCGCCTTACTAAAGAATCTTTGCAGTGCTCCCTCGACAACTCTTTCGAGGCTCAGATCAAGATGGAAAACCGCAACCAGGTTCTTGCTTCTCAGACCGAAGACGCTCGTCGCGGTGTTCGCAAGATGAATCCTAAACTGCGCGAAGAAGTAAAGGCTCATCCTGAGAACTTTGCATTCACCAATATGTAATTGCGTGTAGGATCCAGTAACGGTTCTAAAGCATCAATAAAATATATGGTGCATTATTGTCGCTCCCGAAAGGGAGCGACTTTTTTGCGTATGGGGAGCTAACAGCAAATATATGAAACTCCTATAGCTTTTTTCGAAAGAGGAATCCTTCTATTGGAAAAAGAAATCACTCGAATCAATAATCAAAAGCAACAAGACAAAGAGGGTAGCGAGGGAACAGTAAAGGGGAGCTCTCATGGGTGCAGTTAAATTTGCCGTTTTGGGTTTAAACCACGGATCGAAAATCGCGCGTTTTGCAAAGGAAAATCCCGAAGTTGATTTGATGGCCGTCGCTGGTTTTGGAGACGGGGATATCGCAATCGCGAACGATCTTGACGTTCCAATTTTTAGCGACTATACGCTTTTGCTTAAACAGACCCCTCTTGATGCGGTCTATATAGCTTTGCCTAATACGCTGCATGTTGAAGCAGTAGAAAATGCAATAGCGGCAGGAGTTAAACATATTCTGCTTGAAAAGCCTATAGCTAATACCGTCGAAGAAGGAAAGCATGTAATACAGGCGTGCAAAGATGCTGGTGTAACGCTTCTGATTGGGCATCATCGTCGTTCTTCAAGCAAGTATCAGTTACTTCGCAAAGTTATTGACTCGGGACGTCTGGGCAAAATCGTAGCTATCCAGTCTCGTTATTGCATCGCTAAGGATGAAGATTGTTTTGATCGCGAATGGTATGTTGCGAAAGGTGTTGGCGGTCCGCTTCTGATTAATGCTATACACGACTTCGATGACCTGAATTTCGTAATTGGCAAAAGCCCCGTTAAGGTATACGCCGCAACAAGAAACACGATCCGCGGAAATGAAGCCGAAGATTCCGCTTCGGTTCTTATTGAGTACGAAAATGGCGTTACCGCAACCTATGTGGTTTGTGATGGAACTCCAGGACCCTGGAATTACGACTTAGCTGCTGATGAAAATGAATCGTTCGTTATGTGCCCTGGCGAAAATAGTTTGCAGGTATTTGGTACCAAGGGATCATTTGGCTTTCCGAATATGGATCTGTATTACTACGACGAAGACGCCTTTGGGTGGACTCATGAACTCAAACACGAACACTTTGAGGTAGAAACCAACATTCCACTTAAAGCAGAACTTGAGCATTTTGTTGATTTATGTATGGGTAGGGAAACGGCTCCACGATGCTCTGGTGAAGAAGGTTTGCGGACTCTCAAAATAGTTAATGGCGTATTCGAGTCTGCCGAAACAGGAAATGCTGTTTATCTGCAAAGCTAAAATAACTAAAGACATAACTAAAGACATAGTTAAAGATATAGCTAAAGACAGCAGGGCGTAGGTGTTACCGTTTCTGCAGGTATGATATAGAGCAAGCCTTTGCACAGTGTTTTATATCTGTGTGTTTATATCTGCGATGAGGGGTGAATATATCGTGAGACTGGAACACCTGCGCTACTTTACTCGCTTAGCTAATGTACTAAGTTATACCAAGGCGGCAAAAGAGCTCTATATTGCTCAACCAACTCTTTCTGCGGCCATTCGCCAGCTCGAAAAAGAACTGGGACTTCAGCTTTTTAAGCGAAGTGCAGGCAGTTCGCATGTTGAATTAACTGCTGCGGGAAAAATATTGCATGAATATGCCGTCCTAGCGGTAAATAACCTTGATACAGGAATTCGTTTAGCCCACGAAACGCAGGGCGAAATCAATTCAGAAATAAAAGTTGGCACGATTTATGCGATGCAAGGCTACTTTTGGTCTCAGGCAATGCAAACTTTTACCGAGCAGCAAACGCCAACACCGAAGATAGTTATAGAGCAGGCATACTCTATCGAGCTCATTTCTCGATTGCGCAAAGGCGAATTAGATGTGGTGTTTGCGGCAAAGACTGATGAATGGGCGGATTTAAGTTACACCTTGGTCTGGTCGCAACCGTTGGTGCTTTGTGTGAACAAGAGTAATCCGTTAGCAAAACGCAAGTCGGTTTCGTTAGATACAGTGTCTTCCAATGAACTACTGACGTATTCCTTAGCTTCACCCACGTTAAACTCAATCAAGAATAACTTGCCATGCGAAAAGCTGGGCTTGGTGCGTGAATATGACGACGAGATCACCATGAGCGCCATGGTTTCATCCGACAAGAATAAAATGGCACTATTCTGCTATTCGTTTTTGGTGGAGGCTTTCAAGGATGTGGTGTGTCTTCCTATACGGGATTTACCCTACGATTTTCACAAGGTATATCTTGTAAGCCGCAAGGAATCTCATCCAAAAATCGTAGAAAATTTCATCCAATGCATGAGCAGTTATCGCTTTCCGAATGCTGCCGAAAATCTAAGTGAATTCTTAAAGTAGCGTGAACATGTTCATTGGAAATAGATAGTTTCTCGCTATGAATAGATGGACAAATCTTCTAATCTGTATAAATGTGGTTTAAATGCGTGGTGGAACTATCGCTCTTTACATAACGAGAAGAAATAGAACAAGTTGCATTTGTGCAGGTCAAGCATTTATGAAAACTTATAAAAAAATGCGTTTCTTATAAATTTCATGAATAAAACTAATCAAAAACTATGCTTGAACTGCGGGTATAGCAAATCGCAATAACTTTCTAAAAAGCGTGTTACATCGCTATTGGAAATGAATACTGCATAGTTTGAAAATGAATTTCGCAACATTCCAAAAAAATGAACAAGTTCTAAAACGGTGCATACGTAAAAGTGTGCTCGTTTTAGGTGGGTTCTTATATGTTGCTGGAGAAAGAGGAGTGCGTCTTTCCCGTTATATAGCTAAGTGAAACATAAGCTTGGTTTTCATTTTGTGAATATCGGGAAATACGCAAGGGAAATCGATTGAAAGAAAGGAAGGGAAACGCATGGCTTCTGATGCTCAAAAGTCATTCCACGGTATCGCGGCACGTCTTGACCGTATGCCAATCTCTGGTTTCCACATGAAGATCATGTGGTTGCTGGCAGGTATTACGTTCTGCGACTCCGTTGACATGTCTATTGGTGGCCCTATCGGTGCTGTTCTTCAGGACGAGGGCTTCATGACGCTTGAACAGTTTGCGTTCTTTAACTCTATTACCATGGTTGGCTACCTTATTGGTGGTCTTGGATCTGGTTTAGTATCCGACAACTTTGGTCGTAAAAAGGCAGTTATTACGTGCGGCACTATCTTTACCGCTGCATGTTTCGTAGCTGCTATGGCTCCTAATGCTGACTTCCTGACCGCATGCCGCTTCATCATGGGTATTGGTCTTGGTGCTGCATTCCCAGCTGGCTATTCTGCTTTGACCGAGTACACGCCACCTCACAAGCGTGGTAAGTGTCAGTCCTACATGGGCTTGATCGCTAACTGCGGTACTTTGTTCGGTTCTGTAATGAACCTCATCATCCTCCCAATGGCTGGTTGGCGCGAAGTATTCGTATTCTGCGGTATTCTCGGCGCAGTAGTAATGGTTCTTATTGGTGTTTGCATGGACGAATCTCCTCGTTGGTTGGCACTCAATGGCCACAACGACAAAGCAGACGCTATTGTTTCTAAGCTCGAGGCAAAGGCTGCTGCTGGTGGCAAGACAGTAGAAGATGTTACCGCTGAAGAGATCCAGCGTCGCGAACAGGAACAGGAAATTAAGCAGCTTCCATTCAGCTTCTTGTTCAAGAAGAAGATGCTTCCTCGTACCTTAACGGCAATGCTTCTCTGCTTCACCATGAACGTAATCGTTTACACGGTTATTACTTGGACTCCTACCATTCTTCGTGCAAATGGTTTCGATACCAGCCTTGCAACCTTGACCACGGTAGTTATGCAGATGGGTATTCCTATTGGTGTAGGTCTGTTGACCTTCTACGTTGAGAAGGTAAACCGTAAGGTCATCCTTATTGGCTCCTACATTGCAGTAGCAATTCTTGGTCCTGTATGGGCAATGCTTCCTACCGACAACGTTGCTCTTATCATGGGCTTTGGTTTGCTGGTTTGCGTATTTACCTTTACCAACTCTGTTACCACCGCTGCAATTTACCTCTCCGAGCCTTTCCCAACGGCTTGCCGTATCCGCGGCGCAGGTGTTGCAAACGCAGTTGGTCGTTTGGGCGGTATCTTCAGCCCAATGTGGATTGCATTCTTCGTTGCATCCCCAATTGGTACCATCGGTGCTTACTTGGTAAACTCCTGCCTCATTGTTGTTACCGCAATCTGGCTGGCAATCTTCGGTGTTGAGACTCGTGGTCGTACGCTTGAAGACATTACCAAGGGTCTGGAAGACGACTAATTTAGTAGTAACTTAGTTAGCCTTCTACAAACTGCTCTTTCTCAGGTGGGGTCCGAATTTCGGGCCCCACTCTTATATTCAGTGACGAAATATTTTCAATTCACCTGGTGTAGAAACGAAAATAAATAGCAACGTTTTTTTGAATAACGAAAATAAATAAATACGGTATGCTAAGTAACGGTTTCTGAACTAAGGGGATTTAGTTTAAAGATCTTTAATTTTTCTTTTGGTTCAATAGGGGATGGAGCAGAACCAAAGGATTATTCCAAGGAGAGGAATTCATAATGAGGCTTGACTATTTGCGTTATTTTAACCACTTAGCCAAAGTTCTGAATTTCACTAAAGCGGCAGAAGATTTATTTGTCGCTCAGCCTACGCTTTCTGTAGCAATTAAGCGTATGGAACAAGAGCTTGGGGTTAAGCTGTTTAAGCGCGGTAAAGGCAGCTCTCGCATTGAGCTAACTGAGTCTGGCGCTGCTTATTATGAATATGTTTCCCTTGCCTTAAATAATCTTGATACGGGATTGCGTGTTGCACGAGAGATTCAAGGTGAAGCAAACTCGCTTGTACGAGTTGGCACCGTATATTCCATGCAGGGCATTAACTGGTCTCAGGCAATGCAGGCGTTCTTGAGTAAGAAATCAAATCCTCCGAAAATCTCAATCGAGCAGTCTTATTCTCCGGAACTCATTGCGCGTTTGCGTAAAGGTGAATTGGACGTAGTATTTGCTGCGCGCATGGATGATCTGGATGATCTGAACTATATCTACGTGTGGTCACAGCCACTGGTATTAGGCGTGCATAGAAACCATCCTTTGGCCAAGCGGGAAAAAATTACCTTAGATGATTTGAAGAAATATGAGATTTTAACCTATCCAAAAGAGTCTCCTGTTCAACGTATTGATATTGAGCTTCCTGTCGACGAAATGAATTTACTTCGTGAATATGACGATGAAATTACCATGAGCACCATCATTTCATCTGACGAAAACAAGCTGGCGTTGTTCTGTCATTCGTTTTTGGTTAATGCTTTCTCAGACGTGGTCTGCCGTCGTATCGAAGGTCTTTCGGAAGACTTCCATAAGGTGTATCTAGTAAGCAGAAAAGAAACGCACCCTAAGGTGGTAGATGACTATATTTCATTTATGAGCGCCTATAGTTTCCCGAACATTTTAGAAACGGGTACCATCAACTAATTAATCGAACGAAGATGTACTAAGCGTTTAAGTTCTTAAGAAAAGCAATACGCTTTAACCCTTTCTCTTTAATACTTACTTTCTAGTAAGTAGGTTTTAGATTAAAATTCAAATATCAGGCACAAAATACCAGTTCACCACTTATATAGAAAAACGTAATAAATTAACTAAAAAAAGCTATTCGAAAAAATAAGTAATAAAAGTTCACAATATCTTTTCGGAAGTTATTGATGTCTACTTTTAATGATACGGGTGGATAAAAGCGGCATCACTTCAGGGGAAGGTCGTTCTGACCTAAATACTTCTGCTTGAAACAAGACATTTTGCCTAGTTTCTTCCTTTAGGAATCGAGTTCAACTTAAGAGGGACAAACAACTCCTTTTGCATTGGGGCAAGAAGGGGTAAGTTGTTTTGCTTTCGGCAAAACTCGCAGGAAATGAAAGGAAGGCGATATTCGTATGGCTTCGACTGAAGCAAACAAGTCGTTCCACGGTATCGCAGCACGTCTTGACCGTATGCCTATTTCTGGCTTCCACAAGAAGATCATGTGGCTTCTTGCTGGCATCACGTTCTGCGATTCCGTTGACATGGCTGTTGGCGGTCCTATCGGTGCTGTTTTGCAGACCGAAGGCTTCATGACGCTTGAGCAATTTGCGTTCTTTAACTCTATTACCATGGTTGGCTATCTGGTTGGTGGCTTACTTTCTGGTATTGTTTCTGACAATTTTGGTCGTAAAAAGGCTGTTATTGTATGTGGCTCGGTATTCACTATTTTCTGCTTTGTAGCTGCTGCAGCTCCTAATGCAGACTTCCTGACTGGCTGCCGCTTCTTTATGGGTCTTGGCCTTGGTGCTGCATTCCCAGCTGGCTATTCTGCTTTGACTGAATACACGCCACCTCACAAGCGTGGTAAGTATCAGTCCTATATGGGTTTGATCGCTAACTGCGGTACCTTGTTCGCATCTGTTATGAATCTTATTATTCTGCCTATTGCTGGTTGGCGCGAAGTATTTGTATTCTGCGGTGTTCTTGGTGCTGTAGTAGTAATTCTTGTTCTGACCTGTATGGATGAATCTCCTCGTTGGTTGGCTATGATGGGCCGCAACGATCAGGCAGATGCTATTGTTACCAAGCTTGAGGCAAAGGCAGCAGCGGCTGGCAAGACCGTAGAAGAAGTAACCGACGAAGAAGTTGCAGCACGTGCAGCAGAACAAGAAGTAAAGCAGCTTCCCTTCTCGGTATTGTTCAAGAAGAAGATGCTTCCTCGTACCTTAACAGCAATGTTCCTTTGCTTCGTAATGAATGTTTTGGTTTATACCATCATTACATGGACGCCTACCATTTTGGTTGCAAAGGGCTTCGACACAAGCATGTCTACCTTGATGACGGTAGTTATGCAGCTGGGTATTCCTGTTGGCGTTGGTGCTCTTACCTTCTATGTTGAAAAAGTAAACCGCAAAACCATTCTTATTGGTTCCTACTTGGCAGTAGCTATCCTTGGCCCAATTTGGTCTTTGCTTCCTACTGACAATACGGCACTTATTATGGGCTTTGGTTTCTTGGTTTGCGTATTTACCTTTACCAACTCTGTTACCACCGCTGCAATTTATCTTTCCGAGCCTTTCCCAACGGCTTGCCGTATTCGTGGCGCAGGTGTTGCAAATGCGTTTGGTCGTGTAGCGGGTATCGTGAGCCCAATGTGGATTGCATTCTTCGTTGCATCTCCAATTGGAACCATGGGTGCTTACCTTATTAACTCTGCGCTTGCAGTTGCAATGTCTATTTGGCTGGCAGTATTCGGCGTTGAAACTCGCGGTCGTACCCTTGAAGACATTACTAAGGGTCTACTCGACGAAGACTAAAGCAACTTCAATAGTCCACCCGATTTCGAAATCCCACGCTCTGGGGGGTGGAATTTTTCTATATATGTGATTGTTTTTCTTAATTGACCAGCGCAAAAGAAGTAGTAAAGAAATAAGAAAACAGAGGTCGAGCGAAGTAAAATATAAACATTACGAGATTGAGAGGGGAAAGGTATGGCAACAGAAGTAAAAGGAACAGGCATTACTGGTCATACACATATGGTTGCTATGATTGGCAGCCCTGTGGAGCATTCGGCATCGCCTGCAACGCACTCGCTTGCTTACAGAAAAATGGGAATCGATGCAGTATTTCTTGTATTCGATGTCCAGGAAAAGGATTTAGCCAATGTCATGGGTGCTTTTCGAGCAATGAAAGGCTGGGTTAGCACAACGGTTACTATGCCCTTGAAGCAAGCGGTTATTCCTTACCTTGATGAACTAAGCGATGCCGCCAAATTGATGGGTGCGGTAAATATGATCAAGAAAGAGGACGATGGCAGGCTTGTTGGTCATAATACTGATGGTAAAGGTTTTGTGAATAACCTAATAAAGCACGGCGCAGAAGTTGAAGGCAAAACTATGACGCTTATTGGTGTTGGTGGTGCAGGGTCTGCAATTTTTGTGCAAGCAGCCTTAGATGGCCTAGCGTCGTTGAATGTATTTGCTCGTGAGGGCGGTAAATCGTATAAGCGTGCTCAGGAGCTGAAAGAAGTAGTAGAAAAGCTTGTGATTGCCAGATTAGTATTTACCCACTTGAAGACGAAGAGCAATTGAAACGCTCAATTGCGGAATCTGACATTTTGGCCAACAGCACCAATGTGGGCATGGGTGAAGGAAATACAGAAACGCCAGTAGCCGCCGATTCAATAAAGCCTGGCATGACTGTTGCTGATGTTATTTATTCGCCTCTGGAAACGCAGCTTCTAAAAGATGCTAAGGCAAAAGGCTGCAAGGCCATTAACGGCTTAGGAATGCTTAACGAACAGGCGGTTGTAGCTGACCGAATTCGTTTTGGTATTGAAATTCCTATCGAAGAAATAAAGGCTGAGCTTGCCGAATAAAGTTTTTTAAAAGCTCACATTGTTAAAATCATCAATTAAAAGGTCCCGTCCGAATAGTAATTCAGACGGGACCTTACTGATAAAAGAAGTCTAGTAAGTGCTAGATGTTTAACGAAGCCAGACCAATTAAGCTATTATCGCTAGTCGGTCAACTATTTCTTTACTTCCGTGCGAGCAATCTTGGCCTTGCGAAGCGAAGGCTTCTCTTCAGCTACCTGCTTCATAAATACGGCAGCTAAGATATCAAGTATCAACATGATAAAAGTACCAGGATCAGGGATGCCCACAGTAGTAAGAAGCATGAATTGGTACACAACAGCAATAACTGCAACAAGACCCATGATTATGACTAAGATTCTCGGAGAAGCCTTGTCATAGAGCCAGTGGAAGCCTTTGAAATTAATGGTGGCGCCGAAAATACCAACAAAAATAAGCAAAATTGCTTCAACGCGCAGAAGTGTAGCTACGGAGTAACCATTAATCATATTGCCGCCATATAGCACAAGGTCAAACGTAGCAAAGTCGCCTTCAAAGCCGCCATATTGCTGGCCTTGGGCATAAGCGATAATAGCGCATCCAGCACCAGCAATTGCGCAAATGATTGACCAAATAAAAATAGCGTTATAGGTGTTGTGAAGGCGATGGCGCTTAGGTGTTAAAGGGTAGCCATCATCGCCAATACGGTTGCCTTCTTTGTCGTAATGGATATAGAGTGGTTTTTTCTCAACTTTTTCAGGATTGAGTGCTTTAGATTCGTCTTTGGAATGGGGACGTAAACGGAATTTCATATCTATCCTTTAAATCAATTTCAAACGTGTAATAGTGTATCGAAGATATGCGTGAAACAGAGCGGTAAAGCACTTGTTGCGGCATATCTCCATGATTGAACACATATATAGACAACTTTTTATCATACCTATTTCTTGTTCGTATGCGCGCTTATAGAAGTTGCAATTCGTTGTAACTTCGCTTCTGTTATATTAAAAATCTATTGGACAAGATACTTTGAGTAAAAAGAAGAGTCGAAGAAACCCATGAAGCTTGCTCATTTGCGATATTTCAAGCATCTAGCCTCTGTTATGAGCTTTACTAAGGCAGCTAAGGATTTGTTTATCGCGCAGCCTACTCTTTCAGCGGCTATTAAGCGCATGGAGCAGGAACTGGGTTTTGCACTGTTTACTCGTACTGAAGGTGTTGCGGCACGCATCGAGTTAACCACGCAGGGGAAAATATATTTGGAATATATCACTCGTGCGCTTGAAACCTACGACGAGGGTATCCGTCTTGCTGAACAGTCGATTGCTATAAGTGAAAACACCATGCGTTTGGGAACCGTGTATTCCATGAAGGGCCAGTTCTGGTCTCAGGCGATAAGTGCCTTTGTGGCGCAATACGAACAGCGTCCGCTCATTCATATGGAACAGGCTTACTCTGGCGAACTTGCGCGTCAGCTCAAGAAAGGCAAGATAGATGTTGCCTTCGCGGCGAAAACCAAATATGCCACCGATTTGAATATGACGTTGGTGTGGAGCCAGCCGCTGGTAGTTTGCGTAAATAAAAAACATCCGCTTGCTCAGCAAGCATCTGTTGCGTTGGATGACTTGAAGGGCTATCGCTTGCTTACCTATGGTAAGGAATCTTCAGTTGCTATGGGCTTGGATGATCTGTTTGCAAACAGGGAAGATGAATTCGATCTGGTTCGTGGTTTCGACGATGAAATTACACTCTCTTCCTTTGTTTCTACCGACCCTGAAAACGTGTCGCTTTTGGTGTATTCCTTCTTGGTAAATTCATTTGATGACGTGGTCTGTTTGCCTATCGAAGGCGTACCGCAAGATTTTCATAAGGTGTACCTTATGAGCCGCAAGGAACCTCATCCAAAGCTGGTAAGCGATTTCATAAGTTTTATGAGTAACTACGCATTCCCTGAATTGTCTATCCGCTAGAAGCTGCTCTCAAAAGCGGCGGATGCTTGAGGGAAAGGTGCCAAGCTGCGACGTAAAATACCATGCATTTCAGCAATGGCAATCCCGTAATTCACGATAGGAACTTCTGCAGCGCGACATGAAGCTATGCGATAGCGCATTTCACGATCGTTGAGCATGCAAGCACCGCAGTGGATAACCAAATCGTATTGTTCAAGCGAATCAGGAAAGCCTCCTCCAGAAGTGAAATCAAAGTGAGGCTCAGCGCCTGTGAAATTGCGAATCCAGTTGGGGATTTTTACTGTACCAATATCGTCGCATTGACGATGGTGCGTACACCCCTCAGCAATAAGAACGCGGCTTTCGTTTGTTAGTTGAGCTAAACGTGCGGCACCTGCAGCGTAATCTTCAAGATTGCCTTTATACCGTGCCATCAGAATGGAAAAAGACGTGAGTTGAATGTCTTCAGGCGTAAGCTCGGCAACCTTTTCGAAGGCTTGAGAGTCGGTAATAACAAGACGCGGCTTGCGTGTGCAAACTTGGAGTGTTGCGGTAAGGTTTTCTGGTTGACAAGCCAGACAGATTGCATTGCAATCCAGCACATCGCGCATAACCATTTGCTGAGGCAAAATGATGCGGCCCTTTGGGGCGGAGCTGTCAATAGGAATAACCAGCACAACGAGGTCATTTTCTTCAAGCAAATCTGCAACAAGCCGTTTATTCGATTCGACTTGTTTAGCGCACGAGCCTATAAGGTCTTTAAGTTCGTAGATGCCTTCACCTGTTTGAGCACTTACAAAAATGCTTGCAGAGTTTTTACGGGAAGCGTTGTGATGAGTCTTGGATTTTTCGGCGGAGCCTTCATTGAGCTGTTTGACGGAGTTTCCAGTTAAAAATGCAGCGCGTTCTTCTCCTGAAAGCAGATCGGCCTTATTAAGGGCAATCACAAAAGGAATCTCTCGAAGCTTGAATGCTTCAATCAGTTCAAGATCTGCCTGCTGAAAACCATAGGTGGCATCAATTACTAACACCGCGCAATCGCACAGACGAAGCGCCTTCTTTGCTTTTGCAACGCGCTGAGTGCCTAAATCCCCTTCGTCGTCGATACCAGGGGTGTCAATAATTACGACGGGCCCCAACGGTAAAAGCTCCATGGCTTTCTTTACGGGATCGGTGGTTGTTCCCTTGGTGTCGGAAACAATAGATAGATCCTGATTAGTAACCGCATTGACCACGCTGGATTTTCCTGCGTTGCGGATACCAAAAAATCCAATATGGAGGCGTTCTGCTGAAGGGGTAGCGTTGAGGCTCATGGGTTTCTCCTAGAAGCGATAGTCGCGTCCAACACCGTCGACGATATTGCGGATATAGCTTTCTGCAAGTTCCTTCGTTTTTGGATTAGTTACTTTTTGCAGCTCTTGTTGAATGATGGTCATGCCTTTTGTTTTGGTTTCAGGGGTTGCGTAGTCGGTCAAATATTCTGCCAGCGTAATTAACGCATTGGGGTGACAGAAGTTGAGGATTTCGCCATTTTTGCAGAAAGACATAAATCGATCACCTGTACGTCCTGCGCGATAGCAAGCTGTGCAGAAGCTTGGAATGTGGTTGTTGTCTAAAAGCCAGCTAATAACTTCATCCAGTGTGCGCTGATCGGATACGTCGAACTGTTCGGTATCGTGCGGGCGCTGTTCTTCAACATAACCACCAACAGACGTACGTGAACCGCCACTGATTTGCGAAATGCCATATTGTAGGGCATGTTCTCGCACTGTTTGGCTTTCACGTGTAGAAATAATCATGCCTGTATAGGGAACTGCGATACGAATAAGCGCGATAAGCTTTTCGAACATTTCGTCAGGAATACCGTTGTCGAATTCGTCGGGGTTGATATCCATTGCAGGCTTAACGCGAGGAACGCTGATGGTGTGAGGCCCTACGCCGTGTACTGCTTCTAGGTGCTCAGCGTGCATCAAAAGTCCCGCAAATTCGTAGCGATAACCTTCCAAGCCGAACAGAACACCTAAGCCCACATCGTCAATGCCGCCTTCCATAGCGCGATCCATGGCTTCAGTGTGCCAGTTGTAGTCACTCTTGGGGCCTGTTGGATGCAGGCGCTTATAGCTTTCTTTGTGATAGGTTTCCTGGAACAGAATGTACGTGCCAATTTCAGCTTCTTTAAGCATGCGATATTCATCTACGGTAGTGGCAGCAATATTTACGTTAACACGCCTGATAGCGCCATTTTTATGCTTGATGGAATAGATGGTATGCATGCTTTCCAGAATGTATTCAATAGGGTTGTGCTTGGGGTCTTCGCCTGCTTCTATGGCAAGGCGCTTGTGACCCATATCCTGTAAGGCAATTACTTCAGCGCGAATTTCGTCTTGCGTAAGCTTACGACGTGGTATTTCGCGGTTCTTTGCATGGTAGGGGCAGTACAAGCAACCATTCACGCAGTAATTTGAAAGATACAGCGGCGCGAATAAAACGATACGGTTGCCGTAGTAAGCTTGCTTGATATCGTGAGCAAGTTTTTTGATCTCTTCATTGATTTCTGGATCATCGCAAGCAAGTAGAACTGACGCTTCACGGTGCGTAATAATGGCGCCGTGATCGTTGGAAGGATGCAAGTTGGTGCGTGCTTTATCCAGAATGGAACGGCACAGTTCAATATCATTTGCGTGCGCATCGGCATAAGCAAGCGTGTCTAAAATTTCTTCGTGGTTGATGAATTCATCAGCGCACAGAGACTTAGGATTGTAGGGAAAAGACGTCATTTACTGTCTTCCTTTCGGGTCTCCGCGATCGACTACAACGTTATAGCCAATCGTTTGCATTTCGTCACCAAGGAGGTTTAAATGCTCTGCTGCCTCGGTGCCAGTATGGGCTTTATTGTTATACAACTCATAGTTCGCGCGTACGTTTAACGGCGAAAGGTTGGGCATTACTACGTTGGCACCCGCGAGCATTCCCTTAATGCGCCCCTGGGGGTCAAGTGATCCTAGGGCGGTGGTAGCAGGAAGTAATACGGGTGGGTGAATAATACGAATAAGCGACAGCAAAAAGCAGGTGAGTTCAATACTGCCAGCTGGCTTATCGGAAAACGGTGTGGCGTGATGAGGAATAAAAGGTCCGATACCACACATTTCGGGCTTGAAGTGCTCAATATATTTCAGGTCATGCGCTAAATCACGCGCCGTTTGATAGGGTGCACCTACCATGAATCCGCACCCGACGGCATAGCCAATTGAACGAAGATCCTCTAAGCATTGCAGACGATCTTCAAGGTGCATGGCGGTGGGGTGAAGTTTCGTGTAAAGATCTTCGCGTACCGTTTCATGGCGAAGCAAATAGCGATCGGCACCCGCTTCGAATAAACGCTGGTAACTTTCGTAACTGCGCTCTCCCAGTGAAAGCGTGATAGCGCAATCGGAATGTGCAGCTTTAAGGGTTTGAAGCAGCTCTGCCAAGCGATCGTCGGTGAACCAGGGGTCTTCGCCACCCTGGAGAACAAAGGTTCTAAACCCCAGCTTATATCCCTCGTTGGCGCATTCGAGTATTTCATCGGGCGTTAATCGGTAGCGTGTGCAGGTGGCATTGCTTTTGCGAATGCCACAATACAGGCAGTCATTTTTGCAGTAATTGCTGATTTCGATTAGGCCTCGAATGTAAACGTCGGTGCCGTATACATCTTCGCGAATACGACGTGCTTCTTTTGTCAAGTATTCAGCCATTTCGTTATCGTAAAACGCTATAAGCGCTTCATATTCTTCAAGGGAAAGCGAATGGGTTTGGGTGAGCTTTTGGGCAAGATTCATTAACGAGCCATGTGAAACGTGCTCCTTAAACAGTTCGTTATGTTCATACTCTTGTTTCATCGCTCACATATCTTTTTGCTGGACGGGGGTCCTTTGCTGGTCTAATTCCTTTGGCGAAAACCTGCTGTTTGAGGCCCTTTGCACTGGTCTAATTCTTTTGGCGAAAACCTGCTGCTCGGGGCTCTTTTATGTCCGTTACTGTTCTTTTATTTGTGCCGATTAACGTTCTTCTGCAGATAAAAGTTAACCGGCGAGATATCCAAGCAAGATATCCCACCGGTATTTCTAACAGGTAACAATCTTTTGGATCGTTATCATGTGGTTACTTAGATGTCCCACTCAACCTGTTCGGTGTGAAGCCATTCTTCTGCGGTTTCAGAAAGTGGCTTGCCAATCCAGTCGGCGTAGAGCTTCTGGATGTCAGGATTTTCATGGGAGAAGCGCAAGGCGTCATTCGAATCAAGGCGATTCAGAACCTTAGCGCGTTCAGCTGCCATTTCTACATTGAATTCAATAGGCTGTCCGCCGCCGCCAACGCAGCCACCAGGGCATGCCATGATTTCAACGAAGTCGTAATCGGCTTCGCCTGCTTCAAGAGCATCAAGAAGTTTTGAGGTGTTCTCAAGGCCACTTGCTACGGCAATCTTGATAGTAAGGTCTGCGATTTCTAACGTCTTGTCGGTCCAAGGACGCTCAGGCGTTGCTTCGGTGGTGTCGCAGGTAGCAAAGTCGGGGTTCTTGCCCGTCAAAATGAAGGCAGCGGAGCGCAATGCGGCTTCCATAACGCCGCCCGTACGACCAAAGATGGTGCCAGCGCCTGTGGACAAGCCCAAAGGATTGTCAAACGCGGTTTCTTCTAAAGCAGCGCAGTTTACGTTGAACATACGCAGCATGTTGTTGAATTCGCGTGTAGTAAGAACAGCGTCTACGTCAGGACCTGCTTCGGTGGAAAGCTGAGGGACGCCACACTCGTATTTCTTAGCAACGCAAGGCATTACAGAAGCCACAAACATGTTTCTCTTACCTGCAGCCTCCATAGGCTCTTTTAGGGTGTTCTTAACGACCGCGCCCATCATCTGATGAGGAGACTTACTGGTGGAAAGTTGCTCTACGAACTGTGGGTAGTGGAGCTTTGCGAAACGGACCCAGCCAGGGCAGCAAGAAGTAAACATGGGGCGCTTCTTGCCAGAGGTATACCACTCAATAAATTCGTTGCCTTCTTCCATGATGGTAAGGTCGGCAGCGAAATCGGTGTCGAATACGCGATCGAAACCTAAAGATTTAGCAGCAGCAGCCATGCGACCAGGCGTTGCCTCTTCGTGGGTGAGGCCCATTACTTCGCCCCACGCACTACGAATAGCAGGTGCAAACTGAATAACGGTCATGGTTTCAGGATCTGCCAAAGCGTCTAGCACCTTAGGAATATCATTGCGCGCGGTAAGAGCGCCAGTTGGGCAGTGGGTAATGCACTGGCCACACAAAGCGCAACCTGCTTCGGTGATGTCTTTATTGTCGCGTACGGTAATACCGCGGAATGCGGAAGGGCCCTTGAAGTCCCATACGTTGCAGTGCTGAACCTTGGCGCATTCTGCTACGCAGCGGCCACAACGGATACATTTGCTTTCGTCGCGCTGCAGAGGGAAATCTTCATCCCATGGCTCGAAATCAAATACAGGGTCGAAATCGAGTTCGCCCACATTCAGTTCGGCGGCAGTGCGCTGTAAAGCGCAGGTGCCCGTACGTTCACACGTGGTGCATTCGCTGCGATGACCTTCAAGAATGGTACGCATGTTTTCGCGACGTGCTGCAATAACGCGAGGTGAATTCGTGCGGATATTCATACCATCACGAACAGGTGTATTGCAGGCAGCGCTCAGAGCGTCATCGCCTTCGGTTTCCACAACGCAAATGCGGCAAGAACCAATTTCGTTTAAATCTTTCATCCAGCACAAAGTAGGAATGGAAACACCTGCAGCGTGTGCAGCGTCCAAAATGTTGGAGCCTTCTTCTACTGATACGGCTTTGGCGTCGATGGTTACGTTATACATATTGGACTCGGCCTCCTTCCATTACGCCGCAGCCATAATGATCACAGCGCAAGCAGCGGCCACATTCTTGCTGGGCTTCTTCAAGGCTCATCTCAACTTCAACAGCATCGAAGTCGTGTTTACGTTCATAAGCAGGACGTTCAACAATGTTTACGCGACCGCAGGCAGTGCGATTGTTGGGCTTAGGTGCGGGAGCGGTTGCGCCGCAATCAAGCTTATGATCAAAGCCCAGATAATCATCAATATTGTGTGCAGCAACTTTGCCAGCACTAATAGCAACGATTACGGTCTTAGGACCAACCTGACAGTCGCCACCAACGAATACATTGTCGGGACCATGAAGAGACTTCAGGTATTCGTCTGCCTGGAAGTAGGTACGATCAGCTTCCATGCCGAACTGTTCGAATGGAGCAGATTCGATGGACTGGCCAACTGCGATAAGAATAATGTCAGCCTCAATGCGATGCAGTGGCTTATTGGCTTTCTGTGGGGTAGGACGACCACCCTTAACAGGACCAATCATTTGAGGCTGAGTATACAGTGCAGTGCAGTGACCATCTTCTACTTCAATGTGGTCAGGTGCTTGAAGAACGCACATCTCTACGCCTTCTTGCATAGCTGAATCAATTTCAGCACGCAGTGCGGTCATATCTTCAATACGACGACGATAGGCAACCGTTACGCTTTCGGCTCCAGCACGAACACTGGTGCGAGCGCAGTCCATAGCAACGTTGCCGCCGCCAATAACGACTACCTTCTTGCCCGTGAAGTCGGGGTAATTGTTTTCACCAATTTCGGTAAGCAAATCAACAGCACTCATTACACCTTCAGCATCAGAGCCTTCCATGCGCAAAACTTTGCCACCTTGAGCACCGATTGCCACATAGCACGCGTCGTAATCTTTGGAGATTTGTGCCATGGTCTTGGTGTCGATGTCGCTTTCGTAATGGACGGTAATGTTTCCTGCGGAAAGAATGGCGCGAATGTCTTCTTCCAAACGTTCGCGAGGGAAGCGATAGGCTGGAATGCCATAGCGCATCATGCCGCCAAGGTGCTTGCGGCGTTCGAAAACGTGAACTTCGTGTCCCATCAGGGCACTAAAGTATGCGCACGTTAAACCAGAGGGGCCACCACCAATAATGGCAATCTTTTTTCCTGTGGGTTCTGCTGGCTTAGGGGTTTGAACCTTGTCAGCAGGCATATTGTCTACGGCGAACTTCTTGATGCCGCGAATGTTGATTGGTGCATCAAGTAAGGTACGACGACAACGATCTTCGCAAGGGTGTTCGCAGACGAAAGCGCATGCAGTAGGGAAGGGGTTGTCTTTGCGAATCATGTTGATTGCGCCAGCGTAGTCACCTTCACCTACAAGAGCAATGTAGGCTGGGACGTTAACGTGGGCAGGACACATGGTTTCACAAGGAACAGTTTGCGTTACGCCTTCCTGGCAGGTGTAGTTGGTTACATGGCTTTCGTATTCAGCAGCGAAGGTGTCCATGCCCTTCAGGAATACATCGGCAGCATGCCAGCCAATAGCGCAATCGGCAGTATCGCGAATAACCGTTGCCTTCTTACGCATAGTTTTTAGCAAGTCGGGCGTGCCTTCAAAAGCAAGCACTGCTTCAAGCATTCCTTCAAGTTGAGGAATGCCTTCACGGCATGGAGTGCACTTTCCGCACGTTTGACAACCGCTTGCTTGTAATAAAGACAGCTGCATAGCAACGGGGCACATTCCAGGGGGTGTTGCTTCAATACGGCGAGCGAACTCTTGCATGTAAGCTTTTTGCAAGGCATCGTCGTGAGCGACAGGTGCCACGGATAGTTTGCTCATCCAATCCTCCTAACATGTGAACGATAAGTTGTAGCTATCACTTGGGGCTCAGTGCTACAAAAAGGGCTTATCTGTGTACTTACGAAAATCGCATACGCGAAAAGCCTGCCCTTAATTGTATAAAACGAGGCATTCTGCTAGACAAATTAATATATGCAAATTAACAGGGGTTTTATTGACTCTGTTGAAAAATATTCATCGGAGATCTTCTCGGGCGGACGGATTGAAATTTCAGGCAAACGGCAGGCATTACGCCGAGAAATAGATTGATAAGGCATCGGAATATATACCAAGCGGGAACAACGCAAATGCGAGGGATACGCAATGACGACGGGCGCTGATGGTAGGGGCTGGCGATAGAAGCGACCCTTTCGAAAACTTCAGAAAGACCCAGAAGGGAAAGACCCAGAAAGTTTCTGGAAGAATCAGAAGTATCTAGTCAAGACATCTAGATCTAGGTAAGACATCTAAGCAAGACCAGAAAGTTCGAGAATCTCCGAAAATTCCCCGAACTAAGCGGAACTAGAACGCGTTCAAAATTTGCTATGGGTCAACGGATGAAATTTGGGGGTAGGCGGTGGGCAAAAAATAGGAAATGTCCCAAAATATTCACGAAATTTGTGCTCCTATTCAGAAAAAAATGTAATTTTCCCAAAAAAATAGACAAACCCGAATTACTGACCATCCCAACAGACCTTTGTGATAGCCATACTAGAAAGGTGATGAAAATAGCCCGACTGCACCACAGGTAAGCAAAACGCTTTTCGCTGCAGCGCAGAGCGGGTTCCATCGTTAATAACAATGGAAGGAGAAAGTCTGTATGTCCACTACAGATAAACTCAATGGCTTCGGCCCTCTCGCAGGCGTTAAAGTCGTAGAGCTTTGCGAATGGGTAGCAGCTCCTGCTGCAGTACGCTGTCTTTCTGAAATGGGTGCAACCGTCATCAAGACCGAACCTCTTCATGGCGATGCTCAGCGTACCCAGGGTCCTGGCTTTGGTTGCGAAAAGAACGATTTCGAAGATCCTACCTTCGACCTTAACAACACCAACAAGGACTTGGTAGCTATTAACCTCAAGAACGAAGACGGCATGAAGTTCATGAAGAAGCTTCTTGCAGACGCTGACGTTTTTGTTGTTAACCTGCGTGACAAGGCTTTGAAGAAGCTTGGTCTTGACTATGAAACCATTCACGAAGAGTTCCCAACGCTTATTTGGGCTCAGATGCGTGGTTACGGCGAGTATGGTCCTGAAAAGGACTCCCCTGGATACGACGCAGTATGCTGGGCAGCTCGTGGTGGCGTAGCTAACGTTTTCCGCGAGAAGGGTCAGTCTCCTGCTATCGCTCCTCAGGCATTCGGCGACAACAACGCTGCTTGCATGTTGGCTGGCGGTATTTGCGCAGCTTTGTTCAACCGTACTCGTACCGGTAAGGGCGAAAAGGTTGTAACCAACCTCTATGCTGCTGCAATCTTTGCATCTGACATTGGCATTTGTGCTCAGCAGTTCGGCGCTGACTATCCTAAGTCTCGTACCAACGTTCCAAATCCTTTCAACAATACCTATCGTACTTCTGACGACAAGTGGATTTACATCTGCATGCCTCAGTACGATAAGTACTATGAAATGATGATGAAGATCTTCGGTCGCGAAGACCAGATCGACAACATTGACACCAAGGACCTCACCCACTTGAAGGCTTCTGGTAAGAACAAGGAAGTTATCGGTTGGCTTGAAGAAGCATTTGCTAAGCAGCCTTTCGATTACTGGATGGAACAGTTCCGTATTCATCAGGTACCTGCTCAGAAGCTCTTCCGCTTCCCTGACATCCTTCGCGACGAAGAAGCTTACGTAAACGACGCTCTTCGTTATGTTGAATATGACGAGTATGGCAAGCATGCTCTGCCAATGACCCCTCTCCGCTTCGGTTCCGCTGGCGATCCTCCTGTTATCCTTGCTAAGCCTGTTGGCTACCACACCGAGGAAATCATGAAGAAGTACGGCTACACCGACGAAGAGATTTATAAGATCGAAAAAGAAGGCGGCGTAGGCATCTATCACGGTGAACCTATTCCTGACACCATCTTTAAGTCTCAGCGTCAGGAAGCTGGCGAAGCTCCTTGCACTTGGGAGAACTAAAACTAGCAAACAGGACGCAAAATAGAAGCAATTCTGTTGCAACTTTCGA
>UQLU01000013.1 GCA_900542065.1 uncultured Eggerthella sp. | reverse complement strand
GATCCCCAAACATTTCCACAAACCGGGATTTGAGTTATTTGATTGTTAAATCAGGATGGCAAATAACTATAAAATGCCTGATAAATCAAGAGCTTTTGCAAAATTCTAAAAGTAAAAAATCATGCTTTCCTAAAGAGTCTTATAAAAAAATCAATGCCGCCACCTAGTTTTGCGACGGCATTGAAGGACTTATCATCCAATATATTTTCTATGAGATTGTTTCACATTTTCTTGGTCAACCATGGCATAACATAAAGTTGTATCTATCTTGCTGTGCCCGAGCAATACTTGCACCTGCTCAATAGGCATTCCTTTATCAATAGCCTTTGTGGCAAGCGTTCTTCTAAATTTATGTGGATATACGCGAGGTAAATCAAGTTGCCTGCCCAACTTCCTGAGCCTTGTTTCTACTCCACTGATTTTTAAACGATTATGCGGTCGAAGAAGAGATACAAACAAGGCACAATTGTCATCATCTCTTTCTTTTAGATACGCCTGGAGATGCACCTTGGTTCGTGCATCAAAATACACCTTGCGCTCCTTGCTTCCTTTGCCATGAACTATACATTCACGCGACTCAAGATCTACATCCGACTTATCAAGTTGCACCAACTCTCCCACGCGAATACCCGCCGAAGCTAGTAAATCTATAATTGCTAAATCCCTTGAAGTAACACAGTTGTCACGCAGCGTTTCAAGCACTTCATCGGAATATACAGGCTTAACTGGTTTAACGGATTTTATTTTCTTAATGCGTTTAACCGGACTTTTATAAATATGATCTTCTACTTCTAGCCAAGTGAAAAAACTTGAAATAATCCGACGGATATTATCTATAGTTACGTTGCTAGCGCAAGTTTGCGCTTGGTAATCTGAAAGATACTTTCTAATATCTTCAGTTCTAATCCCTACTAATGGCTTTCCAATTGAATCAATAAACCTACTTAATGTACTTGAGTAATAAACCATAGATCTTTCAGAACAGCCCTCAAGTCTTTTAGCTGAAAGAAACATTTCAATTAGAACCGAATTGTCCATAATTAAGTCCTCCCCGCCTTGATGAATATCAAGTAGACAGGACGAAAGAACGGCATGTAAGTGTTTAGCTTGCATGCCGTTCATAATAGGACTCATTAAGTGCTCAATTTCAGCAACTTTTCTCTCCATAGCTAGCATATTTGTTCTCCTTTCCTATGAAGGCTCCAGAGAACAAACGTAACGCTAAGCTGCAGGGTCTTCCGCGTTGTGTTTTATTTCTTTAAGAATGTTAACTAACAACACCTGATGCCTTGTGTCAAAAAGACGTACAAAAGGTCGCGGTCTATCAAAGGGCGCAGAGCTTAATGCGGAAGGTTCCATATAGCCATTTGCCACAATGTAATCCACGATACGGTGTACAAAAGCTATTTGTTGCTCGGTTAAGCTTTGATCGTTAATAAATTCCGCAAAAGCCTCCATAGCGGCATTACGATCAAGCTTAACCACACTTCTTACCAAAAGGCCAAACGGAGTGTCACCGTAAGCGCGACTATAGTCATCTGCGCTTCCTAGTTCTTCCGTAAAAATGCGTTCCAATTCATCATATTCAAATTCAGTCATGGGCTTGTTGTGACGGAGCTTATAAATAACCAGCTTGTCTTTTTGGTCTTGCAAATAACGATTTACTTTAAGTTTGTAATCCGCATAATCCTCGTCGGGATACATATCAGCAATAATCGTAATTTCAGTTGCTGGATCTGCGAGATTAGTAAAAACAGCCTTCCTGTTGCCGCCCTTAACCAAAAACTTAATAATCCCCCGTAATTCTTTTCGAACCTTCTCTAAATCGAAAGCAGAAATATTATGATAAAAATCATCTTCGGTAATACGCTCTAAAAGAGGGAGCTTTTCTTTAACCTGTGGAATAGTTACCTTCTGCTGTAAATCAAGCGAGATTGAAACAAGTTTTTTGCGATACGTACTTATTTTCTGACCATCGCAAAGTGAAACCATGAACCCGTACATTAACGAATCAAAACGTAGCGCATCAATATCAGTCTCATCGTTATGAATAAGAGGCGCTAATTCACCTTTAAGAATACCAAGGTCAGCTTCGGCAATACATTCAAATGCTTTTTTCTGTCTAAATTTTTCCACTGCCGCACGATGCAAACGCACTGAAACCAAAGTATCTTCTTCGTTTTCTGGTATCAAACTAACTACTTGGTAATGAACGGTTTCGACTAAACTATCTCGCCAATCCTGCCATTCATCCGCTACATAGGCACTTGATTGAAATTCATATATCAACTGTGCCTGTCGATCGAAAATTAACTCAGAAAGAGACAAACCCATTCTGCCTTCAGAAAGGTTCTCGTTTTCTTTAAAGAATTGAAAGTTTTTACACCAGTCAAAAATAAAAAATCTCTCTTTGTTTTCATGGCTACCATCCAGCGGATCTACTACATTTAAGCCTTCGCATAAACGTGTTCCACGCCCGATCATTTGCCAAAACTTAATTTTTGAACGGATCTTTTTAAAGAAAACAAGATTTACCACTTCTGGCACATCTATACCAGTATCCATCATATCCACCGAAACGGTAATGACTGGCTTTGACTTTAACTTGAAATCGTCAATGACCGTATGCGAATAATCCTCGTTATACAATACCCGCTTAATGTAATCATTGCCCAAATTAGGGTATAAAGCATGAAAACGATCGACTATCAAATGCGCGTGTTTCTGGTTTTGCGCAAAAATAATAGTTTTGCCTAACGTTTGCCCACCATCAACATGAATGCCCTGTTCCATAAGCGTTTGAAGCACGGTATCTACTGTCCCCTTGTTATAGACCCACGTATCAATTTCTGATGGAGCTATATAATCAGGAACATCTTGCTGGGCTTCTTCAAAGTCCTCTTCTATGCGCTCTTTGTCTTCAGCAGAAAGCTCATCGTAGGTTATACCTTCATCTAGAAACGTTGTATGCGTTTCTATTCCCTTATAGGACACTAACACATGGTCTTGTTCAACCGCCGTTTGATATTCATATACATACGTAGGAACTCGTTGCTCCACCTCAAAGAAATCATAAGTATTACGATCAACTGATTCTGCCGGCGTTGCCGTAAGCCCTACAATCAGCGCATCAAAATAATCAAATATTGCCTTGTATTTCTTAAAAATTGAACGATGTGCCTCATCAACAATTATTAAATCAAAATGTGCAGGCGTATATATCCGAACATTATCCTCGTTTCTAGCCGTATCGATAGCATTCAAAATGGTTGGATATGTAGAAAATACTATACGTGCATTTTTATCTTCCTTGTTCTTACACAGATTACAAAGCGATGTATTCGGAAGGTATTCTTGATATGCATGTTTTGCCTGACTTACCAAAGCCACACGATCCGCCAAAAACAAAACATTTTTTACCCGATTGCTGCGCATAAGCACATCGGTCAAACCCACTGATACACGTGTTTTACCCGTACCAGTAGCCATAACTAATAAGCTTTTGCGATGGCCCTCTACAATATTGGCGCATACTTTTCGGATAGCTTCAATTTGATAATAGCGCCCCGATATTTCCTCATTGACCCGTACCTCCGAAAGCGGAATTAAACTATTCCGTCGATTAATGATGGTCTGCAATTCAGCTTGAGAAAACACACTGCTTACTTGTCTGAGAGTTTCCTGGGTATCATTCAGATAAAACGTTTCAAATCCGTTAGACAAGAAAATAAGCGGACGACGCCCATATTCTTTTTCCAGGCAATCCGCATAACGAATGGCTTGTTCTTCACCCTTTTTGGCTGAATGCATGGTTCTCTTGGCTTCTAAAACCGCAAGGGGCTTACCGTCTTTACCAAGCAGAACATAGTCTACGTAGCCAGTTCCCTCATAGGAATTAGGGCCAGAAGGCATACCGAACACTTCACGTTCTTCCAAAACGTAATTGTCCATATCCCACCCAGCTAGACGCAAATCGGTGTCAATATAGAGCTTGCGAGTTTTGTATTCAGATATTTCTTCAGGATTAAACGAACGCTCGGTAGTTTTTTGTTCTTTTTCAGCCGTTAGCTGCTCGCTCATGGCTTTAACCTGAGCTTCAAGCACTTTAATTTGCTCGTCCTTTTGAACAAGTAAAGCTTCGCGCGATTTAATTACCTGTATATGTTCTTTTGTAAGAGGAATTCCTGCAGGGGGGATTTTCTTCTCATCGAATTTGCGTTCCTGGTAATCAGGACCATAGCAATAGTCAACCCAGTCAATAAAATCAAACAACACCCGCAATGAAAGAAGAGCATCCTGCCTAGTGACTTTCATTTCGGTATGAACAGAAAGATTGCCTAGCTTGTTTACCTGACGAAGATTACGCCACACACGCGGATCGACGCATTTTTTGAAAGTATATTCATCAATCAAAGATGCCAGATTATCCCTATACGGCATAACTATGGTGCTATCCGCCGCATAAACCCACTTCACCGCCAATTCAAGAGCTTTGCGGCAACCCACTGCACACATTGCAGGAGAAGTAGCAAAAATCTTTTCCGCTTCTATTGCAGCATCAGCAAAAAGATCATAATAGCCATCTTCACGTTTCAGGAAATCGAAATTCATTCTTGATCCCCCTCTTCCAATTCAAAAGGAAGCGCTTGTTGGGTATCTATTAATGAGGCCAGGTATTTATCAAAATCGCTTTGATACAAAGCGTCTTGCTTGATTCGGTATTTTTCAAATTCGCTCAAGGCAAATGACCGCGCAACCTCAGCGGTAACTTTTCCTGGGTTATCCAAAATTTCTTGATCATTAAAACACAAAAACGCATCAAGACGATCTGCCCAATCTTGCATTGTCATAGGAATATGCCGTTTTGCCTGTAGTTCAGCATGATCCAGATACATAGAAACGATTAACTCAAGAAGCGTCATTTCGTCTTTATCGAGATAATTCTTTGCTATAACAACATCGCTTGCAACAATTTTTCCTGAAGGAGCTTTTCGCCAAGTTCTTAGACCCATATAGGGCTTTTCTGCATCGGCTCGCTTAACTATTATTTCTGCCGCCGTATTTCCATGTACCGCATAGTGCATCTTATTCTGCACTATAGAGAAAAACTTTTTCGTTGTTGGTGCATCTACGTTATAGTCAACCGCAGTTGCATATATATCTGTAATCTTTTGATAAAACCTGCGTTCACTTACGCGAATTTCGCGAATCTCTTCCAGGAGATGATCGTAGTAATCTTCTCCTAAAAAAGAGCCATTCTTCATTCGTTCATCATCCATAACGTAACCTTTTATGGTGTATTCACTCAGAATAGTCGTAGCCCACTGACGAAACTGAATAGCCCTGTCTGAATTAACGCGGTAGCCCACCGCGATTACGGCATCAAGTCGATAAAACTTTGTTTTTCTTTTTACTTGGCGGTTACCTTCATTTTGAACTATTAAGAAATCCTTAATAGTTGCCTCTTCATTTAATTCTTTACTGTCATAAAGTTGCTTTAGGTGCTGAGTAATATTTGGAACACTGCAATCAAAAAGCTCACTCATCATGCGCTGAGTCGCCCAGATCATTTCATCTTTAAACAAAACCTCAACGTCCGACTCTCCGGAAGCAGCGGTAAAAGATAAAAACTCAGCAGCGCTGCTGCGAATTTCTATACCCTGAATCTCTCCTGGCTGAACTTTTCTTTTGCGCGCCATGGCTATTCACCTTCTGGAGCAAAGTATTCCTGCGCCAGACTATCGTAGAGCATTTGAAGCTTTTCAATAGACTGCTGAGTTTCAAATTTCAATTTGTCTACTTGAGCGACGAAGCTAGCGAATTCTTGTTGGAGTGATAGGGGCGGGACAATAAATTCTGTTTGCTCCATTCCTGATTTTGTTAAATGAAACATACCGATACCGTGCACATCACCAATAAAGGATGGTTCAGCATACTTAAGTAAACTGCAGAGAAATTGTTTATCGTATGCGTCTTTCATAATGTCAATTTTCCAAATATGGTAATGGTAAATTACTTTTTCTCCCCGCCATATTTTTGGACCAAATGATGCCGACCAAGCATACAGTAAATCTCCGTTTTCGCAGTATTTCTCTCCATTAAGCTCGAGATCAGAATAATACCAGTCAGATTTTGAGAAAAAATTTCCGACCCTCAGCACTCGATACTTACCCTCATTAAGTAATTCAGACTGCTTATACGCACGCCCGTTAATCAAAACCGCATTGTTATATAACTTCTCCTTTTTCCATCCTTTAGAATTAATTACTGGATCCCCAAACATTTCCACAAACCGGGATTTGACCAGTTCATCAAGGTAAATATTTAAACTTTGGCACCGCTCTATTAAGCTCCGAGCTTTACTAAGTTTTTCAGAAATCTCGGCCTGTTCATCTAGAGAATAATTTGGAATTTGTAAATCGTAAAAATTTTTTGGTTTCAGGTTATTAATATTTGAACCTGAACAAGCTTCCTCGATCGCCACCCGATAAGCAGAAGACGAAAAATAATTGCTCAGAAAACAGGGCGAAATCGAAATTGGTCTTATAACGCAACAAAACGCTCCAAATGTAGCCCTTATATCTCGTGTAATTAAGGCAGCCTTCCCAACAAGCTGCTTACTTCCGCTAGATGCGCATACCAAAATGTCACCCTTACGCAATAATTGCTCTATCTTTACTTTTGACTTAGAAACATATTGGACATCATCAAAAGCAATGCAACCATTTTTTATATTGTTTGCCCTAAGTAATGCAATGCTATCCGCATCCGATGAGGTCCTCAAATCAATACTTGGTTTATAGTTGACCCCTCTAATTACTTCGATCTTATTCTCAAGAGTCATTTTCATGCTGCCACCTCCCGGAAGTTAAACCGGGATTTGACCAGATCATCAAGCTTTTCATTTAAAGATGCGAAAAAAGATAGTTCCTCTTTGATCTGCTGAAATGTATCTACGATTCGACTTTGAACGCTTTTTTCAGGTAGACAAATTCTCAATTTAATTAAATCTTTTGCTGGTATATTTCTTCTACGAGCCGTTGTACCACGCAACTTAGCTTTATACCAAGACATAGATTGAGGCGAATGCAGAGCCAACTCAAGAAACCCAGGATAGACCTTCTCTTGATCAACATCCCATATATTGTATGCAGGACTCATGATGCCTTTTTTACCTAGCTGCTGAATATACAAAACCCCTTCATCGATAGGGAAACCAACAACTAACTGCCCTGGCTTTACAACTTTATAGTTGCTCTGATCTTTGGAAGCTAAAGCTTTCTTGAATCTGGTTTTTTGCTCGACTATTCCATCATGCATGGTCATCGAAAAAACTGGATACTCATCTCGACCACAACGAATAACTTTTGCAGGGAAAATCAACTCCCCTAGTTCGATACTTTCTCTACTCATTTCGAGATCACATCCTTACCAAGCATCGCTTCAAGCTCTTTCAAACCTGAAGCAATTTCCTTGTTCAGCTCCGCCAAATCAGCAAGGATTTCACTCGTTGGAGGATATTCTTTACGCTCATATACCGTTTCGGTGTACTTATTGAAACTAAAGTCGTATTCGTTCTTTTCTATTTCTTCCTTTGGAACCATGAAGCTTTTCTCAGTACGAGCGCGTTCTTTTTCTGCTTCCAGGTTCTCCCATCGTGCAAGAATATCGGGAATATCATTATGCTTTTCATCCAGATCACGTTTGTCATCAAGCGTATATCCATCATGCTCCATGTTATAAAGCCAAACGTTATCGGTTCCACCAGCATCAGTCTTCGTAAAGACCAAAACCGCCGTACTAACCCCCGAATAAGGCTTAAATACACCACTTGGCATATAAATTATCGCTTCAAGTTTTTGGTTCTCAACTAATTCTTTTCGCAGCTGCGTATATGCTTTTGAATTAGTTCGGAACAGAACACCATTAGGAACAATACAGGCGCACCTACCACCAAGTTTCAACATACGAAGAAACAGCGCCACAAACAACAGTTCTGTTTGCTTGGAGTTAACCATTGCCTTTAAGGTATCAGCAATATCTTCCTTATCGACAGAACCAGTAAAAGGCGGGTTTGCCAAAATTACATCAAACTTATTGGTGACCACATTATTCTTTGAAACGCTGTCCATGTAGCGAACATCAGGTTTTTCAACACCATGAAGCATTAAATTCATCGTCGAAATACGCAGCATGGTTGTATCTGTTTCAAAGCCAGTAAATTGAGGTTCAGCACCGTTCTCACCCGAAAAGCACTCCCACGCTGCTTCATCCATATCCGATTCGTACTTATTTCTGATATGTTCAGCTGCCGTAATCAAAAAACCAGCCGTTCCGCATGCTGGATCACACAGAAGTTGCTTAGGCTTTGGATCGATAAAACGAACTATCATTTCGCGAATATGCTTCGGAGTACGGAATTGGCCATTTTGACCAGCCGTACTTAACTTGCTAAGCATGTATTCATACAAATCGCCTAAGTCACCAATATTTTCACCTAGACTTTCGAATAGCTCCTCGATACCATCAACCGCTTTTTGTAAAGTCTTAGGCGCCGAAATTCCAAAAGTAGCAGTTTCCATACTCTTGGAAAATGCCGATCCATCTCCTAAATCTTTTATAAAGGGAAACACGAATTCACTAACCGTATGAAACATTGCTTCAGCAGACTTGTCTTTAAAATGGCTCCAGCGTAGTTCTTGACCATCTATTTCTAATCCAGCTGAATTATTATACGTCTTAGGAAAGATATGTTTTTGCTCAACACCAAGCAAGGCTTCCATTCGCTCAGTTTCGAATTCCTTTTCATCAAGCGAGCGAATAAACATAAGGTACGTAAGCTGGCTAATTACTTCAAGCGGATTAGTTATGCCACCTTCCCACATTTTTTGCCAGATATCATCAACTTTGTTTTTAGTAGCGCCAGTAATCAACAGACAAATCCTTTTCGCGATATTTGAATAACTACTACTTTTTGCTAATCAGCGACAAAGCATATTCAATTATTATACGTAATGAAAAGCAGTATTTTATGAGCTAATAGCTTAGAAGGAAGAATACTTATGACAAAACATGGGCAAACTATTCAGATGTTTTTAATGGACGGTGAAGCGGATAGCCGCATCAAATGTACAATAAACGACTGAACGGGTATTAACTGAGGAAACCGACTTTCAAGGATTTACGCATGATCAACATCCTTTTTATTTGCCACGGCAATATATGCAGATCCCCTATGGCTGAATTCGTCATGAAAGAGTACGTCCGCCAAGCAGGTCTTGAAGATAAGATTCATGTGGAATCCGCAGCCATGCATCGAGACGAACTGGGAAGCGATATTCATTGGGGCACCCGCGAAATACTGGATCGCTATCACATTCCCCACGCACCACGACAAGCACATCTCGCGAAAAAAGTAGACTATGATCGCTTTGACTATATTATCGGCATGGACCGCTACAACATGCGCGATATGCTGCGCCTGTTCAGCAATGATCCAAATCACAAATGTAGCCTGCTTATGGATTGGGTAGGTACCTCACGCGATGTAGCAGATCCTTGGTATACAGGAGATTTCGACACCACCTACAATGATGTTGATGCAGGATGCATCGCATTACTAGAACACCTCAAGCAAAGCTTATCTATTTAAATCTCTTATCTCTTTGTAAGCATCTCGACAAGCCTGACGAACCTTGCGTATTTAGCTTGGTCCTTGACTTGGTCCCTCTTTATAATGAAAGAAACAATTCGAAAGAGTGTAAAGGCGTTTTAGGGAGCAGGCCATGTATAGCCCATTCCGCAACGAACAAGGCCAACCGAAAGATTTAGCTGACGTTACCTACGAAGATCTGTCGCAGCTAGCAGATCTAGAAGAGGGCTATGTTCTTGAGTTCAAACGAACCTGGAACGAAAACGTCCGAAAGAAGATTCCTAAAATAATTGCGTCATTTGCAAATTCTCGTGGTGGGTGGCTTGTTATAGGTATCGCCGATGACGACAAATCCGTCTGCCCCATCCCTCGTATCTCGGCAGATTTTTCGCAAATCTTTGGGGAATTATGTCGTCATCATGTATCTCCTACTCCCCGCTTTGATGCCCGTTTTATTGTCGATCCCGCCAATGAAAAACAAGGTGTCGTGGTAGTACAAGTCCATGAAGGAGATTTTCCTCCCTATGTAGCCGATGGTGTTGTAGAAATTCGCGAAGGTTCCACTTCGGGTCCTGCACTGGGTTCTGCTTTAGTAGAACTCTACGGAAAAGCAACCAAACGCACCCAAGAAATTCGCGAGTTTTGTCAGCGCACCATCTGGTATCCAGGAGACGATAGAGGAATTTATTTGCCTGACGGCGCTCCACAAAATACCCGTGTTCCTTTCGTGAACACCAAGCAGCATCGCTCATCTGTTGCGATTAACACTACCCCCAACCAGCGTTCGGTACCTATCCCGCTGTTTAGCCTTTATTTCTTCCGTATGGGAAGCCGTGCCAACCAAAGCATTTCTCGCAGCGCCATAGACACCCATGTCAACGCTATGCGCAGCGCCTTTGCTCAGCAGGCAATGGAATGCCATGTGCAGCATGCCCATGACTCTTTGATCCTTCGCGCCTCCATTGCAATACCTGGAGGTCCTGCTCATTCCGCCATTGAACTTTTCCCTGACGAATCAATCAAACTCACCGTTCCTGCAATCATGCTTGAGCTTGATGCCTACGAAAAAGCGGTCAACGAATTGAAACAAGATGGCATCGAAATTGTATCGGGTGCACGTTTTATTGGAGCAACCCGCACCTTAAAGCGCGTTACGCGCATGGCATCAATACTTGATCGCTACGTACGCGAACGCGGTATTTCTTGGACCAGCTACGCTGTTGCCTACGAATTGGAAAATATGGAAGGTGTTATGCTGTGGTCTGCAAAAGAGACGTATCGTACCTACATTCGCAAACATGGTCTTCTTTTCTGCGGAACCACTGATGGAAGAAGCCGCATTCGTTATTTAGATGATGGCGAACATAATTCTTTCCGTGCCCGTCAATTTGCAGGAAGCCATTTCTTTGAAGCATGTGGACTTCCTTTGGGATCGCCTGACCCTGAAGATAATACGCTAGTGGACGCGCTCTTAAGAAATGGTAAACCTTACCAGGCAGGATGAAGTCCTACGTACAGAATTAAAAGCAAAACAAGGAATATCAGGTTGTAGCACGTAAATGTTTTTAGATATTCACCGTGCTTTATCAGACCTTCTGTGGTAATGAGCTTAAATGAAATAATACTTGCCATAGAAGCAATAAGAGTACCTAATCCGCCAAGATTAGTACCGATAATGAGTGCTTGCCACTGATCGGTAAACCCCGAAAGCAGCAAAGCAGCAGGAACGTTGCTGATCACCTGACTCAATACCACCGAAGCCAACACTGGTGCTGCCCCAATTAGTTGCGACACCAATTCGTGAATCAAAGGGATTCGCCCCATGTTCCCTACAAAAACAAATAAAGCTATGAAGGTAAAAAGAAGCCCGTAATCAATGCGTGCCAATATTTTTCTATCAATAAGGAGCACTATCACAAGCACTACAATGCCAGCAACATATACATCTACCACATTTACTACCGCACAAATACACACGACAAACAACACCGCATATACTCCTGCACAAAAGCATTTTCTAAAGGGAAGATTTTTACGCGAAAGAAGCAGGCACATCTTGCCAGTATTATTAGCCTCATTTGGTTGCGGCGATGGTTTTTGATTCTTTTGCCCTACTCGCTTCTTTTTCTCTGCGCCACCCAAGCTTTTAGAATCTTTCTTGCGAAAAAGAGCTACAAGAAAAACGAGCAAGAGCGCCGCCGAAAAGATTGTATACGGTGCCATTACCTGCACAAAGGAATATATATCCATTCCCGATGTCTGAAAGAGATACAGGTTTTGCGGATTCCCCATAGGAAGAAGCATACTACCGAGATTTGCCGCAATAGTCATTAGAGCAACAACAGGGCCCATATAACCATCCATTGTTGCCTTATGCATAACCACAATCGCAAACGGAACAAAAGTAATAAGCGCAACATCGTTAGTGATAAACATGGAGCAGAAAAATGTAAGTAGAATTAGCGCAGTTGCAATCATGGCCTTGGAGTGCATTCGCGCAACTACCCATTCGCCCAAAATACGGATAACACCTAAAAAGCGCAAACCTGCCACAACCGTCATTAGGCTAAAAAGCAATACCAGCGTATGCCAATCGATATAAGTCGCATAACCAGCATCAGGCGGCACTAAAAGACAAGATACCAAAGCAACAAAAATAGAAATCACCAGCACCGAATCACGTGCAAGGATCGCTCGTATTTTTTCCATTATTCCCATAATGATGGCTGAAGTTCTTGCTATTCTGACTTGGTTAACACATAACAGAAATGAATTCGCGGATTACGAGAAAAATCTTCAGGTATGGTTTGAGCGGTAATATTTTCTATCGCTAAACCTAAATTACTTACCGCTTGTTCGTCTAACTTAAAGCTTCGTAAATTTCCCGAAAAAACAATAGTGCCACCCGAAGCAACAAGACTAACGACCTTACTCAGTAGCTTTACGTGATCACGCTGAATATCCCAGGTGCGCTTACCCATGGTCTTGGAGTTAGAAAACGTTGGCGGATCCAAAAAGACCACGTCATACGTATCGGTAACATGGGCAGCATTGGCAGCTCCCGCCGAACCCATCATTGCGGCGTCTCCCTGAACTTGCTGTTTGGCCTGGTTTTCCACCCAGGAAAGTACGTCAGCTCGAATAAAACGATGCTCTTGCCCTGTAAAACCAGCACGTTGCATGTTACGACGAGCCCAATCAAGGTAGGTTTGGCTCATATCCACTGTAGTGGTTTGTGAAGCACCCTGTGCTGCAGCATGAAGCGTTGCTACTCCTGTATAGGCAAATAAGTTCAAGAAGCGTTTCCCTTGTGACATTTTGCCTACTAAAGAACGAGTAATGCGATGGTCCAAAAATAAACCAGTATCCAAATATCCCGACAAGTCCACCTCAATAGGCAAACCATCTTCTTCAACAATAATCGAATACGACTGATGAGATTCTTTTCGATACTGAGAGCCCCCTCTGTCTTGGCGGCGAACACGCGTAAACAAACGATCATCTGGCACTTCAAAGAGCGCTTGCGCAACCGCGCAAGCATCATTGAAGCGGCGAGCAGCCTTTTGAGGATCGACTTCTTTTGGCGCTTGATATTCGCTTACCAATACATGGACTATCAGCGTTCCCTTTTCTTCAAAAACATCAACTGACACCGCATAATCGGGAAGATCGGCATCATATACACGATATGCATGAATGTTGTTCTTAGTAGCCCATTTTCTTCGTGCTTTAATCATCTTACGTAAACGAGCAGCAAATTGTTCTGCATGACCTGAAGAAACGGTAACGGCAACTTCTCTACCATCAAGCGTTACCACACTAAGCGTTTCTTTACATGAAGCACCAAGCTGATAATCGCGCAAAACAGCTTCGATCGCTCCGTTGTATACCGAAAGGCTGCGTTGCGTATCATAGCCAAGCGATGAGTCGATCAAATTATCAGGAGAGATAATACACATCCTCCAAGTCTCTGAAAGGCAATCGAGACCCTTAGATAGCTCAGAATAAAATGCGTCGAGATTATCTCGCAATAGACGAACACCATAGGGAGGATTGCAAGCTATAAAACCAGAGGCTTGCGTGTCAATATCAAATCGTTTTAACGTATCGGAAAGCTCTGAGGCATTTGCGCAGACAAACTGAACAACATCGGTCAACCCTGCCCGACGAGCATTGCCCTTTGCAATTTCTATTGCACGAGGATCTATATCGGCGCCCACCATACAAGGAGCTATTTTTAGTCCTGCTTCAAAACGATCATCAGCATCCGCCAACAAAGCATCGAATGCCTCTGCATCGAAGTCTGCACTACCTTCAAACCCCCAATAATCACGCGAGAGACCTGGTGCGCGATCGGTTGCCATCATCGCTGCTTCAAGCACAAGCGTACCACTACCACACGTGGGATCGACAAAGGCGGGTGCGTCAAGAGCAGGTTGGCCTTTACGTTTTGCCTCAGCACGACGAAGAGCTGGAGAAGCAAGATGGTCCCAACCACCCCATACCAGCATGCCTGCTGCAAGAGCCTCTTTAAGAGGAGCTTCTACCGCTTCGCCCTGTTCACGGTATCCACGCCTATGAAGTGATTCACCCGCATAATCAATCGAAATAGTTGCTTTCTTATTGTGAATAGAAACCCAAAGAGGAACATCGGCACGATGCGGCGCCACATCGGGACGAAACCCGCGTTGTGAACGCAAAGAATCACACACCGCATCCTTGACCTTAAGAGCACTAAATTGCGAATTGCGCAAAGCTTCATTTCCTCCACGTGCCGTAACAGAAATAGTTGCGTGAGGCCCAATGAAATTTTCCCAGGGCAGCGCTTTTACTCCTTGATAGAGCTCTTCTGCACTTGTGGCGCTCACGCGTCCTACCACCCGTAGCACACGTGAAGCAATACGCGACCACAAACAAACACGATACCCATCTATCTGAGTCCCAAAAAATGCAACACCGCTTTTTAGAGGACGGACACGCTGCGCACGCAAGCGCTTTAATTCATCAGCTAAAAGCTGTTCGAATCCCTTGGGACATGTTGCAAAATATTCAAACATTTCACTCATACTTAGCCTATTCATTCAGTATGGCAGCATAACATCGGATCTCACATCGCCAGAGAAAACAACGAGAAAGCAGCTGATGAGTGCCTTAAACCCAACAGACGAAGGGAATCACCTTCGCACAACGTCTGTAACTCGGAGGGTGTAAGGTGCCATCAGCTGCTTTCACAGTGTCCTTTGCGTTTAATACGAACTTGCGGCGGCTGAAAAGCCGCCGCAATACTTAAAATGCCTAATCTTCCAAGTAATCCTTCAGCTTTTGAGAACGTGAAGGGTGACGAAGCTTTGCCAACGTCTTAGATTCAATCTGACGAATACGCTCACGCGTTACGCCAAATTCTCGACCAACCTCTTCCAAAGTGCGAGGATGGCCATCTTCTAAGCCAAAACGCAACGAGATAACTTTGCGCTCACGTTCTGCCAATCCCTCCAGTGTCTTTGCAAGTTGTTCTTGCAACATACTGAAACTTGCTGCATCAGGAGGAACAACCGCCGCATCGTCTTCGATAAAGTCACCCAGCTGAGAATCTTCTTCTTCGCCAATTGGAGTTTCCAAAGAAACTGGTTCCTGGGAAATCTTTTGAATTTCACGAACACGCTCTGGCGTTAAGCCCATTTCCTCGGCAATCTCTTCAGGAGTAGGTTCGCGTCCAAGTGTTTGCAAGAGCTGACGCTGAATACGTACCAACTTGTTAATGGTTTCTACCATGTGTACTGGAATACGAATAGTACGAGCCTGGTCCGCAATAGCACGAGTAATGGCCTGACGAATCCACCAGGTAGCATAAGTGGAGAACTTAAAGCCCTTGGTGTAGTCGAACTTTTCAACCGCGCGAATAAGACCCAAGTTGCCTTCCTGAATAAGATCCAGGAACAACATACCGCGACCAACATAGCGCTTTGCGATAGAAACAACCAAGCGCAAGTTAGCTTCGATAAGCTGCTGCTTTGCATCTAAGCCAACTTGTTCAACACGCGTCAAGCGACGACGCTCGCGACGCTCGAGCTCAATACCTTCTTCTTCGGCCTTTTCGAGCTCTTCAGTTGCAGCAACGCCCGCTTCGATTTTCATAGCAAGGTCAATTTCTTCTGCAGCAGTAAGCAGAGAAACCTTACCAATTTCTTTCAAGTACATACGAACAGGATCGCCCGTCAATAGAGCAACGGAAGTATCTCCCGCTTGCTTGCGCGTACGAGAACGTTTTTTAGACTTGTTGTTAACCTTCGGAGGTGCAATTTCAACCGTAGCCTTCAGCTCTTCTTCAGGAATACCCTCAAGAAGACTTTCGTCAGTTAGGTCGCTTTCTTTTACATCAGAATCATCGTGAACTTCATGAATGTTTGGTTCAGAATCTGATTCAAGAATATCTTCGGTTTCTTCGTCTTCAATCTCTGCTGCTTTTGCAGCCTTGGCTTCATCCGCCTTTTTCTTAGAAGATGCCGCGCTTTTTGCCTTTGCGGTTTCCTTCTTTGCAGTAGTCTTTTTTGCGGGAGCCTTTTTCGTTGAAGATGCCGCCGTGGTTTTCTTTGCGGTAGCTTTTTTAGCAGGAGCTTTCTTTGCCTTGCTTTCCGTTTCTTCCTTCGTTTCGGTTGTCTTGGAAACTGAGCCTTGAGAGGAAGCCTTTGCCACGTTATTTCCTTCCCACGATTCATTCATAGTTAGCGAAAACCTCGCTAGAGATGCATCGAATCATTATACCGCTAAATTCGATAACTTATAAAAGATTTATTGGATCAATGTCGATTGATACACGCACGTCAGGTTCTGGCTTACGCTCACGAAAATACTGACCCACATAATCTGCAATACTGCTTGTAGAAGGTGCCTTAATAACGAGATGGTATCGCCACGAACCTTTCAAGCGTTCCAGCACACACGGTGTCGGAGGAAGCAACAGCCAAGAAGCGCTACGTGATCCTCGGGAAACATCCTGTCGAGAAACGTCTTGCTTCGAAACAGTTTGCTTAGGAGTAGTTTTCTCCAATCCTGCCTGCGAAGGAATAAGAGCTGAAAGGTCTGCATACAATTCGTGAGCAACTTGTTTAACGCGATCTTCGTCTTTACCCCAAACCAAAACATTTGCCAAACGAACAAAAGGTGGATACCCCAAGCCCTTGCGCAGCTCAAGTTCCTTATCCAAAAAAAGCTGACGATCATAGCGTGATGCCGCCTTAATAGCAGGATCAGAGGCACTGTAGGTTTGAACAATTACTTTTCCTGGCTTTTCTGCTCTTCCCGCTCGTCCGGCAACTTGCTCTATCAAATCAAACGTACGCTCGGCGCTGCGAAAATCGGGGAGTTTTAGCATAGTGTCTGCATTTATTACTCCCACAAGTGTTACTTCATCAAAGTCAAGACCTTTTGCAATCATTTGAGTGCCCAAAAGAACAGCAGCCCCAGCTGAGGCGAACTGTTCAAGCAAGCGCTGATGGTCGCCCTTTCGTGCTGTAGTATCGGCATCCATGCGAATAATTTCGCAGTCACATTCCGCCAACAGCGAACGCAGTTCACTTTCCACACGCTGCGTACCTGCGCCAAAACGTTTTAGATAAGGACTTCCGCATTTAGGGCACGTAACAGGAACGCGTTGTTCAAATCCGCAATGATGGCACACTAATTTAGCTTCACGCTCATGATAGGTAAGCGAAGTAGAACAAGACACGCAAGTGGGCACAAAACCACAATCGCGACAAAGCAAAAACTGAGCAAACCCGCGCTGATTGAGCATTAAAACTGCTTTTTCTTTTCTTTCGAGTACTTCAAATAAAGCAGCTTGAAGGGCGCGCGAAAACATGGAACGGTTACCCCCACCAAATTCATGCGCCATATCAACCACTTGAATTGCAGGAAGCGGTTTTCCATTTGCGCGCGCAGGCATTTCTACCCTATGCCATGCAGAATCACTCTTACAACGAGCAAGAGCTTCAAGAGAAGGCGTTGCCGACCCAAGCACCATTACCGCACCATGGGCACGCGCCAACCACTCTGCCACATCACGCGTAACATAACGAGGAGCCTGGTCCTGTTTATAGCTTGATTCGTGCTCTTCATCGATGATGATAATGCCCACGCTATCCATAGGGGCAAACAAGGCACTGCGCGCACCAACCACCACTCTTGCAACACCTGAACGAATTGCATCCCACTGATCATAGCGCTCACCTTGCGACATACGTGAATGGAGCACCGCCACCAAATCGCCGAATCGACCGCGAAAGCGAGCCACAGTTTGTGGCGTGAGCGATATTTCAGGAACGAGAACAATAGCTCCCTTACCTTGCATAAGCGCTTGTTCTATAGCACACAGATACACTTCGGTTTTGCCCGATCCTGTTACGCCATCAACTAGCACCACTTCGCCCTTTTGGGTTTGAGCGGCTTTTTCGATAACTGAAAGTGCGTTTTGCTGGTCTTTTGTAAGAGAAGGTCTTTTGCCTACACGGGCGGAAAAAACCTCACTACAGTCCAGGGGAGCTCGCAGGCGTCTTCGCTGTTCAATACGGATAACACCTTTTTTCTCTAAGGAATTTAAAGTAGGGGTAATTGAGCCATATTCTGCGGTGAGCTCACTCACTCGCAAATCTCCTTGGCGAAGAGCTTCCAATACCTGCTCCTGCTTAACGGCACCCTTTCGCGGCGAAAATGAATCTGCCGCATCAAGACGAACAACCCAGCGTTCATCCACTTCGTGGATAAGCGGTTTGGTCAATTGCCATACGCCTTGTATTTTCTCTATTTTCGGAATGCCGCCTGGAGGCATAAATAAACGAATACTTGAAGAAAACGGTGCAATGTAGCGCTGCGCTAAAAACGAAGCGCATTCTGCTCCAATTTTAGTGAAGTACGGCTTACTAATTACCGAATCAATTTCTTTTAATTTAGCAGGATTAACCTGGTCGGGAAAAGGATCGCTAGGCGACAATTCCTTTATATCAACAACAAAACCCACCGCTTTGCGGTTACCAAAAGGAACCAAAACCGCGCACCCTATTTCCAGAACAAAAGCATCTTCCGAGGCAATAGCTTCATCCGTGACTGCCTTGTCGAAAGAATCCAGAGAAGCACTACCCCCTGGCTCGCCGAACAATTCATCCAAAGAAGCCTGAAGAGGCTTGAGTGATTGTAAAGACTGACGATGCACCGTTTGCATATTGGTGGATTGATTGGCTTTTGAGGCAGCTTCAGATAAACGTATGCGGTCGTTTTCGTTTTCAACAACCGCATACGTGAAAGTAGAATCAAGTGCTTGAGTAGGAATATCGAGTACCACAGAAACGAGCTTCATGTGTATATAATCACCTACTCCTTTGGTATTTCTCTTTACTACCGAACATATTCAGTAGCACCCTGAATAACGCAGACAAATCACGCTCGTGTTCTCAACGCTACAAACAGAGCTC
This sequence comes from uncultured Eggerthella sp., assembly GCA_900542065.1. Lineage (GTDB taxonomy): Bacteria > Actinomycetota > Coriobacteriia > Coriobacteriales > Eggerthellaceae > Anaerotardibacter. The sequence continues at coordinate 25,460 of UQLU01000013.1, read as the reverse complement.
ATCAGAGCAATTACCCATTTTATGAAAAACGGGCAATTTATGAAAGACGGGCAACCGCTGCTTGGAGAGCTTCAACTTTATCGCGTTTTTCCCAGGTAAACTCGGGAAGCTCCCTACCAAAATGGCCATACGCTGCAGTCTTGCGATAAATAGGGCGACGTAAGTCAAGAGCATCGATAATAGCGCCAGGGCGCAAGTCGAATACCTCATCAACCGCCTGAGCAATAATGTCCTCTGAATACGTGCCTGTTCCGAAGGTTTCTACCATAAGTGAAACAGGACGCGCCATGCCAATCGCATAGGCAATCTGCACTTCACAACGTTTTGCCAAACCTGCCGCCACAATATTTTTTGCTACCCAGCGAGCAGCATACGCAGCAGAACGATCTACCTTGGTGCAATCTTTGCCAGAAAAAGCACCACCACCATGGCGTCCCATACCGCCATACGTATCGACAATAATTTTTCTACCCGTTAGACCAGCATCACCCATTGGACCACCAATAACAAAACGTCCTGTAGGATTTACGAATATCTCCACATCGTCAGCAACAGTTACGTTCTCTTCTGCAAACACAGGATCAATCACATTGCGAATTAATTCCCCTCGCAAAAAATCAGGATCAACCTCTTCAGAATGCTGAGTAGAAACTACAACCTTTTCTACCTGTGTAGGCACCCCATCTACATAGCGAACGCTTACCTGTGTTTTACCGTCAGGACGCAAATAAGGCATTGTTTCATCCTTGCGAACCTGAGCCAAGCGCTCCGACAAACGATGAGCCAAGTAAATTGGCATTGGCATAAGTGTTTTCGTATCATCGCAGGCATAACCAAATACCATGCCCTGGTCACCAGCACCAATTTGATCGTAAGGATCAAGAGCTTCACCACGCTGTGACTCAAACGAATCATCAACACCTTGCGCAATATCGGGAGACTGATCGTGAATGGCGTTTAGCACACCACAGGTTGCGCAGTCGAATCCGTACTTTGCGCGATCGTAACCAATATCCTTCAAGACACCGCGCACAATCTCAATAGTGTCCACATATGCCTGAGTGCGAATTTCGCCCGTTACAAAAATCATGCCCGTTGTTGCAAGTGTTTCGCATGCACATCGAAACAATTCAGGATTCGCAGGGCTTCCGTCAGGAGCAATGTAGCCTTCTTCGGCAAGTTGAATTTCTTTTTCTAGCAGAGCATCAAGAATGGCATCGGATATTTGATCGCACACCTTATCAGGATGGCCCTCGGTTACCGATTCGCTCGTAAACAGATACGAACGTGATTGTTCTTGCATAAATAGTCCTTTCAAAACAAGCAGTGCTCTTTCTGAAACCTCTTCAGGATGTTGCTCAACTGCCTCCATGGTATTACTGCACCACTTGAATATAGTTTCATCCGTCATACTACCATCCAACCCTCACCAAAATAAGTACCCTTAAGGGTGAAAGCGCATAACTATAGATATTCTCCGTTACGGAAATTTCACCATATATCAAAACATCAGAAAGAATGTTTATTCTTCACCGTGGGTTCTCACTCTTCCTAAGCGTTCAAATTTATGCATGTCAGTCTCTGCCATACCCTGGTCATCACTCATATGGCGCTTCTCAAACATAGGATCGCTCGGATTGTTCCAGAGACGTTTTGCATAAGGAGCCCAATCTAGAGCAGCTTGTTTGGTTTTGCTACACAACTCCTCAGCCGTTTCTTGAGCTTCTAAATCGGAAGAATGAGCACAAGAGCGTTCAACCATCTCGGTCAACTTACCACTATTTTCCAACAGAGGACACGGCTTCAAAAGATTGTCACTAAAGGGTTGTTCGGAATAATATTCCATAAAAATTGGTGAGCGAAGCGCATCAAGTAACGATACTTCTCGGATATTCGCATTTGAATAATGAACAAATACACAGGGATCCACATCTCCTGCTGAATTGATATGCAAGTAACGACGTCCCCCTGCTATGCAGCCTCCGACAAATTCACCATCATTTTGAAAATCGAGCGTAAAGAGTGGCTTTTCAGAACGCATTTTGCGAACAAAATGATACAGATACTCACGCTGATCGGGATTAGGGATGAGTGATGCTGGTGAATTAACCCCCACAGGCATATAGGTAAATATCCACGCAAACAGAGCGCCCTTTTCTATCAGCCAGTCAAAAAACTCAGTTGAAGCGATGGAATCGGCGTTTTCAGAAGTAAAGCAACAAGACACACCAAAAGGTAGACCATTTTTACGCAACACACTCATTGCTTTGATGACTTTCTGGTACGTGCCATCGCCTCGTCGAGCGTCAGTTGCTTGCTCAAATCCCTCAACACTAATTGCAGGAACGAAGTTTTTTACTCGAATCATTTCCTGACAAAATTCTTCATCCACTAAAGTACCGTTAGTAAACGCTAAAAAGGCACAATCAGGGTGCATTTCGCAAATTGTTATAAGGTCACGTTTGCGTACGAGCGGTTCACCGCCCGTATAAATATAAACATGGGTTCCTAATTCTTTTCCCTGTTCAATGATGGAATTTATTTCTTCTAACGAAAGGTTTTGGTTGCTGCCATATTCTGCTGCCCAGCATCCCTGGCAATGCAAGTTGCAAGCACTCGTAGGATCAAGAAGAATAGCCCAAGGGATATTGCATTCATACTTATCGCGGTTTTCTTCCTGCTTAGGCCAAGCCATCAAATTGCCATCGATAAGAAACGTTTTTACCAACGTATCACGCACAAGAGGATTCGTGTCATTAAGCACACGCATAATGAGTTGATACCAATTATCTTGGTTGTCGATTGCGTTACGAAAAGCTTTCCGTTGGTTGCCAAAAAGATTGTTGGGTGCAACTTTATCCAACAGATCCATTATCTTTACGATATTATGCTCAGGATCTGCAAGGAAATAGTCGAAGGTTTTTTCCAAAGCGGTACGCTTAATTTGTTCGGTTGCTTTCATAGCCTCCCCCTCAAACGAGTATCGTTGCTGAAAAGTTATTCAACAACTGTTGATTATAGTTACTTGCAAAACTATAATCACAGGTCAAAAGGCTATTCGTTTGTGGATTATGATACGTCTGAAAGGATAATGGGGTAAAAGTAACATGGATGTAAACAACTCGACAAAACACATTGACAGGCGCATCCTTCGTACCCGCAGGGCAATTCATACCGCCTTCATAGAACTGCTAACCGAATATGAATATGAAAAGATAACCATTACTGCACTCGCCAAGCGCGCTGACATTGATAGAAAAACGTTCTATACACACTATTCATCCATCGATACCTTATTCGAAGATGTAATTCGCCAACAAACAGCGCAAGGACTTGAAGGAGTAGCGCTCTACGATCTTTTGCATGATCCTTCTCATTTTGCAAAGAAATATCTCTATGCTCTTGAATCTTCATTACCACTATCAAAAAATCAGCGCGCAAACCTTCTCAAGCACATTCCGATGCACAAATTCATGTAGTATGGAACCGCTATTGCCCGCGAACGAATTTATACCACCAATGCCGATCTTTCAATTGAAGCAAAGCGATACATCAATTTAATCCTGGAGTTTTATCTCGGTGGAATTTTCCATGCCTACGCTTACTGGCTTTCAGGAAACACTGAACTTACTCTTGATGAAGTGATAGAACTCGTAAGCATCAATATCGCCGAAGGTCTCACGGGATTAATGGAGCAAAACGTTTTACCGCTTGATCGAAAATAAGCCCTGTAAAACAATTTTTCGTTACCCATCGAATACGCTCTTATCAATCCTCAAACACGCTCCACAAAACTCCTTGTGGGGCGTGTTACACTTTGCGCAAAAGATTCTCACAATACGGGAAGGGTACTCATGAAGAGCAATGCTGAGCTAACTGAAGAATATTTCGACACCTCTCTTGCCCTGAATGGCGACATCGAAGGAAGAAGGGCTGCTTATGCGTATATGCAAGGCTCTACCGCTATTGTTCATCACAAAGTAGTAGCGTGCTCATTTATCCCCCGTTTATTTAACGACGAAAGCTGGAGTACTCTTAAAATCATAGCTGAAACCACCCATCGCATCCTTTGCAAGGTGATCGACCATTACCTTAAAGATCCAACGTATCGTGATATCTTTTCTTACGACAAACGTTTAGAAGAGCTCATTCTTTTACCACGCGGATATAATGACCTTCTGCCTTTTGCCCGCATCGATGTCTTTCTTAACGAAGACAATATGTCTTGTGGCTTTTGCGAGTTTAACGGCGATGGTTCTGCCGGCATGAATGAAAACCGAGAAATCACCAACAGTATTAGCACCACCCAAACCTTCAAACAGTTTACTCAAACTCATTCAATTGAAACCTGCGAACTGTTCGAATCCTGGGTAGAGAAATTTATCGATATATTCCAACGTTCAAAGCACGCCACTCCTGACGCTCGATTTGCAATCTGCGATTATCTTGAATGCGGTGTCGTAGACGAATTCAAGGTGTTCGCAGAATACTTTAAACAGCACGGATATGACTGCGTTGTATGCGATGTGCGCGATCTTCACTTTGATGGCACCGTTCTTCGCGATAAAGAAGGGTTGCCTATCAACGCTATTTGGCGCCGCTGCGTAACCAATGACGTCATGGACTATTGGGATGAATCGCAAGATTTAATTGAAGCGCTTCGCCATGAAGCGGTTGCTTTAATTGGAAGTTTCGCAGGACATATTGTGCATGACAAACAGATATTTGAAGCACTGTATCACCCCAAAACGCAGGCAATCTTAACCGAAGAAGAAAACGCCTTTATCAAGCGTCATGTCCCTCGTACCGTATTTCTTAACGATAACGACGTAGATATCAACGAGGTACGTACCCATAAAGATGAATGGATCATCAAACCAACCGACAACTACGGTGCACGCGATGTGTATGCAGGACTCGCGTTAGATGAGCAAGAATGGAATAAGCTCATTGACACATACGCAAACGAGGCTTCAGGGGCACCTTTTATCGCGCAAACCTACATTACCCCATTCAAAACTCATACCCTTGCACCTGATAGCACTATTGAAAACCTCGCCGATAACGAGATTGATACCCAGGGTACGTGGTACAACAACCTTAGTGGACTTTATTTATACAATGGCGAATTCCAAGGCATCTTTTCTCGCTTAGGGCCACACCCTACTATCAGTAAAGAAAACGAAGGTATGACCGCAGCTACTCTTCATGTACGAGGTTGTTAGATGATTGGATTAACCAGACGGCTTCTTCTTATTGTGCTAAGCACCGCAACAAGCATTGCCCTTGCCTACAGCCTCTTTGGCGTAGGGTTCATGGTGTGCACGCTGCCTCAAGCCACCTCTTTTATTGGAGGAACGTTTTCTGGATGGGAACATGCAACCTATCCCGAAAAAGATATGGCTGAAATTGCGGAAGCAGTACGCTCGTTTTCTATAGACGGAACCTCGTCGGAAGATCTCTACAACACTATAGATTCAGTAATGAAGGAAGCCGAACCTCAAATTGCTGCTCTTTTTGAAGCGGGATCTGTTTTGGATAGCACCTTTGATACCACGATGCTTGAATCAACAAATCTTGCCGAACTAGAAGAAGAATATTCCCTGCCTCGCAATGCGCTTTCGCATTTACAAGATTGCACACCCATATTCACTACGGGACGAATTTCAGTTGGAGTAGTAGGAGCATTTGCTCTTACAGGTCTTATTGCGCTCGGAATTCTTGCAGGAAGAAAACGTGTTGGCGGAACGCTCATTGCGGCTTCTGCTTTGGTGTTAGGGTTGCTCGCTGTCTTAGGTATATGGGCCTGGGTAGACTTCAATGGTCTTTTCACCTGGATGCATACCCTTTTGTTCGTACAGGGCAACTGGACCTTTGACGTTGATTCTCTATTGATTACCTTATTCCCTGAAGCTTTCTGGGCAGCTATGGCAGGTCTCTGGATTATCTCAAGTGTACTACTTGCCCTTATCGTAGGTCTTGTCGGCAAACTGTTCGCGCATTAAATCAATACGCACTCACCAAATAATAAAGCTCTGTTTTAGGTTTTGAATCGAGCAGATCGTTAATCGTTTTCTTTAAAGATAAAGGCGCAAGCGAAACAATTCGACGCATGGTTTAGCCATCCCTAACGTATGCCTCGAATACCAAGGGCTTGCGCTTTTGCCATCTTTAAAGAAAACGCGATCTTTTACGATCCAAAACCCAATAACAGAGCTTTAAATTCGTAAGTTTGATTAAGCTAAACGAGACTGAAGTTCCTTTGCAGCAGCAGCCTTATCGAAATTTCCACCAGTTTTCTGAGTGAGCGCACCCATAACCTTACCCATTTCCTTTTTGGTGGTGGCACCAGTTTCACTCAGCACTGATTCAATAAGAGCAATCAGTTCATCACCAGAAACCTGCTTGGGCAGATAGCCTTCCAAGATTTCTACCTGTTCCGTCAAACGATCGGTACGCTCCTGATCGTTTCCTGCCTTAATGGATCCTTCTAGGGTTTCTTTTGTTTGCTTAATAGTGCGTTTTAGCATTGCATCTACATCAGCGTCAGTAATTTCGCGACGTTCGTTTACTTCAATATTTTTGATTTCGCCATGAACCTGACGAAGAATAGAAAGACGATTCTTATCCTTTGCTTTCATGGCAGATTTAATTTCATCCTGTAATTCTTGATAATTCATACGTAATCCTCCTCGATTATCTGCTTAATTATACTCATCGTATCTGCAGAAAAGACGAATCTATAGGTATCCTGCATACTTGATCAGTGCCATGCCTCCCATAAGCAGGTTGTTCAATCTGCCTTCATAATCCAAACAAATGCTTGCGTATAATAGGATTATCCCTTTTATATAGCGCACAACGCTTACCACCTAGGTGGTTTAGCGCGTCTGTGCTATTTCCCCCTAAAAGAGAAAGGAATCCTGTGAACATAACCGATAGGTGGCATGCGTTTTTCGACAGAACAATCCCCAACATTGCTATTCGTATCGTAGTGATGGTATTTGGCTTAGCGTTTGTAGCTGCTTCTGTTGGTCTTACACGCGCAACAGGACTCGGCACCTCCCCTATCTCGTGTGTTCCCACTACCCTTTCATTCTTTACTCCGCTAACCATTGGTGGCTGGACCTTTGTAATGAATGTGCTCTTTGTTCTCATTCAAATTGTTCTTTTACGACGTGATTTTAGCCCCGTGCAATTTTTACAAATTCCCTATGTCTTTGTATTTTCAGCTTTGATCGACTTGTTTGTCCCTATCTTCGCTCAGATACCCATGACGAACTATCTCATTCAACTGTCCTTAAGTATTGTTGGCTGTTTTATGACTGCCTTTGGCGTATTTTTGCAAGTAAAGGCAAGTTTTCTTACCCTTCCTGGCGAAGGAATTGTTTTAAGCGTTGCTAAGGTGTCTAAATGGCCTTTCCCGAAATGCAAAATTGGATTCGACGCAAGCAACGTTATTATCGCCACCACGGTTTCGCTGGTAGCTATGGGTGGTCTGTACGGCGTTCGCGAAGGAACCATCATTTCTGCCCTTGCAGTAGGTGCCATTGTTGGTTTATTCAATAAACTTTTCCCTCGTTTCGAAAAGTTCTGCCCTATCAAAGGCCACATTACCTTTACCGCCACCACCATGGCCTCTCCTGAAGAAGCACGTAGCGAAACTAAAGAATCTGTTTCTCACTCATCAGAGAACCCCGCAGAAACTCCTTTGATTATTACTATTTCTCGCCAGTTTGGCTCAGGAGGTAGAGAAATTGGTCAAACTGTCGGAAAGATGCTCAATATTCCTGTTTTCGATCGGTCACTGATTGAACTTACCGCTCAAGAATCAGGACTTACCCCTGAATACGTAAAAGACCACGAACAGGAAGTTCGTCGCGGAATTATGTACAACCTATATATGCAAAGCTACGCGAGCTTCGGCATAGAACCCACCCAAACCGATGAACTATGGCTTGCACAAGCACGAGCTATTACGCGCATCGCAAATGAAGGCAGCTGCGTCATCGTGGGACGCTGTGCTGGTGCGGTTTTAGGCAAGCGCCCCAACGTATTTAATGTTTTTATCCATGCGCCTCTTGTTCCTCGTATTGGCAGGGTTATGAAACGAGAAAATATCGATCATATGAAAGCCGCTGCCATGATTAAACGGGTCGATAAAGAACGTAGAGATCATTGCAAGCAATACGTAGGGTCCGAATGGACTGACATCAATTCGTATCACATTTCTCTTGATTCAAACGCTATTGGTACCAAAAAATCTGCTGAGTTGATTGCCCGCCTAGCGCAACAGACCTTCCCCGAGGCGCCACTAACGCCAACCCCAGAAAAGCCAATCCAACAAACCTCGGCATAAAAGGCACTAATCGTTTATTATCTAAGCGCTAGAAAACTTGAAAGGAAAAGCTACATGAGTGATCAGTCAAAGCCCGTACGCGTCCGTTTCGCTCCATCACCAACGGGCGAACTTCATATTGGCGGTGCTCGTACTGCTATTTATAATTGGGCCTTTGCTCGGGCAATGGGTGGTTCTTTCATCCTTCGTATTGAAGATACTGACCCTGAACGTTCCACCGAAGAAAACAAACAAGTCATTCTTCGCGCTATGAAATGGCTTGGTCTTACCTGGGATGAAGGTCCAGAAGTTGGAGGCGACTTTGGCCCCTACCTTCAAACCGAACGATTCGATACCTACACTGAAGCTCTCGAGCGTCTTAAAGAGCGCGATGCGGTATATCCTTGCTTCTGCACCAAAGAAGAACTTGACGCAAAGCGTGCTGCGGCAGAAAAAAGCGAAGGCGGCTATTCTGGCTATGATCGCACCTGTCGTAACCTGGACAAAGCTGAAGCACAACGCCGCATTGATGCAGGTGAACCTCACGTTTGGCGTCTTAAAGTACCAGAAGATCACGGTCCTATCGAGTTTAAAGATGCCGTCTACGGTGACATGTCCTTCCCAGCCGATGTAATGGATGACATGATTTTGGTTCGCACCGACGGTACTCCTACCTACAACTTTGCCGTTGTTTGCGATGACGCAAATATGCAAATCACCCACGTAATCCGCGGCGATGACCATCTCTCTAATACCCCTCGTCAGATTCTTATCTACGAAGCATTAGGTTATGAGGTTCCTATCTTCGCTCACCTTTCTATGATTCTTGGTGCTGACGGACGCAAGCTTTCTAAGCGTCGCAATGCTACTTCAGTAGAGCAATATCAGGCTATGGGCTTTTTGCCTGATGCGCTTGTGAACTTCTTAGCATTGTTGGGTTGGTCCCTAGACGGAGAAACCACCATCATTCCCCGCGAAGTATTGTGCAAAGAATTCAGCCTCGATCGCATTACGCGCAAAGATGCTATCTTTGACGAAACGAAACTTGACTGGATGAATGGTGAATACATTAAGGCTATGGGAGCAGAAGCTTGGGTGGATGCGGTTGCTCCATTCATGATTGAAGCAGGACTTACCAACGCTGAAGAAATTCAAGCGAACCATTCTTGGTTCGAAAAGCTCTACCCTCTGGTTGCTGAGCGCATGAAGCGCCTTACTGAAGCACCAGAAAAACTATCATTTATATTTGATGGACCTAAGGTTATTTTGGATGAAAAGTCGGTCCAAAAGAACCTGCTTAAAGAAGGATGCCGTGCCGAAGAAGTTCTTCGCGAAGTACGCGCTATTTTGGCAGATGAATCCATCCCTTGGGAATGCGATCCTCTGCAAGATACCTGCCGAGAACTGGTAGAAAAACTTGATCTTAAAGCCAAGTTAGTATTCCAGCCTATTCGCGTTGCCGTAACGGGATCTCAGGTGTCCCCACCACTGTTTGAGTCCATTGAACTAATGAAGCGTGAAGATGTACTAGCGCGTCTCGACTTCACCTTATCTGAGGTATTCGGTGCCTAGCTCCTCCAACATAAACAACCTTGATACACCCTCTTCGCTTGACCCAACGAACGAAGAGGGTGTTTATGCAAACGAGCGCGAAGAAATTGTCGTGCTTTCTTCTTGGTGCAGTGCACCTCTTGGGTCGGGATGCAATCGCTGCTTAGCCGTCTGTCCACACAACGCACTCACCATGCAGGAAGATGGTCCTGCTATTAGTCCTGAACTCTGCACTCGTTGCGGATTATGTGCTGGAGTATGTGATGCGTTTGTATGGAAGCGTATCACCCTAGAAGACCTTGCGCTTCGAGCACAGCGCGAAGCAGATTCGGAAGGAAGTGTTATCTTCACCTGCAATGAACACATCTTTCCTGGTCTTGCACCACGAAGCAATGTAATAATTCTGCCGTGTCTGGCAGCTCTTCCTCCTGAGTTTTGGAGTAATCTTTTAGCAAAACAGATATCGGTATCAATCTTTCTTGATCGTGACTACTGCAGCGAATGTAGTGTAGCAGGGCCACTGGCACCAATGCTGTTCGATTACGCCATGGAACAAGCTCAAGACTGGACAGGGCAAACCATTCAGCAAACCAAACTTATCCCTGAACGAGAATCAGTGCTTTCCCTCTACGCCAACATTGATGAAGGAAGCAGACGAGATATGCTCTCTGTTCTTGCCAATGAAGGCATCGATATTGCAACAGGGAAACACCGCCAACGCAACGCTGGCACTATTGATTCATTCCATGAAAAACAGGAACGATTTCGTGCGGAAGGGCGCATAAAAAGCGCTCAGCAAAACAAAAGCCTTCCTGCTATCTTCCAACGAAAAGAAACACGACCAAGGCAAGATCTTATTGTTGAAGCCGCTCGCGCCCTTCCAGACCGAGCAAACCTACTTACCCGATACACCTCAACCACTTCGCGTAGCGCATGTAAACAAACTCATGAATGTGTTAACGCTTGTCCTACAGGTGCGAGGAAAATTGATGAAGAGGGTTATCCTAGTGTCGATATAACACGCTGCATTACGTGCGGAATTTGCACTCACGTATGCCCGCAACAGGCATGTGATTTAGTTACTATTTCCGCTCAAGAATATTGCGAAAGGACCTCTCATGGCGAAGAATCCTGATCCTTCTTATTGGGGCAACCCTCCTCAAACGCCCACCAAAACAACTACTCCCCACTACAGCACAACGCCCCAAAACCCTTACCAACCCAATAGCCAGCAGGGCTATCAAGCACCTGGCCCTATTCCCAATCAAGCGCCGCAGCCAAATGCTCCAAAACCGCCACGGAAACATCAAGGGTGCCTTATTGCCGTAATTATCGGGATTATTCTTGTCTTTATCCTTGGTATTGCTGGCTGCGTTGCGTGTACCAGCTTCATTGCTTCAGAGGAACACAATTCAACTGCGATAGCGCCTCACTACCTTGAAATACCTGACCCCGAATATGATTCAAACAACACCTATCACGACAATTCAATCGATACTTCACTTAACAACGAATATTTCCGCGATGCCTTTGGTTTACCAGGAGAGTCTTCGCTTACTACAGAAGAATTAAATACACTTCAAGATTCATTCTTCTCAGACCAATCCAAAGAACCAAATGATGAAGGCAACTATCATGACGGTGTCTATTATGTAGGAAACGATATTCCCGCAGGAGGCTATTGGTTTTCTGGAGATGATGACGAACTTTCGTTTTTCTTCATCCTAAAGCCTACCGCAGATAACAATGGGTACGACGTTACCCACATCAATAATTACTACGGCCATAATTTAATGGATTTAGAAGAAGGTGAAGTTCTTGTTCTTATCAACGATGGAACAATGACCCCTCTTGCTTCTATGGACGAAACGTTTTCCGAACCTTATACCAGCGGCACCTACCGCGTAGGTACTGACATCCCCGCAGGAACCTATCAGCTTCAATTAGGAGAAGCAGACGACTATAGCGCTTGTTACGTTATGAAAGATTTGGAATTTAGCGATTCTAGTTATTTGCTTGAAACATACTACATTGAAGGCGATCAACCCGATGAAATAACCCTCCAAGAGGGAACTTATATTGAGCTCTACAACATGTCTATGACGAAAATCGTTGCTTAGCCAATTGCTCAGTCAAGCTATCGATTGCTTCTGGGTTTTATAAATACTGCCACAAGACAATAACTGTCTTATCGTTATAAGACCCTTCACCTTTTCCTCAGGATAAACTTCGCGCTTTATCGCTTACTTATTAAGGCTAAGGGCGTAGCGCAATAATGCGACGATAGATTAGCAACTCCCACAATCTTTCCTCGCAAATCAGGGGCTATCGCCATAACGGCCTTAATAAGTAAGCTGCGCTTCGTAATTATCCTTCATAAAAGGTGAAGGGTCTTATTCCGAAAAGATGAGCTTACTTTTCTTCAAACAAGCTGCGAATATAATTAAATACATGAGAAAGCATACCTGCATCATCAGGGTTTTCTTCAGATTGCTTTGGTACAAAAACCCGCAACGGAACCGTCATCTTTTTCTTATCTGCCAAATACCTTCCTGCTTTTCGACGAAGCGCTGAAGCCTGTGCCTTAGTAAGGGTAATAGGCTCGATGACAAGCTTCCCACCCGTGACCGAAATTAAATGAATACCATGTTCGTTTGCAAATGCCTTCAGACGTGCTTTTTCTATTTGGTTAATTGCTGCTTGAGGCATTTCGGGATGCTTCGAGACTAATTCCTGATAAATATCCTCAACTGCATCAAGGGTATCTGCACTTGCAATCTTGCGATAGTACAGCACGCGCTCATCAGCATCGGGTAAATACTCTTCAGGGAAATACGTATGATCAGGAACATTGACCACGATATCCGACAAAGCTGGAGGAAGATATTCGCTGCTCGAAGTATTACCTTCACGCGTCATGTTAACCGCTGTAGCCAACATCTGAGCGAACAGGTCAAAACCAACCGCAGACATATTGCCACTTTGCTCCGCACCCAACAAACTACCCGCACCACGAATCTCTAAATCGCGCATGGCAACACGCATACCGCTTCCTAACTCGGTATGCTCATTGAGTGCCGTCAAACGCGCCATTGCTTCTTCAGTCATGGTGATGTTATCGGGGAACAAGAAATATGCGTAGGCCTGAGTAGACGATCTACCCACACGTCCTTTCAACTGATACATTTGCGCCAAGCCAAGACGTTGCGAATCTTCAATGATCAAGGTATTGGTATGAGGATTATCAATACCGCTTTCAATAATGGTTGTTGCGACCAATACATCCAATTCTCCAGCAGCAAAATCTTCCATAACATGCTCGAGCTGCTCTTTAGTCATCTGACCATGAGCAACACCAACACGCGCCTCGCCTGCTGCTGCATGTACGCGCTGAACTGCCTCTTCAATAGAACGTACGCGATTGCTTACGTAGTACACCTGACCCTTTCGCGCAAGTTCACGCCTAATAGCATCACTGACCAGATCGGGATCCCATTCTCCAACATGGACCTTTACTGGCCTGCGATCATCAGGTGGTGTCAAAATGAGACTCATATCGCGCACGCCCGATAAGCCCATTTGCATGGTTCGAGGAATAGGTGTCGCCGATAAGGTAAGTACATCAATAGATTCGCGCATATTCTTAAGTTGCTCTTTATGACCCACGCCAAAACGTTGCTCTTCGTCGATAATAACTAAACCTAAATCGTGCGGGTTAACATCTCGTGAAAGAAGACGATGAGTTCCTACAAGCACTGCCACTTTTCCGTTGGCAAAATCTTCTAATGCCTGCTTTTGTTGCGCGGGAGTACGAAAACGAGAAAGTACTTCAACGCGAACATTGAAAGGAGCAAAACGCTCAGAAAACGTTGAGTAGTGCTGCTGCGCCAAAATAGTGGTAGGACATAAAACCATTACTTGTTTGTTGTCCTGCGTTGCCTTAAATGCCGCACGAAGCGCTACTTCTGTTTTGCCAAAGCCAACATCACCACACACGAGCCTGTCCATAGGATGAGGCGACTGCATATCAGCCTTAATATCAGCAATAGCTGCCAACTGGTCAGGTGTTTCCTGGTAGGGGAAGCTCTCTTCCATCTCTCGCTGGGCAAGCGTATCTTCTCCATAGCGATACCCCTGCGTTGCCGCACGACGGGTATAGACATCCACCAAGTCGAACGCGAGTTTCTTAGTGGCCTTACGCGCTTTTGTTAGCGCACGAGACCAATCTGAAGTATTCAATCGAGTAAGACGAGGTGACGATCCCTCAGGACCCACATAGCGCGTAACTCTATCGAGCTGTTCAACGGGAACGTAGAGCTTATCCCCCTGGGCGTATTCGAGCAAAAGATAATCTCGCTCCGAACCACCAACATCTTGGCGCACAATATCACGGAAAAATGCCACACCATGCGCCGCATGAACAACGTAATCTCCTGGCTTATAAGGAAAGGTAATCTCAGTTACATCTATTCTTGAGCGCTTACGCGTTGCCATGGAGCCTTGTGTATCCGCCAAAGAAACGAGTGCCATTTTCGCTGCGGGGAAAATCATGCCTAAAGGAATATCTACGTCAACAATATTGACCTGACCGCGACGCAATTTCGCAGAATCATCCCCCACGACATCGAGCACCTCATTAATAGGAATACCCAAATCAACCAACGAAAGCTTGATTTCTTGGCGTGCACGAAAATGAGGAACGGAAAAAACTACCGTAAAGCCAGCCTCTGCCAAAGAGCGTAGGCGTCCATACAGCTTTTCGGGATCGCCCGCCACCTCAACGCGCTTTACCACCAGTTCACTATCTAGTTCTACTCCCACACGCATAATAGAGACATACGTTGCTCGTGGATTGCTGCCAAAGTTAAGCTCTGCAGCAGAAACATATAAATCAGATACGGGAATTGAAGTGCCCTGTGCCAGTTTCCCATATTCATCAAGAGCATGTTGTGCATCGTCAAACAGTGATCGAGGCTCAATTATCACGGTAAGGGCGCTAGAGGGCAGATATGCTCCAACAGTCGTGGTTTCCCCTAGCATATAGGAAGCCAAGACATCGGGAATTTCTTTCGAATCATCCTGCAAGCGCTCCAGCAAGCTGCGCAGCTCTTTGTTGGTGTCTGCTTGCTTTGCCAAAAGGCGCTGCGCGCTACGAAGCGACTTCTGGTCGTTTTTAAATTCACGAACAGGGTATATCTCTACTTCAGAAAGCGATGAAATAGTTTGACCCGTAGAGGGAAGGAATCGACGAATTTCATCCAACTCGTCACCAAAAAAGTCGCAGCGCACAGGATATGCCAAGTTTCCAGGAAAAATATCAATGGCACCGCCCTGCAAACAAAACGTTCCTGGACCAGCCAATTCACCCGCATTGTCGTAGCCCATACATACGAGTTCTTCTGCTAAATCCTCGAAACTTTCCACGTTACCTTGAGGTGATTCGGATAAATCAACACCTTGTTTAAGAACCAAAGGTTTTGCTATTTCTGTCTGAGGAAGCGCCACTTTACGCAACAAAGCACGAGCTGAAGCAACTACAATAACGGGCTTCTTTGACTGAAGTGCCCAAAGCGCTTTAAGACGCATTCCATGCAGTTGTGGCCGCATAGGAGCATCTACCGAAAAGGGGTTGCCTTCATAATCTGCGTAACGAAGTACGCGTTCTTCACCCACAAAAGCACCAACAGTACGAGCAAACGTATCAGCCGCATCTTCTCCCGCCGTTATCACTAACGTAGTACGAGGATCAGCAACAAAGCGTGCCGCCACCAAAAAGGGACGCGCTGAAGAAGCGACACCGATCACGGCATCTTCTTTGTTGTCCATCTTTTTCCAAGCCGCATCAAGTGCTTTAGATTTTTGCAAGGTCGCAGAAAGAAGATCAATCAACATTGTGACAATTCCCCAATAAACAATCAATTTCACTTTGCAGCATACTACCCCTTGTATTAGGCTACCAACTAGCACCAAACAAGGAAGTAATATGGCTCGAGAAATAATTACAGAAAAACGCGCTCGCGCATTGCAGGTCGCTCAACGTATGAACGACTACTATGGACAAGCGGAATGCGCCCTTCACTATAGTAGTCCTTTTACCCTTACTATTGCTGTGCTCCTATCAGCTCAAACAACTGATGCTGGAGTAAATAAAGTAACTCCTCGTCTTTTTGAGCGCTTTGGAACGCCTGAAAAGATGGCTCAAGCAAATGTTGAAGAGGTAATGGATATTATTCACTCCATTGGGTTTTATCGCAATAAGGCAAAAAACTGCATCGCGTGTGCCCAAATGATTATGAGTGATTTTGGCGGAGAAGTCCCTCGGACTATGGAAGAACTTCAAAAACTCCCCGGTGTCGGACGAAAGACGGCAAATATTGTATTAAATGAGGCTTTTGGAATCGTTGAAGGTATTGCAGTAGACACCCATGTGTTTCGCATAGCTCATAAATTGAAGTTCGCAGGCCCCTCTGCCGACACTCCCGCCAAAACCGAGCAAGCCCTGCTGAAACTCTACCCTAAGGAATACTGGAAACCTATTAACCACCAATGGGTTCTTTTTGGACGAGAATTCTGTATAGCAAGACGCCCAAAATGTTCTGAGTGTTTCATTTCAGACCTTTGCCCTAATGCTCCAAAATAGGCGTCGCTACCTTAAGAAAACCCATCAATAAGCACATTATTTCTATGCTTTTGTGACAAGCCCCAGCAGACATCCTGAGCTTTGTTGTAGTATTTCATGTGCTTTACCTGCGATAATACTATTCAAGCACGGAGATAGTTATGAATCTAGCACACCTACATTATTTTGTTACTCTAGCCGATAAAGAGCACTTCGCCAGTACCGCGCGTTCTTTAGGTATTGCTCGTTCTACCTTATCGCTTGCTATATCCCGTCTTGAAGATGATCTTCGTGCACCTCTTTTTACAAAAAATGGAAGCAATTTTGTACTTACTCCCTATGGCAAAGAGTTTTACCGCTATGCATCACTTGCGCTAAAAAACATCGAAATCGGAATGGATAAAGTTCAATCATTGCTTGAAGACCGAACCGAAACACTATGTATTGGTGTTCCCTTTACCATTCAAAGCGAAGATTGGTCCCGTGTAGTTCGCGCATTTCGCGCTGAAGCGGATCCCGATCTCTCAGTGAAAATCATTCAGGGATTTAGCGGAAGCTTACTTAATGATTTGGCGGCAGGTGTTTTAGATGTTGTATTTGCAGCAAAACTTCCCGATGCGCCAACGGGACTAACTTTTATTCCGTATTGGTCTCAGCAATTAGTTGTCGCCGTTAACAAAGACAATCCTTTAGCGCAACGAAAAAGCATCTCTTTAAAAGAACTAAAAGGCTATCATATCCAGTCTTACGCAAAAGGCTGGCCTCCTCATGACGACATTGCGGCATGCGTTGAAGGATATGATCTGGATATTGAAGAACAATTCAAAGAAGAAATTACTATCTGTTCTATGGTTTCCGCAGATGAAAATGCTATTGCATTTGTGGATTACTCATTTATTGTTGGTGCTTTTAAAGATATTGTCTGCATTCCTATCGATGAGGTGCCCCAAGATTTCCATAAGCTTTATTTAATTCATCGCTCTGGAGAAACCATGAGTGAAGGTCAGGCTCATTTTGTTGAATACATGAATGAGCATCCTATCCCTCCCGCGCGTCTGTAATTGGCAACGTAGTTACCAATTACAACAACACGATTCCAGAATACCTGTAATCGGCAAATCGCTAGCACTTACAACATTACGCCCCAGCATACCTGTAATCGGCTGATAAGTATTTTGGTCAATTTATTTAATCAATTTGTTGCAACGCTTTTCCGTCTTTACGGGTAATAGCACATCCACGACGCACCAATTCTGCAATAACAGTTTCCGCCAAAAATGGCATGCGCTCTAGCACCTTTGGTGTAAGTCCTTCCATGAATTCTATTGGCTCCAAATTTTCTACCTGCATGCCAAAACAAAGACCTTCTGCTTCAAAACCAAGCATAGTTGCCGCGTCGAAAAGATCTGCAAGCTTTAGATCATGAAGAGACGTGCGTGCTCCTATTGCACGCGCTATATCATAGGGCTCATAGCGAAATACCGTACCTGGCTCAGTATCGGTTCCGTCTACTGCATCTACCGTAAGGATCAGATCATAATCATTAACCTTAGAAACCATATCAAGAGTCATACAACCCACATCAAAGGTATCCACATTTTCAGGTAAGTCATACTGTTCAAGAATATAGTCATATACAGCTGGTCCGATACCATCATCAAGCATCAGACGGTTGCCTACAAAAAACACCGCTATACGCATGCTTCATTCCCCTAACGATAGGTAGTCTACATACCAAGAGTAGGTCTTATAACCAAGTTGTAACACGTTGCGGCACCAAGCATTACTGCCGCTAACACGCCCATGGTAATCGACCAAATAACTTGGCGTTTTTTGTACTGCTCTTTCGTTTTCCCACGCGATAAATCACGACGAAGCGCATACACCTGCGAAGCGCGCGCAAAAATGATAGTTACTCCCGCAAGAATAAGAGCAGCGATAATTGCAAGTATTACCGTTAAAGGCGATGGATTCGTATAGGCACCATATAGCAAGTTATCGATCAAAAGCCAAGCAGGATAGTACAGAATCGTGATCCAAATACCATGAGCGGGACCCCAGATCGGCGGCATAAACATTGCCCCTAAATTAACGGGAGGCAACCCTTCTAGAGATATTTCTTCAATCGGTACTTCCTCAGACTGTTCTGGAGTTGAATTATTTGCTGTTTTGCTCACGGAAAACTTCCTTTCGTATAGCAAACTAATTTAGCTAATAGGTCTTTATAGTTACCTCATATGGATTTCATTTCGTTGGCTATGGTAGCAAAAGAGAATACCAATACCGAGAGTAAGCATTGTATCCGTATACTAATCGCGCCACCAACGGTTGGATAGCAAGAAAGGATTATCCTCTATAGAAAAGATCTCTCCGTTTATACTACCCTGTGGTATTGAAAGGTCTAATTGACTCCCGCCCACAATGATTGGATGATTCATGGCAGACAAAGCAAACAACCTTGCTCTTTCAGCGTTTGAAATACTAGGACCTATTATGGTTGGTCCCTCTTCTTCGCATACCGCAGGTGCGCTGCGATGCGCTCAAGTTGCAGCATCACTCCTAGATTCTTCAATCCAGTCGGTACGGTTTACCTTATGGAATAGCTTTGCACAAACCTACCAAGGACACGGAACCGATCGCGCACTGGTAGCTGGCATTATGGGATTTGCGACCGACGATAAACGCATACGAAATGCTTTTGATATCGCCCGAGAACAAGGGCTTCACTATGAATTTGTTATTGGTGGCGAAAACAGCGCACTTCACCCCAACACCGTAGATATCGAAATGACCAACTCTGAAGGTCTGAAAGCTACCGTCCGCGGCGAAAGTTTGGGCGGTGGAAAAATAAGAATTTCTCGTATTAATGATGTTTCAGTAGATATATCGGGAGCATACTGCACCTTATTCGTTGCTCATCGCGATGTTCCTGGTGCACTTGCTGCCCTAACAGGCCTTCTTGCGGAAGTGCACGTCAATATAGCATTCTGCAGCACCTACCGCACTGAAGCAGGTGGACAGGCCTATTCAGTGTTCGAAACCGACCAGCACTATACCGCTGAGTCGTTTTTATCAAAGGTTCGAAGCCTTGATTTAGTAGATTACGCCAGTTTTATCGAAGTACCAGGTACAGAATCTTTTCAACATTCCCAAGAATCAAACCCCTACCTTTTCGCAAATGGCAATGAACTGCTTTCTTTATGCCAGAAATATAGCCTCAACATTGGCTCTGTCATGATGCAACGCGAACAGATTCTTAGCAATGAAACATTTTGTTCCGAACGCATGAGAAGCGTTGTGCAGACAATGAAAGAGGAAACGACTGAGCCAATCGATCAGCCCCAAACCTCTCTTGGAGGATTCATTGGCGGAGAAGCACAAAAGATCAATACGAATCAAGCACAGTATGCTGAAAGTCTTATGGGGACCTCCCAAACTAATGCAGTTGCTCGCGCCATGGCAGTATTAGAACGCAGCGCTTCGATGGGTGTTATCGTTGCTGCTCCAACTGCAGGATCCGCTGGCGTTGTGCCAGGATGTATACTCAGCGTTGCAGACCACATTTCTGCAACAGAAAATGAACTCCATGAAGCACTTTTCTGTGCTTCAGCTATTGGATATCTTCTGAGCGCCAATGCTTGTGTGGCTGGTGCAGAAGGCGGATGCCAAGCAGAAGTCGGAAGCGCTGGTGCAATGGCCGCTGCTGCTCTCGTTCAAATGCTAGGCGGCACACCAAGGCAATGTCTTGATGCGGCTAGCATTGCGCTTTCCAACTTACTGGGACTTGTTTGCGACCCTGTAGGAGGACTTGTTGAGGTTCCTTGTCAAAATCGCAATGCCATAGGTGTTGCTGCGGCTTTTTCTTCTGCGCAACTTGTCTTATCAGGTATACCAAGCTTGGTTTCCTTCGATGAAATGGCACAGGTATTGCTTGAAGTAGGGCATGCGCTTCCTTCAACACTACGAGAAACGGCTCTTGGTGGTATTGCAACCGCCCCTTCAGCGCTGCGTGCCTGTAAACACTGCAATACTTGCAAGTAAACGCATACTATAATTTCTTTCGTTTTTTGACACGCCTTTTTGATGCAAATTGACCCAAAAGTAAGCCCAAATAATGAAAAAACTCCGATCCAGAAACCTGAATCGGAGTTTTTGTTTTACTGATACAAATCGCTCTATTTTGAGGATTCGTCAGCGGTAATTTGCTATACCACGCAAGTAGATAAAATGCGTTAGCTGGCAAGCAAAACCGCATTGTTTAGTGGTGATCTACAGAGTGATCTTCGCCAACGATAACGTGACGAGCAGGGTCGTAAACCTTACCACCATGTTCCTTACCAAGGAGCATCAACTTAGCAGGAGCAGTACCCTCGATGAATACGAGGTAAATATGCAACATGCTGAAGATGATGAATACGAACATCATGAAGTAGTGAATGATGCGCATGGACATCATGCCGCCTACCAAAGACGTACCTGCTGCGAAGAACGTCCAGGATGCGGTAGGAACCCAAAGGCAGAAGCCAGTGTAAGCCATGATAAGGATAAGTACACCAACACCAAGATAAGAAATCTTTTGAGGAACACCGAGCTTTGCAGACAGTGGATGATCCTTCTTGATGAACAGGTAGTACTTTACCCAAGATACCAACTGGTGACGGTTGTCTGCCTGAGGAAGCCAGGTTTTGTAGTCACGTACCAAGTTGCGGGTACCACCCGTAGGAGCAGTCTGAAGCAAGAATGCAAACACGATACGCACAATGCAGTTAACCAAGAGAACAATACCCAAGAAAACATGTGCGCCGCGAGCAACGCCTGTAAGAGCTGCCCAGAACGGGAAGTGAATCAAGAAACCAGAGAAGATCAAGCATGCCATGCAGATGAGATTAATCCAGTGCGTCACGCGCATGGGCATTGGATGAGCTTCTTTGTAGTGAGCCAAATGTGCCATTTACTTCACCCCCCAAGGGCTAGTAACAGTTTCGAAGTGCTTACCGGTTGAAGGCTCAGTTACATGAACTGCACAAGCGGTGCATGGGTCGAAGCTGTGAACCGTACGAAGAACATTGATAGGCATCTCAACGTCATCAACTGGGTTACCAATAACAGCCTGCTCGATAGGACCAGGAACGCCTTCAGCATTACGAGGAGCAATATTCCAAGTGGTAGGAATAATGATCTGATAACCAGTGATCTTGCCGTTGTTAACGTGCTCGGTGTGATAGAGAGCGCCACGAGGTGCCTCCCAGAAGCCCGTACCGTCGCCAGTCAAGGTAGAAGGTGAACGGAAGTATTCACTGTCGCCACCCTTAACTGCCTCAATAAGTTCGTCAACCCAATCACACATAAGGTTTGCGATGTAGAGAGATTCAACCTGACGAGCAGCAACACGACCAAGCGTGGACTGCAACTGAGGAATGGTAAGGTTCAGATCCTTGCACAAACCATCAAGCGTAGTCTTAATGAATTCATTGCCACGCAGATATGCAGCCAATATACGAGAGAATGGACCAGCTTCCATGCACTTGCCATCATAGCTAGGTGCCTTAGACCAGGTGTAGCGCTCAGCAATTTCGCCAAACTCATGGCCGTTCTCTTCGAAGAGCGTGCCTTCCTTGTAGTATTCGGTGAATTCTGGCTCGGTAACGCCTTCGCGAGGATTGAGATCAGAATCACCAACATACCAGGAGTGACCAACGTATTCCTTGATAAGGTCTTCGTTAACCTCAGAAAGGTTGAGGTTTTCATCGATAACGCCAGAAGGCAGGTAACGATCAGCCATTTCAAAGGATGGACGCTCAAATACGCCCCAAGCAACATAGCGGCCGCAACCCTTACCAAACTCAAGAGCTGGCAAGTAGTAAGGAGCGATTGCCTTGGTGTCAGGAATCATGGTTGCAGCTACCCAGTCACGTACTTCGTGAACGAGTGACCACAGATCGTCAAGCTTCTCTTCGGTAGGTACGAAGGAAGTACCACCAGGAACAAGCGTCATTACGTGAGGCATCTTGCCGCCAAGCAAGCCGCAAATCTCGGATGCCTTAGACTGCATGGTCAAAGCCTCAATATAGTGAGCAGTGCAGATAAGATCGAGTTCTGCAGGAAGCTTGAACTCGGTATCCTTAGCACCGTTCTTCCACCAGTTACCAGAGAAGATGGACATCTGACCATTTTCAGCAAACTTGGTAAGGCGCTGTGCCAATGCCTTCAAGTCGGACTGGCAAGAAGTGCCTGCCTCTTCAACCAAATCATATGCATCAGCAATATTTGCCTTCAATGCATTGAGTGGGTTTACATAGTCAAGAGCAGCCAAGGTGTAGAACCACAGAATGTGGCTGTGCAAGAACTGACCGCCCTCGATGAGGTTACGAATAATACGTGCGTTGTTAGGAATTTCAATGCCGTATGCCTTTTCAGCTGCGATAGAAGAAGCATGTGCATGAGATACAGGACAAACACCGCAAATACGCTGAACAATGTGAGCAGCGTCTTCGGGGGTGCGGTCCTGAACTACCAATTCCATGCCTCGGAAACAACCGCCAGACATCCAAGCATCAGTAACAACGCCGTTTTCTACTTCCATCTCTACGCGGAGATGGCCCTCAATACGGGTAATCGGGTCGATAACTGAACGAGTCATTGTTTACTTGCCTCCCTTCAGAACATCTTCGTCATACTGACCGATGGCCTGATCAGGATGCTTTGCGTCCCATTCACGTACCTTCTCGAAGTCAGCGCCACCGCTGGTGCGGCCAGTCTTCTTCATGCCGAAGCCATGAATAACAAGTGCTGCTGCTACAACACCAGTCAGCGTCCAAGCAATAGCTTCAGGCTGGATGGTCATGCCACCAATGCGCAGGTCGCGGAAGCGAGCGCGGAATGGCGTGTTGGTTTCAACCCAGTTCTCACCAGGATCGTTTGGATTAGCAGTGCAGCAACCGATGCAAGGACCGCCTGATGCAACGCACCAAGAACGACGATGGTTCCAACGAACGATACCGCAGTTTGCTTTGGTCTGAGGACCACGACAACCCATAGGATACAGGCAGTAATTCATTGCCTCTTCCTTGGTACCGAATGCATAAACGAATTCACCATTCTCGAAGTGACCACGACGTTCGCAGTTGTCATGAATGGTCTGGTTGAACATAACGGTTGGCTTGTTTTCGCCATTGAGCTCAGGAAGCTGACCCATAAGAACTGCATCAACCAATACAGCTTCAAGCCATTCAGGATTTGCTGGGCAGCCTGGGATATTGATAACGGGGGTGTCAATTCCCGACTTGCGCAGGAACTGCTGAACACCAAGTGCTCCTGATGAGTTTGGATTAGCACCCATCCAACCACCATTTACTGCGCAGGAACCCAAAGCTACTACAGCGTTTGCATTCTCTGCTGCATGAATAAGATGTTCAGTGCCGGGCTCATTGGCAACGCGCAATGCTTCACCGTTCCAGCCCTCCAAAACCGCACCTTCGTAGATGAGGATGTAATTCCCCGCCTCGATCGTCTGTGCCTTGGCCTCTTCCATTGACCAACCTGCAGCAGCAGAAAGGGTTTCGCAATAGTTAAGCGAAATCATTTCCAGCACTACGGTTGCTGGATCAGGGGCGTCAACCTGTGCGAAAGATTCCGTACAACCGGTGCAAGAAGCGCCTTCGATCCAAATTACGGGATACAAAGCACCTGATTCTGCGCCGATAACGGAGTTCTCGATCGCCTGAGCAACACGAGGAGCAGCGAGCTCAGACAAGCCTGCCGCAACGGCGAGCGAGCCGCAGAGCTTCATGAAGCTACGACGAGACACGCCACGCGCCTCCAGCTTACTCAAAAACTCTGGACTGATTGCCTCTGTTACCATGTGCACACCTCCTTAAGGGTGTATTGTCCTATAAAACCTCTGTATACATTTTCGTGGATTTCTTCTCAAAAAAGATCGACTAACTGTGTGAATATCAGGTTATTCCCGTCAGCGGTATGAAAATGTTACCCGTTATATTGGTAGTAACACACATTTCCTTCACATTTGATTATTTAGTCAAATGCTCATGCCGAGAAGGTCAATCTGTTGGTACAAAAATTCGTTTTTGTTACCTATTTTTTTGAGAATATTCCATCGTTTGAACATTATTTTGAATTAGTTCATTAGCAAATGGTTATTTTCTTAAATTTGTCCAGTTTTGAATCTGAAGCACTTCCTAGGCATACTTCCTTACCTGCCCGCCTAAAACCTCAGCACCCTGTCGATATCGATTTAGCGAAGTAAACGAAGTAAACAATCTCCTAGAAACAATTCTGGAGTATTATTATCAAAATTTGTAAGAAAGGAACAGTATGACTCAGGCAACAACTATTGCTTATTTAGGCCCCGTTGGAACATATTCGCACGAAGCAGCGCGCTTGTTTGCAAAGCGTATGGGATGCGAAAATGTCGAGCTAATCGAATGCCCTTCTTTTAACGAAGTCCACGAAGCAGTAGATCGCGGAAAAGCCGAGTTTGGTGTTATGCCTATCGAAAATTCTCTTGAAGGCGTAGTAACTGCCACCCTTGATACCCTTGCCTTCAAAGGTGGCGTATCGATTATGGGTTCTGCTGTTCTTGATATTCATCACTGTCTTGTACTGCATCCCGATGCAAAAGTTGAAGACATTAAAACAGTTGTTAGCCATCCTCAAGGACTGGCTCAATGCCGCCGCTACCTGAACAATCGCTTCCCTACCCTTGCACGCATAGCTGCATCCTCTACCGCCGAAGGTGCTCGCGAAGCGTCCAAAGATAAAACAGTAGCAGGTATTTCTTCTGAATTTGCAGCTGAATTGTTCAACGGAAAAATTCAAGAACGCGATATCGAAGATCACTACGGCAATCAAACCCGCTTTGCTCTTATCGCACGACAGGGACACGAACCAGTTTTGCACAGCGAACATATGAAAACTTCCTTGGCTCTTTCC
>UQLU01000012.1 GCA_900542065.1 uncultured Eggerthella sp. | reverse complement strand
GTGGCTCCGCCTAGCAAACCAAAGGATTTTAATCTGCTAGCCATAACGAATAGTAAGCCCTTTGCTAATTATCCAGCTTAAGAAAAATTCTGCTCGCAATCTCTCATTTCGCCAATATCAAAATTTCTTGCTTTTCTAGCAATGCTCCCACAAGTATTTTAATTTGTGATCCCTCTTGTTGGATTCTTCTTTAATACCCCGTACTAGCTAACCAACATATTCCATAGCTAGCGCATCAGCTATTCGTTCGCTGGCGTGACCGTCACCATAAGGATTACTTGCTTGAGACATGCGTGCGTATTCCGCATCGTTGGTCAACAGACGCGAGAACTCGCGGTAAATCACATCCTCGTCCGTCCCCACGAGCTTAAGAGTTCCTGCTGCAACTCCTTCAGGGCGTTCAGTCGTGTCACGCATGACAAGAACAGGTTTGCCAAGGCTTGGTGCTTCTTCTTGGATACCACCTGAGTCGGTCAAAATAACATGACTCGCTGCTAAGAAATTATGAAAATCCAGCACTTCGAGAGGCTCAATTAAACGAAGACGATCAAAGCCATCAAGCTCGTCATGCGCTGCAGCGCGTACTTTCGGATTCATATGAATAGGATAGATTGCTTTTGTGTCAGGATGTTCTTGCATAACACGGCGTATAGCTCTAAACATTCGATGCATCGGTTCGCCAAGATTTTCTCGACGATGCGCAGTAATAAGAATAAGCTTCGAATCGCTTGCCCACTCGAGCTCGGGATGCGAATAATCATTGCGAACGGTAGTACGAAGAGCGTCTATCCCTGTATTCCCAGTAACCCATATTTTAGCGGGATCTTTACCTTCATCTTTCAAATTTTGCATTGATGCCACTGTTGGAGCAAAATACCAGCGAGTAACCAAATCGACCGTTTGACGGTTAAATTCCTCTGGCCAAGGCGAGTAAAGGTTATAGGTTCTAAGCCCTGCCTCTATATGCCCAACAGGAATCTTCAAATAAAATGCCGCAAGGGCTGCGGCAAAAGAAGAAGTAGTATCACCATGCACGAGAACCGCATCAGGCTTTTCTTTCTCGAAGACCTCTTTTATTTTTGAAAGTACGTTTGATGTAACATCAAACAACGTCTGCCCAGGCTTCATAATTGCCAAATCATAATTAGGTTTTACATTAAAAACTTTCAAGACTTGATCAAGCATTTCCCTATGTTGACCGGTAACACAAACAACAACCTCAAAATAATTGCTTCTTATTTTAAGTTCATTCACTAGTGGACACATTTTTATTGCTTCGGGACGAGTACCAAATACCATGACTAATTTTTTTTTCTTCATAATGTATTTCTTTCTGGTAAGCACTACACTAAAAATTTTATGGAATGAAGCACTACGCGAATTAATCCATATTCCATTTATTATTAATAAATCTACCAGGAGATTTATAGTTTAAGATTTTTGCATAATTTCCTGCAGCTGTAGCGTTAGGAGGAATCGACTTCGTTACAACACTGCCAGCCCCAATAGTCGCGTTATCTCCTATTTCAACATCTTCAACAATGCAACAACTCGGACCTATATAAACAGAGTTACCAATCCTTGCAGCCCTGCCTTCATTGGCCCCAATCGTAACGTATTGAGAAAGATTTACATTATCACCAATAACAGTACTAGAATTAATCACACAAGGTCCATTATGACCAATATACAGTCCATATCCAATTGTTGTTCCTAAAGGAATATCCAATAATCTCCGTGGCCTGAATTTCCAAAGAATTTTTCCAAGAAAACGCTCCATCTTTTTCTCTGATTTCACATACCTAAAAGCACACATATAACGAAAAGCTGCATTTTGAAAATACAACTTAAGAAATGATTTAATGTCGGTAGAACCCGTATATCTAAACAAGTCACTTTTTACATACTCGTTCATTTTACCCCCCCCCATTAGCCCCATTTCACGGGAATAGCTTTTCTCGCAAGTCTAATGATTTGATTTAAACTTTCTGTATTAAGCAATACAATCATCAGTAAAATTATTAGTTGCCACTTAATGCTTTCTAGCCCAAATACCGAAATGGTCATTTGAGTAATCAACAATGAGAAAATCACAACGGTTTTCCACCATTTCACCTTCATAGATATATGCTTTCTGACCATAATTAATCGCAAAATTAATACAACAGCATATCCGAGAACTGCTGAAATCGCAGCTCCAATGATTCCGACCAATGGAACTAAAGACAAACAAGCGATCAGATTCACAAATGCACCACTGATTGTAGTGACGGCTAACACTTTAGTGTCCTTCACCGCAGTAAATACACCCCCAATAAACTGGCACAATATATCAAATACAACCGCCACCAGTAAAAATGGAACGTAACACCACGCATCAAAAAACTCGTTGGAATAAAGAATGCTTGCTAATGGAATATTAAATATCATGACCAAAGAACAGGTCACAACCATACCAAACGACATAAATGTAAACATCTTGCCAAAAAAGCCATCAGAATCTTTAGGATCATATTCCTTGATAGCAGAAATAGACCACGCCTGCGAAAAGACATTACCAAAAATCGAAAGAACACTCGGAATTTTATACGCAATAGCATATAGGCCACTAGCAGAAAGTCCTACCATTGCTGTCAGGACATATCTATTTGATGCGCTGTTAACCCACCACGCTATAACACTAAATATAAGAGGGAGGCTATACTTGAGCATCTCCCCAACAATTGCCCATGATGTCTTAAATGTAAAATAATGCCATAATCTTCCATATGCAACAATATATAGGACAGAAACCAATGTTCCGAGCGAATTCGCCATCAAATATCCAGTCAGACCAAGACGAATCACAACCAAAAATACAATATTCAAAATTAACGTAAGAACGGAGTGAATTATACTGCCTACTGCTACAAGCCCAACCCGATCAATTCCGCGGCAAAACAAAGTTAATACATTATAGAAAGCCATTACCGCAAAAGTAAATCCTGTGAAAAAGAGATACTCAGGCTCAATCGGAAATAACCCCGACAAACAAACTAAACAACAGCCTCCACCTACCAAAACAGTACCAAGACAAACTGTTTTGATCCCTACAGAAAATACAGTTTTATTATCATAGCTTTTATCAAGCGTGAAGCGTAATACCGCATCCTGGACTTGAGCGGTAAACAATGGAATGAGTAATAGCACTGTAGTAGAAATCAAATCTGCAATGCCATACTCCGAAGTAGACAGAATACTTGTATAGAGCGGAACAAGGAAAAATGAAATCGCTTTCGGAATAAAACCACTAAGAGCAAACAGACCCAGATTTTTAACCAGTGTTTGGTATTTAGTTTTCACTTTTTCCTCTAGAAATAGATTCTTTTATTTTTTTTAGCAGATCTCTCTGTATAAATGGCCTAGCATATTTCCAAAGAGTTTTCTTAAGAGGCTTTCTTGCGTTGCGTAAATCTAAAGCTATGTCCTCCCAAAATAACGGGATTCCAAAATTAAAAGGGTATTGCGTGCTCCAATACTCGTTTATGGAATATCGCTGTATTGCACCTAAATCAGAACATTTATTAAGAAGTGCTGTTCCAGAACGTGTCAAGACGATAACCATCGACACCCCTTCTTGATCACTTCTAAAACGAGGACCCCAATAATCGCCTATTCTTACATCAGCACACGATCTTTCCCTAAACGGACATTCATAACAGCAGCGTGAATTAAATAAACTATTATTGAAAAATGTATAAAAGATATCTTTATCATCAAATGAGGAATAGACAACATTTTCTTTGTTTTTAACTGTAATCTGTTTTCTTGGACCCCATCCAATTTGCTTATCGCGAAACAGAACACTAGGATGTTCTCCTGTTTTCCACTTCTGGTTCAAATCCTTTAAATATCTTTCCCAAAGCAGCTGAGAGGGAACTCCGTGACATATTATTTCTATAAGTACAGCTTTTTCCCTAACTCCTTTTTGCAAAAGAAGAGAATTAACACCAGCAACTTGGCATGGTGTTCCAAAAAAAGCCACACTTCCATCTGATTCGCATATAGCTTTAAGTACTTCAGAGGAATCACTTTGAAGATATTTCGAACCTTGAATTGTCTTAAGAGAATTTGCGTCTACTTCTACATGCACTGCTCTATTGGTTTCAGTATCATATTTACAACCAAAAACTTTTTTCTCCTGATTTAGCAATACTTGAGACAGAACAGCACCAATCCCTCCCGACGAAGAGACTGAAAGAATTTCTGGATCCTTGCTTTTAAACGAGTATAGTCCTTGTGCTTCTGATATATATGGTGAGCGGACAGAAATCATCGGACAAATCGATACGCATTTTCCACATCGGACGCATTTCTCCTCGTTTATCGAATATGAGCGAAAACCATTACAGTTAATCTCAATAGATATAGCACCTTTTGAGCACACAGCAGCACAGGCACCGCATCCTGAACAATAATCAGCTAGAACAATAGGTTTAGTTTTCTTTTTTTTATCTCTCACCCCAACTCTGAGCAATTCTGCACTTCCTAGAGCATTTCGCAAATATCTATATGAAGACTCTCTCATTGAGTCGATTTTTCTATTAGACTCCAAAAAATCACATTGCTCATCTATTAGTTCACCAGGATTCGTTATACGCTCCGAAAGATCAGTAAGTTCAAGAAAGCTTGTAATACGCGAATTCTGACTTTTTGGATCCTTATCAGAGAACCTTTTAAACACACTAAATGGAATATTGAAATTTACAGAAAATGCAACACCATGAAAAGAATCAGTAAAGACATAGCGTGCATTCAAAAACAATTCAACAAACTCTCTTGGGCCAACCTCATATTCAATATTTCCGCGCCCCTGATCTTCCCAAATCGGAATAACTTTAACAGGAACACCTAGCTTTCTTGCTAATTTATTTATAGATTCAGAATACCTCCTGTAATCCCCTAAAAAATAGCAAAGTATATATTGATTCGTACTGAATTCGTTTTTTATACTCCCAATATTTAAATAATCTATCCATTCCTCTTTTGTAAGCAACAAAGTAGGATCGAGTACCAAAGTTGATTTCTTTCCAGATATTCGTTCTACCAACTCGGCACCCTGGATTTCCCTTGAAGATAAGGAATCAAACGCAAGGAGTTCTTTTGCAATTAGACCCTTTAGCTTGCTGTCTTGTATTTTCGTCATACCAAAACTAGGCGCATAGGCGACTCGTCTCTGCGGCTTATTTACAAAAGGCAGATAATAATTCATGTCTCCACTATTTGGGGTCCAAATTTGATCGCTACCACAAACAAAAACATCATATTCATCATTAAGTGCTGCTAGCTCAGGGAACGAATTTACCCGATTTGTAACAGTGATTTTCTCTTTAATATACTGCTCAAAAAGCCACGATCTTTTATTACTCGAATATGGCTTTAGTTGTTCCCTCTGCCTAAGTTTCCTCACAATCACTTCTTTGTAATTTATAGGTTTTACCCAATGCGGTTTGCGCACTCGATAGTTTATTATGTCCGTTTTTCCGAAGTTGGATTCTAATACATGATACAAAGCAGAAGCTTGCAAGACAGTTCCATAGTTTTCATATTCAAACCATGTCATTAATGCAATTCTCATTGTTGCTTACTTCCTTGCTTTCCAGATCTAGCTATATAATTTTTTATTTTCTGAATATCACAGTATCGAATTGCACCCAGCAAGCTTCCCAACTTAAAAGCTCTAGAACGTTGCATTCCTTTTCGCATCAAATATGATCGGATTTTATATTCGAAATGCTGTCTCTTATCAAACCAAGACATTGAGTAATGGTGAATGCTATATGTGTTCTCCGTCAATGCAATCTCACCCGTTTCATAGTCTTTTGGGTTAAGATAGTCAGAAGGATAAATCGTAATTCCCGCGATATTCTGAATAGAATTATCTTGGCGTAATCCATGCTTCTTTAGAATTTCAGTCGTCCTCGTTACAACCGTCACCAGCCCATCTTGGCCGTTACCGCTTTTAAAGCTATCAGATTCGTACGATAACAATATCTCTTCATAAATTGGCATAAAAGGCACAGCATACATACCTAAGCCAGGATTAACTGTTAATCCTGTACTTGAGAAGGGATCGCTTTCGATCCCCATAAATGGAGATTTAAGCAACGTTATGGGCGGGCGAATAATTTCTACATCGGTATCTAAATATAATCCGCCATGTTCATGTAAAATTTTAAATCGTGCATAATCGCTTACAAAGGCCCATTTTTTTGCTTCATATGCTTCTTTAACGTATTTGCAACTATTTAAATCAAAATTAGATTCATCCCATCTAATTATTTCGAAATCTGGAAGAAATCTCTTCCAAGATTCTATACATTTTTTTTCCTTTTCTCCAAACTGTCCATATCCAAACCAGCAATAATGTAATTTTTTTATCAAACGAGATTCAGTTGTTTGAGACCTGTTTTCCAACAACATAATATTCACTTATCTAACCTAGCAACATATTTTGCAACATTTGACGAAATCGCAAGTAATATAAGAAAAATTTTGTTTAGCATTGATGAATGAGCATTCTTAAAAACCGATATCCACGTATCTTTTGCTACATCATGCAGATAGTTCGCAATCGACACATCCCAACAGTTGCTCTTGCACATTTTTCTAAAAACTGAAGAAGCTGCCCATCCTACTTTTGCGTTTGCTGAAGAAAGCATCTCTGGGTAGTGAAAAGCTATATAATTTGCTCGCTCCTTTGCTCCTAAAACCGAGTCAAGATGCTCCTTCTTAAAAGTTTGAGATACTATACTGCTATCTCTCTTTCTGTAATAGTAAAGCGCTTTGTTTACAACAACGCATTTTCTTGATCTTGCTAGTATCAAGTGAGTAGTGAAAACATCTTCATGTAAACGTTTATCAGGAAAATTAATATTCTTAAATAATTCTTTCTTATAAATTTTTCCCCATGTAGTCACCGAGATAGAATCATCGCAAATCAATGCCTTAAGTTGGCTACTCCCGGTCAAAACGCTCCGACCGGAAACAAAATGCTTAGCAATTTTCTCGCCAGAATCAAACACAGACCAGTAGCCAGCACAAGCAATATCTGCATCGTTCTGCTTTATTTCTTTATAAATGTCTTCAACAAATCTTGAATCGATATAGTCATCCCCATCTACAAATGCAATATAGTCGGATTGTGAATAAAAAATTCCAGCATTTCTAGCAGCAGACAATCCGCCGTTACTCTGATGAATAACTCTGATTCTTGCATCACGGCATGCGAACTCATCACATATTCTGCCCGAGGAGTCCGTTGATCCATCGTCGACCATGATCACTTCAATATCTCGAAAAGATTGATTAAGAATACTATCAATGCACTGAGGTAGATATTTCTCCACATTATAGACTGCTACACAGATTGAAACATCACTCACTTGAATCCCCTCAATCAAAAGGAACCCGATTATCACTATTAGATTTCTCTACAAGAATCGGAATAGCACACGCAATGCTTAACGGGAAAATAATTTGAATTACCCCAGTCGCTTCCACTAACATCATGGCAAAAATTCCTGCAATCCAACAAACTATTGCATTTCGCGTAAGCTTAGAATTTACAGAAAGCAACCTTCTTGACGATATAATTAAAAGAATTGCTAAAGGAATAATTGAGATAATACCTCCAGTATAAATTGTCTGAAGAAGACAATTATGACTACTTAAAGTCAGCGAATAAGACTGCCCTGAATCATAATTGCCGTTAATAGTAAAAAGATTCGTTGTCTCTTGAGGACCAAATCCAAATACATAGTTTCCTTGAAGCCTACTTAATACCTGATCCCATATTTCTGTGCGATGAGTTAGAGTTAACGATTTTCCAAGGATATCTTCAATAAACCAAGAAAAAAAGTTTTGTATCCTCAGGATCACAACTCCCCACCATGCTAAAACATACATAAGAGACATCTTTGCTAAAGTAAAAACGTGCTCAAACTTTTTTTGCGAACTCAGCAAAAGAAAAAGGATTGAATACACAAGCCATGCTACTACGCCTCCTCCAGAAAAATTAACTAACGTTAGCGCAGTACAAATTACATAATTTACGACAACATGTCTCTTTGAGCATTTTTGCAAAGAATACCGAATTAGCGATAAGGCTGATGCCGCTAATGTCGGTAGAATAATATGATTTTCTCCCCCAATTAAAAAATCACCCTCCCCAAACAATATGTTTGAAAACGGATACAGAATAAACGTAAGCACTATCGCAAAATAGAAGATCCTTTCAACTATAATTAAAAAATTAGTACCTTTATTGCAAATTCCCCATTCCATCAGCAAGGACAACCCTACCATCGGATAGGTAATCGCAATAGCTTCACTAATATTAGTACGGTTAAGATAAGCAGAAAAAATGATTATACTTCCATAGACAAACGCGCAAACCGCACTTACTGGAAATCGCCTTAACGACACAAGCGCCAGTATAATTGCGACTATGTACGAAATGCGAGTAGCCCAAATGCGAATATCACTATCTACCAATATATTTATTGGAATAATAGGAAAACAAGCGAATATGATTAAAAATGTAATTGCTACATTCTCTATTCGTACATTTAAAATTGATTGTATTTTAAACATTACAAACTTCTTCTAGCTGACGAGCTAAAAGAGTGCAAACCTTTCAATTCCTGCCGTATTACGCTGATGAGGCTATATCCTTCCATCCTATAACGATTATGATGCAGCAATGCATTAAGCACACAATGTATCGCCCCCATCAAATAACCATCAGCGGATAAATACAAAGCTCCCTTATCTTGAAACAACTTGTTTGAATATCCTTTAAACCATGTGCTATCTCTTTCTTCATTCAACAGCGCGATAGAATCGGGAACAGCGATTATATTCAAACGACTTTTTATACAATCAACTACAAACAAGACATCTTCTCCAGCTGAATAACAGGCACCACCTCCAAACAACTGACTAAAGCAAATCCTATGATTTAATATTGACTGTCTTCTAAAAGCAATCCTTGCCGCCCCATATTTATATGCGCTCAAACGTGTTACTCGCTTCTCGCGCTTGGTAACAGTTCTTGTAGGGGTAGATTCCTTAATGTTGAAAATAATTACATCAGCATTAGGATTCCGAGAAAAGCTTTTCTCCACTATCTCCGAATAGCCATCAACGAAGGTCATATCATCATCAGCAATCAAGCAAATTTCCCCTGTAGAGCGAATCAAGGAGTTATTCCTATTTAATCCAACACCACGCTCATCAAAATCAAACCATCTAACTTTTCCATTACTGCGTTCAATTTCCCAATAATCATATCTATCGGTTTGATTACAAATAATTGCAGGTGTTTGCAAGTTCAGCCTGTCAATAAGCTTACTGGGACAGCTCTCTTCCAAAGATGCTACAAGCACCTCAATTGGCATATGCGTCATATTCTTCAACTTTACAACTTATAGATATTTTCAGCGGGTTTACAAATATTGCGAGTGTCGAGCACAAGAACGTTATTTAGCTCATCAAGCTTGCCCTTAATATCATCATGACCAACCATAATCACTACAAGCTCTAGACCTTTAATAAACTCATCCCAAGTATGCACTTGGTTTGGAACAATGTTGTCTTCTACCCAAGGGTCATAGACTTTTACATTGCCAACAGAAAGATGTGTTTTCATACGATCAAGCATCTGTAAGGTAGGAGACTCTCTTATATCATCAACGTTTTCTTTGTAGGTAAGACCATAAAGTCCCACCTTACTTGGATTGACAATTTCATGCTCTTCCATAATGGTACGAATTCGTTTAAGGACAAATTTAGGCATAGAGTCATTAATTCGACGAGCAGCCAAGATGATGTTTGAAAGCCCTGGATAGTCTCCCACTAAAAACCAAGGGTCAACACTGATGCAATGACCTCCTACACCAGGACCAGGAGATAAAATATTTACGCGTGGATGCATATTAGCGATACGGATAATTTCATATACATTCATGTCATCGCTCCTGCAGATTTTTGCTAATTCGTTTGCAAACGCAATATTAATATCTCGGAATGTGTTTTCTACTACCTTGGTCATTTCGGCGGTACGTATATCAGTTACCGCAATCTCACCTTGGCAAAACGAAGAGTAAAGCTTCTTTATACGTTGTCCAATTTCTTCATCATCTGCTCCGATAGTTCTATTGTTATGAGTAAGCTCAGATACCATGTTGCCTGGAATAATACGCTCTGGCGCATGGACTAAATGAATATCAAGACCAGGGGTTAAGCCTTTAGCTTCCACGGCCGGACGCACATACTTATCAATAGTTCCCGGAGATACCGTAGATTCAATGACTATTGTTGCGCCAAAGGGAGCAACTTCTAATACAGAGTAAACTGCATTTACAACATAACTTGGATCAATCTTTTTTGATGCTTTGTCATAAGGGGTAGGAACAGAGACAATATACGTATCAGTTGGCTGATATTCAGTAGTGAACTTAATGCCAGCATCAAGTGCTTGACTGAATAGTTCATCTAAGCCATCTTCTTTAAAGGTAGTCTTACCAGCGTTTAGTGTATCAACTAACTCTTTATTGAAGTCAGTTCCTACAACCTCAACTCCATGAGTTGCAAACATCAACGCTGTAGGAAGACCGATATAGCCTAAGCCTATTACATTAATCATAGATTACCTCTCATTATAAAAACTAACCCTGGTTTGAAAAATCTAATAATTTAGCAGCAAACTCTTTTGCGTTCTTTTGCCTAGAATGCAAATTAGAAACTGTCGAAATTGCGTTATGCCGCTCTTCTTCGGAATAGTTTCTTGATAACAACTGGCTAAATGAATCCAGTTGTTCGTCAATATCTTCAGGAGCAGCATACATCCCAAGTCCAACGCTTTTTAGCAAATCAACAGAGTCGCCTTTTGCTGCAAGCAATACAGGGCAGCCACAAGCGAAAGCTTCATACATCTTTGTAGGAATTGAATCTTTTAAGTTTGAGCTTTTAAGTGGGACATATGCTAACGTCGAATACTTAAGGACAGTAAAAACACCTGCAGCGTCTAATGTTCCGCAAAACTCCACATTTGATAGATTTTTTTTCTGAGAGCATTTTCGGAGAGTCTCTTCCTCTGCGCCTTTTCCAAATAGCAAAAAGCGTACATTTGGATTATTCTCTGCAATCACGAGCAAGGATTCGAGACCTTGCGCCAATCCAATATTTCCTACATAGCTGCAGATAGGTCCACTATTAAGATCAAATTTTTTAACTAAATCAGCATCTATTCGTTCATTTAGAAACGATTCGTCTATTCCGTTAGGAACTAGAATGATATTGTCTTTTTTTTCTAAAGGTACTCTGCTGCTTAACTTCGTAACCTTTCCAGGCGTGACCGTCACTATTAAATCCGCTTGCTTATATGCCCTATTTGAAAGCATTGAGAAGAAGCGACCATAAATGCTTTTTGGGGCAAACGACCCCATTTCGTATGCAACATCGGGCCAAATATCACGTACATCCAAAATGAGTTTTGCCTGATTTATTTCTGCAATTTTTATCGCAGCTTGCGTCAAAATTAACGGCGGCGTTGAGCAAATAACCAGATCAAAATGACCCATCCTTTTAGCTACTTTATATGCCTCTTTGCAGCCACCAAAATTATTTTTTAACCGATTAACAAGAGTCTTTTCAATAAGCGGAAACGTACTAAAAAATGTAACGTATTCAGGTTTGATGTAATTCTCAGGCGTATTTAAGATACTATCGCTAGAAGCCAAAACCTGAACATCGATTCCGGAGTTCAGCATAGCCTCTACTAAAACTGAAGCTCTATTGGCGCACGCAGAACGACTAGGCCGAAAACTATCCGTTAAAAACAAAACCCTCATCGGGCTCCATCTCCAGTAAACATAGTTTTGATGGTCTTCCAGATAATCGATAAATCCAGCACGATTCCGCGTTTTTCTATATAGCGAATATCGAATACCGCTTTTTCTTTAGGAAGCAGCTCATAACCACCAGTCACTTGAGCAAGACCGCTAATGCCTGGCTTTACCAAAAGGCGTTGATCCCAACCATCAATTCGTTTACAAAACTCTTCATGAAAAGCAGGACGTTCTGGTCGTGGTCCAATTAGACTCATATCACCCTTAATCACATTCCAAAACTGCGGGATTTCGTCTAACCGTGTTTTGCGCAATTTACGACCAAGTGGCGTAACACGAGGATCCTTTTCTGCTGCCCACTGAGCACCGCGTGCTTCAGCGTCGGTATACATGCTTCTGAACTTATATAGTTTGAAAATTTTGCCGTTCTTACCAATACGTCTTTGTGCGTAAAAAACAGGGCCTTCAGATTCTTGCTTAATCTTTACGGCAATTACCGCCACAGGAATTGCACACAAAACCAGAGCACAACTACAAGAAACAATATCGAATGCCCGCTTTATCGCTCTATAGAACAAACTTCCAGAAATCTTAGTTACCTTAGGGAGAACTACTATCTCTTCATCAGGTAATAGCTTTTCTAAAACCTCTGGTGCGATACCTGACTCAGTTAATCGCGGAGTATCAGGAAGCCCTGTCATAACCGCAGCTTTTTCTTGCACAGTTTTTGCCTCAGCTGCAGCTTCCGTTAAAACTTCTCCGACTATCTCGGTTTCCCGAATTAGATCTGCTTCATTATTTAGTTGTTCAGAAAAATTAGACAAGTGCTTTTTAATGAAATTAATGCTTTTTTATAATCTCTAGACCAGCTTTAATGGTTATTGCTCGACCGCACATATACAGTTCCAAATAAGCTAGCCGTTTATGCCTATCTATCTTTTTTACTAAGCCCATATGATTCATTAAAGGGCCTTTTAGGATGATGATTTCATCGCCTTCAATAATGCCTTCGGACATTTTCATAACGTGATCATCATCACCAATGAATGCGCTAATTAGCGTTTTTTCATCGTCAGCTAAAGGAATAAACTGTTCGTTTCCATCGTGGAGCAACCTTGTCATGCGACTTACTTTGCTTAATTCTTTTCTGAATACTTCAGGAGTTTTGGTATCAACAAATACATATCCTGGAAACAAAATCTCTTTAACGTATTTCCATACGCCTGAATAACGTTTCTTTATTTCATACTGCGGAACAAAGCAAGAACCGTAGGTGCTACTATCGACCAGTTTTTCTATTTGGTGGATTACCGCATGTTCTTGCCCTCCAACTACTTGAATGACATACCACATACGGATCACCCCCTGCGGGTAGATGCCGCATAACTTAAGTGCAATAGCTCTGTTAGATGGATAAAGGTATGGCTTCGCCATAGGAAACCTTCCCTTGTATACATGAACATTTAAAACTCTTAGCTGCTAGCCAAACGCGCACCCAGCGACGATTTAGCGCATTCAAAGATATGTTTTGGCAGGCACTCTAGAATTGTTTTAAACCCACCTATCAAGCCTTTTTCAAAAAAACAGCTTGCATATAAGCCATGAACAATAAGCTTTCTTGCCCCAACGCTTACGCTCGTGGCTTATACACAAACAGTTTCTTTAATTGTTAAGCTTCATTGCTTATCAGTAGGACTTCTAATTTGCAACAGCGCTACCTATTTAAGTCCTTTGGCAGATGTGGTTAAACACTTTTGGAACATACAATGCTATTTATGCACCAAATATCCCAAGCTTGTAGATTTGGTATTTATCCTGTTAAACAGCTCCTTAGAATCCTTAACATTTGAAGCCGTTCATGGATTAATTAGTGAGCAGCTCAGATAACCAAGTCGCTATTTATCTACATTCGGGCATGTGCGCCTTTTGCAAAGAATTCCTTGCGCGCACGCCAAAGCAGCTCATATGCCAGTGGTCCATGAGCGTCGCTTGCAATAAAGTTGACTAATCCCTCCTCGAATAATTTCTTAGCGGTTTTCTTTACTGGGCTGAACGATCCTTCGCCCATAAAATCCGACGAAACCTGAATTTTGCAACCAGCCCCAATGAACTGACGAACAATATCTATGTTTTCCTGAACGGGTTTATAGCGTTCTGGATGCGCAATAATTACGGTATAGCCCTTACCTTGAAGCTGGAATACGATGCGCTCCCAATCGGGCGGCAAGCTTCGCGTAGGCAGTTCAAGCAAGAACTCCCCCGTTTCAAAACCAAGGTAATCTGCCCAATCCATACCCAATTCCATAAGCTTTTTGTAGTTAACCTCAAACCCCATGGTCATTTTGGGAGCCATACGAATCTTGGAAACTTCTACCTGTAGTGCATGGAATGCATCCCACATAGCTTCGTAGTCAAACCACGGATCGCGGCAATGAGGCGTACAAACAAAAGAAGTAACTCCTGCACGCATGGCAGCCTGCACCATTTCTAGGGATTCCTCCATGGA
This sequence comes from uncultured Eggerthella sp., assembly GCA_900542065.1. Classification (GTDB taxonomy): domain Bacteria; phylum Actinomycetota; class Coriobacteriia; order Coriobacteriales; family Eggerthellaceae; genus Anaerotardibacter. The sequence continues at coordinate 34,444 of UQLU01000012.1, read as the reverse complement.
ATGAGACCCATCATCTACACCAGGCAAAATATGGCAATGAACATCACGCATAATTTACTTCACCTATGAGTGATGCTTTCCTTGCTGGCTTCTGTCAATGCGTGGCGTATTAGAACGGCGTGCCTGCTGAACGCCTGCTTGTACTGCAGATTTCTTCCAAGATTGACTATTGGAAATAGGATTAACCGTAGCTTGCTGCTGAACGGCACGCTGCCCTTGTGATTGCTTGGCGGCCTGCTGTTGAGTCATCTGAGCACGTCCAGGTTGCCCTGCAGGTGCCTGCCGACGTGCACCACGAGGAATAGCAGGTGCAGCAGGCGCTGAAACAGGTCCCGTATTGCCCGTAGCACCCTTTTTGCGTGCACGTCGAGCTTCTTTTTCTGGATCTATGCGCTGGTTATCCTTGTTGTAGTAAGCGTAATAATACTCAGAGCCAGTACCCTCGCAGAAGGTCGCACAAGCACCAATAATATGAGCTTCCGCCTTCTGCAGCTGGTCGTAGGCAGTTAGTATTTCGTCGCGCTTAGCGCCACCAACTTTCACTACCAAAATAGTGCCATCTACTAAACGAGAAAGAATAGCAGCATCTACAAAAGTACCTACTGGTGGTGTGTCAAACAAAACATAATCGTAAGTATTGCATGCATCATCTACTAATTTCGCGTATGCACGTGAAGTAAGTAAGTCTGCAGGATTAGGAATATTTGGTTCCGTATCCAGGAAATAAAAATTCGGAATTCCCGTAGAAATTACCGCTTCTTGCAAACTTATCGCGCGAGACATTACCGCATAAGCACCGTGTGCGGCATGTACTCCTAGGGCTGCTGCTGCGCTTCGGCGACGCATGTCCGCCTCTACCAACAACACACTATTACCCGCACTTGCAATAGCTTTTGCCAGTTCAATAGTAGTAGTAGTCTTGCCTTCGTTGGGAACTGCACTGGTAAGTACAATGCTTTGCATAGGATTATCAACTGACGCAAAGCGAATATTTGCCAACATGGTTTTTGCTGCATTTTGAACTTCAAGGGTATTAGATGCTGCCTTTTTCTTTTTAGCCATATGCGTCACCTCCTTTTATTTAATGGTTGGAATCTTGCCAATAACAGGAATTTCCAATAGCTCTTCAATTTCTTCAGGTTTGCGAATACGGGTGTTGACCATATCCATGACAACCACGATGGCAACAGCTACAAAAATACCCGCCAAGAACGCTACCGCTACATACATAGTGCGTGGAGGTCCTGATGGCTCATCAGGAGTTGCAGCCTGGTCAATTACGTTTACTGCTTCAATATCCATGATTTCTTGCGCTACCGTATTGGTGGTATTCGCAAGACCGTTTGCTATAGCTGCAGCAGAATTGGGAGTATCGCCCGTTACTTCAATAGTGATAAGACGCGTGGTAGTGGAGCTGGTTACTTCAACGTCGTACTTTTCCAGTTCTTGCTCGGTCATACCAAGCTGATTAGCTGTTTGATTCAGTACACGTTCGCTCTTAATAAGCTCTGATACGTCGTTCGTAAGCATCTGAGATGCGGAAAGATCGGTTGAAAGCGTCGTTCCTGCCTGCGTTTCTGAGGAGTTTGCCAACACATACATAGAAACACTAGCGGTATACGTATTCGCCAATGCAACAAAACTAAATACCGCTGTTGCCAACGCAAAAATAATCGGCAATGCAATACAGAGTTTTAAATGCTTTCGGATAATTTGAAGTAACTCAAGTAAGGTCATAGATCAAATTCCTTATTTCCCCTATTACTATCTTTTTCTGCTGTTTACTGCTCTACCTTTGATTAGTTCACGGTTGATTCCGTGCTACCAGAACTACTTGATTCCGAAGCTGTTTCAGAGTTTGTTTCCACATTTGCTTCGGAACTGGTTTCGGATTCAGATCCTTCCTCAGACTCAACCGCTTGAGTGTCCTTTGTTAGAACGTTTGCCTTGCTTGGATCTTGGCCTGTATCCACCATCTGCATCATGTCAGCCCATTCGTCCTCAAGGGTAATGGTGTATGACACGCCATCTATAGTCTTCGTAGTTGAAGGAACCATGGCCGAATAGAAGTAATAGTGTTCAGCGCCCTGGAAAGTTTGAGCTAATTCGATGAGTTCATTTAAGGAATAGTCTGTAGAAATACAATTCGCCAATGATTGAACCGTACCTGGCAGATCAGTTGGGGGAAGTGACAGGACGGCATCAGCCAAAGACTGAACAACAATTCGTTGATTTTCTGCGCGCTGGAAGTCACCTTCGTTATAGCCATAACGCTCGCGCGCAAAAACAAGGGCTTGTTCGCCTGTCATCTTCTGCATACCAGCATCAAACTGATATTGTGAATGGCTAGAACCCGTTTGATTACTAGACACAGGGACATCCACCCAAATACCGCCAAGTTGATCTACTGCTTTTTCAAGCTCGTCAAAGTGGATTTCTGCATAGTGAGAAATCTCGATGCCCGACATTTTTTCTACCGCTTCAACTGCGCCTGCAGGGCCACCAAAGGCGTAAGCAGCATTGATCTTTTGTGTGCCGTGACCTTCGATTTCTACCTTGGTGTCACGCGGAATTGAAACAAGCGTTGCCTTGCCAACGTTAGCATCTACACGCACCAAAATCATGGTGTCTGAACGACTTGCAGTATCGCCCTCGCGAGCGTCTGAGCCAAGAAGCAGCACATAATAAGGTTCTTGAACGGTACTTTCACTAAGGACGGTATCCAATTCGCTTTGCTGTTCGGAGTCCATCTTCATGGAATCCGAAATGGAATTCATATACAGTGCAGCTGCGGCACCTACTGCAACACACAACACCACAATTACCGCAAGCACAATAAGAATTGCCTTTTTGGCTTTACCGTGCTTCTTGCGCTTTTTACGTACGCGCACCAGCTCAGGATTCGAAAGCGTTGACGAAGAATGAGAAGAGCGCCCCTGAGTAGATGATGAGCGATAAGAATTCCCCATTCTTGGGGTGTTGCTGGTTGGAGTATTTGATGCATTGGAAGCATTAGGCATAGAAGGCGTATTAGACCTATTCGAAGAATTTGCCGAATACTTGTTTTCCGAATTATTTGCGTGTTTAGCCATAAGTTACTTGAATAACCTTCTTTGCGCCTTATTAATCTGAATCCAGATCAACCTTGCCAGACCGACCTTGTAAGATAGGTATCTCTAACTAGACAATGCGAATCCAGCATAAGGCGAAGTAAACCTACACATACAGGTCATTAGGTTAAAGAGTTAAGGCAAATATCCAAGGGTTTCGTAACGTTTAATAAGATATGTGTCATAAACACATTCGGCATTTCGGGAGCGATACAAAATATTCATTTAGCGGTACAAATTAGGCGCGCAATAGACGCAAAAAAATGAACGCCGCGCTGTTTGCTTTTTCCTTAAAATGAGGAGCAACGCGCTGTAAAAAGCATTTAAATGACTAGGCTCTGCGGAGCGCCTAAAGAGCCTGATAGATGCAACAAAACAACTACTAAATGAACCATACGCTTCTTACGTGATGCATAAAGGCTGCTATAATCTTACCCATCAACGGCGTCCCGCCTAGGTCGGGCAGCTCCTTTCTCGGAGACTACCCGAGGTGACGAAACGCCGTACAAAAAAAGAGGACCGACATGCATAAAATGCATTCGGCCCTCTTTTGACTTTCGAGCAATTAGTTTTATCAAGCGCCTGCCTGTCAAGCGCAAGCACTATTCGAAGTCGTACAAATCCTTCGTTGCATGCTTGAAGTCGTCATATACTTCTGCAGCAATTGCGTCGTCGAGCACCAGCTCAAAACCAGCAGGTTGACCATCTTCGTCAAGTTCAGTTACCTCCAAAACGGTAACTTCGCCCGATCCGCCTACTTCAGAACCTTCTCCCACGTTATAGAAGAAGCCATAACGACGATCCTGGTGAATAATCAGACCCAAAAACTCCAGATCTACCGTATCACCCGACTCATCCTGGAACGTAAATACCGTTCCTTCTTCTACTGGTGGTGCAAAATTTGGTGCGCTACCTTCTCTCATTACTTCCTCCTTTTGCGGTTATGAGAAGCAGAATTACCTGCTGAGCTATTCGATGCTTTCGAAGCTGATTTTGCAGCTTCGTTTGCCGCTACCGTTTCCTTGTTTGCCGCAACTTCCCCTGCCGCTACTGCAGCTTTTGCTTCTTCGTTAGAAGCAGGTGGCAGCGTAGAAGCAAAGGTGAACAACTGGACGTCGGAACCATATTTCTTTATCAACTTGGCATTCTTTGGCTCGCGAGACTTCCACATAGCGTAAAGCGGAGTTGCTACCGCAATAGACGAATACGAACCAGCAATCAAACCGACCGCCATAGCAAACGCGAAGTCCTTCAGCGTTTCGCCGCCGAACAGCAACATGCCAAATACGGGCACGAACGAGGTCAGCGTGGTGTTGATCGTACGAATAAATACCTGGTTGATGGAGTGGTTTGCCATAGACATGAAGGTGCACTTCAGTGAAGACTCCTTCATGTTGTCGTTAATACGGTGGAATACAACAACGGTGTCGTAGAGCGAATAACCCAAAATGGTAAGCAGAGCCGCTACCATGTTTGGCGTAATTTCGCGACCAACCAACGCATAAATACCAACCACAATTATGAGATCGTGCAGCAATGCCACAACCGCCATAATACCCATCTTGTATTCGAAACGAATTGCAATGTAGGCAATAATCAACAGCAGCGATACCGCAAACGCAATGGCCGAAGACTGAATTACGCCAGCGCCCCAGTCAGGACCTACGGTGTTTACCTCGAAACTATCGGTTGAAATACCCAAATCGCTTGCGATTTGGTTTGCCGTTGTAGCAGCATCTTCAGGAGAAGTATTAGTGGTGCGAACTAAGAAACCTGCCGATCCGTCAGCGTTGGTAGTCTGAACCACTGCTTCAGGCTCGCCCGCATCAGCGCAAGCTGCACGCATGTCTTCAATAGAAATATCTCCCGTGTTGTGGAATGCAATCGAAGTACCGCCCACAAATTCGATACCGAACTGAACACCCTTAATGCCCACCACTGCAACAGAAAGAACGATCAGTGCCGCTGAAAGGGAAAGCAGAATTTTGCGCACGCCCATAAAGTTAATATCGCGACGCAAGAAGCGACCCTTCAACTGATCCAAAGTCTTATGCGTATACGACTTAAGAATATCGGTCGAAGGCTGATCCGTAGCTGCAGTGGCATTTGCGGCGGCGTTCGCAGCGCCCTTCGCACCCTTGCCCAGTGCCTTATCAGGGCGCAAAACCTCATCGGGAGCAAGCGTCGTTTCGGTAAGTTCAGCATATACAGGAGCAGCTTCTTCGCAGTCCTTAATACCCCAGAATCCTGGATGACGAGCAATAACCTTTGGAGCCAACAAGCGAATAAGTGGCGCTTTCAAAAGCAGCATCATTACGATGTCGCACATAATACCCAACGCCAACGTCATACCGAAGCCCTTGACGGATGCGCTTGCCAAGAAGAACAAAGTCAGCGCGGATACCAACGTTACCAAGTCAGCGTCGATAGAGGTTTCAATACCGTGGCGAACACCTGTGATGGAAGCAGCGCGCACACTTCGTCCCATTCGTATTTCTTCACGGAAACGCTCCAAAACCAGAATGGACGAGTCGGCCGCCATACCAATGGTAAGAACGATACCTGCAATACCTGCCAAAGAAAGCGAGAATAAACCAAACGCAGAAAGCGTCGCCAGCAAACCAAGATAGAAGATAGCAAATACCACCATGGCTGCTGCCGTCAAAAGACCAAGACCGCGATAGAAGCAGATCAGGTACAGAATAACCAGCGTCAAGCCGAGAATTGCAACCAGAAGACCGCTCATCAATGCATCTTGACCAAGTGTAGGTCCAACTACCTGGCTCTGTTCGTAGTGGAAACTTACGGGCAACGAACCAGATTCAAGAACGGTCTGCAAGGACTGAGCCTCTTCGAGTGAATAGCCGCCCGTAATAGCAACCTGACCACCCGTGATTTCAGACTGAACGGCAGGAGCTGACTGAATCTGGCCGTCCAAAACAATAACAATCTGACCGTTGGTAGGAGCCAATTCGCGCGTCGCCTGAGCAAACGCTTCGGTGCCTTCGTTATCAAGTGTCAAATTAACAGCGTAATAATTACTGGTTTCTGATTCCTTATCCACTGTTACGCGCGTGATGTTTTCGCCCGTAATAAGAGGCGTATAGGATCCGCTCACGCTGAGATACTGCATTTCATCTGATGGGAACTGGTTGCCCATATCGTCAGTGATCACGCCTTGCTGCACGTAAGTACCGTTAGCAATAGCGGTTTGATCAGCTTCATCGGTAAAGGAATCAGCACGAGCGAATTCCAATTTACCTGTTTTGCCAATGGTTTCTAATGCCGTTTCAGTATCGGAAAGACCAGGAATCTGAACCAAAATTTGGTCCGTGCCCTGAACCTGAACTGTTGCCTCAGATGCACCCAAGGCATTAACGCGCGATTCAATAATTGCGCGCGACTTTTCCATGTCTTCCTGGGTTACCTCATGACCATCGGTACCCTGCGCGGTAAGAACAACCGAAAGACCGCCCTGAATGTCCAGACCCTGATTGATCTTGTCTTGTGGCGGCATAAACATAAATACCGAAGCGATAACCAAAAGCGTCGTAACAATCAAAAGCCACATGTTACGACGATTCGAGTTACCGCCACCGCCTGCTTGCTTTATGCGACGTTCGCGATCCTTCTTGCGCTGTTTTGCTGCAGCGGCATTAGCACGCTGCGCGCGGGCGCGATCCTTTTCGCGTTTGCGCTCTGCGCGAGCCTTTTCCTTTGTTTTCGCATCACGCGCTTTCGCTTTCGCCTTGGCATCACGCTTTACTGCTTTATCTTCAGTTTTAGCAGCACTCGGTTGAGTAGCTTTTTCCTCAACGACTTTTACCTCTTCGGCTGCATTATCAGTTGCAGCCTCTTCAGCGTCGCGCTTTACTTCTTCGCCTTCTGTTTCTTTTTTCGGTGTCTCGGCCATAGTTTTCCTTCTTGCAAATACAAAGAGAAGTTATTTAAAAGTACAGTAACGATTAATAATAGCTCGTTAATCGTTAACCTGTTGTTACTTCTATAAAAACTGCAGCTAAAAGCCATGCAATTTGAAGCAACTTAGTAATCCTGCGCTGCTGGTGAGTGCATCCATTCCTGATAGAAATCCTCGTACGCATCTTGCAGAATTGCTTCACGCGCGCGATTCATCAAATCAATCAGGAAATGTAGGTTATGAATACTCAGCAAAACACTACCCAGCATTTCGTTTTGCTTCACCAAGTGCCTGATATATGAGCGACTGTGAGTCTGACAGGTAGGACACGTACACTTTTCATCCAGCGGACCAAAGTCATGGATAAAGCGGGCGTTACGCATATTCATGCGGCCCTGGGACGAAAACGCCGTTCCCATACGAGCGGTTCGCGTTGGCAGTACGCAGTCAAACATATCCACACCTTCGTGAACTGCACGAACGAGCGTGGTGGGATTGCCTACCCCCATTACATAGCGAGGCTTATTCTCAGGACAGGTGCGCGCAACATCGCCGAGCGTTTCGAACATAACTTCGTGATCTTCGCCTACCGAATAGCCACCAATACCAAAACCCTTGAAGTCCTTGTGGCCGCTGCGCACGCTTTCGTCGCTGATTTCCTTCAAACGGCGAATAGATTCTAGGCGCATATCCAAATTCATACCGCCCTGACAGATTGCAAAAAGTGCCTGATCTTCTCGAGTATGAGCGGCCAAACAGCGCTTCGCCCAGGCAGACGACAAATCTACCGCGCGCTGCACGAATTCGCGCGTCGCAGGATAAGGCGGACATTGATCCAGCTGCATAATAATATCGGCGCCCAACTTCTGCTGGATGTCCATGTTGGTTTCTGGAGTCCAACGAATTTTGCTGCCGTCGTAGATAGATGAAAACGTTACGCCATCGTCATCGAGCTTTAAGGTATCTGCCAACGAAAAAATCTGAAATCCACCGGAGTCGGTAAGGATTGGACCATCGTAGGCCATGAATTTATGAAGACCGCCTGCCTCAGCAATAAGGTCTGCCCCTGGACGCAGTGACAGATGATAGGTGTTTGAAAGTACGATCTGCGCACCTAGCTCTTTGAGCATCTGCGGACGAATACCTTTGACCGTCGCGCTCGTGCCCACAGGCATAAACAGTGGAGTGCGCACTGTGCCGTGAGCTGTTTCGAATAGACCAGCACGTGCATGGCCAGACTGCGCTTCTAACGTGAAATCGAAAAGCGCCACTACGCATCACGTCCTGTGGTTGTCTCGGTCTTGGTCTCTGCCTCTGCGCTTTCTGCCGCATCGGCTTCTACGGCGTTTGCCGCCGCATCCATACCTTCGCTTTCTGCCGCATTTTCGCACTTTGGCAGACCTTCAACAAACTTCAGGAAATCCGCCATCGATCCGTGCTTAACCGAATCAATATCAAAGCCATCAGGATTCAACAACCAATCAGTTACCAAATAACCATCCAAGCCCAGCTGCATAGCAGACAGATCTTCGCGAGTGTTGTTGCCCACCATTAAAATCTCTTCAGGCTTCAAGCCAATCGCTTCGACATTTTCGCGATAGTACGCTAGATGAGGCTTGGTGCTCGTGGAATTATCATAGGTGGTAATACGCTCAAAAGCCTGTGGATCACAGCCTGCCCACTGAACACGCTTTTCCACCGCAATACGAGGAAAAAGCGGCATCGTGGTTAAATACAGGCGATATCCCTTTTCTTTCAAAAGGTTAATTACTTTCGCCGATTCTGGCGTTGGAGTAATAAGTGCGCCCAATTCGTCAAAAGCGGTATTGTAGAAACCCTCCATCAACTGCTCGTAAGCTGGCATTTCACTTTCGTCGATGCCTAAAACCGCACAAAACGTCTGCCAAAAGCGCTCGTCGTTTCGCCCGCCTTCTTCTTTGATCATGGCAAACACGCCTTTGTTGAGCGCGTCGGTAAACTGCTTTGGCTCCTGACCATGTTCGGCCGCATACTTTCCCAGCGCTTTAAAATACGCTTGCAAAAATGTGTCCATATCTACAGGAAGCAGCGTTCCGTCTAAGTCAAAGAAAACCGCCTTATAAGCTCGTTGAGATGTCGTGGGCATTATGGGTCTTCCCTCCTGAGTAAAACCTAGTTATCTTTCATGTCCTATCGTGACAGTTTTTATCGATTCGCAGTGAGTCTTCGATTCAATTTTGTTTATTGAGCCGTTTTTGTTTGTCGAGTCGATTTTTTAATCAGATGCTAGTATAGAGTACGCCGAAAGGAGCGAAAGACGAACCTATGAAATTACTACTTCATGCATGTTGTGGACCATGCTCGCTTGAGCCTGTTAGATTACTGCAAGCGGCGGGTCACGATATCACAATTGCATACATGAATTCCAATATCGCACCTGCCGATGAGTATCAGCATCGTCTATCCACGCTTCTTGAATGGGCGCGCTCTCAGGGCATTCCTGTTATAGAGGGACCTTACGAACCAGACCGCTGGCAGGAAGCAGTACGCGCTTCGTGGCATCCTGATCCCGCGAGGTTAGCCACGAGGTTAGCTGATTCGGCAGGCAACGCCTCTAGTGACACTGACGCGGCATGTCCTGGTGCCGACCCCGAATTCGATACGGGTATCGATCCCGAATTCGACCCCGCACGCGACCCCAAATTCGCACATTTATATAGCGACCGAGATAATCGCTGCCGAGCATGCTATCGTTTGCGCCTTGAGGAACTGGCTCGCTATGCGCACGAGCACGGCTTCGATGCCATCGGCACCACGCTAAGCGTGAGCCCCTACCAATACACTTCAATAATCAAAGAGGAATTAGAGCGTGCAGCAGCGCATTATGATGGACTTACCGCACTTTTCGAAGACTTTCGTCCGTATTATCCCAATGCGACTAAACGTAGTCGCGATTTAGGAATGTATCGCCAGAATTATTGCGGCTGTGCGTATTCCAACAAAGAAGCCGCTGCTGAGCGCGCGGCACGCAAAGCTGCTCGCAAAAAGAAAAAAGAAGAAGAAAGAAGAGCTAAGTTGCAAGCATTGACCACTGATGATTTCGATTACGAATTGCCCGAAGAACTAATCGCCCAAGAGCCTGCTCCTATTCGCGATGAATGTAGACTACTCGTTATGAAGCGCGATACAGGCACGCTTGAGGATAAGATTTTCAAGGACATCATTGATTATCTGCAACCTGGAGACTTACTTGTCGCCAACGAAACACGTGTCATGCCAGCGCGTTTGATTGGCCACAAGCGCGGCACTGGTGGTGCGGCAGAGGTTTTCTTGCTGCGAGAAGCCAAGCAAGAACTGGAACGTACCAATCAATCTGCAACATGGGAAGCGCTTGTTCGCCCAGGTAAACGCTTAAAGCCAGGTGCTGTTGTGGACTTTGTTTCATCTTCGGATCCTACTTCGTCTCCAGACCCTACTTCGTCTTCAGACCCTGCTTCGTCTTCAACTGAAAACGTTGTTTTAAGCGCCGAGGTTATCGATTGGGTCGAAGGAGCTCAAAAAGGCGAGCGTCTTGTTCGACTCAGCACTGCCCTGCCTTCCCTCGACGAAGCACTTCATGCGGTAGGCCACACGCCACTGCCTCCCTACATCAAAAACTACGCAGGTGACGAAGAGCTCTACCAAACCGTTTATTCCCATGAAGAGCGATCCGCTGCTGCTCCAACTGCGGGACTTCATTTCACGCCTGAGCTGATTGAGGACATTAAGGCAAAAGGTATCGGTTGGGAAACCGTCCACTTAGAAGTAGGACTTGATACCTTCCGCATTGTTGAAGAGGATAATCCGCGTGATCATCAAATTCATACCGAGCGTTATACCGTTCCTCAACGCACGGTTGATGCTATTAAGCGCACAAAAGAACAAGGCGGTCGCGTAATTGCCGTCGGCACCACAAGCGTACGCAGTCTTGAATCCGCTTGGGATGCGGAGCAGGGACTTATTGCGCGCGATCGTGAGGCGACCAGCCTCTATATTCTGCCTGGCTACGAATTCAAAGTAGTAGACGCGCTTATCACGAATTTTCACGTGCCACGCTCTACACTCATGATGCTTGTCTCGGCATTTTCTACGCGCGACAACATCATGAAAGCATACCGTCATGCAATTAAACGCAAGTACCGCATGCTTTCTTTTGGTGATGCAATGTTTATCCGATAGAGTTATGCAAGCTCGTCTGAAGTGACCCAAGATTTCGCAATAGTAATAATTCAGGATGACTTAGCGTGTTAGCCCGAGTTTGCAGAAGTTTTTTTTAAAAAATCAGCACCACCCTGCAGAAAAACCCCGAAAGTGAGAGGGTTGCTTTAAGAACAATTTCCAAGATCGTCACGAAGCAAACAAAAATGGACACCAATAAGTATCTATGAGCTTTAACGACCAATTGATGCTAAGACGAGTCTCTCACTAACGGCATTTTTCTGCAGGGTACCCCCTAAAAATCCAAAAAACATAGGGCATATCTTCCATAAGACATACCTTCAAATTTCTCGTTTTCGAGAAACATCGCAAACCTTATATCTAATACCGATTTAGCAAATGCCAATTTCGCCGCGCAATCATTGCACAACTAATTCCAAGAACCTTTATCAATCAAAAGTTCTTGACGAAGCTCTTTTTGGCGTGACCTATAGTCATACCCTCTACTTAATCGAAATGGTCGGTTAAGTTTTCTAGCTAAAAGTCTTCCTATTCGATCCATTTCAGAAATTTTTTTAATTTGCTTATTTGTTACCGTTATAACCTCGACGCCCAATAAACTCAGGGCACTTCTTCTAGCAGAGTCGCTTGCTATACGATCAACCCCTGTATGCCAGTAGTCGCTTTCGTACTCAACAGCAATAGAATCATTCCAAATCAAATCGCAAACGTAGTAGTTTTTTGTGAATATGTGCCTCTGTGAACTAGGAATAGGGATCTTAACATTAAGACGAGGATTAGAGAGATTATATCCACCCCATGAGTAAGGCAAACTGAGCAACATTGCCAATTCGGTTTCACGTGGAGAAGCAGACTCGGAACATACTTTTGGCAAAGTACTTAATGCGCTTCGAGCACCATGAAATCCTGATAAAGATTGTCCATATTGTTCTAATCGCTCTGTTGTAGTTACAGGGATTCGTTCATAGAGATAACCCTGAGAATCTAAAGAATATTTAGAGCACAAATCGAATCCCAGCTTTACAAGCTGCACTTTATTTAGCATAGATGCCATTTGAAAGAAACACAATTCAGGACTAATAACAAACACTTCTTCATCTAAGCAGTAAAAAGAAGATGGAGGTATTTTTCCAAGAGAAAGATGACACTTTGTGCCTTTTATTCTATGACGCGCATTTCGATTAAGTGTCATTGTATGAAAAGGAAGTTTGTGAACTTTCCTCATGGATGAAAAGTAATCATGCACCAAATCAGCGTTAGGGGCAAAGTTTAATTCCCTTCCGTTTTTCCGAAGCGAGACTAAGCCTGATCTAATATTTGCATAAGGCGACAACCAGTATTCACATGCAGTTTGGTGACTTAAAATTAGTGCCATAATAATTCCTCCCTAAAAACAGTTTAGAGAAGAAAACTCACACCTTTCTCATATCAGGGATGTGAGAAAGGTGTGAGTAAAGGCTAAAGCTAAGGTTAATGTAAAGGCAAAGGCCAGCATTACTTAGTATTTAGAGTCAGCTTCATCGAGATCTTTATCCATACGCGCAATCATAGATTCCACATTGGCGCACCCACACGCGCCAGCGCCATGGTGATGAGCATGATGGTCACCTCGCTGAGCGTTTTCGTGTCCGCCTTGCGATACACCGCATGCGCCACAACCATCGCAGCCCACATGTTTTCCCGCACGATGCGAGCGAACTATATTAATGATAATTGCAGCAACAATCACAACAAGAATTGCACTTACCACGAATGTACCTATTGTCATTTGCGCTGCCTCGCTTTCTGTTCTTGAGGGTATTCTAGCTTCTGTTTGAACAAAATTTCTGAATAAAGTCTTTAAACAAAGTCTTCGCGCCGATCAAAACCAGTAATAAACAATTCGCCTAAGAGGAAGCCGCGGAATGCCCGCGGCTTCCATCGGAGGTAAATCTGCAGCTTATGCCAGACGTTTAGGCTTAACTCTGCTTCTAGTTTTAGCCGTCGTTTTAGGCTTAGCTGCCGCTCAAACTTGGTTTATACCGCCACTAAAGCTTATGCCACTGCTTCAGCTTCTACCGCACGAACGCTTTCGGCTTTACCTGCCCACTTATTAGGACGGACAAGTAACCACAAGAATGCGATAAACAGAGCAAAAGCAATCACGGTAAAGATACCGAACGTAACTTCGCCAGTAAGCAAACCGAAGAACTGATAAACCCACAGTGCAACTACCCATGCGATACCGCACTGATAACCAACTGCTGCAAAGAACCACTTAACGTTGTTCATTTCACGTTTGATAGCACCCATTGCAGCAAAGCAGGGAGCGCACAGCAAGTTGAATGCCATGAAGGAATAAGCCGTTACCATGGTGAACGCTGCCTGTACGTTTTCATACCAACCAGCATCACCAGCGTACAAAATACCGAATGTACCAACAACATTTTCCTTAGCAATAAGACCAGTTACGGTAGCAGAAGCTGCCTGCCAGTCGCCCCATCCAAGCGGTGCGAAAATCCAGCAAATCGCGCCACCCAAGATTGCCAAAATTGAATCATTTTGATCCTCTACCGCCTGGAATACACCATCGATAAAGCCATAACTTGAGATAAACCAAATGATGATACATGCAAGGAAGATAATCGTACCTGCCTTCTTGATAAAGGACCAAGCACGTTCCCACATGCTACGAAGAACGCCACCAATGGTTGGCAGATGATAAGCAGGGAGTTCCATAACAAACGGTGCTACATCACCAGCAAAGAAGCGCGTCTTCTTCAAAATGATGCCTGAGCACAAAATAGCAGCAAGACCCAAGAAGTACGCTGAAGGTGCTACCCACCAAACACCACCAAAAATAGCAGCTGCAAACAAGGCAATAATGGGCATCTTTGCACTACAAGGAATAAAGGTGGTCGTCATAACTGTCATACGGCGGTCGTTTTGATTTTCGATGGTACGAGAAGCCATAACACCTGGAACGCCACATCCCGTGCCAACCAGAATCGGAATAAACGACTTGCCCGACAAGCCAAAACGACGGAATACGCGGTCCAAAATAAACGCAATACGTGACATATAACCACATGATTCCAGAATTGCAAGCAAGAAGAACAAGACCAGCATCTGAGGAACAAAGCCCAAAACAGCACCAATACCAGCAACAACGCCATCCAAGAGCAACGCCTGCAGCCAATCAGCAGCACCAATTGCTACCAAAGCATTTTCAACAAGAACAGGAATGCCAGGTACCCACGTACCATATTCTGCAGGATCGGGACCCTCATCCCCGAAAGATGCCAACACACCAAGAGACTCTTCGTAAGTTGCTGCATCTACCTCAACGATTTCGTTTTCGCCAGATTCGTCATCATAAGCCTCGTAAGTCCCTACAAGATCTGCAGCTTCAGCGCTCGCTAAGAAGTTACTTGATTCAGGGTCAAGACCTTCAGCGAGTGCGGCCGTTTCAAATGCATCTACACTGCTAGCTGCATCTTCGAAGGCAGCTGTATCTTCATCAAACTGCTCCTGACCAGGACCCATAAACCAACCATCACCAAACAGGCAGTCGTTTGCCCAGTCGGTCGCCGCGGTACCAACTGTCGAAATAGACAAGTAGTACACCAACGTCATAACAATGACAAAAATCGGCAGCGCCAAGATTCGATTCGTTACTACGCGGTCGATCTTGTCAGAAATACTCATTTCCGATGACTTGCTGCTCTTATTGCGGCAGTGTTCAATAATTGAAGAAATGTAGGTATAGCGATCGTTGATGATAACGCTTTCAGAATCGTCGTCGTGTTCTGCTTCAAGCTTTTCAATCACGTCATCAACGTTGGGAGCATCTCCTATAGCGTCAATGATTTTTTGGTCGCGCTCGATAAGCTTGATTGCGTAAAAACGCTTCAGGTTACTTGGGATAGATTCTGGAAGACGACTTTGCACCTCTGCTACCGCTTCTTCAGCAGAAGCAGAAAGAGTGATAGGCGTTGCAGGAGCTGCCGATTCGATCGTTTTCAGACAATTTACGACTTCAGTAATTCCTTCGTTTTTTAATGCAGAAATCTCAATTACATTACAGCCAAGTTCTTTTGCCAGCTGCTCAGTATGAATTTCATCGCCATTGCGACGAACGACATCCATCATGTTAACTGCAACAATTACAGGAACGCCCATCTCTAAAAGCTGAGTGGTTAAGTACAAATTACGTTCCAGATTGCTACCATCAACGATATTCAGAATGGCATCAGGATGCTCTTCAAGAATAAAGTTACGTGCTACAACTTCTTCTAACGTATAGGGAGATAAAGAATAGATACCTGGAAGGTCAGTAATTTCAATAGACTTATCTGCCTTGAGTTTACCTTCCTTCTTTTCAACCGTAACACCAGGCCAGTTACCAACATACTGGTTGGCGCCTGTCAGTGCATTGAACAGGGTTGTTTTACCACTATTCGGGTTGCCAGCAAGTGCAACTCTCATTGCCAATCCTTTCAAAATAGAGAACTGAAGTTAGTTTTGGTTAACTCATGTTCAAAGAAAATGGCTCGAAAGCCTTACCTTTGAAAACTAAGAATTTGCTTGATGAATTATCTTTGAGGTTTATCTCTGTGGTTTGATAATTGCGTAATAGCAATTACGCAATGACAATTAATAAGCATTGGCGATTGCGCTATAGCAATTAAATTGCGTGATGGCAATTATGTAATAGCAATTGCGTAAGGGTAGCTACATAAAGCAATCGCGCAAACTCGCTACACTACCTCGATCATTTGCGCATCTTCTTTACGCAAAGACAATTCATAACCGCGAACCGTCACTTCAACAGGATCGCCTAGAGGAGCAACTTTGCGCACATAAACAGAACATCCCTTAGTGATACCCATGTCCATAATGCGGCGCTTAACTGCTCCAGCGCCATTGAGTTTAGCAACTTGAACGGTTTCGCCATTCTTTACGTCTCTGAGAGTTTTCACCTATCCCCCTTTCTACTGTCTTACAACACAGCTCTTCTATCAAAGTGCTTACACGGTGATGTGTTTCGCCAATTCGGCCGATAAAGCAACACGAGAACCTTTAACGTTCACAATAAGATTTCCCCCAATTCGAGAAACAACCGTTATGCACTCACCAGGAAGAAAACCCATATCTTCAAGATGGCGATGAACGTCGCCAAAACCTCGAAGTTGCTTTACGTGATATGTGCCATTTTTCTTAACTTCCGATAAAACCATGGTTCTCACTCTTTCTAATCAGAGTTGCAGGTTATTAATTGCGCGCAAAAATGTTAGATATATCTAACAACCAAAAAGGATGTTAGCCCTATCTAACAACTGCGTCAACAATTTTCAGCAAATTTGTTATACATGGCTAATTTTTGAGGATCACAGGACAATACGGGCCTCGAAAGAAATCCAAAAGCCTTGAGAAAAGCCTTAGACTGGTTAAGAAAACCGAAGCGCGCTAAGGGCTGGTTAAAAGTGCTAAAAGCGCATTAGGCTTCCTCTAAAGAAGTCCAAAGATTGGCTGGAAGACCCTAAAACACCAAGCTGCAAAGTCTCGAAGAAGTACAAAGCCGGCGTTAAACCCTTAGAAAAACACGAGAACTGATTTAAGAAAGCTGCACTTGATTCTCTTCAAAGAACCGTTCGAGTTCTTCTGGCTGAATAGATTCATCGCTTAACTGAATACCGAATGCTTGCGCCACCGCATACGCTTGACCTTTACGCAGTTCAGCCTGAGCCGATTTCCCCGCTTCAGAAAGATATTCAGAAGATAGCAACAGAGTGCGTGCCACATATTCCATCAGCATTGGATCAGGCTGCGAGATCTGAAGCATTGCCGCCATAGATTCTGGAGCCATCCGCAAAAGCAACGCTCCATCCATCTCCGTAGCGTCTTCAAGGGTATGGTCGAGCATCTGAGCAGCTGCTACAGGATCTTTGTCACCACGAGCGCGCTGCAAGCTTTCCCTCATAGCGGTTGCAAGCTGGAGAAACATTCGCAGCAAATAATCCTGCTGAAACATAAGCGGCCCCTCTCAAAACTCTAGCGCAATTCGACTTTAGACTGATTTGCCCTCAGGCATACGAATACCCAAATGATCATAGGCACGCTCCGTTGCCTGACGACCTTTAGGAGTGCGAATCAATAACCCCTGCTGAAGCAAATAGGGCTCATACACATCTTCCAAAGTATCAGGCTCTTCCGAAAGCGCTGATGCCAACGTAGACAGGCCGACTGGTCTACCTCCAAACTGGACACAGAGCAATTCGAGAATGCGATTATCAACAGGGTCTAGCCCCATGGAGTCCACTTCAAAGAACGCGAGCGCCTGAGCTGCGCAATCTTCATCAATCGGGCAAATGCCTTTAACCTGCGCCCAGTCGCGAACACGCTTAAGCAACCGATTTGCAAGACGAGGAGTACCGCGACTTCTTCTTGCAATTTCCAATGCGCCTTCTTCAAGAATATCCACATCAAGAATTTGCGCTGACCTTTTAACAATAAGCGCCAATTCTTCGGGCGTGTAGTAGTTCAAACGAAACGAAATACCAAAACGATCACGCAAAGGACCAGTTAGCAAACCCGTTCGAGTCGTTGCGCCAATAAGGGTAAATCGCGGCAGATCCAAGCGAATAGAACGAGCCGCGGGGCCCTTTCCCACCACAATATCGAGCGCGAAATCCTCAAGCGCAGGGTACAAGACTTCTTCCACCATACGATTTAGGCGATGGATTTCGTCAATAAACAGAACATCGCCCTCTTCAAGATTGGTAAGGATTGCCGCCAAATCGCCCGTGCGCTCAATCGCAGGACCACTCGTAGTTTTAATACGAACCCCCAGCTCGTTGGCAACAACGCTTGCTAACGTGGTTTTACCCAAGCCCGGAGGACCTGAAAATAAAATATGATCTACTACGTCGTGACGTGCTCGCGCTGCCTCAATAAGAATAGATAAGCTTTCCTTTACCTTGGTTTGACCAAGGTAATCCACCAATCGACTCGGTCGTAAACTACGATCAAGTGCCAAATCGTCTTCAGTAAGCGAAACAGAACATTCACGCGAATAGGGATCTTGCGCACCAGAGAACCTATCAGACAATTCATCGGAAACATCCGACTGCATCCCCTGATCTAATTGCGAAGCCTCAAACAAAACACTTTCTATTTCAAATTCGTTAGCCAATTATTCTCCCAAACGTTTAAGTGCATATTGCAATAGTAACGTTTCAGAAGCTTCTTCGGGAGCCCCCTTAAGCGCAAGTCCAGCTTCTTCTGAAGTGAAACCCATAGAAAGCAGCGCTTCCGTGACGGATTTTTTCGTATCAAGAGCACGTTTTGACAAGCCTGCAAGTTCAGCCTGATTACTTTCAACAAACGATTCTTTAAGTTCCAAAACAATACGCGAAGCCATTTTCTTGCCTACGCCAGGCACTCGCTGTATAGCAGCAAGATCTTGAGAAACAATGGCAGCAACTGCATCCGAAGGATCGAAAGTTGAAAGTACCGCTAAAGCAACCTTAGGCCCTACGCTAGAGACAGAAGTCAATCGCAAGAAAAGATCTTTTTCTTCTTGATTCAAAAAGCCATACAGAACTAGGGCATCATCGCGAAGCTGCAGGTGAGTTAGCACACGCACTTTTTCGCCCACCATACCTAAGCGCGATAAACTTTTTGACGACATAAGAACCTGATAGCCAACGCCATGCACGTCGACAATGGCGGAATCAAGAGTTGTCGCAACAAGCGTTCCGCTTAAAAACGAAATCATAAACTAGCCAATCTCTCAAAAGAAGCAACATCAAAATTAGCAAAACAAATTGCCGCCGCTAAAGCGTCTGCAGCATGATCAGGTTGAGGCTTAGACTCCAGCTGCAAAAGGTGCTGAACCATGTATTCAACCTGTTCCTTTTCTGCTGCACCAGTGCCCACAATTGCAAGCTTAATTTGTTTAGGGCTGTACTCAGCAAAAGAGGCAACCGATCCCGCGCACGCTGCCAAAGCTGCTCCGCGTGCCTGGCCTGTTGCAAAAGCAGTTGTAGTGTTAGATCCAAACCAAACCGTTTCAATACTTACGCATTCTGGCTTATAGCGATTAACCACCGCAGCAATTTGTCCGTATATTTTTCCCAACCGATCAGGCAGAGACCAAGACGAAGGAGTTTCAATACAACCGTATGCAACGCAAGATAGCCGAGCACCTTGTTGCGAAACTACGCCCCAACCCGTATGCGCCAAACCAGGGTCTATGCCCAAAATAATGCGCTGTTGCTGGATGCGTGCCATCAGCCTTTACTCCTTCAGTTTTGCGGTGAACTGCATACCGCCCTTAGTTGCATACTGTCGCGAGCAGCATATTGTCACGAATTGCATACTATCAAACATTTGTTCGTATAATAGCACAAACCGCAAAAACGCAACAAACACTAAAGGAGCTCGTTAAAGATATTAAAGTCTACAGCCCAATTCGCTCAAAATACGCAAGCCACTTTTTGAACGATTCATCGCTAATTGCATGCTCCATCTGGCATGCTTCTTCTTCAGCAACTTCTTCGGTAAGGCCCACTTTTTCCGTTAAAAAGCGCGTTAACATTTCATGGCGCTTCAAAACAGCGCATCCGTAGTTATAGCCATCTTCAGTAAGAGTGATATCGCCATAATAGGGCTGCTCAAGCATGCCTGAATTCTTAAGACTGGTAACTGCCTTCGAAACCGAAGCTTTAGAAACACCCATTTTTGTCGCAATATCAACCGAGCGAACAGACTGTGTTTGGCTTCCGCCAAGCATCACGATAGCTTCAAGGTAATCCTCGTGAGACATGGAAACCTTTTCCACAACTTCCCCTTCCCGATCGATACACCGATGTAACAAAATCTATCTGATATACATAGTATACTGATGCAGCAACACTTACTCACGAAAGTTGGATTTATGGTTACTAATCACTACATTGATACTCGAGGCAAATGCACCACTCCCGTTACTTTTACAGAAGCGGTAGTAAAAGGTCTTGCAGATGGAGGCGGACTATACGTTCCTGAAACACTCCCCCATTTAAGCCTTGATGAAATTCTTTCTTTAACCGACCTCCCTTACGCAAAGCGTGCTGCTTATATTTATCGCTCCTTCGGTATTGATCTTCCCGAGCAAGAAATCGACGAGCTCATGGAAGCCACGTACGGCACCCGCTTTGACGACAGTGCGATTTGCCCTATAACCTCGCTGGACGAATCCACTCATATTCTTGAGTTGTGGCATGGGCCAACAAGCGCGTTTAAGGATATGGCACTTCAGTGCTTGCCTCACTTTTTCAGCGCAAGTGCTGCTCATTTGCGTGAACAGGGTAAATTGAATAACACCTTTCTTATTCTTGTTGCCACTTCTGGTGATACCGGAAAAGCCGCACTCGAAGGATTCCGCGATAAGGACGGCATCCAGATTGCTGTTCTTTATCCAGATGGCGGAGTAAGCGATATCCAATACAAGCAAATGGCAACCCAGCAAGGCGAAAACGTCATGGTCTGGGCAGTTGAAGGCAACTTCGACGACTGCCAAACAGGAGCTAAAGCCGTTTTTAGCGATGAAGCATTTGCATCTCATTTAATGGACGAACACCACATTGCACTTTCAAGTGCAAACTCCATCAACTGGGGACGCCTGCTTCCTCAGGTTGTCTATTATGTATCGAGCTATGCTGAGTTAGTTGCACAAGGCAAGCTTGAAGCAGGACAGCCCCTAGATGTGTGCGTTCCAACCGGAAACTTTGGCAACATTCTGGCTGCTTGGTATGCGAAACAAATTGGCACCCCTTTGGGAACCCTCTTCTGCGCAAGTAATGAAAATCGTGTTCTGACCGATTTCATCAATACGGGTACCTACGATATTTCTAATCGTGAATTTGTACTTACTCCATCTCCTTCCATGGACATTTTGGTTTCTTCCAATGTAGAGCGTCAGCTTTTTGAACTCACGGGACGCAATGCGCAGGCTATTGCTACTTGGATGGATCAACTCAAAACAGAAAAAGCTTTTACGGTAGACGAAGAAACCCGTACGAAATTCCAGGCAGATTTTAAAGCCGATGCGGTAGATAGCAAAACCTGCCTTAAAACCATCAAGGAAGTTCTTGATTCGTATGACTACCTCTTAGATCCACACACGGCAGTGGCATTCAAGGTAGCTCAGCGCCTTAAAGGCGATAATCCCGTTCTGATTGCCTCCACCGCGCATTGGGCAAAGTTTGGAGAAAACGTTTATCGCGCATTGCACGAGCTTGAAGCTGGCGAACAGCTCCCTGAAGAAGTCGCAAAACTGAGCGGCTGCGAACTAAACGAACTTATTGCAAACGAAGCAAACAGTCATAACATTCCTCGAGGGTTAGCTGAACTTGATTCCCTTCCCATTCGTTTCAAAAATGTTATTGAGGGAACTACCGAAGCAATAGAAACAGCAGTTGATTCATTTTTAGCTCGCTAAATTTCAGGGTCCTTCACGGGCGCACGAACGCTGATTACTATTTCTAAGAGATCCGTCAATGCCACCTGAGTCTTAAAAGATTCGGGTGGCATTTCGTTTATCGGCAAATCACTTCGAATAGCCACATCGTTTAAAGGCATCTCTGTTTTAGGATTATCTGTCTTAAAATCGTTCCTCTTAAGATCGTCTGCATTAAGCTCGCCCGATTCAAAAACACCAGCCTTAACACCGTCTACCTTAAGATCACTCTCCTCAAGATCGCCTTTTACTTCCAAGCTAATTGGTATGTGCGTGGTAGATACGGCAGAAATCTGGTTTTCTTCTTCGGTGAAAGAATGAAGACATCCATAACACACCTCCATATCCGCAAAACAACGCGCATGACATACGGGACATTCTTTAATACCAAAAGCATTGCGTGAAATTACCTGTGCGTTAGAAATCTTTTGCTCTGTCGCCTGTTGAGTTTCGCTATACATGCACCATCACCCTTTCTCCTTTGCTATACCAAGTACTATCTGAAGCATGTCGTTCTAATACGCTGTGTGCTCCGCGGCAGTAAAGAACTTTTCGCGGAGATACTCCTTGATCAGATCGCACCACCAGTCCTTCACGATCGATAAAGGCAACATCAAGGTTTTCTCTCATACCAAAGGTATGGATAGATTTACAAGGAGATATTAAGAGGATGCATTTGTGTGGTCTCTTGATTAAAAATCCACTCACCCTATCCCAAAAGCGCGTAGCAACAACAAGGAAGTAGCTTGAAGGATCATTTCGCAAAATCACGCTTGATTTCATTTGAGAATTCATGGCTTATCCTTACGCTTTGTTTCAGTTTGTGTTTTTGTTTTCCGCTGGAACAAGGACTACCGAAACCTCTTCCCCGACCGTGACACAGGTAACCGCTAACCAGCGAAACTTACCCTCATCCTTCACAAAAGTAGCTGCAGAATCCTGTCCGCTTGCCACATAAACCCATCCTTTTGATTCAAGATCACTTTGGATAGAACTCATTACCTCTGCTGAGGTGCCCACTCGGGTAAATCCAATTGTTCTTCCATCGTTTGATACCGCTAAAGGGGAATCTCCCTGCAAACCAATTTCTTCATCGAATGCTTCAGGAAGCTCATTGGAGTAACTCCCCTGCCAAGAAACATCACTATCAACTTCAAGGGAATTATTGGAAGCATGTTCTTCTTTAGAGATTGAAAAAGCATCGAGTAACCCTTTAGTTCCCACCTGTAATAATCCAGGATCAGAAGAGAGCAAAGGACTGAATAATATAATCAAAGCAAGTAGCACAAAGACTATTAGAACAATCCGAGCTTTCGGATACACAAAATGTCTCTTGCTGGATTTTCGATCGGTCTTCGAGCGCTTTTGCGTTACCTTCTCCTCCTTGGGTTGATAGCATCCCCTTCTTGAATGCCGCTCTCGGTTCAAATAGCCTCGATCAATTGACTGCCCATCAAAGAACAACTGCTCGCCATCTATTCGCGAATTATCACGAATGCGTGTACGCAGCTCTTGTCTTAGCTTCTTTTGTTGCTGTTTTTGCTTTAGAGAGGAAATCATAAGAACACTCCTGGCTTATAAACATCAACAACGATTGATTCTTGGTGAGTTAACGGCGGGAACGACACGCCAAAAACACCTGACAGCGATCCCTTCCCAAATAAGGTCGGTGAAAAACGCAAAACGCCTCTAAACTCAACTAAGCCACCTGAAGCTCCGCTGGAACTAACTTCAATTCCCACATTCTCGGAATCAAATTCACTTTGCAAAGCGCTTGATACCTGCGCGCAACTTTGAGCTACGTCCTGCTCATAAGCGGGCGATGGCGCATAAGTACACACAAGGCTGCGAAACGATCGATCGAAAGCGGCACACTCCGAGAAAAATAAAAGTGCATTAATGGCCACCAGAGCAATCACCAGTGCAACAGGAAAAGCAACAACGAATTCTATAGTCATCTGTCCAGCATTTGAATTGCTTGATATCGGATCAGAAATCAAGCCACGCCGACCCCTTTTTAGCGCCATTGTCTTGCCCCCGTCCATGAAGAAACCACTGAATAAAGCTGGTCTATGCCACTTCGAAACGCCCCCGCAAGCCCTTCAGTAACAAAGGAAGGCAACGCGATGGTTATAGGAATTTCAACCACGCCTTCGACAAGAACAATAGTAGCAAGCTCAAAATCAGTGCTTAACCCTTCCACTACACCGCTTGCCAGTGATTCAGCAGCAGATGCAGCACCATTCAAACCACCTTCGCCATATTGGATAACAGCATTTTTAGTCGACAACAAACGCGCAGAAAAAGTTGAGGTATCAGCTTCTAATACGTGGACAGAATTGACTAGCACTGCTTTTCTTGCCTGCAAGTCTGGTGGCGCGAAGCCAAAATCTTTAACACGTCTTTCAAATTCATCGGAAGCCCAAGTACCCAAACCGCTTGCACTTCCCAAAGGAATGCCATTAAGTACAGTTTTTATTACTGATTGCAAAGCATCGCTACCCTGGGCATACACCTCAAGCATCCCCGACCATATCTCTAAAACCGTTTTTGCTGCACCTACTGATGCGTTTTGCGAATCGAGACCATCCAAAAACGAAGTAAGAACATTCTTCCCTTCTTCCGAAGATTCTCGAACAAGAGTTGCAGATGACAAAGCGGCACGCATCCCCAATTCCCCCGTTCCATCACTTGCAACAAAAAGCGAAGGAAAATGGGAGGCAGGTGCTGAAGTATCTACCACTAGCGCTATTGCGCCCCAATGACCAGGAGGTAGTATTTCTATCCGTTTAGTACAAGCTTCCGACAAACCTTCAAAAAACGCATCAAACAATTCGTTAGCCGTGTTCTTTATTTCCTGACTTACAGGATCTAGCTCTGCGCGTGCTTTTTCATATTCGTCTGCCGCACGAGCAACCTCGTTGTAGTGATATTCAAAACCGTTTTCTATATTTGAAGAAGCGGCAGCGACTTTCCCCATACTGCTTGGCGTAAATTTGCAATAGGGACAGGTAGTATATGCAGCGTTTCTGTCCATGTCCCGAATAGCACCTGTACCTGCATTGGTCTGATTATCACAGCCTGGACATCCGCTCCATGCATGCAAAGTAAATAACCCTTGTTCGTTTTGCGTCTTGGAATATACCGTATCGGTATAAAGAGAAGTCAAACGCATCTCATCGGTATTTTTCGGAAGAAGAGGAAATAGCGCATCAAAGGAATCTTGCGTTTCATGAACGTATCCTTTAGCAACCTCTTCTACCGCATACGCATAAAATCGTTTTCGCAGAGCCGAATTCGATTGCTCATCTACCGAAGAGCTTTGCGGATATTCCTTCTCTAAGCGAATTGCGTAATACACTTTCGCTCGGGATAATGCCGCTTGAAAATTCCAGGTATCAACAGAGGAAAAATAGGGATTATCAGAGCCACTCATCCCCGCCAAATGAGCAGCTCGCTCATACATGCAATAATCATTTTGACTCCCCGAATCGTGACGATAGGCATGCTCTTTCCATTCGTTTGCTTTTTGAGCTGCCTCTTCTGCCCTCGCCGCCTGATCGATCAATTCCTGCTGGTTTTCCTCAGCCAAATCTTGCGCTTGATTTGCTTCTTTAAAACTCAAAGCGTCGCCGCTTGTTCCTTCCCAAGGTGCAAGTATGGCAATACCATAAAAACTAGATCCACCTTCAGAAGAATTCGCCGCCATAACTTCTTGAGCCTTGACTGTAGCTATAAAAGGAAGTGCTTTCTGCAAAGTTTCTAAGGACTTCTGCGCGGAATCATAAAACGAATCACGCGCTTTACTTATCTTTCCCGATGCGTCAATAAGGCCTTTTGATAAGGCAGCAGTAGGCGGGATACAAGCGCACACCACCCCAACACCCATCACCACCAATGCAGTAAGCGATAACGTAAACGTAACCGCATCACAAATAGTTACGACGATATAGAATTCGCCCACCACATTTTCCGCTGCTAAAGATGCTGCATCTGCTGTTTCTTGAACTTGAGCCGAAACAGTATTAACTTCATACACTTTTGCACAAGTAAAAATCAAAGAAAGCGAAATAAGCAGCGCGAGAACCATTCCCACAGTCGAAAAACCCGCATCAGATCCTTGCTCCCAGAAAACAGAGCGTCTTTCAGAAGCCTGATAATTATTTGCAACCCTCACACTTTTCAATACTTTTGAAAATCTCGGCATCCTCTGCCATCCTGGCACGTTCATTACTCTAGCCCCCTTCCACAAGAGAGTCATCGCGATGAACCCAAGAATTAGGATCTATTCCGTCTTCGCTTGCCTGAACCCAGGGGGCTTTAATTTCTCTTTGGACTTCTACTTTCTGAACGAAATTACCCGCCCCATTAGTTAGTCCTAAAGCGCTTGCAGCAAAATCAAAAAACGGAAGAGGTTTTACCTGATTTTCTATAGTCACTTTTACCTGAGAGTCATATTCATTTCCCTCAAGCGAAATAATCCAAGAACAGCCAGTTTGGTGAACATGAAAGTTTTCCTGCTGAGGAACAGCGCCTAAGTGTCGACGAATCGAACTTTCGTAAACATCTCGACTAGCTGAAGTTTCAGCTCGCGTAGCAAGCAACCGACAACCTTCAGATGCAGCACCCTTCATCACCATGTAGTTATAAAGCAAAATACTTGGCTGAATAAGAAGCATGAACAAAAGCAGCACTACTGGAATCAAAAACGCGCATTCTACTGCTGCCTGAGCCGTGTAACAACGCCGCTTATGTTGCTTCATTTTATTCACCACCTAATACAGAAACACATCAAGCCAAGCTCCTTGAGCAACTTCTCGTAAATGATGAGAAGCCGATTGCAAGGCATGATCAACTACAAGACCACTGTCGAAAAGATTCCAAAGCGCACCAAGCGCAATTACGAGAGCTAAAAATGCCGCGAAAATAATGGCGTACTCAACTGTTGATTGAGCGTTATCGCTCGATAAGCGTCTGCGAATGCATGCGCTTTTTCGAGTACGCACATCGTGCAAACATTTACCAAAGCGCTTATAGACTATTGATTCCCGAAGCAATTGCATCCCAGAGTTCCTGCAAGCGCGGACGAAACACCGTAATAGCAAGGATGGCGATAACTACCAAAACTCCTACTAAAATGGCATATTCTGTAGTGCCTTGACCTGCGTAAACGCGCATATCTTTCCTACAACGCCACACCATTGAAACTAAAGATTCCCTCTTGCTATCTGACTTATTCTGCGCTTTTCGAAACTTCGCCACCACACTATTTAGCCTATGCTTCCCTGACCATTTTGACTGTCTACCAACAACGTCTCTGCCTCTATTCATTTCGCACCCCTTTTCCAAAAAGACAACAAACCTCTAAAAACGGAAAACCTTTTAGGGTTTAAAACCCCTGCATTAGATCAAGCATGATTGGCCCCATAACAAGCATCAGCATCGCTGGCAAGATAAGCGTTCCTACAGGAAGCAGCATTTTTACTGGCGCTTTAGCAACCTTTTCTTCGAGTTTTGCTTTTCTAACGGCACGAGCTTCGCTTGAAAGCAAACTTAAATTGCTTGCCAATGAAGTTCCGAAACGAAGTGAGCGAACAATGTTTTCTGCCAAACGCTCAAATAAGGGAGAATCATAGGAACGCGCTACGCTACGAAGCCCTTCACTGCGTTCAATAAATCCATGCGTCCACTGCCCTTGCACCAACGCCAAAGAAGTACTGAGTGATCCTTTAAAGTTGCTATGAAACAAAGCCAATGCTTTATCAAAAGTCATTCCACTCTTTAAACCTAAAATCACAATTTCTATCATTTGAGAAAGTTGCTTTTCAGCCACAAAGGAACGATTTTGTACTTCTTCCTTTAATGCCCTTGCAAGAACCGTCAAACCAACTACGCAACCAGCAACAAGCCCGATCAATAGAAGAACCGAAGAAAAGATTGAGCCGATAAGCGCCCCAAAAGATCCTCCTATAACAAAGAAGCGAAAATTTGCGGCAGCGTAACCTTTTTGAGTAATAAGTCCCTCTAAACCCGCCTGAATAATTACCTGCTTACGAATGTGCCAACCCATTGAAAACAAATTTATAAACCAAACAGGTAAGTCTTTTTCTTCTCTACTTAGTTGAATCGCCTGGGTAATAATTTGTCGAGAAAATCCATTGCTTTCCAAAGAAACAGAAAGCGCTTCTAAAAGAGACGAAGATCCCAGCAACGTTTTCATTGCGTCTTTGCGCTTACTTGCCACATAACGGCTATAGAGGGCAATCCCTAATAAGGTACCCGACACAAGCGCACATACGACTGCCACGATACACACGAAAGTTGCCACCTATATCACCTCCACTTTAAGCAAGCGTCTAACCAGGAGGATTCCAAGCGCCTGCATGCCTAAAGCAATAAGTAATAAAGCTATCCCTAATGCACTTTCGAAAAACGGATCAAGAAAACCAGGAGAAAGCAGCGAAAACAACCCGACCAAAGCAAAAGGCATAATGGTTACAATTTGAGCTGATAGTTTCGCTTGAGCTGTTTGAGTTTTCAGCGTCCGTTTTAGTTCAATTTCATCAGCAACCGATTGTCTTGTTATTTCCAATATCTGTTGCATACTGCTTCCCGTTTTATGCTGAATTTCTAAAGCGGTTGCCAAAAACACCAATTCAGACTCAGATGCTTTTTTCTTCAATTCCATAAGCGCATCTTCAGCACTACCACCTGTTTCTAGTACTCCTTCCACCTCTTGGAACAGTTCCTTGAGAGGACCCGTTGTACTTTTTCGAACTCCAGTCATCGTTTGCGAAAGGGTGTAACCCACTTGAAAGCATGCCTTCATTGATTGCAGTGCCTCAGGAATAGCATCTCTTAACTGTTCACGCCGCTCATCGCAGACATGACCAGCCCACAATCCCACTACAAGCCAAACGCAAGAACCAAGCGCTATTCCACATAACGCTGTCCCAGAAATGACGCTACCGAAAATAAATACAATCAAACTCAAAAGCATCAGTAACGTTATCAATGCCTCGGGTGTAGTTTGTTTACCTCGATACGTAACTGCACGCTCAACTGTTTCCGCATAAGTACGAATAAACGCAGCAGAAAGCAATACTTTGGCTGGGAATTTCAAGATAGAGACTCCATGACGCAAAGCACTTCCTAAAAAGGAGCTTTCTACACCAGAGCGCACTTGTAGCTTTTGATTGCGCAGTCTATCCGCAATTCGATAACTTCCATACGATGCTATCGTTGCTCCAGCAAGAGCAGCACTTAGCATGCCTGCGCCAATGATTGCCGCTTGGATTTCCATTGGTCTACCTCCTCAGTCGTTGCTATGCCTAGGTAAGGCAAATCGTCTAACCAAGAAGGAAACGCGATCCACTTCTTTTGATTGGTTACCAAATCATGCACGAAGTACTGCTCTACTTCACAACGGGCTTTTTCTTCATTCCAGACATATCCTGATATCTCACATATCCCACGAGAACCGTCAGGATAGCGCGTTGTTTGTACCACTAAATCAATTGCAGTAGCAATCTGGGTTTCAATTACCGCGACTGGCAACTCAGCACCATAGCGAACCATAGTAGCCAAGCGCGAAACTGCCTCTTGAGGAGAATTGGCATGAAGTGTCGTTAAGGAACCATCATGGCCTGTAGACATAGCCTGGAGCATATCAAGTGCCTCTGCTCCACGACATTCACCTACCACAATTCTGTCTGGACGCATGCGCAAAGAATTAACCACAAGATCTCTGATAGTTATCTCCCCTACACCTTCTGCGCTTTGAGGACGCGCCTCCAGACGCACCACGTGGGGGTGCTCCGTAAATCGAAGCTCTGCAGAATCTTCTATAGTGACTATTCGCTCGCTAAAAGGAATTACCGCAGAAAGCGCATTCAGAAGCGTTGTTTTGCCGCTTCCCGTTCCACCCGAAACAGCAATATTGCATCTTCTTAATACCGCCCAGCGCAAAAGCTGTTCTGTTTGACTATCAAACGATCCAATACTGCGCATTTCTTCAAGGGAAAAGGCATGCGATCTAAACTTTCGAATTGTCACAACTGGACCATCAATCGCAAGCGGCGGAATAACAGCATTGACGCGATGGCCTTGTGGCAAACGCGCATTAACCATAGGAGAAGATTCATCTATCCTTCTTCCTAAAGGGCCAATGATTCGATCGATTAAGGCATATACTTGCCCGTCGTCGCTAAAAGATTGCGCGGCCCTTTGCAGTATTCCTTCTCGCTCATAAAACAGCGAATGAGATCCATTGACCATTATTTCGGTAATGCTTTCATCGGCGAGCATGTCCTCTAGAGGACCTAGGCCAAACACATCATCTAAATATCGCTCAATCAAACTCTCTATCGTAAGAGGCTGCTTTACGAGCCAAGGCTCTTCCTTAATTACCTGCTCACACGCTAACCGTAATTCATTG
This sequence comes from uncultured Eggerthella sp., assembly GCA_900542065.1. Lineage (GTDB taxonomy): Bacteria > Actinomycetota > Coriobacteriia > Coriobacteriales > Eggerthellaceae > Anaerotardibacter. The sequence continues at coordinate 4,298 of UQLU01000012.1, read as the reverse complement.
CGTGCCTGATGCGGATTTAGGGCGATCAGCCGAGCCGCTTGTACCGAGGGAATAATTTCCGATACACGACTTCGAAGAACCTCTAATACCTGATCTAACCCTTCGCTCTGCACAAACATCATGGGTTGGCCTACATAGGCGCTCCGTTGTATCAAAGACATGCTACACGCCTCCTACGCAGACTCGAAAAGGGATTACCCTTCCGTTGAGACTTTTCCTGATTTAAAAACTCTTGAAACGCTTCTTTATTGCCCTCAGGGAGAAGAGCTACGCAAAGCTCGCGCATACTTTGAACAAAGACATTTTTTGTTCGTAATAGCTCTTTAGGTAAACTTGCACCCAATAATTCGCCAACTTCTTTCCCGCCATCTTTAATTTCTTGCACCGAAATTCCCTGCATTGCGCAAGAAATATCAAGCGGCGTCAACAAAGCATGGCGTGAGCAAAAATTCAGTGCATATTCAAAAGGCTTAATAGCTATTCCACAGCGCGAACATAAGCTAAGAGCGCGAGAACAAGCTCGAACCGAAGAGGGTCTTTGATCAAGGACGAAAAGCGTTTTATCAACCGATTCAATAATTTGGGCATGCTGTTCTGTCCAAAAAGCACCAGTATTGATAACAACAACATCAAAATACCTTTTCACAAAAGCAATAATTTCCGCAAAGTGCGTCATGATCAATTCTGATTGCTCTAAATACTCAGGAGCCGCAATTACCGCAGGCATTCCATCCTCGGGAGCAATGCGCACTATTCGCTCTGGTTCTTCTATAAGGTCAGATATAGTCAGAGCATTATCGCGGCCAAGCATATAAGCCATATCACCAAACTGCAAATCTGCATCTAAAAGAAGCGTTTTAAAGCCAAGCTCCTGATAAAGCAGAGCAGCGCATACCGACAAGGTGCTTTTTCCAGAACCCCCGCTGCCACTCACAACAGCAATACTAAAATCTGCGTTTTTCTGTATTGTTGGCTTGGTGATTTTGGATAGATTCAACAACGGTTCATCTATAGCAAGAGCACTAATTGGGCTAAAAGCAGAAGAATTCCCTTTTCTTGTATCGTGCTTATTTCTCTCATTTTCACTTGTCTTTTTCGCCACTTCTTCCTTTGTGGTCACCGATGTCATTCTTTGTTCTAGATCAACCCGCGGACCATCCAGCGCACTGTCTTTTGAAACGTTACTCTCAGCATGGTCTTGAGCTTTTCCTCCCTGTTCTTTCATTGCTGCGTAAGCATGAACGAACTCGTTTCTGCCACAAATAACTCCAATTCCTGCTGCCCTACAACGGCTCAAAGCAGAACCAGAAGATTCAAAAGTAACAAGATCAACCTGTCGACGCGCATCATCTGCCTTAAGTGCTGCAGCTAAATTAATGCCATCCATTGAATCAGAAGAAACAACCCATACTTTGCTATTGTGAGCATCATTCAAAAGTGATTGTCGCGCTTTGCATGCATCAGTAAAAACAGACAACCAAGGTTGAGAGAGTAAGTTTTCATCCTCCAGCCCAATAAGTTCAGGATGTTGGAGGGATTCAGTATCCAAACATAATATGGTGCGATTACTCATTGCTACACCTCTATTCTTAGTTGCGCTCTACCTAGGTTCTTGGCTCATATTCCCCGAATAGATTTATTGGGAGGTTTCTAACTGAATATCTGGACCTTCGTGGTTTTACTCAGTGTCTGCGCCTTCTTCAGGCACCTCTTCTTGTGCATCCGTTGTCTCTGTAGCTGCTTCTGAAGTGCTCTCATCTGAAGAAACTTCCTTGTCGCGAGAAGGGAGCGTGAAATAGATATCCATCGTTTGAGAAGCCGTAACAAATTCTTGCGATTGATCCAGTGGCACCGCCAAAGTGACCCAGCTAACGCTTGCTTTACCACTTTCCGAATTATCAGCATTTGTTGCTAGGACCAACAATCCCTCACCAATACACGATGTCTCAGAACCAGTCGCGTACACATCCACATTCATACCTGCCGTAAGTGCTCCGCCTACTGCTTGAACATCTTCTGCTGGAACCGAAATAGCAACATAGCCATCAGGAATATCTAACGGAGTAGTTTCGGAATTAAATCGCTTCGAAGACACTGCTTCTCCAGCGATGACCAACGAAGAAACTTGCAATCCCTTCACTTCGTCGAAGTTGGTAATACATTCATCGGGAAGCAAATCTGAAAGCCATGTTTTCATCGTGGTATTTGATGAAGTAAGCGTCTCTCCTGGGTAAATATCTTTCGTGGCAACTAATACCTCAACTTGTTCTCCGCCGTAGCGTTTCATTGCTTCAGCTCGAGCAGAATCGGCTTCTTGATGGACTAGAGAGGCATACAACGCAACACATATCGCACAAATAATGCCAAATACTATGCCTACAGCTAATACACTCTTTTTCACGCCCGCCTCCTTTCGCTTCTTTAATGATGGCGGGCGAAATTCACATAAAAGAGAACTTTGAGGCACATTTAGTACACAAAAAGACATAAAAAAGTGCACATGAAGTGCACATCTTTCTCATATGAAATAAATATCGCTCTCACAAATAGCTATAGATTATTTGAGGAATAAAGAAATTTATATATAAGAGTCACTTCAAACTCACACAGTGTCAAACAACACCCCAAAACCCAATTCGAAAAGAAACACAAAAGACATACGAGGCTATAAAGATAAGATCTTCAGGCAAAACTAGGGCGATGGGTAAAGACTAGGCATATTAATTAAAACTAAAGTGATTGGTAAAGGCTAGACATATAAATCAAAACTGGAATTATGGGTCGAAAGAAGTTATATAGGGCAAAACTACCTACAAGATAAAGCATGAAAAAAGCCTGAGGAAAAATCCTCGGGCTCTTCCAAATTTATCGTCTGCAAGCGGAATCAAACTAATTAGCGCCTACAGAAAAACAGAAGCGAACTAATTAGCATCAATAGATCAAATTGAACGAACTAGTTGTTTCTACGAGTGCCACACTGAGCGCAGAATGAACCTGATTTATTAAACGCTCCGCACGAAGGGCAGGTCCAAGCAGCATTATGCGAATGAGAAACTGGTGCAGCTTGAGAGGCATCGCTTGGAGAAACTGGAGCCTGAACAGTTGCGTTCTGGGTTGACACTTGAGAAGCAGCACTTGACTGTGAAGATACAGCGCTTGCCGATACAGGCTGGGTAGGTTGCGCTACAGGTTGTGCAGGCTGAGCTACAGGCTGCGTTGGCTGAGCCGAAACACTTGGAGAGCCTGCCTGAGCAGAAGATACGCCAGATGCAAAGGAAGCAGCTGAATTGGTGCTCTGTGCGTTCTGGCTAGCATTCCCTGGCTGTGGGATAACGGGATTTAATGGGTTAAAACCACCAGCATTGGAAGAAGTATCATCTGCAGCAACAGATTTGCGAATAGCAGAAGTGTTCTTCCAAATAAGCACCGTCAATAAAGAAAATTCAAACCAAAGGCGGTTAATAATCTCCAATACAACAAACAAAATAAGGAAGAAAATGATTCCACCAAAAGCAGCACCCGCATCATACATAAAACCAAAGAAAGAAGTAATGATACTTGCTGCGCACTCAAAAGCAATCAAGGAAGCCGTGAAGATATAGAGAACCTTCAAAATGTTTTCAATAATAAGATGCTCAAAACGGAAGAAAGGACCCCAATCGCCCTTTACGCCAGGCGTTTTATAAACATTGTCTACCGAAATAAACTTACGGTAAAAAATAACCGTAACAACAATTGCTGCAATAAAAGCAATAAAAGCAAGTACAAGACCAACGCCAGCCTGGGTGGCCACTGATCCGTAACTTCCATACATGCCGTACATAAAAACCGCCTCTCAAAAGGATTAAAACAGATTGAAACAATCAAACAATCACAAATTATCGCACGTAATGATCAAAATAGCTGAAAATAGTAACAAAAGTTGAACAAACAAAAAAGCCAGCGCAAAGATAAGCGTCTGGCCTGGTGTTTTAGATGGTGGGCGCTACTGGGTTCGAACCAGCGACCCCCACCGTGTGAAGGTGGTGCTCTCCCGCTGAGCTAAGCGCCCGTAAAATAAAAAACGTGCATTACAAGAATGCACGGTAATTAATGGTGGGCGATACAAGATTCGAACTTGTGACCTTCTGCTTGTAAGGCAGCTGCGCTCCCGCTGCGCCAATCGCCCGTAAAGACAAGGTGTATTTTCTCACACCTATCAAACTTGCGCAATGCACACACATAAGATTTTTAAATCTTTCTTAGACAGCGCCCTGCATGAGCAGAACGACCTATCCTCCCACGGACTACACCGCAGT
>UQLU01000011.1 GCA_900542065.1 uncultured Eggerthella sp. | reverse complement strand
GCGTCCTCCGCCGCCAGCACGAGACCGCTGAAGAGGCCGAGGCCCACAAGGGCCCGTCCCTCGTCATCGCTTACGCCCCCTGCATTAATCATGGCGCAAAAGCTGGTATGGGCAAGTCCCAGGAAGTTCCTACCGCTATTAAGAAGGGCGTTGAAGACGCTAAGAAGAATATGTTCAAGGTACCTCTGACTGAAGCTGGCACGCTTCCTCATGACATCATCGGCGAATATGGCGCTGGTCGTGTTCTGATTAAGCCTGCTGCTCCTGGTACTGGTGTTATCTCTGGTGGCGCTGCTCGTGCCGTTATGGAACTTGCTGGTGTAAAGGACGTATTCTGCAAGTCCTTGGGTACCGACAATGTTCTTAACATCGTAAAGGCTACCGCTGAAGGTCTTAAGAGCATGCAGAGCCCTGATGAGGTTGCTCAGCGCCGCGGTATCTCCGTTTCTCAGATCTACGGCTGGAAGGAGAACTAATAATGGCTGACGCAAAAACTCTGCGCATCACTCAGGTAAAGAGCCCTATTGGTTATAAGTATGATCAGGGCCGCACCCTGAAGGCTCTTGGTCTTGGTAAGATTGGTCGTACGGTTGATCAGGTAGACAATCCTGCAGTTCGTGGCATGATCTTCAAGGTAAAGCACCTCGTAGAGGTTGAAGAGCTGTAAATCTTCATGCGCCGCTCATTTGAGCGGCGCATTTTTCTTCTGGTCTTACCTTGCGTAAGACCAACAACAATTAAGTTCCGTTAAATTCGGAACGGCCTGAATAAAAAATACATTCACTCTGTGAAGAGAAAAGTTACTGGCGCACTTTGGTGCGTTTTGTGCGATAATGGCAAAAGTTTTTGTCTAAAGTAAGTTTGTCGGCGGCGAGCTGCCGACCCCTTCTGATGTGAAGGGATAGCGTAAAAGGAGAAACAAAACATGGAACTTAAGGATTTACGTCCTGCAGAAGGCGCAACCAAGGCTCGTAAGCGTGTTGGTCGTGGCCCCGCATCTGGTACTGGCAAGACTGCTGGTCGCGGTTTGAATGGTCAGAAGTCTCGTTCTGGCGGCGGTAAGGGCACTGGTTTCGAGGGTGGTCAGACTCCACTTGCTCGTCGTTTGCCAAAGCTTCCTGGCTTCCGCAACATCAACCGTGTTGAATATTTGCCTGTAAACGTTAGCCGCATCGAAAAGTACTTTGAAGCAGGCGACGTAGTTGATGGCGATTCTTTGGCAGCTAAGGGCATCATCAAGAACCCTAACTCTTTGGTAAAGGTTTTGGGCGACGGTGAAATTACTAAGGCTGTAACAGTAAAGGTAGATAAGGTTTCTGCTTCTGCTAAAGCAAAGATTGAGGCTGCTGGAGGAAAGGTCGAAGAGCCTTGCTAAGTTCTCTTGTACAAGCGTTTAAGGTTCCAGAGCTCAGGAATAAAATCCTGTTCACTCTGGGCATCTTGGCGCTCTACCGTCTTGGCGCATATATTCCAGTGCCAGGCATACCATTCAGAGCTTTTGCTGATTCCTTTACGGAACAGGGTGTTGGAATGGTTATGCTCGACCTCTTTACTGGTGGAGCTCTTTCCAACTTCTCGGTATTTGCTCTTGGTATTATGCCCTACATCACGGCATCGATTATTATGCAGCTGATGCAAGGTGTAATTCCTGCGGTAGGTCGTTGGAATAGAGAAGGCGAAGCTGGTAGGCGTCGTGTTACTCAGGTAACTCGTTACCTGACTTTGGGTCTTGCTCTGATCAACGCTATTGGTTATCTGTTCCTCTTTAAGTCACAGGCTTATGGCGTAGTATTCAGTACAGCAATTCCTGAAATCGTGACTGACATTTTAGTTGTCTTCACTTTGGTAGTAGGTACTGCTCTTATCATGTGGATGGGCGAACTTATTACCCAGCGTGGTGTAGGCAACGGTATGTCTCTCATCATTTTCGTATCCATTGTTGCATCAGTTCCTTCGGCTATTTTCTCGTCGATTAACTTGAATGCTGACTTTGGTATGGGTCTTGCTATTACCATTCTTATTTTGGTAATCGTAGTACTCTGCATCCCTGCAATTATCTTCATTGAACGTGCGCAGCGCCGTATTCCTGTAAGCTACGCAAAGCGCATTCAGGGTCGTAGGATGATGGGTGGTCAGAATTCTTATCTGCCTATTAAGATTAACGCTGCAGGTGTTATTCCTATCATCTTTGCGAGCTGCTTGATTTACTTCCCAGCACAGCTTGCGGCATTGTTTAATGTTGATTGGTTGACGATGGTATCCAATGCTATGTCAGCTGGTTGGGTAAACTGGATTTTGACAGCAGTATTTATTATCTTCTTCGCTTATTTCTACACTTCAATTGTGTTCAATCCGACGGAGACTGCTGAAAACCTCCAGCGTCAGGGTGGCTTCATTCCTGGTATTCGTCCAGGAGCAAATACGGTTGCTTATCTTAAGAATGTTATGCGTCATGTAATTTTGCCAGGCGCGGTATTTATTGCATTGATCGCTGTTGTGCCTTCTATTTTGTTCTACTTTACGAACAACGCTTTGATTCAGGCATTCGGTGGTACTTCTATCCTCATCATGATTGGTGTAGCGCTTGATACCATGAATAAGATTGAATCTCAGTTGAAGATGTACAACTACGACGGTTTCTTTAAGTAAAACCGTAAACACTACGTTTTGAAAGAGCGGCTCAAGTGAGTCGCTCTTTTTGTATGTAGACTTACTGAAATGTTCAAAACGGAGCATGTTCTGTCATGATAAAGATTAGATGCTGTAGTAGGGAGGTAGTTTAGAAGTGGATACTGAAGATTTGAATACTCAAGTTTCATTTCGATTTGCAACGCCTGATGATACTGAAACAATTCTTGAATTCATTAAGGCGCTTGCGCAGTACGAAAAATTAGAACACGAAGTGGTTGCAACTCCTGAATTGCTTAACGAATGGATCTTCGAAAAAGAAAAAGCCGAAGTTATCTTTGCAGTTGTTGAGGGAAAAGAAGTTGGCTTTGCGCTGTTCTTTCACAACTTTTCAACGTTTTTAGGACGAGCGGGAATCTACCTTGAAGATTTATTTGTAAAGCCAGAATTCCGTGGCTGTGGTTACGGAAAGGCGCTTTTAGTAAAGCTCTCTCAAATTACCGTAGAGCGAGGTTGCGGTAGATTGGAATGGTCTTGTCTTGATTGGAATACGCCAAGTATTGGCTTTTACACCTCGTTGGGAGCGGTATGCATGGATGACTGGCATACCTATCGATTGACAGGGGAGTCACTCAATCAACTTTCTCAAGCATAAAAAAGATGTAATTTTCGCTTTAATTATTCGCTTTGCTACAATGTATGAAGCGATTTTATCGAATCCGCAAGAAAGGATCATTTATGAATATCGTTTTGCTGGGCGCTCCTGGCGCTGGTAAAGGAACCCAGGCTGCAAAGCTCGTTGAAAAGTATGGCTATGCTCACATTTCTACGGGTGACATGCTTCGTGCGGCAGTAAAGAATCAAACTCCTTTGGGACTTGAAGCAAAGAAGTATATGGATGCAGGCGATTTGGTTCCTGATGAAGTCGTAATTGGCTTGGTTAAAGAACGCCTTCAAGATGAAGATACCAAGGCTGGCTTTATTTTGGACGGCTTCCCTCGCACCTCTACTCAGGCAGTAGCACTCGACTCCGAGCTCGCTTCTTTGGATCGCCCTCTGGACGCTGCACTGTTGGTCGATGTAGACAAGGAAGTTATTATCAAGCGTTTGACCTCTCGTCGTATGTGCCGTGATTGTGGCTACATCGGCTCTGATAAAGATGCACAGTGCCCTAAGTGCGGTGGCGAAATGTATCAGCGCGATGACGACAATGAAGCTACGGTTCGCAATCGTCTTGATGTATACGAAAATTCCACGGCTCCTCTGATCGACTACTATCGTGGTTGCGATTTGCTTATTGAAATTGATGGCGATCGTGATCCTGAAGTAGTTCTTGCATCTATCGTTGAGGCTTTGGATATCTAAATTCTTAAAGCTAAGGCATGCTTTAGATAGCTATCCATATCTACGTAAAGATTGTCTTGCATAATAAGCTCCTGAATCAAAAGATTCAGGAGCTTATCTTTTTGCGTGGTTTAGCATTCTTGCGGAGTTTAAATAAAACAAATGAACTCATAGGGTATCTGAAAACAAATTGATAAAATAAATGCCTATGAGACCGATTGAAGATATAGCAGACGAAGGTATTGAGCTTGCCCAGACGCATGCCGCAGACATTAAACATGCGGCTATTCGCGTGGGTCTTATTTTTGTGATTGCTTTGTTGCTTGAAGTTTTTCTTTTCAATATGAATTTCTTCATTTCTTCAAGCTATGAGCCTGTTAATTTAACGAGCAAAGCTGGCCTTGATCTAGCTGATCCCGATAAATCATCAACGGATTCCTTTACGCAAAACGAAGCGGTAAGACTAACAGAATCGTCGCACGTGCTGGAATTTCATGATCTCAATAAAGAAATTCACAACATTCACTTGGATTTCGACAATACCCAGGCGGCTCAAACGCTTACGGTGCAAATAAGTTTTACCGATTCGGCACATGAAACCTATTTCAATACCACCGAATACACCTTTGGGGTTCCTGAAGTAGATATTTCCACTTTTAGTGAGGATAGTCAGTATCTTTACTTGCAAAGCTCGGGATTAATCCAGGATTTGCGTATAGAGATAATCAATGAAGATGCGACGTATCCTCTCGTGTTAAGCGCAATTACCGTTAACGATCCGCAGCCTTTTGCTTTTAATGGTTTACGCTTCTTTATTGCCTTTATGGTGTTGCTCTTTATTTACGTATTTCGTCCTAAGTCGAGCATTTATCGCTGCAGAATTAAAGAACACCCTCGCTTTAGCAGGGTTTGTATTGTTGCTGCTACTGCATTTGAGGTGTTTATCTTAACGGCCTATCTCTTGTTTGGCTCAAACCAGGTAGGTATAGCGACCGCGAATTACAATTCGGGATCGTGGGATGGTCACAGCATTGTAAATACCTACGAAGTGGGTGGCGATAACGCTCAGCAGTATGCGGAGCTAGCAAAAGCCATGGCGCATGGTCAGCTGTATTTGGAAGAAGAACCTCCACAGTGGTTACAAGATATGGAAAACCCTTACGATAAGGGTGCTCGTGATGAGCTTCAGAAACAAACAGGTCAGGCATATCTGTTTGATGTGGCATATTACGAGGGTCATTACTATGTCTACTTTGGTGTTTTGCCAGTATTGCTGTTCTATCTACCATTCTATCTGTTAACTGGTACAAGCTTCCCAACCGCAATAGGGGTTCTGCTTGCCTGTATTGCCTTTATTTTAGGAATTACGGCACTGATGGATAGATTTGCCCGCTATCACTTTAAACGGGTGAGTTTAGGTCTATTCCTACTGCTGCAAATACCTTTGGTGGGATGTTCGGGAATGTTGTATTTGGCAAAATTCCCTACGTTCTATTCACTTCCCATTGCTATGGCATTGGCGTTTACCGTGTGGGGTCTATATTTCTGGCTTCACGGAAGAGCGTCGAAAAATGCTTGGGGATGGTATTTGGCGGGTTCGCTTTGTATGGCGTTGGTAGTGGCTTGTCGTCCACAATTTGTGGTCTTTTCGTTTTTGGCATTTCCGTTGTTCTGGCGAAAGTTCATTACCGAAAAACATTTGTTTACCCCAAAAGGGGCGCGTGAATTTATTTGTTTGCTGGCACCGTATGCGCTTGTTGCTGCGGGCATCATGATGTATAACCGCGCTCGTTTCGGATCGTTTTTCGATTTTGGCGCCAATTACAACCTGACCGTAAACGACATGACACAGCGCGGTACAAATCCTGGTCGTTTCTTGCCTGCACTTTTTGCCTATTTCTTACAAACACCAACTACAACAGGAGTATTCCCCTGGATTCAGCCTACAACGTTTGATACGACCTACTTAGGGCAGACAATTAAAGAAGTAACGTTTGGTGGCATTTTGGTATGCCTTCCAATCCTGTGGATTTTGGCATTTGCGAAACCTATTTTGAAATATCGATTCAAAGTTCGCTCGACCAATACTATTGCTGGCGTGGTAATTGTCATGCTGATTTCTGGTGTTGTGGTAGCGTGCTTGGATGCGCAAATGGCAGGTATCTTGCAACGCTATACTGCAGACTTCAGTACCTTATTCCTTATCCCTGCAGTACTTTTGGCGTTTATTGCTAATGACGCACTTTCGGCCAATGCGAAAACCGATGAAGGAAAACTGTTCTTCTTGAAATCGCACTCTCTCTATTTACGAGGAATTCAGGTTGCCGTAGCGCTCAGTATTATGTATATAACGCTTGTTTGCTTTGTCCCTGAAACGGGATGGTATTCCGATATCTATAGTTGGGCATATCAAGACATTATCGAAATGGCGCAATTCTGGACGTAACCGTTCACCTTGCGATGTCTACCGATGAGGCGAGGGCCCTCTCCGTCTACCGACCTATAAAGAACTTGCTGGAAACCCATGCGGGTTAAAATCTGCTGCTCGATAGAATGAAGGAGCTTGTTTAAAGCAGATTTTTAGCGAGAGGAGAGGTATGTCACAGTTGACCGAAATCCGCTGGCATGCCCGTGCCGGACAAGGTGCGGTTACGGCGGCAAAGCTCGTGGCGGACACGGCGCTGCTGCAGGGAAACTACATTCAGGCCATGCCCGAATATGGTCCGGAGCGCACTGGCGCGCCCCTGAAGGCGTATACACGTGTATCTAGCGAACCAATTGAAGTTCACAACAATATTCAAAATCCTGACATCGTTATCATCATGGATGACACGCTGTTAGCTTCTACTGATGTTATGGAAGGCATTCACGAAGATGGTGTTTTGATTTTTAACACCACTATGACCGCTGAAGAAGCACGTGCAGCAGTAAATGCTCCTGCTTCTATGCGTGTTGCTGTAGTTGATGCTTCTGGCATTGCGATGGCAACCATTAAAAAGGACATGCCTAACACCCCAATTGTAGGTGCTCTGGCTAAGGTAACGGGTCTGTTCCCGCTTGACCTTGTTAAGGAGCGCTTAGTAATTACCTTTGGTAAGAAGTTCTCTCAGGAAATGATTGATGCAAATCTTGCTTCTGTGGAGCGTGCATATCAGGAGGTGCAAGAGTAATGTCCAAGTACGAATTCGACGGTTCGGATTACGAGAACTGGAAGCCTTCTGATTTCCCTGTAGGCTATGTTTGCCCTGAAGGCGGTACGTCTAAGAATTGCTATACCGGTGGTTGGCGTTCAAATCGTCCTGTTTGGGATTCTGAAAAGTGCACCAATTGCATGTTGTGCTGGATGTATTGCCCCGATTCTTCTATTGAAATCAAAGATGGCGAAATGACTGGCATTGATTTGTATCACTGCAAGGGCTGCGGCGTATGCGTCCATGAATGTAAGTTTGGCGCTTTGGAACTTATCCCCGAAGCTGAAGCTCAGGCTCAGGAACAGGAAGGGGAGTAAACCATGGCAGAAAAGAAAATGTTTTCCGCTACTGGCAACCAAATGGTTGCTGACGCATTCCGTCAGGTAAATCCTGATGTTATGGCGGCATATCCTATTACTCCACAGACTACTATCGTTGAAGGCTATGCAAAGTTTGTAGCTGACGGCAAGGTAACCACTGAATACGTTCCTGTAGAATCTGAGCACTCTGCACTTTCTGCTTGTATCGGTGCTTCTGCTGCAGGCGCTCGTGTTGCTACCGCAACCAGCTCTCAGGGCTTAGCATTCATGTGGGAAGAATTGCACATTGCTGCTGGTATGCGTTGCCCTATCGTTATGGCAAATGCAAACCGCGCTTTGTCTGCTCCTATTAACATTCACGGTGATCATTCCGATATCATGGGTGCTCGCGATACTGGTTGGGCAATGATGTTTGCTGAAACCGCTCAGGAAGCATACGACAACACAATTGTTGCATTTAAGGTTGCCGAAGATCCTAATGTTTTACTTCCTGTACTTACTACCTTGGATGGCTTTGTTACCACGCACGCAATGGACAATTGCGTAATGGAAGAAGACCAGGTTGTTAAGGATTATGTTGGCGATTACCAGCCTCTGTATCCTTTGCTCGACACCGAAAACCCTGTTGGTCACGGTATGTTTGCAACGCTGGGTAATGGCTATATGAAATATAAGCTGACCGAGCGTCATGCCCTGGACAATGCTCTTGAAGCTTTCGAGAAGCACGGCAAAGAATGGGCAGACATTACGGGTCGTCCTTTTGATGTGGTAGATACCTGGGGCACCGAAGACGCAGATTACCTGATTGTTGTTTTGGGTTCTTCTGCTGGTAATGCCCGTCATCAGGCCCGCTTGCTTCGTGCTGAAGGCAAGAAGGTTGGTGTTGTTCGTCCTCGCATCTTCCGTCCATTCCCTGCAAAGCAGTTGGTGGAAGCATGCAAGAATGCGAAGGCAGTTGCCGTAATCGATCGTTCTGATTCCTTCGGTTCTCCTCATGCTCCTTTGGCGCTTGAAGTTCGTGCAGCATTCCAGTCTGCAGGTCTTCAGATTCCTGTAAGTGATTATTTGGCAGGCTTAGGCGGCGCGGATATCACGCTTGATCAGATGGGTCAGGTATTCGCTGAGCTTGAGCAGCGTGCTGAAGGCACTTACGACGGTTCCATCAAGTATCTCGGTATCGAAGAGTAAGGGGCATATATTATGGCTAATATTAAGCAACTTTCTGCCCGCCCCGACGACTTGGCTCCAGGCCATCGCCTGTGTGGCGGCTGCGGCGCTTCCATGGCGGTACGCCAGGTTCTTATGGGCCGCAACGATTATGATGTAGTTTGCTGCTCGGCAACGGGCTGCTTGGAAGTTTCCACGTCTATCTATCCTGATAACGCTTGGGAAGTTCCTTTTATTCACAATGCATTTGCGAATGCTGGTGCAACCATTTCTGGTGTTGAGGCAGCATACAAGGGTCTTCAGCGCGCAGGTAAGATTCCTGCAGACAAGAAGATTAAGTTTGTAGCATTTGGTGGCGACGGTGGTACCTACGACATTGGTCTTCAGTCACTGTCTGGTGCTATGGAACGTGGTCACGATATCGTATATGTTTGCTACGACAATGGCGCTTACATGAATACGGGTATTCAGCGTTCTTCTGCAACGCCAAAGGGCGCATGGGCTACCACTTCTGAGGTAGGTAAGGTTCAGCAAGGTAAGCCTCAGGCTCGCAAGGATCTTACTTCTATCATGGCTGCTCACGGTGTACCTTACGTTGCCCAGGCATGCGTAGGCAATTGGCGCGACCTGGTAAACAAGGCTGAAAAGGCAATTGCTGTTGATGGTCCTGCATTCTTGAATATCATGGCTCCTTGTCCTCGTGGTTGGCGTGTAGATTCCAGCATGACCGCTGAAATTTGCCGTTTAGCAGTAAACTCCAAGTTCTGGCCTTTGTTCGAGGTTGAAAATGGCAAGTGGAAGCTTACCCCAGTTCGTGAAAAGAACGTTATTCCTGTAACTGAATTCATGAAGCCTCAGGGTCGTTTTAAGCACTTGTTTAAGCCTGGCAATGAAGCTTTGCTTGAGGAAATTCAGGCAGACGTTGATGCTTATTGGGCATACCTGGAAGGTCGCGTAGAGGCAACCAAGGATATGTAAGCTGATTATCATTAACTAATCAGACAAGATAGAGACCACCTTACTGGTGGTCTCTTTTTTGTTTTTACCGAAGAAGAGGTACCTCTTCTTGAAAGCATTCTTTAGTGTGCTATAGTTTCTTGCAGACAAAATTGAATACAATCTTCAGGGCGAGGTGAAAGTCCTCACTGGCGGTAACGCAAAGGTAAAACGTATATGTAAGGCGACTATCAATGCGAAGCCCGCGACCCCGATTGTTTTTTTTGATTGTTGCAGTGCTTGTTAGTGATGCAAATAAAAGATTGGCAATTGGGCTGATTCGGTGAAAATCCGAGGCCAACGGTTACAGTCCGGATGGAAGAAGATGATGAATTAGCAACCTCTTATGTGGGTGTGCAATCTTATATGATGTGCCCTGAAATGTAGTTTCATTTCAGGGTTTTTTTTATTTGTGCACTTCATTGCGGCAGCTGATGTTGGTGGATAGACGTACGTATTGCGCAAAACCTCCTTGCATCATTTCCCGAAATTGTATTCGCGGAACTGAAAAGAAAGGAGGTGTCATCAACATGACTCACGAACAGCAATCAGACAAACGCCGTTCAGAAAAACAGCAGTCAGCCGAACAACAATCCATCGATGAATCGTTTATGCGCAGAGCGCTTGATCTGGCGCGTAATGGATATGGATGGACCAATCCAAACCCTATGGTGGGTGCCGTTATTGTGAAAGACGGCCGAATTATAGGCGAAGGTTGGCATACCAAATGCGGTAATCTTCATGCAGAACGTGAAGCATTTGCTCATTGTGTCGAAGATCCTCAAGGCGCCACGCTCTATGTAACGCTTGAACCTTGTTGTCATTGGGGCAAAACACCACCATGCACCGAAGCAATCATTGAGAACAATATTGATCGCGTAGTGGTAGGCGCACCCGATCCGAATCCTCTTGTTGCGGGAGAGGGAATAGCGCAACTGCGTGAAGCGGGCATTGAAGTTGCGGAAAAGGTGTTGCTTCAAGAATGCCTTGAAATCAACAAAGTATTCTTCCACTACATTCAAACTAAATTGCCGTATGTCGTTGTTAAGTACGCTATGACGCTTGATGGCAAAATTGCCACTAAAACAGGTGCATCTCAATGGATTACGGGTGAATCTGCGCGAGCGCATGTTCATACGCAGCGCCATCGTTTTTCAGCAATTATGGTTGGTATTGGGACGGTACTCAGTGACGATCCGATGCTTACTGCTCGTTTGGATGAGGGTAAGGATGTGATTACCTCGTGGAAAACGGAGTCTGCGTTTATGGAGGATCCTTTTCCTGATAGATCGCTGAGTAATAACCCTGTGCGAATAGTTCTGGATAGTTCATTGCAGATTCCCCTTCACGCAAAGTTGGTAACTACTGCAAAAGAAACCCCCACGATCATTGCAACACTAAGCACTGATGAAAAACGAATAGCGCAATTGCAGGCGTATGGATGCGATGTAATTGTTACGCGCAGCTGCAACGGAAAAGTTGATCTGCAAGATCTAATGGAGAAGCTTGGTCAGCGTGGTGTCGATAGTGTCTATGTTGAAGGTGGCGCTACGGTACATGCTGCTTTGATTGAATCTGAGTTAGTTGATGAAGTTCACGCTTACGTAGCTCCAAAAATCTTTGGAGGTAGAAAAGCGCCTGGTCCTATTGGGGGCGAAGATGTGGAGATTCCTGCAGGGGCGTTGCAATTCTCGAAGGTGGCTACAAAACAGTTTGGCCGAGACTTTCTTTTTGAATGCGAGGTGGGCTAAATGTTTACCGGCATTGTGGAAGAAGTTGGTCAAATTGCCTCTATTCGTAAAGGTGCTCATTCTTGTGTGCTCACTGTTAGAGCTTCAAAGATTTTGGAGGATGTGCATCTTGGTGACAGTATTGCCACGAATGGTGTGTGCCTTACGGTAACGGATTTTACGAAGGGTACTTTTTCTGCTGATGTTATGCATGAAACGCTTAATCGTTCATCACTGGGAAGCTTGCGGGTAGGTAGTTCCGTAAATCTGGAGCGTGCTATGGCAGCAAATGGGCGTTTTGGCGGTCACATTGTTTCAGGGCATATTGATGGTACGGGCGTTATTCACTCCATCAAGGAAGACGACAATGCAGTGTGGTATTCGATTGGTACATCACCTGAAATACTTCACTTGATTGTGGAAAAAGGATCCATTGCGATAGATGGCATTAGCTTGACGGTTGCTTCAGTGGAATCTAGCCGCTTTAGTGTTTCGATTATTCCCCATACTCGCGCACAGACAAATCTTGCTTCGAAAAAAGTAGGCGATGTGGTGAATTTGGAAAATGACTGCATTGGCAAATATGTCGAACGACTTCTGGGTGAATCGGGTTTCATTTCGCTAACAGAAGAAATGAAGCGCCGAGGCGATCGTTTTTCTGGAAAAGAATCCACGCAACATGCACTGAGCGGAAAGGGAGATTCCGTCAAGAAACGCTCATCTGGCATAACGAGAGATTTTCTTATCCAAAACGGATTTTAAGGATGGTTTATTCATGTTTGAATTTTCTACCATAGAACAGGCACTTGAGGATTTGCGTCAGGGAAAGATAATTCTTTGCACTGACGATCCTGATCGCGAAAACGAAGGTGACTTTATCTGTGCGGCTGAATTTGCTACCACAGAAAACGTGAACTTTATGGCAATGCACGGCAAGGGCTTAATCTGTATGCCTATGAGCATTGAACTGTGCCGTAAGCTCATGTTTCCACAGATGGTTACCACTAATACCGACAATCACGAAACGGCATTTACGGTATCGATTGATCATGTAGATACCACGACGGGCATTTCGGCGGAAGAGCGTGGCTATACCGCTCGTATGTGTGTCGCAGACGATGCGAAACCTGAGGATTTCCGTCGTCCAGGACATATGTTCCCGCTTATGGCAAAGAAAAACGGGGTATTAGAGCGCAATGGTCATACTGAAGCTACGGTTGATTTAATGCGTTTGGCAGGCCTTAAGGAGTGCGGATTGTGCTGCGAAATCATGCGCGAAGATGGCACCATGATGCGTACTCCCGAACTTATTGAATTGGCTCAGAAGTGGAACATCTCCTTTATCTCTATTAAGGCATTGCAAGAATATCGCAAGAAGCATGACAAGTTGGTTGAGCGCGTCGCGTCACCTTTAATGCCTACTAAATACGGCAATTTCCGTGCACATGCTTATATTAACAAGCTCAATGGAGAACATCACGTTGCTCTTGTTAAGGGCGATATCGGTGATGGTGAAAACATCTTATGCCGCGTTCATTCGGAATGCTTAACGGGTGATGCGTTTGGTTCGCTTCGCTGCGATTGTGGCGATCAACTTACCACCGCAATGCGTCAGGTGGAAGAAGAGGGGCGTGGCATTGTTTTGTACATGCGCCAAGAAGGTCGCGGAATTGGTTTAGTGAATAAACTGCGTGCTTATGAGTTGCAAGATGAAGGTATGGACACCTTGGAGGCAAATTTAGCGCTCGGGTTTGATGGTGATATGCGCGAATACTACATTGGTGCACAGATTCTTCGTGATCTTGGTGTTAAAACCATGCGTCTATTAACTAATAACCCCGATAAGGTGTATCAGCTCAAAGACTTTGGTATGGAAATTGTTGAGCGCGTGCCCATCCAAATGCCTGCAACTGATTACGACCGTTTTTATCTAGAAACCAAAAAAGAAAAGATGGGCCATCTTTTGAATATGGAAGAAGAGCCACTTAAGGCGTAAACGACTTCTTCTGAAAAACAAAAGGTAAGTACAGAAAACATTGCAAACAATTAAAAAATATCGTTTTGAATGACGCAATAAGAAAGGAACAATAATGAACACACTCGAAGGTAAACTTGTTTCTCGTGATATTAAAGTTGGCATCGTTGCGGCACGTTTTAATGAATTCATCACCTCGAAGCTGCTTTCTGGTGCTATGGATGGCTTGGTTCGCCACGATGTTAAAGAAGAGGATGTGGATGTAGCTTGGGTGCCAGGCGCTTTCGAGATTCCGCTTATCGCACAAAAAATGGCCGAATCGGGCAAGTATGATGCGGTAATTTGCTTGGGCGCAGTAATTCGTGGCGCAACGTCTCATTATGATTTGGTATGCAATGAAGCAGCGAAAGGCGTTGCTCAGGTTGGCTTAAAGACTGGCGTACCGGTATTGTTCGGCGTGGTAACGACTGACACTATTGAACAGGCAATTGAACGCGCTGGTACGAAAGCTGGCAATAAGGGCTATGACTGTGCAACAAGTGCTATTGAAATGGTGAACCTTATTCGTAAGATTGAAGCATAGTAGGGCTGTCTAAAAAAAGAGAGCTATGAAAGCGGATAACAACAAAGCTATATCCGTATCGCGCTTTTAAGCTACGGTTACTCAAAAGAAGACGTAGAGAATTGTTACCAATCTGCGTCTTCTTTCTTTCTTGGTCAAATCATAAAGCGGGGCAGATAGTATTAAAGATGATGCGCTATGATGGCTAAGAATAGGTTTTGATAAAAACAAGGAGAGATTCCATGCTTCTTACTGAGCCGTTAACTATTAACACTATGGTTGTACATAACCGCCTTGTTTTGCCTCCCATGGCAACCGAAAAGTCGATTGGCGAAGGCGAGGTTAGTCAGGCACTTTGCGATTACTACGACGAAAAAACCAAGGGCGGCTATTTTGGCTTGGTTGTTACGGAGCATAGTTATATCAACAAAATAGGTCAGGCAAGCGTTGGTCAGGTGTCTCTTTCGAAAGATGAAGACATTCCTGGCTTACGAAAACTGGTAGAGGTTATTCACAACAATGGTTCAAAAGTAATAGCCCAGATAAATCATGCGGGTGGTAAAGCAATTTCCGCTTTGGATGGCTCTTGCACTGCTCCGGCTCCAACGGGAATGCCCTATACCACTACGCGTGGCGAATCAGTGGAAGCTCACAGCATGACGCAGGTAGAAATTGATCAGGTTGTTTCTGATTTTGCGCAAGCGGCACGTCGTGTAAAGGAAGCAGGCTACGACGGGGTAGAAATTCACTCTGCGCACGGGTATTTACTCAATCAATTTTATTCTCCGCTTTCCAATAAACGTGATGATGTCTATGCGGGAAGTACTCTAGAGGGTCGTATGCGCTTGCATAGGGAAGTAATTGCTGCTGTTCGAGAAGTGGTAGGTCTCGACTTCGTAGTGGCGCTTCGTTTAGGCGCATGTGATTATCGGGAAGGTGGCTCTACGGTTGATGATGCCGTAGCAGCAGCTAAGATTCTGGAACTAGCAGGCATAGACTTGCTTGATATATCGGGCGGGCTTTGTGGTTATCGCGGTAATGGATCTAAGGAGCCAGGTTATTTCGGGGTTGAGTCAAAGGCAATTCGTGAAGCGGTGTCTGTTCCTGTAA
This sequence comes from uncultured Eggerthella sp., assembly GCA_900542065.1. Lineage (GTDB taxonomy): Bacteria > Actinomycetota > Coriobacteriia > Coriobacteriales > Eggerthellaceae > Anaerotardibacter. The sequence continues at coordinate 38,036 of UQLU01000011.1, read as the reverse complement.
TTCTAACGGGCGGTGTTCGTGATGGGCAGTCAACGGAGCGGCTGCTAGAAGAAGGCAAGGCAGATCTTATCGGAGTAGGTCGTTCGGTTTTGAAGGATTCTCTTTGGGCGAAGAAAGCTTTTGAGGAATTGGGGATATAAACCAATGCTAACTACCGTACAACCAGAACCTAAAGGAACTATCTTTTTTGATTTTGACGGCACGCTTCACGATAGCATGGCAATCTATGGGCCAGCTTTTCGGAGTGCGTATGCATGGCTTGTTGAACAAGGTTATAAGCAGCCAAATGAATTTAGCGACGAGTGGATTAGCCAGTGGCTGGGTTTTACCGTTGAAGAAATGTGGACCACGTTTGCCCCAGATTTGCCCGAAGAAGTATGGCGTCAGGCTGCTGCTCTTGTTGGTAGAGAAATGGATGGTCGTACAAAGCGCGGTGAAGCTCAGCTTTTTGAAGGCGTTGCGCAGGCCCTTGATGCGCTTAAACAGCAGGGTTTTGATTTAGTGTTTTTAAGTAATTGCCGCATAGCTTACTGCGATGTTCATCGCAGTAATTTTGGATTAGATAAGTGGTTTTGTGCTTACTATTGTGCCGAAGTATTTAATGACATTCCGAAATGGAAAATCTATCAGCAGGTTGCCGTAAATCATATATATCCACATGTGATGGTAGGCGATCGCTTTCATGATCAGGAAGTAGCGCAATATGCCCGTATTCCTTTTGTTGGCTGCGCGTATGGATTTGGGCGCGAAGGAGAGCTTGATCAGGTAGATGTTTGGGCGTATAAGCCAAGTGATTTACCTAGGGCAGTCGAGCTAGCATTGGTCTGAATTGACCCTAAATTGGTCGTCCGTAAGGAATGGTGTACCAGACCACCAAGCCAATAGTTTTTAAGGTGTGCGTGGTTTGGTCAGTATGCTTGAAAATGGTTGGCTTGAATGAGGGATCGTATGAATCGGGTTGAAGTTCGAAGCCAGCACCATCTTCTAAAATATGAATACGCTTAATAGTTGCCGAAGAATTGTCTACACTGACGGCAAATACTCTTCCATCTTGTGTTTCACGTTGGGTGGGATCAATTAAAGCGTAACTCCCGTTTGGAAGTACGCGGTTCATGGACTCGCCCGTTACCTTTAGATAAAAAGCATTGGGGTGTTTTTGGAATATTGACACAGGCAAAGGATGTTTTTCGTTAACATCAAGCATTTCTAGAGGCTTGCCTGCAGCGATTGAACCAAAAAGAGGTATTTCGATAGTGGGCTCTGTTTTGTCGCTTGGTTGAGCGAGTACTTTTTTCGCATAACCGAATTTTTCACTTAAGATGTCATCTGCGCTCAACTCAGGGAAGGTGTCGATGATCGATTGAATATGATGAGCCTGCGGAGTGCTTTCACCTCGTTCCCATGCAGATATAGCGCTCTGGCTAACGCCAGTAGTTTTGGCAAAATCGGTTTGCGTTAGGCCTTTGTTGACACGAAATGCATTTATGTTGTCACCAATGAAGTTCTGCATGGTTCACCTCGTGGAAATTCTACCAAACGAACTGGTAAGAGAAATTGACAGTGACTTTTTACCAGTTAAACTGGTAAAAAGTCGTAGGGAGGTCAAAATGCATAACTGGCTAGAAGAAGCTCGCATAGTTTCTGACCTCTCTGTGGAGGATTGCGCACGCGCGTTGTATCAATCAGTAAATTCCTTTCGTTCAAAAGAAGAAAATCCAGGAACTCTTACTTTGAACGAAATACGGGTTCTTATGAAATTGTTCAATGATGATGCTAAACAAATTGCCTGGAAAGCGTTTTTGGAATTTAAGCCGTAAGTAATCAGATCTTGGAGATCGCATTTGCTATCTATTCTGGTGGTTGTTGTAGGAAAGATGTTTTCAAGAAGGGGTGCTTTATGAATACTGTTGCCAACACATTATCTTCTTCAGAATTATCTTCCTGCAAAACTGCTGAAGAATTAGTTCTTTTCGCTCGTGAACAGCGCAGCGTTGTAGGTCTGCAGTGCGCTTTGCTTCTTGTAAGGGAATTGGCAAAAGCCTTACAGCAACAAAGAAAAGCGCAAGAAATATCCTTGTCTAATTTGTTTGTGCGTAAGAAATCACTTGAGCGCCTTCTTTTGAAAGAGCTTGGTGTGTGGTGCTATTTGGCATATTTGCAGGGAGCGTCATATCGCTATCTTGAGCAGGCAGAGGTTTGCTTTGAGTACATTTTCTCTTTTGAGGATTTGGATGTCGAACTTGAAATGTACTATTCCTTTATTCTGTGGTCTAAATGGCAAGAAAAACGAGCTCAGCCAGGGGATATGAAACAGTGTTTTACTCTTCTTTTGCGCTGTTCGGAAGCGGAATCATTTCAAGTTTCTCAGCTGGATGTTGTGTGGTTTCGTCTAGGGTATTTATACCAAGTTGGTGCAGGCTGCAAACAGGATGTTAAAAGGGCAGAAGTGTGTTTTGAAAAGGCAAGAAATCTTGGTCTAGACTGCTAGGTCAAGCCAGGTATTCAATTCCTGTTTCATGCACTTAAAAGCTTCTTGAGTGTCGGGATTTATGAAGGCATCTTTCATTCCGAAGGGATGCTCAACCAAGCTGAGCGCTGAACCTGATTCTGAAGCTATAGTTTTGCTTGCTGTATATTCCAATTCGAAAACGAAACAAAGAAAGCCTACAACGTAATCGGCAGGATAGAGGCGCTCTTCACGTTTAACGCAACGGTGCTCTTTAAAAGCGTTGATAACAGCAGGACTTAATTTGCTTGCCTGCAATTCTTCAAGCGTAGAATTCATGATGGTTTCTGGGGTGCTGTATTGCATGGTATCAAGAATGTCTAACTTGTCAGCATCGCGAACAAGGGCGCAAAACGCGTGCTGTCTGTCGGTGAGGTCTTCGGGCAAGTGGAGTACGCTGTGAAGCGCAATTGCTTGGTAAATAAGTTCGTCTTCGGCATCGTCGGTTATAAATGCCCGCAGGCGGATGTCGCCCGTATAAGGTGCTTCATTGGGTTTTTCCTCGAACAATACCGCTATGCTTAAAGCTGCGTGGCTGGCGCTTTTGGTGTCAGAAAAGGTATTCCAGCGACGAAGCTGTTCAAAACGACCAATATCATGAAGAAGTCCGATAAGCCACGCTAGATCACAATCGGTTTTGCTGAAGTGCTCTCGCTTTGCAATTTCGCGACAAAGCTCTGCGACACGCAGGGAATGTTCAATCTTTAACGCAATGCGAGGATTGGTAGCATCATATGCTTCGACGTAGGATAAAAACCTGTTCTTTGCTTGTTCGCAATCTATAAGCATAAAAACTTCTTTCTAAAACTCTTTCTTACTACCTTATCGAAAGACTATGCAAAACCGAAAGGGGATTTAAAAACAATACTGAAGTCCTAAAAACACAGGAACAGAAGGGCGAAGCTGAAGTTGTGGAGCTGGGGTTGTGCTTAGAGGCAAAAGAAAGCCACGAAAGATTGGCTTTCGTGGCTTGTGTTTGATGATATTTGCGGTATCTGTGTGCGATTTATGCTTCAAGCAGTTTTTCTACCGTTGCAAGCTTAACGCAGCAAACAAATACCTTCATTGCAGCTTCCAATTCATCCAGGGGAGGAAGGGTAGGAGCAATACGGATATTGGAGTCCTTAGGATCGTTCTTGTAAGGATAGGTTGCACCCGCACCCGTCATGGTTACGCCTGCTTCTTTTGCAAGAGAAACAATGCGCTTTGCGGTTCCTTCGGGAGCGTCAAAGGAGATGAAGTAACCGCCACGAGGATTGCTCCAAGATCCGCAACCAGTACCTTCGAAGCCTTCAGAAAGAAGTTTCAAAACAAGTTCGAACTTTGGACGGAGAATTGCAGCATGTTTTGCCATGTGTGCAGCAATGCCCTCAGCGTCTTTAAGGAAGCGAACATGACGAAGCTGATTGAGCTTGTCATGACCTATGGTTTGAGCACCCATGCGCTTTTTGATATCGGCAATATTGTCAGCACTTGCAGCCATAGCAGCAAGGCCAGCACCAGGGAAGGTTACCTTTGAAGTTGAAGCAAATTTGAAATAGCGGTTAGGGTTACCAGCTTCGTTGCAAGCTGCAGCGATGTCGAGTAGCTGATCTTGCTGTGCTGGATTGTCGTAGAGGTGATGAACGGTGTAGGCGTTGTCCCAGAAAATGCGGAAATCTTCTGCAGCGCATTTCATGGAAGCTAAGCGACGAACAACCTCATCTGAATAAGTAACACCACCAGGATTGGAATATTTTGGAACGCACCAAACGCCCTTGAAAGAAGAATCGTTAGCTACCAATTCTTCTACTGCATCCATATCAGGACCATCTTCAGTCATGGGTACGGTAACCATTTCGATACCGAAAGCTTCGGTAACGCCAAAATGACGGTCGTAGCCGGGAACGGGGCAGACAAATTTCACGGAATCAAGCTTGCTCCAAGGAGTGGATCCTAAGGTGCCAAATACCCAGCAACGCATTACGGTGTCATACATAATGTTGAGGCTTGAATTGCCGAATACGATGGTGTTTTCTGGCTTGTCATCAAGCATGGTTGCCATAAGCTCTTTTGCTTCTGGCAGGCCATCAACAACGCCATAGTTGCGAACGTCGGTGCCATCGGCTGCGGTGCAAGCATCGTTTGATGAAAGGGTATCGAGTAAAGGCATGCTTAGATCAAGCTGATCTTTGCCTGGCTTGCCGCGAGCCATGTTAAGAGACAGGCCCTGAGCACGATAGGTTTCGTATTCTTCGGTTAATGCGGTCTTGAGCGTAGTAAGCTCTTCTTTTCCCATTTCCGCGTACGTGGGCATTATGCTTCCTTCCGTTTGCGAATTGTTATTTCTCGAACTGTTTCAGTATAGAGGTTGAAGCTGATGCTCGCAAAACACTCGACAAGAAACTTTTCTTTCGGCAAATATGCATCGTAAAAGATGCCTGTGAATAAGAAGAAACACGCCATTGCTAGGAGAGAGGGTGGAGATGGCGTGTTTCTATTGAGATGCGACAGAAAGGGTGTCGCATGGGGGTGTTGAAATTACATTAAGAGTGTGTGCTTACTTGTTTACTTTTACAGCTCCTCGTTCAATCATTGCTTCGATTTCTTCCTCTGACGAACCGAGCCAACTTAAAATAGAGCGCGTAGATTCACCCAATTCGGCCGGCTCTTTGGCTTCTTGAAGGTTTGAGCGCATATCACCAATAACATGCGGTGTGTTAGTTTGAAGTGCGGTGCCAAAGCGTGGAAAGTCCACGTAATTCAGCATATGTGGATTGGTTTCCATGGCAAGCTCTATCGCTTCTGTCTTGTTTAGGCAAGGTGCGATAGCGTAAGGTTTATCTGCAAGCCATTCAATCCATTCGTCGTAAGTTTTTGATTTAACTAATTCAACAATAGCTTCATATGCGGTGGGGTTTTCTTCTGGCGTGTCTTTGAGCATGTCGTACAAATCAGGTCTCTTGATATCGTCACAGAATTGGTTCCAATAATTGTGTTCATATAAACCAAACGACATCATGCGACCATCTTTGGTGTAATAAATGTTGTAGCCGACAGAAGGATATTCGCGCATTTCTGAAGTAAGTTTTTTGCCATAGAAAAACCAGCGGCTATCAAGCATTGCATTCCACCAAATTAGTGAATCATACATAGAAACATCAATATGGGTTCCGCCAGCTTTTTCTCTAGCGATTAAGCCAGTCAGTGCGCCTTGGAGACCCACCATAGCCGCAGAAAGGTCTGCTGGTTGGAGAAGAGCAACGGCACCTTTCGTTAGATCGTAATAGCCGGTTTTAGCAACAATATTTATGTCATGAAGGGCATCAAGACTGCGAGGGTCATTTTGTCCGTAAGCAGAAAATGACACATACACCAGTTGTGGGTTTATTTCGTGAAGTGTTTCAAAGTCAATTCCCAAGCGTTTTGCAACACCAGGTCGATAGTTTTCTACTAATACGTCAGCTTTTTTGATTAGATCGTAAAAGCGTGCCTGAACTTCGGGATCTTTCAGATTAAACGAAACACTTTCTTTGTTGCGATTTAATGCGTAATGATAATAGCTTTCGCCATTGATTTGAGGATGTTCACCACGTACTAAATCGCCAGTCTTGGTGTCTTCCACTTTAATAACGCGTGCACCCAAATCTGCGAAATACAAGCTTACGTAAGCTCCTAATAAATAGCGAGAAAGGTCTACTACAACCAGATTTTCGAATGGTTTTTGCATGAGTAACTCCTTTAAGATTGGGCGAAAAGGGCGCACGAATCAAAGGCACCTACATAAAGTGCTTAAAAACATGCAAATGAGAAAATGCGGGTTATCTAATGGGGGATATAGTTAACGTCTTTTGGAAGATTTGTTCTTCGGGGCTGTGCCTGCTTGGTTACGAGCGATTCTACGAAACAGAATGCTCATTCCGTAACCAAGAACACCGATCATAATTAACTGAGCAGGGTTGATTCCTAAGATAAGGCCGCCCAGCAAAATTACAGAAACACCAGCATTAAGAACTATTGCCAAAAGGTTGAAATCAATTTTGTCGCCCATGGTTTTCCTTATCCCGCACCTCCCGAATTAGTTCGGGAGGTGCGTTTATGTGAGTAATTACAAATTAGGGGGATACACTTGCAAACTCAAAAAGTTTCTACGCCTTTGCGTGAATGTGTGCCTCTGCAGCCTCTTTTGCCAGTTCTTCGTCACTCTTATACCAAGCAGCTTTACGAGCTTTATCGCCTGCAAGCCAGGTGTAAATAAGGAGACCGAAGGTGATGGTCAAAACGATGAGGCCACCAACGAAGAAGCCAGTCCAGCCAAACTGCTCAGAAACAACAGCCCAACCAGTTGCACCGATAGCACCGATGCCGTTAAAGATGGTGATCATCCAAGAATAAATCTTGTCGAATTCACGACCACCAGCGATCTGGCGGCAAAGGTATGGCAACATTGCGGTCGAACATGCATAGGTCAAGCCGAAGAACAAGCCGCCGAAGAACATAGGCCAAATGCCTGCTTCTCCAAAGATCTGTGGAATCCACCACATCATCAGAAGGCCAATTACGCCACCGAAGTAACCGAGCAATTGTGCAGCGATCAAAGAACGTGATTCGATAAAACCAACGAGAACCTTACCGCCTGCCTGACCGCCGCTTACAAAGGCTTCAAGAGTACCTGAAAGCAGGAGCAATCCGACTAGAGCTTGACCGCCCCAACCATCATGTCCAAGGAACTGAGTGTAAGTTGCGAACAGCTGAGTCATGGTGGTAAGGGTATTCAGTAAGCCAGCGCCTAATACTAACGTCCAGAAGAATGGCTTAGTGATGATTTCTTTACCTAACCAACCAGGCTCTACGATAGCTTTCTGTTCTGCTTCAGCTGCGAGCTCTTCTTCCATTGCAGCTGCATCGAGAGGCATACCATAAGGAAGGGTGCCGCATTCCTGTGGAGTACGCTTTACAAAGAAAGCAATGAAAGGAATGGTACCGATGCAGATTGCAATGCCAAATACCATATAAAGGGTGCGCCATCCAAGCAGATCAGGACCGAGAACGAACTGGCCAACAATATTCCAAACCATGCCACCAATACCAGTGAAAGCAAAGCACAGACCAGTTACGGTACCGTAGTTAGTATGGAACCAACGGCTTAAGATACCTGCAGTCATCGTGAATTCGATGCAAACCAAGCCAAGGCCAATAATGAAGCCTGCTACCCAGTAGCACCAAATTGCAGGATAAACAGTGAAGCCCATGTAAGGGATAGCTACCATCAGTGCTGCAACTACACAAACTGATTTAGCGTTGAACTTATCAAAGAACTTTGCCATAGGTGCTGCACCGATACATTGACCTAGGTATACGAAGGTAATGTAGAGCGATACCTGAGACGTCTGTACGCCGAAGTGTTCAGATACAGGACGATAGCAAAGACCTGCAGCAGTAAAGATAATGCCAACGGCGGTAAACAGCGTTAAGCACATCGTGATAACAACGCCAACGTGCCTCCAGGTAAGGCCTTGTCGCGCAATTTTTTGTGCTGACATTTTTCCTCCTCCTTGCAATTTATATATCGTCATCGGCTAGCAAGTTGCAGCTTATTTAAGCTTCCCCCATGTGCAGACTCGCTAGCCGGGATGACCCGTTTGGGATTTATGTGTGGGGAGGTGCCGTGGGAAGATGTATGGGAATTGGGTGGACCACGGCACCTGTTTGCTTAGTCTCGCTTTGAACGCGGACCGTAGCTTGGCTCAAAAACTGAATCGGGTAGATCGGGGCCGTGGTAACAGGTCACGGCTTCACCGTCCATGCGCTGAATGTCTTCATCTGAATAGCCGTATTCATGCATGACCTTTGCGGTGTCATAGCCAATAGGACGACTTTTGTGAAGAACGGGATCTCCCATGCTGTCTAAACGAATAGGAGATGTCGGGATTGCTTTTTCACCGAATGCGTCATAGTGAACTTTGCGAAGAATATCGCTGGCATATACTTCTTCGTCCGCCAGGATATCTTCTGGTAGATACAGTTTTTCGTAAGGGATTTCATTTGCCTTGAAAATAGGCTCCCATTCAGCCCAGGTTTTAGTAAGGAACTGCTTTTCTATGATGCGAACTACTTCTTCGTTTCGTCCAGATCCATCATTAATCTCAGCGTTTTTGTTGTAGCGTTCGTTTCCTACCATGTCGTCAAGACCGATAGTGCGCATGGTATGGTCATAGAAGAGATCGTAGCTTCCGTAGCAAATAATGAACCAAACACCATCTTTGGTTTGATAGGTGTTGTTTGTGGGGCAAGTTACGTTGTAGCGGGATTTTGGCCACTTGTCTCCGAATTGAGTTCCACCAAGCATCATTTGCATAGGCCAAAGTGCGGCATGATGCAAGGTGACGGTTACCTTGTCGCCTTCGCCTGTGCGGTCTTTGCGGGCAAGTGCAGCCAAAACACCTGCAGTTAAGGCAAGTGATGCATTCCAGTCGCCCATTGCGGCAGGCCAATTAATTGGTTGGTAATGTTCTCCTGCTTGGGGCAGGCATGCAAACCAGCCACCTCGTGCGGCATAAGCTGTTGCATCGAAACCTTTTGTGTTTTTGTCGGGGCCGAATTCGCCATAGCCGCGCATTTGTGCCCAAACTAAATGGGGGTGACGTTCGTGAACCGCTTCCCAATCTAAACCAAGCTTTTTAAGAGCTTTATCGCGGAAACTTGTAATTAAGATATCTGCGTCAGCAAGCATCTTTTCCATGAGCTCGCTGCCTTCTTCGGATTTCAAATTGATACTTACAAATATCTTGTTCATAGAGGCAAAATCAAAAGATGGGTCATCGATATCAGTTTTCTTCATACCGAAGCCAGGCGCGTTGGTGCGATATTCATCTCCCGATTCTGGTTCGATTTTGTAAACCGTTGCTCCCATTTCGCCAAGAATGCGTGGGCTAGCAGGGGCAGCAACGTAACTGGTTAAATCGATTACCTTAATTCCTTCGAGTCCCTTCATGAATCCTCCTTTTCATACTTGTTTGCTGTAAAACCCCTCATGCAAAACAAGTAGGGCTTGCGTAATACGCGTCAGCTGACCTTGAAGCTCTCAAAGGAAAAGTCTGGTGAAGCTAAATATTGCTTGTAGAGAATAGGAAGTTCGGGAAATCTTCTAGCTGCAAATGCTCGATCTCTGGGCGGGCTTTACAGCTTTAAGCAATTAGTGGAATAGAAAATCTAGCGTTGCGGCAATAAAATCTCCGCGGTACTATTTCCGTGTTTATGTATTAATACATAAACTTCGGTAGTCATCGTTAAAAAGTAAGGAGAAGGGTATGAATCTTGATCATCTTTATTATTTCAAGACTCTGGTAGAAACGAAAAGCCGTACTGCTACAGCAGAAAAACTTGCCATTACCCCTTCTACTTTGTCGCTTGCAATTACTAAATTAGAGCGCGAACTCAATACCTCTTTGCTTGATAAGAAGCGAGGATCGGTCAGTTTAACAACAGATGGTCAAGTCTTCTACGAATACATTGCAACAGCCCTTCGTTTTGTTGATGGCGGAATTAAGATTCTGCAAGAACGCAACGGGGGGGGGGCAGTCTCAAAGCGAAATCACTATTGGAACAGTTTTTTCGGTTCAAGACAAAGATTGGTCGGAAATTATTAGTCGTTTTCGCGTCCAAACCCACGGCAATGTTCGTCTAAACGTCAAGCAATCGACTACGCCAGAATTGCTTAAAGATATTAAGAATGGTCTTGTCGATGTTGCTTTCTGTGGAACTATGGGTGAAGACTCAGAGATTTCCTTTAAGCCTGCATGGAGCCAACGTGCTGTATTAGTGGTAAATCGACTTCATCCTTTCGCTAAGCGCGATAGTTTGTCGCTTGAAGAATTAAAGGATCATTACCTTATTTCTTATAGCTTAACGGGCCCTTTAGCATCCGAGCTTACTAACTTAGTTAAGGGCTATAGTTTGCTCATCGATTATCTCTACACCGACGAGATCACTCTCGCTTCTATCGTTTCTGGAAGTCCCGATATTATGGCTATTGCTTGCCGTTCTTGGCTTCTTAATTCCTATCACGACGATATTAAATTGATAGAAATAGAAGAAGCGCCTAAAGACTTCCATCAGATGTATTTATGTTCTAAGGCTCATATTAGACAACCACAAGCTGTTGCTACTTTTATTGATGTGGTAGATCGTTATTGTCGCGAAAAGAAAAACGCTTAGTTAATCAATTCCTGGATACCTTAGACAAATATCCTTATATTGAGCTATCAAGGTGCAACTGCTCCAATCGGGATCAATTCTTGATTTCGATTGGATCGTTGTTTTTATAAATAGCCCAAGGATTGTTGGTCATAAAGCGACGTGATTTTACGTTCAATTTGCTTGTTTAATATTCGTAAAGTTAATAGATTAACGATTTAAATATTTACCCAAATTATCAATTTTGTTGAAAGCGGATTTTGCGAATCTTTCTGTTTATTTTCCTGATGTTTGGCCGTCTGAACGAAGATGCGAATCGAAGGAATTGTGATTTTTGAAAGGTCTTTTGCTTTACCCAAAATCTTCCGTTCAACCTGTCTATCGAAACGGTATTAGAGCTCTGGGCGACAGAGAAGCGCGCTTTGCCGTATAATTCCTGCACTCCAGCATACTAAATAGAAAGCGATGATTATGGTTTCTCATGACTTCTGGGTATTGCTTGCAATGCTCATTTATTTTGTGGTTGTAGTGGTAATTGGCTTTATTTATGCCAAGAAATCCAACCAATCAACTGAGGCGTACTTTTTAGGTGGTCGTAGGCTAGGGCCATGGCTTACTGCTTTGTCGGCCGAGGCATCAGACATGTCTGGTTGGTTGTTGATGGGTCTTCCTGGCGTTGCGTATTTCACAGGCGCTTCGGATGCTATGTGGACCGCAATTGGCTTGGCTATTGGTACATACCTTAATTGGTTGTTTATTTCTAAACGCTTGCGTAAATATTCGGAAGTGGCAAACAACTCCATTACGTTGCCTGACTATTTCTCTAACCGTTTTCACGACAACAAGAACATCTTGATGACCATTGCAGCACTTATCATTCTGTTGTTCTTTAGTATTTATGTAGGAAGCTGCTTTGTTACTGTTGGTAAGCTTTTCTCTACGCTATTTGGCCTTGATTACGCAACGATGATGGTGCTCGGTGCTCTTATCGTGTTCTTGTATACCTTTGTAGGTGGTTATCTTTCTGTTTGTACTACCGACCTGATTCAGGGCACTTTGATGGTAAGCGCTTTGGTAATCGTTTTTGTCGGTAGTGTTGCTCAGGCAGGCGGCATCGATAACACTGTGGCTTTCCTTCAAAACATTCCAGGATTCCTGTCAGGAACACAGATTTCAAATCCAATTCTTGATGAAAATGGTTTGCAGGTAGTTCAAGATGGTATGCCTTTGTTTGGTGCAGCTGCTGATTATGGCATGGTAACCATTATTTCTGGTCTTGCTTGGGGCTTGGGCTATTTCGGTATGCCTCAGGTTCTCGTTCGCTTTATGAGTGCGACCCATTCTTTTGAGCTTACTAAGTCTCGTCGCATCGCTACGGTTTGGGTAGTTATTTCTTTGAGCACTGCAGTATGTATTGGTCTTATTGGTAGGGCAGTTATTCCTACTGAATTCTTGTCTCAGGCATCAGCTGAAAATATCTTTATCGTTCTTTCGAATATGCTGCTGCCGTCCTTTATGTGTGGTTTGGTAGTGTCGGGTATTTTCGCTGCTTCGATGTCTTCCTCTTCTTCCTATTTGCTCATTTCTGGTTCTGCTGTTGCGGAAAACATTTATCGCGGTCTTATAAAAAAAGATGCAACTGATGCCCAGGTAATGATCGTGGCTCGTCTTACGCTTGTGGTTATCTTGATCTTTGGCATTGTTATTGCGTTAGACGAAAATTCATCGATCTTCCAGGTAGTGTCGTATGCGTGGGCGGGCTTTGGTGCTTCGTTTGGTCCTTTAATGATTATGAGTCTCTATTGGCGTCGAACCAATTTGAAGGGCGCTCTTGCGGGCATGATCGTTGGTGCAGTAACGGTATTGGTTTGGAATACCTTTATTGCTCCATTGGGCGGAATCTTTGCTATCTATGAATTGCTTCCTGCTTTTGTTTTAAGTTTGGTTTCAATCATCGTGGTATCGCTTATGACTGAAGAGCCTTCAAAGGAAATTACCGATGAATTTGATTCTTATTTGGATGCGGATTGCTAATTTGAAGCCAAAAATCATTCATTAAGGCGCAATTAGTGCCATTCGAGAAGAATTTTCTCAAAAATATTTTTTCTAAAATTGGTCAGGACGGCAAAGTTCTGACCAATTTTTGTTTGAAATTCAAATGAAGAAAAGTTAAATTTACCTGGTATTATGACCCAATAAAGAGGGGAAAGTGAGCAAATTGTGGAATGGATATACCCGGTGGCGTGTAAGGCGTTGACAGGGCGCAATTACTAGCGTATTATCCTTTTGCTCGCTTGAAGTGCTCCGGCACTTTCTGGCAGGCAGCAGCTTGAAAATTGCACATGATCACAAGCGAATTCGGGAGTGTTCCAGAGCGGTCAAATGGGACGGACTGTAAATCCGTTGGCTCAGCCTTCCAAGGTTCGAATCCTTGCACTCCCACCATCTCGCCCACATAGCTCAGTCGGTAGAGCACTTCGTTGGTAACGAAGAGGTCAGCAGTTCGAGTCTGCTTGTGGGCACCAGTTATATGGCGGTGTAGCTCAGTTGGTTAGAGCACGGTTCATACCCGTGGCGTCACTGGTTCGAATCCAGTCACCGCTACCAAATTTTCCGCTTACGCACGGTAAGCTTTTACTTTTATCGTTTAGCGTTCAAAAGAACGCGCCTTCCAACAAACTAGGAGGAATAATGGCTAAGGAAAAGTTCGAGCGTACTAAGCCACATGTTAACATTGGTACTATTGGCCACGTTGACCACGGCAAGACCACGCTGACCGCTGCGATCTCCAAGACCCTGTCTTCTAACGACGGTTCTCACGGTACTGCTACCGCAGACTTCACCGCATTTGAAGACATCGATAAGGCTCCTGAAGAGCGCGAACGCGGTATTACCATCTCCATTGCTCACATTGAGTATGAAACTGACACCCGTCACTACGCACACGTTGACTGCCCAGGCCACGCTGACTATGTAAAGAACATGATCACCGGTGCTGCTCAGATGGACGGTGCTATCCTCGTAATCGCTGCTACCGACGGCCCTATGGCTCAGACCCGCGAGCACATCCTGCTTGCTCGTCAGGTAGGCGTACCTTACATCGTTGTTTTCCTGAACAAGTGCGACATGGTTGACGACGAAGAGCTCCTCGAGCTCGTTGAGATGGAAGTTCGCGAACTTCTCAACAGCTATGAATTCCCAGGAGACGACACCCCAATCATCCGTGGTTCTGCTTTGAAGGCTCTCGAGGGCGACGCAGAATGGCAGGAAAAGATTTGGGAGCTCATGGACGCTGTAGACTCCTACATTCCTACCCCAGAGCGTGACGTAGACAAGCCATTCTTGATGGCTGTTGAAGACACCATGACCATTACTGGCCGTGGTACCGTAGCTACTGGTCGTGTAGAGCGCGGTGTTCTCCATGTAAACGACGAACTCGAAATCGTTGGTATCAAGGAAACCGAAAAGACGGTTTGCACCGGTATCGAAATGTTCCGTAAGCTGCTCGACGAAGCTCAGGCTGGCGACAACATCGGCTGCTTGCTCCGTGGCGTTAAGCGCGAAGACATCGTTCGCGGCCAGGTACTTGCAAAGCCAGGTTCTGTTACCCCTCACTCTGAGTTCGTTGGTCAGGTTTACATCCTTACCAAGGAAGAAGGCGGACGTCACACCCCATTCTTCGATGGCTATCGTCCACAGTTCTACTTCCGCACCACCGACGTTACTGGTGTTGCACATCTTCCAGAGGGCACCGAAATGGTTATGCCTGGCGACAACGTTGAGCTCCGCGGCGAACTCATTCATCCAATCGCTATGGAAGAAGGCCTTCGCTTCGCTATCCGTGAAGGTGGTCGCACCGTTGGTTCCGGTCGTGTAACCAAGATCATCAAATAACAACGATTGATCTACCTTTTGAATTCTTTAGGGAGTTCGTCTTCGGACGGACTCCCTCTTGATTGATCATGATGCAATGGCAAGAATGCTACTAGGTAAGTTAAGGAGTATTGATGCGTACTTTGGTCACTCTTGCATGCACTGAATGCAAGCGTCGAAATTATACGACCAAGAAGAACAAGCAGAACAATCCCGATCGTATTGAGTTCAAGAAATATTGCAAATGGTGTGGACATCACACATTGCATAAAGAAACTCGCTAAGATTAGGCAATATATAGGCCAGTAGCTCCAATTGGTAGAGCGGCGGTCTCCAAAACCGCATGTTGGGGGTTCGAGTCCCTCCTGGCCTGCCAGCTTGTTAATGAGCAGCTCATGGGCTGCTTATTTGGCGTATAGAGTAGTAATTTCCAGAGCAGGAAAGTTGTATGGCAAAGAAGTCTAAAACACAGAGAGCGAAAGCGTCTGCCAATCGTGCAGCTAAAAAAGAGCGCGCAAAGCAGGCTGAGGCTACTCCGGTAGTTGTTGAGGAGCAACCAAAAAAGCGTTTTGGTTTTAAGAAGTCTCCCGCAAAGGCCACGCAAGCATCTTCTACACCCGCATCGAAGCCAAAGAAGGCAGAGAAGCCAAAGAAGAAGCGTTTTGCTTTCCTTTCTGAAGTTCGTTCTGAAATGCGTCGTGTTACATGGCCTACCAAGCAAGAAGTTTTGCAGTGGACGGGCGTTGTAATTGTGGCGTTGCTGTTCTTCGGTGTATTTGTTGTCGTTTTGGACGACTGGGTAGTTACCCCGATTCTTATGGCTATTTCTGGTTTGGGGGCTTAATCCATGACGAAGAAATGGTATGTACTTCACACCTATTCAGGTTACGAGAATAAGGTGAAGAAAAACTTAGAGACACGTATTGAAACTATGGGTCTCGAAAACAATGTGTTCGCTATCGAAATTCCAACTGAAACGGTTACGGAAATTAAAGAAGGCGGACGTCGTGTGGAAAGCGATAAGAAAGTATTTCCTGGTTATGTGCTTGTCCGCATGGAACTTGATGATCGCAGCTGGGCTGCGGTTCGTAACACTCCTGGTGTTACAGGCTTTGTGGGTAGTCAGGGAAATCCAGCTCCTCTTACTCGCGAAGAATATAACAAGATCATGAAGCGCACGTCTCGTGAGGCACCTAAGAAGACTTCCACTAACCTTGAGGTTGGTCAGTCAGTTAAGGTTGTTTCAGGTCCTCTTGCTGAGTTTGATGGCGTGGTTTCTGAGGTTTCTCCTGAAGCTGGTAAGGTTAAAGTTCTTGTTTCTATCTTTGGTCGTGAAACACCAGTAGAACTTTCCTTCGATCAGGTAGCAAACATTTAATTTTGACAACAATGCGATTTCGTGCCCGTATGTGGACGGGGCTTCTCACGAAAATCGCTTGTCATAGAACGGTAAGCAAATTATTTCAGTCGAAAGGAAGCAACTGAAATGGCTGATAAAAACGTAAGCGGTTTCGTTAAGCTCCAGATTCCAGCTGGTGCTGCAAATCCCGCACCTCCTGTAGGTCCTGCATTGGGCGCTCAGGGTGTAAACATTATGCAGTTCTGCCAGGCATTCAATGCTGCAACGCAGGACAAAGCAGGCACTATCATTCCTGTAGAAATCACCGTATACGAAGACAAGACCTTTGACTTCGTATTGAAGACCCCTCCAGCTGCATTCCTTATTAAGGAAAAGCTTGGTATCAAGGGTGGTTCTGGTATTCCTCAGCTCAAGAAGGTTGGTCAGCTCACTGAAGATCAGCTTCGTGAAATTGCTGAGATTAAAATGCCTGACCTGAATGCAAACACCATCGAAGCAGCTATGGAAATCGTTGCTGGTACTGCACGTTCCATGGGTGTTACCATCGAAGGCCGCGCTCCTAAGAAGGAGTACAAGGTTACCCGTCGTTTGGCTGCTTTGCTCCAGGGCGAATCTGCTGAATAATTTAGCAGCTTTATCTGTTATTAAAACCAGCTCGTGCATACTGTACTAGCTGATAGGTGGAAGAGTAGAACATACTCGCCATACCACGAAAGGAATTATTAATGTCTAAGAAATATGATGAGGCTAAGGCCAAAATCGAAGCAGGCAAGAACTATGCTCCACTTTCTGCTCTTGCTTTAGTTAAGGAAATTCATCCTGCTAACTTTGATGAAACTGTAGAGGCTCATTTCCGTCTGGGTATTGACACCCGTCAGGCAGATCAGCAGCTTCGTGGCACAGTAAGCCTTCCTAACGGCTCCGGTAAGACTGTACGTGTTGCAGTTTTTGCTGAAGGCGATGCTGCTCGTGCTGCAGAAGAAGCAGGCGCTGACACTGTAGGTTCTGACGACTTGGTAGCTGACATTCAGGCTGGCAAGCTTGACTTTGACGCTACGGTTGCTACTCCAGACCAGATGGCTAAGGTTGGCCGTCTTGGTAAGGTTCTTGGTCCTCGTGGCTTGATGCCTAATCCTAAGCTTGGTACCGTTACTCCAGATGTTGCTAAGGCAATTAAAGAGCTTAAGGGTGGCCGTGTTGAGTATCGTGCTGACCGTTATGGTATCTGCCATGTAATTATCGGTAAGTGCTCCTTCACTGCTGAGCAGCTTGCTGAAAACTACGGCGCTGTATATGACGAAATTCTTCGCATGAAGCCAGCAGCTGCTAAGGGTAAGTATGTAAAGTCCGTTACGGTTACTTCTACTATGGGCCCTGGCGTTCCTGTTGATAGCTCTGTAAATCGCGAATACACCACTGCTGAGTAACGTATTTCGTTTACCGTTATGACGTTAAGGCGTCTCCGTAAAGGAGGCGCCTTTTTTTGTTGCATATATTCTGAGCTGTTAATTAGGGGCTTTTGAACAATAAATCGTTATCCTTCATTGGCTGTAAGGCAATACAGATTCTTTTTTTAATCTGCAGCAAACTGCTTTTCTTTAGCCAAAATCTCGATATACCTTAATTGATGCATAAGGCATACGCAAAAGCTGAAATATATACCTCAAATGTAATAAAGAGATACTTAAACTATATAATCTGCTAATCAATTTAACGATAATATACGAATTGTTGATAGGTAAGTATCTTAGTTAAAGGTTTTCATTCCAGGAGGAAATATGGTTCAGGCACTTGATATTAAAGGGATCAAACTTGGGGAAGGTCGTCCAAAGACAATCATTTCTCTTATGGGCGCTCAGGTTGACGAAAACATTGAATTAATCGCAAAGGGTATCGAGTCTGGCGTTGAATGCTTTGAGTGGCGTGGCGATTTTGCAGCAGATGTACATGACCCACAAAAGATGGCAGAACATTCTAAAGAAATTGGTAAAGCACTTCCTAATAATCCTTATTTATTTACGTTCCGTTCTACGAGCCAAGGCGGTCAGCTTACGATTCCTGTAGAGGAATATGTTGCACTTAATAAGGCAATCATTGAGGCTGAGGCAGTGGACTTGGTTGATATTGAAACCTGGATTGGCGATGCCGCTGTTCTCGAATTGGTTGAATGTGCAAAGAAACATAACGTAAAGACCGTTATTTCTTATCACAACTTTGCAGGAACTCCTTCGGTTGAATGGATGGTAAACCTTCTTACTCATATGGCGGATTTGGGTGCTGATATTCCTAAGATTGCAACCATGGCAAATAGTGCTCAAGATGCGCTGAAGCTTTTGGCCGCAACCGAAGAAATGTCTCATATTCACAGCGACAAACCTCTGTTGACTATGGCAATGGGTCGTGAAGGAAGCATTACCCGCTTGGCTGGAGAGCTGTTTGGATCTGGTATTACATTCTGCTCGCTCGAAAAGGCTTCTGCACCTGGTCAGGTTCAGGTAAAGCAAGCTATTCGCATCATGGATGACTTACACGAAGTATTTGCATAAATGAAGTTAGTTTCTAGGTTTTAGACTAAAAATAAGGTACACAAGGAGAAAGAGGGAATAATTATGCCAGAGAAAATTCAAATCAGTGGTCATACCCACCTTATCAGCTTGCTGGGTAGCCCAATTCGTCACTCGATGTCACCAGCTACTCACAACCTTTCCTTTGAAAAGTTGGGCGTAGACTCTATCTACATCGTGTTTGATGTTAAGCAAGATGATCTGCCCGACATCATTGCTGCTATGAAGCGCATGGACGGCTGGGATGGTAGCAACGTAACCATGCCGTGCAAGCAAGCTATTATTCCTTTGCTTGACGGTCTTTCAGACAGTGCAGAGCTGATGGGTGCGGTAAACGTCTTGAAGAAGGAAGAAGACGGCAGGATCACCGGTCATAACACCGATGGTACTGGCATGATGCAGAACATCCGTAATCATGGCGAAGAAATTGAAGGCAAAACCATTACGGTAGTTGGCCCTGGTGGTGCAGGTTCTGCAATTTTGGTTCAGGCTGCTCTTGATGGTGCCAAGAAGGTGCATGTATTTGCACGTGAAGGTGGTCCTTCTTACACTCGTGCAACTGATCTTCTTCCTCGCGTTCAGGAAAAGACAGGCGCAGAAATGATTCTTCATGCTTTTGAAAATAAGGATGAAATGAAGGAAGCTATTGCTGAGTCTGATATTCTTATCAATGCTACTCCTGTTGGTATGGGCGACAGCGCTGGTCAAACTCCAGTACCTGCTGAACTTATCAAAGAAGGTATGGTTGTAGCTGACGCTGTTTATCATCCTCGCATGACCCAGATCCTCAAAGATGCTGAGGCAAAGGGCTGCAAGATTATCGGCGGTATTGGCATGATGATCGAGCAAGCTGCTACCGGTGAAGAAATTTGGTACGGCGTTAAGATGCCAACTCAGGAAATCTTGGATGAATTGTTCCCAGAGGAATAGTCACTAGCCAAATTAAGGCCCTGCAGACTGCGGTCTGCAGGGCCTCTGTATTACACCTACAAACGAAAAGAGGGGGACAAATGGACTTTCATCAGTTGTATTACTTTAAAGCAATTGCTGAATCAAAAACCATGAGTGAAGCAGCAGATAAGCTTCATATTTCACAGCCCTCTCTTTCTCGTGCGTTGCGTCAGATTGAAGAGGAAACAGGTGTTCAACTTTTTGATAGAAAGGGAAGAACGCTTGTTTTGAATGACGCGGGTAAAATTGCCCTTCGCTGCGCCAATACGGCGCTCAATGCACTCGATAGAGTTTCTCTTGAGGTCGAGCTATATCAAAAGAAAAAAGAGCATGTTATTACGTTGTACGCTCCTGTTCCTATGGGAAACAACGAAACGATCCTTATGCGTTTTAAAGAAATGCATCCACGAGTACTTCTGCGTGTAAGCGATTCGAAAAAGACCGAATATACCGAAGAAATACCACATCTTATTTTCTTCGCGTCTCCGAAATATCATCAAGGGGGCGAATATACGCTATTGGGAAGAGAAAAAATTTCTCTTCTTGTATCAAAGGATTCGCCTTACGCTACTAAAAAGTCGGTAGCGCTGGCAGATTTGGTAAATGAGCCTTTCATCGTTAATTGCGTAGGTTCGTTACGAAACATTGTGGACAGTATGTTCCAGGAAGCAGGTTTTAGTCCAAATTTGTATATGGAAAACCAATCTTATATACAGATTCAAGAATTGGTAGCTCGCGGAGTAGGAATTACGCTTGCACCAGTAGTAACCTGGGCAAACGACAGCAGAGACGATTTAGTCTATGTTCCTTTGAGCGATGTTAAACGAACGCGCTACCTCTATTTGCGTGTGCCAGAAAACGCGCCTTCTTCGCCTAAGGTTGATGCGCTCAAGAAATTTCTTATAGATTATTTTGCGGAAGCCTGCAAAGAATAGGGTTATGTCCTTTGTTGATTTGACGTTTTCGACTACCGATACTCCTCGAAGTTTTTTGCATTGCGACTATAATAAAATGTGATAATTAACTTTTATAAATATTGATGCTTTCAGGCTGCATGCACTGTATTTACAGAGGATTGCATACGTAACAGGTGCCTTGGCACCGATCGGAGGAACTTCATGAGCGAAAAAACGCAGAGCGCAAAAGATCTTGCAGTACAACTTCTTCAGTCCGAGGATTTGATCAAAGAAGTTGTTCTTGCTTTATCAGGATCAACGCGTCGTGATCGCCAAAATGCCGCTTCTGTGCTTGCTCAGGTAGCAAAAATCAATCCTGAAGCCCTTGTTTCTTATGCTAACGATTTTATTGATGCGCTCAATCGTCCAGAAGCACAAACTCGATGGGAATCTCTTGATGTATTAACTGAGCTGGTTCCTTTTGAGTCGCGTACTTGCGATAAAGGTATCGCGGGGGCAGAAACCGCACTCTTTGATGAAGATAACGGTTTCGTTCGTCTTGCTGCTCTACGTTTTTTGTGTGCTTTAGGGGCAACTACTGAAAACCGCTCTCAAAAAGTATGGCCGCTCTTAGATGAAGCTATTCAGTGCTATCACGGCGACTATGAATATCAGGATATGCTCGTAGCAATTATTGCTTTTTCTGCGGGCAAGCTTGCTCCTGAAGTGAAAGAAGGCCTTAAAGAGCGTGTCGCTTTTGATGCCCAACATGGCAAAGGTGCTCTGAAGCGTCGCAGTCAGCAAATTATCGACAATCTTTCCTAGGGCAGTGCGCTAACGTTTGAACCGAATAGGCTACGTGTTAGATTGTAGGCGAACAGATACCCGTTCGCCTTTTTGTTGCACAGTTATCCTGTGTATGTGTCCGTGTAGAGAAATCTACGTTACATTTCTTCATACTCCACTATGATAGAGCGCTACAAAGCTACACTATCAAAGAGTATCTCAAAGCGTGTTGAGTATATGCGCTGAATGCGTATGCTACGTGTTCTAGGTGCACCCTAAATATGCAGGCAGCGGTACACCAACTGAGCAAGAGATGCATTTGTAAGGCTTTTTCTACGATTACTAAGGAGTGATTCGATGGCAAAGCATACCGTTACGTTGATTCCTGGAGATGGTATTGGTCCAGAAACAACTTCCGCTATGCAGCGTGTAGTACGAGCGGCTGGAGCTGATATTGAGTGGGAGATTGCTGAAGCTGGCGCTCATATGATGGATTCCTGTGGAACTCCTTTACCTGAAAGCACCATTGAAGCTGTTCGTCGCAATAAAGTTGCCATCAAAGGTCCTATCACTACTCCTGTAGGAACAGGTTTTCGTAGCGTAAATGTTGCTTTGCGTAAAACTCTTGATTTAAATGTATGCCTTCGTCCTGTCATGTCTATTCCAGGAGCAGGCGGTCGTTATGATGGCGTTGATTTGGTAGTGGTTCGCGAAAATTCGGAAGACCTGTATGCGGGTATCGAATTTGAAGAGGGTAGTTCTGAAGCGGCAGATCTTATTGCTTTTTGCAAAGATCACAATGCGGGAACCATTCGTCCTGATTCAGGCATTTCTATCAAGCCTATTTCTGTTACCGCAACACAAAATATTGTTCGCTTCGCTTTCGAGTACGCCTTGAAGCATGGTCGCAAGAAGGTTACCGCAGCTCATAAAGCAAATATCATGAAGTATTCTGATGGTTTGTTTTTGAAGGTTGCGCGTGAGGTTGCAAAAGAATACGAAGGAAAAGTTGAATTTAACGACAATATTATTGACGCGTTCTGTATGAATATTGTTATGGATCCTTCTCAGTTTGACGTTATTGTTTTCCCTAATCTATATGGCGATATCGCAAGTGATCTTTGCGCTGGCCTTGTTGGCGGTTTGGGAATTGCGCCAGGCGCAAATATCGGTTCTGAATATGCCATCTTTGAAGCAGTGCATGGTTCTGCACCTGATATTGCAGGTAAGGATATGTGCAACCCCACAGCAGAAGTTCTTTCGGCTGCTATGATGCTTGATCATTTAGGGGAACTTGAGATTGCCGAGCGAATAAGGGCAGCGGTCCGTAAGGTTTATGCAGAAGGCAGTGTTCTAACAGCTGACATTTGCAAAGCTCTTGGTTCAAACCAGCAGCCTGCAACGTGTACCCAGTTTACTGATGCACTTATCGGTGCGTTAGAGCAGTAAAGATATATTTATAGAACCAAAGCGGGAGGCGTGTTGCTTCTCGGGAAGGAAGGGTCTAATGAACAACCGATCAGCGATTCTGAATGTGGGAGATAAGACATATACGTATTATCCCGTTTCTGGCATTCAGGGACACGAGAAGCTGCCTTTTTCGCTTACGGTTCTTCTGGAAAATATTTTGCGCTTAGCGCCAAGCGATGAACGAGCCAAGGAATTGTCGGAACGACTGATGGAGGCGGGTCTTGCAGGCGAGGTTGGGAATGAAATTGAATTCAGCCCTGCTCGCGTTTTGTTTCAGGATTTTACTGGCGTTCCTGTGTTTGTTGACTTTGCGGTTATGCGTGAAGCCTGTATGGAATTAGGGGGAGATCCTAAAAACATCAATCCTCAGGTTCCTTGTGATTTGGTCATTGATCATTCGGTTATTGCCGATGTTGCAGGCTGTGCAGGTGCTCTTGAACAGAATATGGCATTGGAATTTGACAGAAATAAAGAACGTTACGAATTTCTGAAGTGGGCGCAGGAATCCTTCGAAAATGTACGCATTGTACCTCCTGGAGCAGGCATTTGCCACCAGCTCAATATTGAGCGCTTTGCGTCAGTTGTTATGACTCGCGAAGACGAAGAGGGAATTGTTGCTTATTTCGACACTTTAGTAGGTACTGATTCCCATACGCCCACAGCAAATGGTATTGGTGTTTTGGGATGGGGTGTTGGCGGTATTGAGGCAGAAGCAGCAGCACTTGGCCAGCCTATTACTACGTTGGTTCCTCGTGTTATTGGCGTAAAACTTACGGGTAAGCTTTCTCCTGAAGTAAGTGCAATGGACGTTTCTCTTACCTTTGCACAAATGCTTCGTGCTGAAGGAGTTGTGGGCTGCTTTGTAGAATGCTTTGGCGAAGGTCTTGATAGCTTAAGCGCAACTCAGCGTGCTTGCATTTCTAATATGACTCCTGAATACGGCTCAACGTGTACGTTATTCCCCGTTGATGATAAAACGCTTGAATACCTTGAGCTAACGGGAAGAACTCCCGAGCAGGTTGCGTTGGTTGAAGCGTATGCGAAAGCGCAGGGCTTCTGGAATGATCCGAGTGCACCAACACGCGTGTACTCTAAGGTGCTTGAGCTTGATTTATCGAGCGTTACTCGAAGCGTCGCAGGTCCCTCTCGTCCTCATGATCGCATTGATGTGGCAAAAGCAAAACAATCTTTCGAAGCAATTTGTGCTCAAAGAAACCTTGATACTCAAAAAACGGTTGAAGTTGAACTGTTGGGCGAGAAATATGCGCTAACCCATGGCGCTCTTGCTATTGCTGCAGTAACGAGTTGCACCACGGCAACCGATGCAAGCATGATGTTGGCAGCTGGTGTTCTGGCGCGAAATGCGGCAGCGGCAGGCTTGCAGCCAAAGCCATGGGTAAAGACCATTCTTGCTCCTGGTTCTCGCGCTACTGAAGATATCTTAGACGCTGCAGGATTAATGCCTGCGCTGCGCGATTTGGGCTTCTATACCTGCGGTTTTGGTTGCATGAGCTGCATTGGCAATTCAGGCCCTGTATTGCCTGCCTTGCACGAAATTGCTTCCGAAATTGAGCTTGCAAGCATTCTTTCTGGTAATCGTAATTTTGAAGGACGTATTTCTCCTGATGTGTCGCAGAACTATCTGTGTGCGCCCGCGTTAGTAATTGCCTATTCACTGGTAGGCGCCATGGATTTCGATTTCGAAACTCAGCCACTAGGGGTTAAAGGGGATGGAACCGAAGTATACTTGCGCGATATTTGGCCTGATAATGCTGAAGTTCAAGACCTTCTTGCGCGTTGCTGCACTAAGGAGATATTTGATCGAGCGGGAGCTGGGTTATTTGCTGGCGATGAGGCTTGGCAATCTCTTAGTAGGGAAGCAAGCGATGTATTTGCATGGGATCCAGATTCGACCTATGTGCGTCGTGCTCCATACTTTGATGGCATGACCCGCGAAGCAAAGGCTCCAGCTGATATTAATAATGCTCGTGTGCTTTTGAACTTGGGCGACTTTATTACCACCGATCATATATCGCCAGCTGGTTCCATTGCTAATGATTCGCCTGCAGCTCGCTACTTAGAAGAGCATGGAGTAGCACCTGCTGAGTTCAATACCTATGGAGCACGTCGTGGTAACCATGAAGTTATGATGCGTGGTGCCTTTGCTAACGTGAAACTGACTAATAAGCTTGCCGAAGGCAAGAAGGGTGGCTGGACCAAAGACTTTCTTGATGGACAAATAAAAGCAGTCTATGATGCTGCGGCTCATTATCAAGAAGAAGGCATTCCCTTGGTAGTGCTTGCGGGCAAGATGTACGGCAGCGGCTCTTCGCGCGACTGGGCAGCTAAAGGTCCTATGCTTCAAGGAGTTCGTGCTGCATTCGCAGAAAGTTTCGAGCGTATTCATCGCTCTAATCTTATTGGTATGGGTATTTTGCCGCTGCAGTTTGAAGAGGGCCAAAATGCTGAGACGCTTGGTTTGGATGGCAGTGAAACTATCAGCGTAGATGCGATTGATTTCTCTCAAGGCTTGCCTAATCCATCTACCGTTGGTGTTACTGCAACAAAGACGGATGGTATAACGGTTGCCTTTAACGCAATAGTTCGCATCGATACTCCAACGGAGGGCGAATATTACTACAACGGAGGTATTTTGCAGTACGTATTGCGCTCTCTTGCGTAAGGCGGTTGGATAAGAGTAGCTCAGTTGTTTTGTGGGGTTGCCAAATTTGAGTAACTCTGTTGTTTTGTGACAAGGGTTTTGTGAAAGTTTTTTCGCAATGGAAGGCTTATAGACGTAAAGAAATCCTGGTAAAACTGACTTTACTTTAGGTAAGGCGCACAAGTTATTCTTGTGCGCCTTTTGTTTTACATGAACTGCATGTTTTCTGCGCGAATAATCAGATACAATAACTATTTACGTATACAAGAGGAAGGAGCCTTATGGCAGATCCGAATAATCAAGGACCAGTCAGTTGGGCAGACTTGCTAAAGCAATTTGGTGCCGCTCAGGGCGGCGCTGGATTTGGTGGTGCTGGAGCTAATGGCGGCGATTCAGATGGACCTGCAGGAGGTCCACGTCGTGGTGGCCATCGTCCTGGCGGCAATGAATTCAGCGCATTCCGTGACGCTTTGTCACAGATGAGCAAAAAGGCGCTTATTATTATTGCTGTGCTGGTCGTATTGGTACTTGCATTTTGTTATTGGTGGTTCCATCCACCCATTAACATCCACAGTGTAGATCTGTGGTTTGCGCTAGCAATCTTTATTTTGCTGCCGTCGTTTTTAATCTTCTTCTCGTTTAAGCAAATCTATGCCAATGGTATGGGTAAACGAGAGAAGAGCGAAAAGAAGTCAAAGCGCTTTAAAATTCTTATGTTTATTCCGCTGGTTATTGCGGCAGTTGGATTGGTGGGTGCACTGCTTTCGTTGAGCCTTTTCCCAGGCAATGCAGAAAAGTATGCAACCATTTTGCAAACTGAAGAAACGGACTTCGCAACGGATATTCAAGAAGTCGACTATTCTGAAATCCCGTTTATTGATCGCGATTCCGCAATGCTGCTGGGTAACCGCACCATGGGCGCGATGGCTGACTATGTAAGTCAGTATGTTATTGACGACATCTATACACAGATCAACTATCAGGATTCACCTGTTCGCGTAAGTCCTTTGAACTATGCTGACCTGTTTAAGTGGTGGTCAAACAAAGACACGGGTATTCCTGGATACGTCATTGTAAACATGAGCACGCAGGATACGCAGATCGTTCGTCTTGACGAGCCAATTTACTATTCTGACTCTGATCCGCTGTTCAATAACGTAGATCGTCATGTTCAGCTTTCTTATCCGTTCTATATCTTGGGTGATAAGTCTTTTGAAATTGACGACAACGGCAAGCCTTATTGGCTGTATCCCGTAATGGACTTTAAGGTTGGCCTATTCGGTGGTCAGACGGTTTCACGCGTTATTATGTGTGACGCAAATACCGGCGAGTGCCAAGACCTTGCTATTGAGGATGTTCCTCAATGGGTAGACCGCGCTTATCCTGCTGAATTGTTGATTGAACAGTACAACTGGAGCGGTTCGCTTTCTGGCGGTTGGATTAACTCCTGGCTTGGTCAGAGCGGTGTTCGTCAGACCACTCCTGGAACTGATGGCAATCTTGGCTACAACTATGTTGTTAAAGATGATGACGTATGGGTATACAGCGGTGTAACTTCTGCAACATCCGACAATTCAATTATCGGTTTTGTCTTGATTAATCAGCGTACCGCCGAATCCAAGTTCTACCCAGTAGCGGGTGCAACAGAAGATTCTGCTATGAGTTCCGCTGAAGGTCAGGTACAGCAAATGCGCTACACTGCAACCTTCCCATTGCTTATCAACGTTGGTGGACAGCCTACTTACTTCATTGCTCTTAAGGACAGTGCTGGTTTGGTAAAGATGTATGCCATGATTGATATTCAGCGTTATCAGAATGTAGCGGTTGGTAACACCATTGAGGAAACAGAAGATGCATACAAGCAGCTTTTGAGGAGCAATGGCATTGAGATTCAAGGCAGTGAAGAGGAATCTACTGTAACGGAAGGTTCGGCTACAGGTACGATTTCGCTGATATCGCCAGTCGTTCTTGGTGGTGACACTCACTACTACGTAATGCTTGCGGGCAACGATACGCTCTATGATTGTTCTGTTGCAGATATCGTAGACATCGTTCGTTACAAGGAAGGCGACGACATTACGCTTAACTTCTCTAAGGGCGGCGGATCATTGGTAACGGTTGATTCTATTAGTCAGCCAGTTAACCAGAATCAAGATTCAAATGCTGCAGCAGGAGATTCTGCAACGGCAGATAATGCTGCCACAGGTGCAGAAAACGGCGTAGCGGCGTAAGTTCTAGCGTCGAGCACGAGCAAATAAAGTCGCAATAAAAGCTGGGAGGTAAAACTCCCAGCTTTTTCCGTGTTTCTAAGTGAAAAAGCCGAGGAGGTTAGATTCTATGCCGCTCGATACGCCAGTAAAATACGCTGACGCATCAAGTAAACCAGATCAGGTAAAGGCGCAGGTTCCAGTGCTTTCACGCATGCATAGGTGGGCTGCACTTATGGTGCTTTTGTTTGCGCAGTTTGTTCTGTCAATAGATTTAACAGTACTCAATGTAGCCCTTCCTAGTATGACGGCAGAATTACAACCAACTTCAGATGAGCAACTTTGGATCGTGGATGCTTATTCACTTGTGCTTGCGGGTTTGCTGGTGTCGGCCAGTTCGCTATCCGACCGTATAGGCAGAAAGAAAATGCTTCTTGGTGGTGCACTCGTATTCTGTATTGGCAGCGCACTTATTGTGGGGGCGAATACTCCTTGGCAGGTCGTTGCTATCCGTGCCTTTTTGGGGTTAGGCGCTGCAATGATAATGCCCACTACTATTTCGATGATTCGAAATATCTTTACCGATGCTAAAGAGCGAGCTTTTGCTCTGGCGGCGTGGTCGGTTTTGGGAGGACTGGGTATGGCGCTTGGTCCTATTATCGGTGGTTTTCTTTTAGAGCATTTAAGCTGGCATGCTGCATTTTTGGTAAATATTCCTTTGATGGCATTGGTGCTGCTTGTGGGAGTGTTTGTCTTGCCAGAGATTCATGTTGTAGGCAATGGTCCTTGGGATATTCCTGCTGCCTTAATTTCTTTAGTGGGAATGGCAAGTTTAATGTGGGGCATTAAGCGTCTTGCTGCAGAAATGAGTCCGAGTGATATCGCTGCGCTTATTGCCATTATGGTAGGAATACTCTGCATTGTGTTGTTCGTAATTCGTGCTCTTCGCACCAATACGCCACTTATTGACGTTACGCTTTTTAAAAACCGTATGTTTACCGGAGGCGTGCTTGTAGCGTTAGGTTCGATGTTTGCTATGGCGGCATTGCTGTTTTTGCTTGCGCAATGGTTGCAACTTGTTGATGGAAGCACGCCTTTGGAATCTGGCGTGAAACTTTTGCCGCTCGCCATTGCTTCTCTTATTGCGGGTGCTTCTGCGCCTGCGCTAGCTATGCGTTTTCCTGCCCATAAAGTATTGGTGATTGGTCTGCTTATTGCTGCATTTGCCATGCTTATGTTATTGCCATTTAGAGGAAACCTTACCTATATTCCCGTTGCAATTTCTAGTGCCTTAGTTGGTGTTGGTACGGGAGTGTTGGCAATTGGTTCTGCTGCAATTATGAATTCAACGCCACCCACTAAAGCTTCAAGTGCTGCAGCTATTGAAGAAATTGCCTACGATTTGGGTAATGTATTAGGCGTGGCAATTATGGGCAGCGTTGCTTCGGTGGTGTATCGATTGGGGTTAAACGCGCAAGCTCTTGTTGAATCAGGTCTTGATCAGTCTTTGGTAGATCAAGCTATGCAGTCTTATGCCGCAGCGGTACCTATCGCACAAGAAACTGGTGCTACGGAATTAATCGTGGCGGGTTCTCGCTCCTTTAGTGATTCTATTGTTATTACTTCGGTGGTCGGTGGGATAGTGATGCTTCTTGTGGCGTATCTGGCGTATCGTTTAATTCCAAAAGATTTGGATATCACTGAATCAGAACATTAATTATTGCTTTTCATAACGACGTGAAGAAATGACTTCTCATAAACGGCAAACAGTGATTAAACTTTGCGTCTTATCTGCAAGAAAAGGGCGAAGTGAACTCAGAAAGCATAGTTTATAAACAGCGCATTCAAAGAATGCGCGTGGAAATTAGGCATGATGCAGTGAAGCGCATGAAAAAGGCTTCGCAGGTGCGAAGCCTTTTGAACAGCGAAACGGTAAGCTGAGACCTTTTCTTGCAGATAAGACTACAAGCAGTAATTACTCCTCGTCAATCAAGATGACTCCTGCATGTACAGGACCATGAACTCCTACTACGCGAACCAATTCGATATCGGCAGTGTTAGATGGACCACTGATAAAGGTATAGTTTGAAGGCATAGCTTCGCCTGCGGCCACCTTTTCTTCCCAGTCGTCCATGAGCTGAGTCATGTAAGGGAAGATGTCTTTCTTTCGAAGTAGTGCGATATGCCCGATGGGAAGCAGGCATATAGAGCGACCCGATTGGGCGGTACATTTCTGAATGATAGTCGCTGTTTCAGCG
This sequence comes from uncultured Eggerthella sp., assembly GCA_900542065.1. GTDB lineage: Bacteria > Actinomycetota > Coriobacteriia > Coriobacteriales > Eggerthellaceae > Anaerotardibacter. The sequence continues at coordinate 8,328 of UQLU01000011.1, read as the reverse complement.
ATACCTGCACTAGCCACCGTAATACCTACATCGGCATTTTCTGCGCGACCCACACTTGCTTCTCGGCTGGAAGGATCCCAACGAATAGCTTCAAGTGATTCGTTGCTTAAAGCTTCTGGGATCTGGTATTCGTCTATCTCTGACACATCGGCATAGATTACGTGTCCGCCTTCGCCAAACTGATTGACCAAATCAACAACGGCAGATGCTACGCTGCTAGGAGTTGCCTCTTTTACCATCGTGCCCATCTTTTGAGCTTCTTGGATAAACCACGAAGCAAGTTCTTCGGTGGTGTAGGCATGAAAATCACTTGCAAGAGGTGCTTTTGTTGCCTGGCAGACATCAACGCTTGAAGGAGGCTCAGTACGACCAAGTGCGTTTGAAATGGGCTTCAAGAATTCTTCAAGGCTTACCGTACTCATTTAGCCCTCCTTTCGTTCAGAAGTGGTAGACATGGTTACATCAGCTACCTTTTTGTCCATGGTCTTCTCGAGTGCTTTGTGGACGCGGGTTGCAGCAGCAGATATTTCCTGTGCGGTTTTAGAGCGTTTGGCATTCGCTTCCTGCTTTTTGTGCTGAGCAAACCAGCTACGGAATTTCTGTTTGCTCATAGGATCTAAGTTGCGCGAAGCAGTCCAACCATTTAATACGGGAATAAAGGTTGAGCTTCTATCGATCTGGTTGGTGTTGCCAGTAAGCGCTTTCATCACAGAAGGAGCAACGCTGGTTGCCATACCGTAAAGGGCGCGGCTAGAGAACGTTGCTGCAGCAGCAGTGAACGCTGCTTTTTCTGCAGGTGACACATATCCCAAAGAAACGATATTGCGACGGTGCTGTGCAATAAGAGCAGGAAGAGGAATTTTTACAGGGCATACATCGGCGCACGATCCACAAAGCGAACAAGCATAGGGAAGCTTTGCGGTTTCTTTATATCCCACAAGAAGGGGGGTAAGCACAATGCCCATAGGGCCTGGATAGATAGAGCCGTAGCCGTGACCAGTAATGTGGCGATATACAGGGCACGAATTCATGCAGGCACCACAGCGAATGCAACGCAGCATAGGCTTAAACTCACTGCCAAGTATATTGGTACGTCCATTGTTGACAATAACAATATGTACGTTTTTGGGCCCGTCTGCTTCGCCTTCGCGACGAGGTCCCGTATTGACGGAAAACGAACCAGAGATTTTTGCGCCAACAGCACTGCGAACGAGCAGTTTCATGAAAACATCAAGCGAGCGCAAGTCGGGAACAATACGTTCGGTGCCCATAACAACAATTTGGGTTTCTGGAATGCTTGAAGTCATGCGTGCATTACCTTCGTTGGAAACGAGGGTGCATGATCCTGTTTCAGCAACGCCGAAGTTGCATCCCGTAACACCAACAGAGGCACTCATGAATTCTGGGCGTAAGATTTTACGCAAGAAACGGGTAATTTCTTCGGGATCGTCACTTCCTGTATAACCTTTACGCTGCTGATACAGATCTCGAATGGAAGTACGATCGAAATGAAGTGCAGGAACAACAATATGAGAAGGTGCATTTCCTGCGGTTTGAATAATGTGTTCGGCGCAGTCAGTTTCTATGGCGGAGATACCGTGTTTTTCCAAGAATTTGTTTAGACCAATTTCTTCGGTCATCATGCTCTTGGATTTTACGCATGAGGTAGCACCAAGATCTTCAAAGATATCTAAGATACACTCAAGAGCATCGGTGTCGGTGGGAGCGAAGTAAACATGGGCTCCATTCTTTTCTGCATTGATAGCAAATTCACGTACATAGTAATCAAGATTAGCTAATACATGATCGCGAATCGCAGCAGCGTGATCACGGAAGTCTTCCCAGTTGTCAACTTCTGCTACAAGTGCATCGCGCTTTCCTGTAATAACATCCTGTGCTGTTTCGATAGCGCGATGCTTGAAGGTGTCAGATAGCGAGCGATGGATGCGCTCTTCTAGGGGAGCGTTGTCGTAGATGATGGAAGACATGTTTTACGCCTCCAATCCTGAATCGAGAATCTGAGCAATATGGAGCACTTTCATATTGCTGGAAACGATGCCCTGTTCGCGCATGCGATCAAGGGCACCTTTGATATTCATAAGGCAAGCCTGGTCGGCTCCGCACAAGTAATCAGCACCTGTAGCAAGAGCGAAAGCAACCTTTTCTTGCACCATGTGACCCGATACTTCAGGCTCTTTTACGCTAAACGTTCCTCCGAATCCGCAGCAACGATCCATTTCGGGCATTTCTATATAGGTAAGACCTTCAACGTTTTTAAGAAGGGTAAGCGGTGGCTCTTTAACTACGAGCATGCGAGTAAGATGGCAGCTTGCGTGATAGGTAACCGTTCCTTCTAAGTGAGCGCCAACATCGGTTACTCCGAGTACTTCTACAATAAATTGAGTAAATTCATAGATGCGCGGTGCAAGATCTGCAATTTTTCGACTGTATTCCTCATCGTCTTCAAAAAAGTGAGGGTATTCAGCCTTGATAGCCCAAGCGCATGAACCAGTTAATGAAACAATAGTGTCGTATTTACTATAAGCATCAATGACTTTTTTCATCATTGGTTTTGCTTCTTCGATGTAGCCAGAATTAGAAAAAGGCTGACCGCAGCAAACTTGGTCATCGGGAAGTTCCACTTCGCAACCAAGGCGTTCGAGTACGTTAACGGCAGCAATTCCGACCTCGGGGTAAAACATATCAACCATGCAACCCGGGAAGAACGCAACTTTCATAAGGGGTCCTTTCTCGTCGACCTTTCTAGCTTCAAGGTTTCTAAAAGAAATAGCAAGGTAATGTTCGCAGGCGAGAAGGGTAATCAAGTAAATGGCAGGAAGAAGGAGAAAATGGGAAGAAAATGTGAAATTGTAGCGTGCTTGTTCTTACTATCGTGATTTCTTCTTGACTATCAAAACGTCTTTTGTAATTATAAGTCGGCTGCAAAAAATTGCAGTGTTGACGGAAAACTGTTCCGCTGCCCAAGACAGCTGGTACCGAGTAGGTTTAATCACGAAAGTGGCCCGCCGAGGTGGTTAGTAAATGTTAAGTCTTTACCGACCCCCTGCTGTCGTGAGCACAGGGGGTCGTTCTTTTCAAGGCTCGACCCACCCAATGGTGCGGAACCGGATGCTTTGAAAAGGAGGTGTACAACACATATGCCAAGCGTACAGAACACTGAAAGGCTCGCAGAGATCAAGCAAGATCTTACCGACATTCAAGCAATGTGGGTTGTAGACTATCGTGGCCTTACGGTAAAGCAGTCCGAGCAGTTGCGTAACAGCATCCGCGAGGCTGGTGCAATCATGAAGGTTCATAAGAACAAGTTGGTTCGCCTTGCTCTCAAAGAGCTGGATATGCCTGAAATGGACGAGGTTCTTGCTGGTCCTTCCGCTTTCGTATTTGCAGAGGGCGATCCTGTTGCTTCTGCAAAGGCGTTGAAGGACTTTGCTAAGGCTAACGAAAACCTGGTAATCAAGGGCGGCATCATGGACGGCGCGTTCGTTGATGCTGAAGCAGTTGAAAAGATTGCAGCTCTTCCTTCTCGCGAGGAACTCATTGCCAAACTTCTCGGCAGCCTTCAGAATCCTATGGTCAAGACCGTACGCGTGCTCAATGGCCCAATGGAGGCTTTCGCACGTTGCGTACAGGCAATCGCAGACCAGAAGGATGCAGCATAAATTCGCTGCAACTGGTGCAAGTCACCAACCGTGCAGCGTAGAAGCTGCTAAGGTACCACCTGGTATCACCCCTGCAGCGCAAGCTGCTTAAAGTTGAAATTATCTGCGTCAACAATAAGAGACGCACTTAAAAAAGAAAAGGAGTCATATCATGGCTGTAACTCGTGAAGAGATTGTAGAAGCACTTAAGGAAATGCCTGCACTCGAGCTTTCTGAGCTCGTAAAGGAACTCGAAGAAGTATTCGGCGTATCTGCTGCTGCTCCTGTAGCTGTAGCTGCTGCTCCTGCTGCTGGCGAAGCTGCTGCTGAAGAAAAGTCTGAGTTCGACGTTGTTCTCGAAGGCTTCGGTGACAACAAGATCGCTGTTATCAAGGCTGTTCGTGAGATCTCTGGTCTCGGCTTGAAGGAAGCTAAGGAACTCGTAGAGTCCGCACCTGCTCCTGTACAGGAAGGCGTTGCTAAGGACAAGGCTGAGGAAATGAAGTCCAAGCTCGAGGAAGCTGGTGCTGCTGTAACCTTGAAGTAACTCATTGTTGCTTTAAGTCCAGCGTTTCTAAACGCAACCTTAACACTTTGTTTCATATTGGAAACGTATACAAGAAGGGAAGCATATGCTTCCCTTCTTTTCGTTTATAGTGGAATAGATTTAGGTGATGAAATAGCTTACGCGTCATTTTGTTTTGATTTGCTAGAGAGCTAGAAAAAATAGAAAGCGGGCGAACATGGAAAAGGGATATTTTTCAGCAGCTTGGGGAGATATAACTAAGTCTCCTGGTTGGTTTTCGAAGATACTTCGTATGGGATTGCTGTGTTTTATTCCAATCTTCGGCATATTGGTAGTGTATGGCTATCTGTATGGTTGGGCTCGTGATATAGCTTGGAACGTGCATCGTCCCATGCCTGAGAAGATTTTCGGAAATGAAGATGGAAATCTCTACAAACGTGGTTTCTTTATTTTGGTAATTGGGTTTGTATTTTCTCTGATACCTGGTGCCTTTAGCTTTTTGACATCCATGGTTACAGGGGTTTCTTTCCTAGGGGCTGCAACTGCTTCAAGTGCTCCTTTAGGGGTAGGCTCTTTGCTTATGGCGCTTGTTTTTTCTCTTGCGGGATTAGTGCTTACGTTTGCAGTAGTGTTTTTCTATTGGGTAGGCGCTATGCGCTGCGCATTATACGGAACACTGTCGTCTGGTTTTCAGTTCGGCAAAATTTGGGCAATGCTTCGCTATGATTTCACAGGTTTGCTTCGTATTTTTGGTATGTCGCTTATATGTGGGGCAGTTGTAGGTATTGCTGCGTTTATTATTGTCGGACTCTCGGTAACCCTGAGTGTTATTTTTGGTGTTGCGTTCATTCAGAACGAGACACAGGCAGTTATTTTTGCAGTTATAATCTTGCTCTTGATTTTGATTCTCTGCGTAGTTTCTTCTTTTATTTCTGTTTTGATTACCGCTTTGATTTCACGTGCTTTGGGTTATTGGACTCGTCAGTTCCAGGTTAATTTATGGGGCGGACAAGAAGACCCTATGCCTTTCGAGCTTGAGCAGGCAAGACAGTCTCAACAGCGCTATGATGCCTATGCCGCGCAGCAGACCTACCAGACACAAAATCCTTATCAAGCAGGACAGCCTTATCAGGCAAACCAACAGTATCAGGCGGGGCAGACAGGACAGCCTTATCAAGCGGATCAGCAACAATCCGCACAGCCTTATCAGGCTGGTCACGTAGGTCAGGTGGACCAAGCAGCTCAGATGGGTCAGTCTTATCAGGCAGATCAACCAGTTCAACCTGAACAATCGTATCAGGCAAGTCAGATTCAGCCTGAGCAGCCTTCATCGGCGCCGTCTGGCGAGCCTCCGATTATAGAGGTAGAGCCTATCGATATTCCAAAAACCCCTGTATCTGATACGTCTGTTGCTGGCATATCTGCTTCTGATGCGTCTGCCTCCAACACAGCTACTGCTGATACGCCTGTTTCCGAGACATCTTCTCCTGCTGATACTTCCGAGACGTCCGTTTCAGAAACGCCCGTCACTGACGCATCCGATCCTGAAGTCGCTACCCCTGAGGCATCTTCCTCTGATGAAACTTCCAACGAAAGCGAAAAGAACAAACGCAATTCGCAGTAGATGTTCACGCGTCTTTAATGCAAAAATGCTATCCTTTCAAATGTTGGAATAAAAACAGAATCCAAATTGAAATTGTTGAGGGTAAAGATCGCTACAGGGCGATAGGTTGAAGGGAACTATATGAAGACAGAGCTTTGTGATGTACTTGGCATCGAATATCCCATTATTCAAGGCGCTATGGCGCATATCACTGATGGCAAGTTTGCAGCAGCGGTAAGTAATGCAGGTGGTTTGGGTGTTATTGCCTCCACGCTCCATGATGCTCAGTGGGTAAAAGAGCAAGTTGAAATTGCGCGTTCCTTAACCGATAAGCCATTTGCTGTTAACTTGATTATGGAAAGCGATCTTGTAGAAGAATGTGCACGTATGTGTGTCGAGCTCAAGGTCCCTGTTTGCACGATCAGCGCTGGTAAGCCTGATGCGATTGTTCCTATTCTGGTTGAAGGTGGCGTTAAGGTTGTTTGCCTTATTCCGCATGCACGTGCCGCAAAGAAAATGCAGGACTTGGGCGCTACTGCCGTAGTGGCAGAAGGTATGGAGGGCGGCGGTCATATTGGCCGTATGTGCACCTATCCAATGGTTCGCCAGGTTGCTGAAGCAGTAGATATTCCCGTTATTGCTGCAGGCGGTATCGCCGATGGCAAGGGCTTCTTGGCAGCGCTTGCTCTTGGTGCGGTAGGTGTTCAGATGGGTACCGTATTCCTTGCTTCTGAAGAATGCCCTGTAAGTGACGTATATAAGCAGATGATCGTTGATGCTGCTGACTGCGATACCGTTTTGACGGGCGAATACGGCAAGAAGCAAGTACGTTGCATCAAGAGCCCCTTCACGGAAGCATTCTGGAAGCTGCATGATTCTGGTGCAACCAGCGAAGAGTTGGATCAGTTCTGCCGTGGTTCTGTAGCTGATGCAAGCAATGGCAACATCGAACACGGTGCTTTCTCTGCGGGCATGATTGCAGGCTTGGTAAAAGAAGTTCGTCCTGTAAAGCAAATTATTACTGATGTAATGAATCAGGCAGACGAAGCTTACGCAGAGTTGAAACGTATCTACGGTTAGTTTCTTCGCATTTGTTTAGTTGAAGATAAGAAAGCAGTTCATCATTAATGGGCTCGCATAATACGATCGAAAAACAAAGAGAGCGCGATAAGCGAAGGCTTGAGCGTGACAATAAAACGGTGGTGGCCATGGCACAACTTTATTGCCGTGACCACCACCGTGGCATACAGGGAGAAAATGATCTATGCCCTGAATGTAGAGAGGTGGTTGAGTATTCTGCTGAGCGTACGCAACGGTGCCCTCATCTTCATAAAGGAATTTGCGAATCATGTACTATTCAGTGTTACAAACCAGAGATGAGAGCAAAGATTCGTACGATCATGGCATACAGCGGTCCGCGTATGATTACTCATCATCCTGTTATGGCGTGTCGTCACATTGCTAAAAAAATTTCGCTAAAGCTGGGAAAGAGAGCATAATCGCATGAGCACGATAGACGATATTCTTGCTTTTAATGAACAATTCGTTGAAGAAAAGCGCTACGAACAGTACGAAACCGATAAGTATCCTGATAAAAAGCTTGCCATTGTAAGTTGTATGGATACACGACTTACGGAACTTTTACCTGCAGCTTTGGGCTTAAAAAATGGTGACGCGAAAATAATTAAGAATGCAGGGGGCGTTATTTCCCATCCTTTTGGAAGTGTGATCCGTAGTTTATTGGTTGCGGTTTTTGAATTAGGTGTCGAAACAATAATGGTGGTAGGGCATACAAATTGTGGCGCCCAACACATGAATGCCAAAGAAATGATTGATCATATGCTTGCTGCGGGCGTGTCGATGGATCATATCGCCATGATGGATTATTGCGGTATTGATTTTAAGACGTGGTTGGCTGGCTTTGGTGATGGGGAAGAAAGCGTGCGAGAAACGGTAAAAACGATCGCGCACCATCCCCTTATTCCTTCCTCGGTAAGTGTTCGAGGTTTTATTATTGACTCCAAAACAGGTAAGCTAACAGAAGTAGAACAAGCATAGATATGTGATCGTTTATTGCAGTAGCGCTAAAAACAAAACGAACAATAAAGGATAAAAGCGAAAAAATTCTGGGGAGAAGATTATTTATGGCAAAGAAGAGCAGGAAAGAGACAAGAGAAATTGAAGAGCAGCTTCGCAAAGAAGCGGAAGCCGAACGCAAGAAAACACGTGTTGTTTTAATTGTTGGTGTTGTAGTGGTTGTTGCGATATTGGTATATGCCCTGTATGAACGTGTTTTCTCTTAAGTAGTCTCTGACGTAATTTGTATAGTTGCTTAAATATTGTGCGTATTTATGTGTGGGTTGGAAGATGATCTTCCAACCTATTTTTGTTTGGGTAAATTGTAAAACCCCAGGTAAACCTCCCTATCTAATTAACTTTTCCAAAAAAGTCCAAAAAAGTTTAAAAAGTTGTTGACACGGGTGTTGGACAAGAGTAAATTATCTCCTTGCGCGAGCGGCGAGTCCGCAAGCACAACGGAA
>UQLU01000010.1 GCA_900542065.1 uncultured Eggerthella sp. | reverse complement strand
GTGCAGCCTACTGTTTGCGGAATATCCTTGTGTATTTATCTTCTGAGGGCTTTGAAGCTAAATACTTAGGAGGTTTTGTCTAATTCATATTCAATAATCCAAAAGCAGTTCATCTCAAAAGAGATTAATGAATCATCGAACGTTCATTAGCCACATAGTTTTTACTGGTTGTTTGACTTACTTGTTCTTGTACTTCTTAACCAGCTGACGACCTGCAATGTAGTCCATGATTTCGTTGGTACCACCAGCGAATTCGTAGCCCTTAAGATCGTTCCAGATACGGCCAGCGCTCATTTCCTTGGTGTAACCGATGCCAGCGTAAATGGACAATGCATGCTCAGCAACCTTAGTAAGATTCTTGCAGGCATAAGCCTTAAGCAGTGCAGATTCCAAACGAGTGGACTTGCCCTGGTCGAGCATAGTGGTTACCTTGTACAGACGAGTACGTACGTTGTCCAGAATGGTTTCCATCTCTACCAAGTGCTGCTGAATTGCAGAAAGATGTCCGATTGGCTTCTGGAAGCAAATACGCTCGGAGCAGTAAGGACCAACTTCGTTCATTACTGCCTGTGCCTGGCCAAGAGCCTGAGCAACAACGAGGCAGCGTTCGAACTCGAGCTTCTTCATGAGAAGCTTCCAGCCTTCACCAGGTTCACCAAGACGCATGTCTTCAGTGAGAACAACATTGTCAAAGAAACAGTCAACGAATGGTACGATCTGCTGACCGATCTTCTCGAGTCCGCCATAGGTATAGCCTTCGATTCCGTTTGGAACCATCCACAAGGAGTACTTGTCGTTTTCATACGATGGATCTTCGTCCTTAGCTACTACGATGGTGTAAACGGAGAGGTGAGCCAAGGTAACCCAAGTCTTCTGACCGTTCAAAATATAGGTGCCATCAGGCTGCTTCTTGGTTACGCAGGTCATAGCGTTGTTGTCGGAACCAGCACCAGGCTCAGAAATTGCGGTAACGGCAACGCTGGTGGATTCTACGTTATTAACAACGTCCATGATCTTTTGCTGCTGCTCTTTGTTGCCGAATTCGATAACGTCCATGATGGAGTTGAAGTCGGTCTGGAAAGGAAGTACGCAGCTGGTGTACTCGTGAAGCTTTTCCATCAAAGCAACCAAGGTAAGCTTGCTGCAAGGAATGCCGCCAACTTCTTCTGGCAAGCCAAGGTGCATGAAGCCAAGCTCGCGGAAAGCCATAGCTGCTTCAAGGCTGATGTGATGGTCTACTTCGTAGTACTGCTTAATAAGTTCAGGAGTGAAGTACTTTTCAGCGTATTCTTTAGCACTTTCGAAGAAAAGCTCCTGATCAGAAGTGAAATCAAAATCCATATGGACTCCTTCCTTGTATAATGTTTCCCCCAAAATGTATTGTACTTTCATTCTGCTACAGAAGATTATTTCGTCTTATATTACTTTTAGGGGTGTTTTATTTATATAGGTTATAGATTGCGTATAAATGCTTATGAATAAAGCATTATGAGAAAAAGCCCCATCCACTTTTCGAGAAAATGGGTGTTGCAAATTAGAAAGGGATTCTTTGCGAACTATTAAGGGAAGTATCGATTAGCGGTTAGGTTGTAAATATCCTGACCAGGGAACCATAGGATCTGCAGGCGAGTCACTCCATATTTCTAAATACGCGGTTCTGTCTGTCCAGGAAAGAGAGTAGGAATCGACGCGTACGGGACTATAGGCGTCATCACAACTAAAGCCACCTTTAGATTCTGCAAAAACGCTTCCTGCGGGAACGTAATAAATATCTCCTGAGCTTGCGAGTAAGAAATGATGCTCAACTATTAATACCCGATCTCCTTGATTGCTTGTAGGTTCGAGTAAATAAGGTTCATCGACTACGAAGAATAGTGCGCCATATAAAAAGGTACACATTGCTACAAAGGTGCATAATGCTGAAGCTAATGCACGTCCGATACGCCAAGGAATACTCCCGCGTTTTTCTACGGGCCGCAGGAATAACGCGATAAGTAGCAGCAGGGGCGAAACGCATGAGAAGAGTAATACATCTAGTAGCGGCAAATTAACTATTACTACTGGTCCAATTACTAGGGGAGCTATTTCGAAATCGATAGAGATTAAAAAAGCAAGCAATACTACTGCACTCAAACAGAGCGCGAAACCTATGGAGCGAACAATAACTGAGCTCCGTTGGAATCGAATAGGCTTTGAAGAAGAGGCTTGCATTGCAATAACTTTCTCTTAGATAAAAATAATAGTAATCATGTGCCGTGAAAAAATTGTGACTCTTATTTTGCGATCTCTGGATTCCTTCTGTTTTCCGAGTAAGGCAGTCTAGCCGCTTACGGAAAAACGTAACACCTTCTGTCTGAATGCATCTTTAATGTTACTAATTTGGTCGTATATTCGAGCTAACAGCTAAAGAATAGCAATTATGCTGCGACGCGAATAAGTTATTTCGCAACCTTAGAAACACTAGCCAAGGCAAACATGCGCATAAGACAAATTTGAATGTAATAGTTCTATTTGACACAAGGAAAGAGGCGTTGATTATGGCAGAAACATTGAAACTTGCAGTACCTACAATGGGCAAAGCAGGCCTTAACGCACAGCGTAGTGGACATTTTGGTCACTGTGATTGTTTTACTCTTGTTGATATTGTTGATGGCGAATTAACCAACGTTACTGAGTTAGATAACCCGCCTCACGAAGAAGGCGGTTGCATTGCTATAGTTGATCTACTGAAAGAACAAGGGGTTCAGGCTATTGCTGCTGCGGGTATGGGAATGCGTCCTATGCAGGGTTTCGCGAATGCAGGAATTGCAGTGTACTACGATGCTGAACACCCTATTGTGGGTGATGCAGCAAGGCTGGTGGCAGAAGGTAAGCTTCCGAACATGACCGCTGATCAAGCCTGTCAGCACTAAGAAATTGTCATTTAGTTTGTTTGGCCTAGTAAGTCAGTAAATTTATATTTTGCATTAATACTTTTGAAGTAGTGTAAGCCGCCTCGTTTTGTATGGGCGGCTTACATCGCTTTTCGGGATATGAACAACATTTGGCACGAATTTCCCTTAATGTAGCTCCGCTCGTTTTGTAAAGATGTTGAAATGTATTTAAAGCAGTGTTTTTGGTAATTAAGCAAGCTAGATGGCAATAATATAGACAAATATTAGAAAATCTAGCTGCACTAAGGGAAATTCGATCCAAAAGTTTGAAAAATGAGACCTTTTTGTTTATTAGGTTTGTACGTAACCCTATTCCTCTAGGTTGTGTAACTTTATTTTGCAAGACTACGAAGAGCTTCTGCGCTATCGGCAGAAGTCATACTTAATGAAATATCTCCCAGCACAGTCATACTAACTCGTATAGTGTCAGAGTTTTTATATGTGGTTATTTCTATTACCTTTTCTTCGGAAACATCAGATTCGTCTTGGCCAAGCTTAATCGTTTCGGGTTGCCAAAGCTCAAAGATATATTCTTCGGGCGTATCGGGGGTAACTGCTATCGAGTTTTCTTGCGATAGTGGCATAAGAGCTTCTTCGATGGCAGTTTGGTCGGTAATTTCTTTTATGGTTTTACCTGAATCGGGATCACAGACCACAATGCGGGTTGCTTTTTCAAACTCAAGCCCCGCTAACATTTCTGCAGCATCAGCGGCTTCTTCACCAGCATTAGCTAAGTTGTCAGCCGCTTCAGTTGCTGAATCTACTGCGTCATTTACAGTGTCTTCATTGAGGGTGAAGTTGACAGAGCATCCCGAAAGCAAAAGGGTTGCTGCCAGAAGGGGAGTAATTAACAAGGCGATAAACGTGCGCTTTTTTGTAATCATGGCTGGCCCTTTCTGGCGAGGATTTATATTTAACAGGCAAGTTAAGTTGATAGTGTATGAGCTGGTTATCTATAAGCTTATTATGCACGAATGAAATAAAACGATGCGTAATAAAATTGATTGTTGAATTGTCGTTAATTTCCATCTGGCCTGGGGTTGCAACTATTGGTTGCATGGAAATTGGCAAAAATGCAGCTCGCTGGTTGGTAGATAAAAGGCATCTGCTACCCTTATCCTGATTGTGCCGGCAAGAACTAGTACGAAAGCGAACACCTTGTACCGCGAAAGTTTTTTGTTTCCAAAAGAGGAAGCGCTGCGAGTGCAAGATGAAAGGGACTATCATGAGTTTTCGAGATAATCTGCAACATTTACGCGCAACGCGTAATATGACGCAAGAGCAGCTTGCGATGCTTTTGGGAGTAAGCCGGCAATCGGTTACCAAATGGGAAGCAGAAAAAAGTTATCCAGAAATGGATAAGCTCATAAAAATCTGCCAAATCTTCGAATGCTCGCTAGACGATTTAGTACAGGGCGATTTAACTACACGTCAACCTCAAGCAGAAAAGGCGATTCCTGTTGGTGCTCCTACAGATGTGTGTGGCTACGATGCGCATCAGCGAATGCTTGCTTGGAAGATTCCTACGGGAATTGCGGCGATTCTTATTTTTGTTGGTCTTGCAATGCTCCTGGAGGGAACCATTGCTCTTTCGGATTGGAATGGCAAGGATGGTTTGTTTGTAATTCTGGTGCTTATAGGTACCTTGATTGGACTAGCTTTCCTTATCCCAGCAGGAATGACTCATTCTGCTTTTGTAAAAGCTCATCCTTATATTGAAGACTTTTATACCGAAGAGGAAAAAACGCAGGCCCGTAGTAAATTTACGTATGGTCTCATTGGTGGCATTGCCTGCATTTTTGTAGGAATTGGCTGCATGCTTATTATGGAGAGTAATCCTGAAACGGAAGGTTGGAGCTACTTTTTCTTACTGTTCTTCATAGCTCTTGGTGTGTGGAATATTACCCACTATGGAATATTGCTTGGACGCACCAACGTTGCCGAATATAACAAAAACGTTGCCGATGAATTGGAAATGGAAGAAATCGTAAACTCTCAATTAGATGCCGAATTAAAGGAAACTCTTATACAGAAGAAAAAACGTACTTCCAAAAAAGGTGCTTTGTGCGGAGTCATTATGATCTTCTTCACGATTGTTGGTCTTGGATTGCTGTTTATCCCGATTCTGTCTTCGCCCGATCCATCGAATTTTCAGCCCGAAGGAACAACTGCTATGTGGTTTTGGCTAGCTTGGGTTGCTGGTGGACTTGTGTGCGGAATTGTAAGCATAATGATGGATGCGTTCGGCGAACACAAAAAGTAAAAGGTTTGCAGAACGAAAACACTTACAGAACGCGCCAACTTGACTAATGATTTGCAGTACATGTTTGTTGCGGGGTAGCACTTTTGGCTGTGGGCTTGGTAAAAAAGCTTACGATAGGTATCACTTAATGATTTGCGCTCGCTAATTTTCTCAGGGCGTTTTTATCAACAACCTCAACTGTGCCGCGCGAAAGCGACACATACCCATCGTCAGCAAATCGCTTCAACATACGAGAAACCACTTCACGCGCACTACCTAGGTGATGCGCTATTTCATCGTGAGTAAGCTGGAGCTTATCTGAGCCGCTGCGTGCAACTTCATCAAGCAGGAACACGGCAAGACGTTTATCGAAGCTCATAAACAGCACTTGTTCCATTACCCACATAACTTCGCTGAAACGTTCTGCTGTTTGGCGATAGGTAAATGCTTCAACGAAGACGTTTTCTTCAACTAACTGCGCAAAGAATGCGGGATCGATAATAAGAAGTTCAGTATCGCTAGTTGCGTCTAAAAATACATCAAAGGTAATCATGGTCAATGCGCATGACGCTGCTAAAACGCAACTTTCCTGTTCTCCTACACGGAAAAGAGTTATTTGTTTGCCCTCATCAGAGAGCATATAAGCGCGTAAACTACCAGATAGCACCAACATAACGCCAGCAGGAGTGGAAGGATTTCTTACCTGCTCTCCTTTGGAAAAGCGAGCATATCGGGTGTGAGCGACAACCGCATCCTGTTCTTTAGCGGAAAGGTTAATCCAAAAGGGAAGGCGCTGCGATAACAGCGCCTGGATAGTAGCGAATTGTTTGTTCTGGTTGTTTGCGGTATCGCTCATCATTAAGGCTTTCTAATCGAGCGTGATCTGTTGCATGTAGGTATGTTTAGATGGTACCAAACTTATGCTTTTAACCCGCAATCTCCAATGTTTTCGGTTTCGGCATTTCTGTCTAAGTGCAAAGCTTGGTAGAACGTATAACCTCCTGCAATATTGACGCAAGTAAATCCATGTTGTTTCAAGATGCGGCAGGCAATATAGCTTCTAATACCTGTTGCGCAGTGGACGAATAATTTCTTGTTGCGCGGCAATTCTTTTAGTCGTTCGCGCAGTTCATCGACAGGAATATGGATTATGGGGTGGAGGGTATCTTCGCCGCACGCTTTATTGCTTCCAATATGCCCACGATCAAATTCTGCTTGAGTGCGCGTGTCTAGGATTACGGCATTGGTATCTGTCGCAGCAATGGCTAGCGCTTTGTCCCAATGGATTTGCTCCACCGTGCCTTCAAGGATGTTTTCAATAACGTAGCCTGCCATGTTTACAGGATCTTTAGCGGATGCATAAGGTGGGGCATAGGCTAAATCAATTTCGGTCAGATCAAAAGCGGTCATACCTGCTTTTATTGCTACAGCGAGGACATCGATGCGTTTGTCGACACCATCGCGACCTATAATCTGTGCACCAAGAATACGGCCTGTTGGTCGCTCGAATAGCACTTTCATGGTCATGGTGTGAGCGCCAGGATAGTAGGTGGCATGTGAAGCAGGAGTAATAATGATAGAGTCGAAATTAAGATCTGCATTTTCTGCCGCTTTACTGCTAATACCAGTGGTCGCTACCGTAAGATCGAATGCTTTCATAATCGAAGAACCCATTGATCCTGCAAAGGTACGCGAAATACCACATATGTGATCAGCTACTATGCGTCCTTGTTTGTTGGCGGGACCAGCCAGGGCAATGTGTGCAGGTTGCCCACTAACAACCTGCGTTGTTTCAATGGCATCGCCAATGGCATAAATATCGGGATCGTTTGTTAAGAGGTGCTCGTTGACTTTAATAGAGCCCTTTATGCCAAGTTCAAGATCGGCGTCTTTTGCGAGCTTGTTTTCGGGTACAACGCCAATAGCCAAAATTACTATGTCAGAAGTGATTGTTTGGAGGGTTTCTTCTGTTTCGTCTCCTTTGTTTTTGAAGGAGGTGGTAATTTCGTTTGCGGTTTCTGAAAACCCTGTGACATCAGCTCCCAGTTTTAAGGTTATGCCTGCTTCGCGTATGCGGTTATGCAAAAGCGATGCGATGTCGGGATCAAGCGAGTGCATAAGATGGCTGGGGCGCTGGAGCACGGCAACATGCACGCCACGTTCAACTAAATTTTCTGCCATTTCCAGACCAATAAATCCGCCGCCAACAACAGTAGCGCGTAAAGGCTTCGATTGAGCAAGCGCTTGATTGGCACGTTCTGCCTGTACCTTTTCAAGATATTCTGCTATTGCAAAGGTATCCTCGACAGTACGCAGGGTGAAAATTCGCGAGGAGTTAATGCCTGGCAGGTTTGGCTTAACGGGATGAGCGCCAGGCGACAAAATAAGCTTGTCATAGGCTTCGGTGTAGATTTCATCGGTCGCTAAGTTATGAATTTCAATTTGTTTTTCCGTGCGATTGATGCTTGTTACTTCCTGGTCTACACGAACATCGATATTGAATCGCGCGTGGAAGCTTTCGGGGGTTTGAAGGGTAAGTTTATTTCTATCGGTAATGGTGCCCCCGATATAGTAGGGTAGTCCGCAGTTTGCATACGATACGTAATGAGTACGTTCAATGATGATGATTTCTGCCTGTTCATCTAAACGACGGAGACGGGCTGCTGCAGTGGCACCACCTGCCACACCACCAACAATTACTACTTTCATTTTGGTTCCTTACTTAGATCCCCTAACAACTTCGCCACGCCATGATCCGATTCCGCCCATGTTGGTTACTTGGGTAAACCCTTGGCTTTGTAAAAACCGAGTAGCACTTCCGCTTCTTGCTCCGCTCGCACAGTACAAATACAGGGGAGTGTCAGGGTCTTTTACTGCTTGTTCTACCTTTTGAATCTGATCAACGGGTATATTGAGCGCTTCTTCAATGTGACCCTGCTTGAATTCTGCGGGCGTTCGTACATCAATGATGGTAGCGTTTTGCGTTGCGCGCGCTTCTTCTACTAAATCGTTGATGTTGCTTCCGAATCCAAAAATATCAAACAATCCCATGATGTTCTCGTTTCTCATTTTTGAAGTACCGAATCCGAAACCAGCGTGCAAGAAATTGTAGGAGGAGATAGGGTTAATCTTGCAGGCCATTTGGTATTCGGTACTTCTTTGGCTTTGCTTCGATAAGAACTTTACGGGATAGCTGCTTAATTGTCTGTGACAAAGTCACCTAAAGTAGTTGCTAAAAGCAGTTACTCAAAATGATCGCGTAAGGTAGTCGCCCAAGACAGCTACTTAACACGGCTGTACAAGAAACAGTCACTTAAGATACAGTCGCTTAAGAAACAGTCACCAAAGAAACTAAAACCATTTGAGCCTTTTTAGGATAAGCAGCAAAACAGCCAAAATAATGGCCGCCATGCCAGTGACGATGGCAAAGCCATAAGGCGAATCTGCCAGTGGAATTCCTTCAAGATTCATACCGAACAGGCCACCGATAATGGTTGGAATACACAACACCAAGGTAAGCGTTGCAACTAATTGCATGGTGTGGTTCAGGTCGTAATCCATGATTAAGCCAAAATGGTCAATCGCAGAATCTAAAATACCCGAATAAATCTTAGTGGTTTCAAGTGCCTGCTGATGTTCAACGATGACATCGTCGAACAGTTCAATCAAGTCCAAATCGCCCGAAGCAGCAACGTAGCGACGATAGCGCTCAAACACGGTGTTGTTGGTGGCAAGCGAAGTTTGAATATAGACGTAAGAATCGTTTAGTGCGTAGAGCTCTTCTAATTCTTTTCGCGTAGGGCGATCGATCGAAGAAGTAAGCGAACGGCGGCGTTTGTCCAATGCTTGCAGCGAATTGAAATACGCCTGAGAAGATGCGATCAATATGTCGCTTACAAACTGTTGTGTCTGGCTGGTATCGTGCAGATCATCGAAGTGGGACTTCAGAATGCGTACTAGCGGAACGCGATAAACCGAACAGACAGAAATAACATGATCGCGTGTTTGGAAAATGCCGATAGGAATAGTTTTATAGCGCTTTTCACCTGAGGATTTGTCGTGAAGCGGTGTGTCGACGATAAACATTACGTAATCGTCGTTGCGTTCAATACGAGAAATCTCTTCCAAGTCCAAAGGGGCAGCAATGTCATCTTCGTCAATATGGAAGCGCTGAGCGGTTTCTTCAAGTTCTTCAGGAGTTGGCTCGAATAGAGCAATCCAGCATCCTGGTTGTTCGGCGGGAACACGAATGAGCGAGTTGCTTTTTTCTTCCAAGACGAAGTATTCGATCATGCTGCCTCCTTTCGGGTTTTCTTAATTAGAACACTTTATTTTCTCAAATAGTTCTTAAACGCATGTTAAATATAAAACTTGCTCATTAAGTTACGCTTGCTCAAGAGCCATGGGTTCCAAGGGGTGGAGTGTTTTAGTGGTTAGATTCGCTAAAACTCACGCTTTTCATAAAGCTTGATAGCGATAAACAAACTAAGTATATAGAGCACAACAACTACTGCTGCACCACCGAAAATCAAATACAGTACCGCAGATTCGTCAGTTAATAGCCACTGAATAAAGTCGGGAACATGGGCTGTCAGAGGGCCGCCTTCGCCAAACGCAGCAAGTGCTATTAAGAAAATAACTACACCAACAACAGGTACAAGCCGAGCACTTTTAGTAAGGCCAACTTTGGCTACGAGTGGTAGCGTGATAGCCGCGAGGAACAATGCCATAGCTGCGCCGCCAACTGCGCTTCCGAATATTAACTCGGGAGGATTTGTAGCTAGCGATAGGGTAGATAAAAACTCTCCTGAAGGACTGGTGTAATTCCAAGTAGATCCAAAATTCGCTCCGTTTTGGGTTCCGATCAGGCTGACTATGAAGCCTACCAGGTAGGACACTGCAACTCCAATAACAATTGATATCAAAGCAATTATTAAAAGACTTGCATAACGCCCTGCCATAATGTCTTTTCGTGTAGAAGGAAGAGTTAAGCGGAAGGTTTGCCAATCATTCATTTCGTCATAGCTTGCGACCGTGAAGAGGTACAGCAAGGGAATCATGGCGCCAAAGCACCCACCAATGGGAGCTAGTGTGCTGTTCATGGCTACGGTGATAACGATAACAATAATGAAGCAGGTTAAAACCATCTGGGATAGATTGCGGCGCATGATGATAAGGTCAGATAAAAGCATAGTTTTCATCGGATTTCTCCTTTCAACATGAAGCGCATGTAGTCTTCAAGGTTGGTGCGATCGCATGCGATAGAAGGCATTGCTTGGGCAAGTTTCACGCGGTCGGGAACAAGAATGTCGGTGCTGTAGGTACTGCGAATAATGCGTAAGCTTTGAGGCTCGAAGAGTTCTTTTTGGAGCAATTCTTCCACTTCAGCTGATCGACAATGGGCTATGCCTGCTAAATCGCAAATTTCATCAATTGGCTTAGTGAAGACTTGCTTGCCTTCATCTACGCAGATCACATAATCAGCAATTTTTTCTAGGTCGGAAGTAATATGGCTCGAGATAAGGATGCCGTGGGATTCTTCGTCCATGAAGTTACGCAGCATATCCAACACTTCATCGCGTGCTAGGGGATCAAGTCCTGCGGTAGCTTCATCGAGGATTAGAAGTTCGGGATGATGGGCTAGCGCAAAGGCTAATTGCAATTTCATTCCCATACCACGCGAAAGGGACTTTATCTGTTTGGTATGTTTCAGCCCAAAGGTATGGATGAGCTGATTGAAATAAGATGTATCCCAGTTGGTGTAAGATGCTTTGCCAATTGCTGCGATGTCGGTTAGCTGACAGTCGGTAGGGAAAGGTAGCGTGTCAAACACGACGCCGATACGCTGTTTAGTTTGTGCTGGCAGCCCATTTCGGGCTGTCTCTGTAAGTGTGTCGCCAAAGAGCTCAATGGAGCCAGCATCATAGGAGATAAGTCCCAAGATTGCTTTGATAGTGGTAGTTTTACCAGCGCCGTTACTTCCTATGAAGCCAACAACGCCATCTTCGGGAACGGATATATTGATATGGTCGAGGGTAAATTGGTCATAATACTTAACCAAACCCGATACTTTCAAAATGTCAGACATGAGAGCAATCCTTTCAAAAGGTAAGTCTCTTGTAGAGCCTGGTTGAAACAGGTTTACTCGATGTTCGTAAATGTTTGGATAGTGCTTGCTGAAGTGTGGTCTACCTTAAGGCTCTGATTATTGAAGTACGTTTTCGCCTTAGGATTCTGCCAACGTATCTAAAATGTCATGCAGCTCTGGCAGACTAACTCCAGCGGTTTCAGCATTGTTTAGTGCTTCTTGTAGGAGTGACTCAATATGACGAAGTTGTTCTTCGCGCAGCAGTTCAACATTTCCGCCTGCAACAAAACTCCCTTTACCTTGGCGTGTTTCGATAAACCCCAGTGCTTCCAGGTCGGAGTATGCACGCTTGGTGGTTATAACGCTTACATGAAGGTCGCTTGCAAGAGAGCGGATAGAGGGAAGTGCTTGTCCTGTTGTGAGTTCTCCTGACAGTATTGCGTTTTTAATTTGCGTTGATATTTGTTCATAGATGGGCTTATCGCTTGAGTTTGAAATGATGATTTCCACGTTCGATGAGCCCTCCTTACCTGCTATCTATTCTTATGCTCAAATAGCTAAGCGAAGAATAGTTTGCCTTTACTAATAGTCCGTTGCTAATTCACTGCTAGCTTGCTGTTAAACAGAGTTTCCGGAGAACCCTGTTTTGAAGGATCGTTTCGGTGTCGTCCTTCTACAGTTTGTTTGGATCAGGTGCGCATCCGAATTCAAACTAACTGTATATATCATGATGTATACAGTATATATACACTATACACAGTTGGCAATAGGAGATTTGAAAAAATCTGCAGCTTTAGAGAATAGCGAGAGGTGTTTTTTGCGATTTTAAGGGGTACCCTGCAGAAAAACCCAGAAAGTGAGAGGGTTGCATTGGAGTCAAAAGCCAGTAACTACACAAATCAATAACAAATGTCCAATAACAAGCGTATAAAAACGCACATTTATGCCTGTATTGACAAAGTTCTTTGTGCGAGTCTCTCACAAAGCGGGTTTTTCTGCAGGGTGCCTTCGTTTTTCCGATAAAAACATTGCAGCGCAAAAATGAACGTGTTCATAAAGTGCTAGAATCGAGTCAGACATTAATTCCGAAACAGGGAGGGGTTTGTATGACGAAAAAAGTACTTTTGCTCTGCGGCGATTTCACCGAGGACTATGAGACCATGGTTCCTTTCCAGTCTTTGTCCATGCTTGGCTATCAGGTAGATGCGGTTTGCCCTGATAAGAAAGCTGGTGATGTCGTCGCGACAGCAGTTCATGACTTCTTGGGTGAGCAGACTTATACCGAACTTCGTGGTCATAACTTTGCTCTTACTGCTGATTTTGATGCAGTAAAGACTGAAGATTACGAAGGCCTGTTTATTACGGGTGGTCGTGCTCCAGAATACATTCGCTTGAATGCTCGTGTTATTGAAATCGTTAAGGAATTCTTTGCAGCTGGTAAGCCAGTAGCCGCAATTTGTCATGGCCCTCAGGTTTTGGCAGCAGCAGGAGTTCTGGAAGGCTACAAGGCAACTGCTTATCCTGCAGTTGGTCCTGATGTAGTACTTGCTGGTGGCGAATATGTAGAAGCTGGCATGGATGAAGCTGTAGTAGACCGCAATTTGGTAACGACTCCTGCATGGCCTGGCGATACTGCGATCGTTCGCGAGTTCGCTAAGCTGATGGGCGCTAAGATTGAGATTTAATTAATTTCGGTTTTGATTTGTAAATTAAAACCGAGCGTATAGGTAACAAGCTTTTCCTTTTGCTTACACCGTATATGCGTCAAGGGGATATGGCGCTATAAAGCTTTTATCGTGCGTAAATTTTAAGGGGCATCGTCGCAGGCGATGCCCCTATTTCTGCTGTTAAAATGCCAATAGCGAGTGCTTCTTTATTAACAAAACAGGGGATGAACATTTTCCATCACCTGTAGACAAATGCACTGTAAAAGTTAGCTAAACTGCTTCTACGGTTACTGCGGTGCCTGATGCAGTAACCATAAGCATGTTGCCTTGTCCGAGTACTTCGTAGTCCATATCAACACCAACAACAGCATGAGCACCCATTTCGGCAGCACGCTGTTCGAGTTCCTGTAATGCTTCGGTGCGAGCAGATAACAATTCATCTTCGTATCCTTGGCTGCGACCACCAACAATATTGCGAATGCCTGCACCAAAATCCTTAAAAATGTTGATGCCCGTAATAACTTCGCCAAAAACAATGCCGTAATAACCCGTGATCTTGTATCCCTCAATAGATTGGGTAGTAGTAACAATCATGACGGTTCCTTTCGTTTCGTGATTGCTTGAAGATATTGTAACGGTGAAGCAGGCTGCAATGGAACATGCATTATTAATTTACAGCGATGACCTAGGACTATAACTTGGGTTTCTAATTGTTATAACTTTTCAAAATCGTTTAAGCATATAAATCTACTCAATTTTTGCGAATTGTGGGAATAAGCAGACCTACAATAAGAGAAGTTCTTATGTGGGGATATAAGGACTTAGGGAATATAGCTTCTCTGCTACATCAGTTTGCGGTGTGATAGTCGGCCATTTGAGGTTGCTTTTAGTCGCACGGCAAGGAGGGGATTATGGCAAGGGGAACAACAACAAATCTTCCACGTGAAGCCATTCTTGCTGCAGGTGCTTTTACTGCACTAGGTACGGGTGCTATCTATATGTGGAGTATTTTCAATAAACCTCTCATGGAAGAATTCGGCTTTACGACATCCGAAGTGTCCATGATCTATTCGCTTTTCCTGCTTGCATCGTGTTTTTCGAGCATGCTAGCTGGTTGGCTTCAGCGTCACACCCAACCGCGATTCATTGTTTTAGGTGCGGGTGTGTTGTTTGGCTTGGGTTGGTTCTGCTCGGGTTTTGCAGATAACCTGCCCATGCTGTATCTGTTTTATAGTGGCTTTGCAGGTGCTGGTAACGGCATGTTATACAACACCATTGTTGCGGTTGTGACCAAATGGTTCCCTGATAAGCGTGGTCTTGCTAATGGTGTTTGTATTGGTGCTATCGGGCTCGGACCAATGATTTTTGCACCAGCGGGCAACTGGCTTATTGAAACATTTGATGTATCAACAGCATTTCATATCGTTGGCGCGGTATGGCTTGTGGTGTATTTGGTATTCTCTTGGCTTTTGTATGTTCCTCCTGCTGGATGGACACCCAAAGGCTGGAGTGAAAAAGATGCAACAGCTGAAGACGATATTCCAGTAAGTGCAGCAGCGAATGCAACAGCTAGTGGCGCGGTAAGAATCCAGGACGACAACGCTGGTTTAGAAACTGGTCACACAAAGCGAACCACTAAAGAAATTGAGAAACTTTCTGGTCATCGCGAAGTTCCTTTCAGCTCAACGCAGATGGTGAAACAGCCTTTGTTCTATGTGCTATTTGCTGCACTTATGGTTTCTTCAACGAGCGGCTTGATGGTTACTGGCCACGCTTCTGATATTGGCCAGGAATTAGCTCACCTTACTGCTTCTGAAGGTGCCATCATGGTAAGCGTCATGGCTTTTGGTAGCTTCTTAGGGCGATTTGGCTTCGGCTTTATATCCGATGCAATTGGTCGCTACAATGCGCTCATTATTTCGTTGGTAATAAATGCCGTGGTTATGGTGCTCTTGCTTGGTCACGCTACGACGTTCGTTGCCTTTTTGCTGGCTGTTAGTGTCGTGGGTGCATGCTTTGGCGGAACTATGTCGATTGTTCCTGCAATCGTGGGTGATGCATTTGGGTCTGCGAACTTTGGTCAGAACTATTCGTTTGTTTATCCTGGCTACACCGTAGCTTCGTTTATTGGTCCTATGGTTGCAGCATCAACGGTGGAAACGCTTGGTACCTATGTTCCTGCATTTACGGTAGCGGGTGCGATTTCTATTATTGGAATCGTTCTGGTATTTGTAGCAAAGATGCTTGCTTACAAGCTTGAGGACGAAAAAGCAGCAATGCAAGAATAGTAGACAGCTGAATTAAGCCAGTTCAATTTGGGTGGCAAACATGCATTCGCCAGCGGTATCGCCTTCAGTAGAAATACCCATAGAAGTTATAACGTTTCCATCGCGTTTTGAATGTATGCGCACAGTACTGCCTGCGCGAAGTTCGTGGCGATAGTCAATCTGGAACGTTTTGATAGTTTCGTCTTCGCCAAGGTCTAACGAATTCATTACGAAATTGGGGTATTTCGAGTTGTTGACATGCCCATTGATGTCGATGTCAACAAAGTGGACCTGGAAAGTTTCACCAGTGTCTTCAGGTTCGAAGGTTTTGATTTTACGAAGCTTCTTTTCGAATACTTTTTCTTCGGAAAAATCCTGAGGTCCGTTATAGAAATCACGAGCTGAAGCAAAGCTGCGAGTTTTATAGTCCATCAAAATCCAGTCGGAGCTGCACTTAACTAGAGGCGTTCCATCAAGTTTGCGCATAGTGTATTCGCGCTGGAATCCTAGGCGTGTAGGAGCCAGCGGCCAGGTGCGTGCAATTACCTGTTCGTGAAGATGAGGTGTTTCAATTACTTCGTATTTGATACGCGTGACTACCCAGAACAAACCAGCATCGGTTAACTCTTTCCAAGTCATGCCTGGTACCTGTTCGGCGTTAACTCCTGCTACATCTTGGAATACATCCAAAATAGAAGAGGGAAGAAGATGAGCATAGCGATCAAAGTCGCCCGTGCGAAGCTGATAGGTTTGTTCGTATCCGATAGTCATTAAAAACCTCACGGTAGTAATAGTGATTTAAAAGCTGCATAGCATGCCTGCGTAACATGAGTTTGTTATGTACGAAGGCAAAGCAGAATTATTGAAAATGCAGTATAGGAAAGAATACCAGTGAACTAACACTTTGCGGGAAATGAAAAAGAAATCTCGCGCGAAAGTATGCGAAACCTCGACAACTGTTGAACAAGAAACAGAGCAGTGTTGGGTTTTGTGAGGGCGGGAAGGGGTAGTATTTATCGCTGAATGGATGGTTGTAATTAAGAATGAATGGTCGTAATTAAGAGGTTTGGTAATTGCAGAACTTGCGAAATACGTCGTAAAAACTTTGCGTCATTTGTTACAATAGCCAATGAGCGGTCACCCAAGGCACTGGGTCGGCTGCTAGGAACATTTCAAAGCAGACAGCCGCCCCTTAGCATGTAGGGCGGCTGCGCTACTTTATGAGCCTATGCGTCAAAAGTAGCAACAGCACTAAACAAAGTAATTCCAATACTAGAATCAAATCATTCATGACTTACCTCCGATCAGGTAGGCAGCCATCCGCTCACTAGCTTGCATAAATAATAGAACAAATGTACGATTTATGATAGGATTGTTCTGTATATAAAACGTCTACTGGTAACTAGGTTTTGCATGGAAGAATTTGCAGACAATCAAATGCATCAAGCGGAAATCGCTAACCAACAAGGGTTAGTGGCCTTTGATGCACTGGATACCTCATCCAGTGATAACTCATCGTTTCACCAGCGTTTAAATGTAGCACAGCTTGAAGCAGTTACTACCACAGAAGGATATGTACGAGTAATTGCTGGCGCGGGTACGGGCAAAACGCGTACGCTAACCGAACGCTTTGCTTATTTGGTAAATGAACTAGGAATCCTTCCAGGAAATATTCTCTGCGTTACCTTTACCAATAAAGCAGCAAATGAAATGCGCAATCGTATCAAGCGACTAACGGGTGGAAACGATACGGGTTATATCAATACATTTCACGGTTTTTGTGTTTCGGTATTGCGTGAAGATGGGCATGAAATTCAATACCCAAAAAGCTTTCTTGTTTTGGATAACGGCGATATTGATGCCATGCTTCAGATAATTTACGAAGAACGTGGTCTCACCTTGCGCAATATGACGTTTTCTCAAGCGCGTGACATGATTGAAATGCAAAAGCTTGTTGAACGGCCAGAATACTATCGCGATATGCTTTCGCTTTCTTTGGAAGAGCTGTACAAAAAGTATTGGGCAGCAACAAAGCCTCATGACATTATTTTTTATGGGTATCTCTACCAGGAGAAGAAATGCTTTGGGGTGGACTATAACGATTTGCTCGTTTTTGTGCTCTATATTTTTGCACGCAATCCAGAAATTCGTCTGAAATGGCAACAGCGGTTGGAATACATCATGGTCGATGAATTTCAGGATATTGATGCCATTCAGTATCAACTCATGGAAGTTCTTGCTGCGTATCATAAGAATCTTTTTGTAGTGGGCGATCCTGATCAGACTATCTATACGTGGCGCGGGGCAAACGTGCGTTACTTGCTTGATTTCGACGAGCGTTTTCAAGACACCCATACCGTTATGATGCTTGAAAATTATCGTTCCGTGCCGCAGGTGCTTGATGTGGCTAATTCGCTTATAGCGAAAAACAAGGAACGTATTCCGAAAGATTTGGTCGCGGTTAGAAAAGATCATGGTCCTACGGTATGGCGTCACGCTAAATCTTCTGCAGAAGAAGCGCAGTGGATAGCGCAAGGAGTGCAATCGCTTCATAAGGCGGGAGTTCCGTATCGGGCTATTGCTGTTTTGTATCGTGCGCATTATGCTTCGCGCTCCATTGAAGAGGCATTTTTGAAAGCTCGCATTCCTCATACTATTTATAGCGGTGTGCCTTTTTTTGGGCGAAAGGAAGTCAAAGATGCACTCTCATACTTGCGCATGATTGCTTATCAAGACGACCTTTCTTTTGCTCGTGTGGTAAATGTTCCTAAGCGAAATATGGGCAAGCGTCGCATGACTTTTTTACGAGAAGAGGCAGAAAATCGTGGTTGTTCACTATACGAAGCGCTTCAGCTTACGATCGAAAACGAAATATTCAAGGGTACGAAGGCGAAAGAATTTGTTGCGCTTGTAGAAGAATTTCGTCATTCGTATGAAGGCAGACCTGTTTCTGAAGTGCTTTCGGCACTACTTAATGAAAGTGATTATGAAAAAACGCTTCGCACTGAAGGTGGGCAGGAGCGCCTGGATAATTTAGCAGAACTCAAGCAATCTATTTATGAATTTGAAACTACCTGCGGTGAAGAAGTAACCCTAGAACAGTATTTATCTCAGATTGCGTTGTTATCTAATCTTGATGCCTTCGATGATGCTCAGGATAAGGTTCGCCTAATGACAATTCATTCGGCGAAAGGTCTTGAGTTTCCGCATGTATTTTTATGCTCTATGTCTGAAGGTATTTTGCCTTCGCGTAAAACCATGACCTTTGAAGCAATGGAAGAAGAACGTAGACTGGCATTTGTGGCGCTCACGCGAGCGCGGGATGGGTTATACCTAACGGAAGCTGAAGGTACGGGACATGAAAATATGCCGCGATATCCCTCTCGCTTTTTACTGGAAATTGATCCAGCTACTTTGGAGTTTTCTAATCCTCCTACCGAAGTGCAAATGCAACAGGCACGCAGCGCCTATGGTTTTACGGATAAGTGGATTGCTGATATGTCTGCAGCGCCTGAATTCAGTGTGGGCGATAGGGTGGTTCATTCGGTATTTGGTAAAGGTGAAATTCAGGATATCGATAGAGAAAAACGCGCGTACGTCATTCAATTTGATTCTCTGCCAACGGCACGTGCTTTGAGTTTTCGCGTAAAATTGGAACGCGCGAAGTAGTGGAATGCGCTTAGTGTTAAATCGCACAAAGTGGAGGAACACGCAAAGTGGCGGAAAACGCAATAGTAATACCCGCTTAGTAGTTTGCTCGCAACGTAGAAGAAAGGAATTTGCACATGCTCGTGCTTGACGATACCTATATTTCTCCTGAAGTATTTGCTTTTGCAGAATCTACTCAGGAACCTATTTTTGACAATGCTTCTGCTCGTCGTTATGCAAGTGAAGGGAAGAAACTTAACATCGTTGATAATTCTCAAGCAGCTAACGAACGTATTATTGCGTTTTCTGAAGCGTATCTTGATGAAGTTAAGCAGTATTGTGATACCGAAACAGCACGCGCTATTACTCTTTGTAAGGACAAGGCAGAATGTCGCCGTATCTTAGCGCCACTGTTTCCCGATTATGTTTTCGAAGAATACAGCGTCGATCAGTTAGCAGAGGTTGATCCTTCAACGTTTATTCTCCCCGTAGTTCTGAAGCCTTCAACAGGATTTTTCAGCTTGGGAATTTACCCTATTTTTTCCGCAGAAGATTGGCAGGCAGCTTGTAATGACATTCGTGAACACTCCAATACGTGGAGTGAACAGTATGGCGCTACCGTGGTAAACAATACGAACTTTTTGGTAGAGAGCTACTTGGATGGTGAAGAATACGCTATTGATGCGTATTTTAATGAGCAGGGCGAAACGATAATTCTTGATATTCTGAAACATGATTTTGCTGGTACGGAGGATGTATCTGATCGTCTGTATTACACCTCTAAGGTGGTAGTCGAAGATACTATGCAGGCAATGAAGGACTTTTTGATTAAAAGCAACGAATTGCTGGGCTTTAAGAATTTCCCTGTGCACGTAGAGGTTCGTGTAGATGAAGCTGGGGTAGTAACCCCCATCGAATTTAACCCCATGCGTTTTGCGGGATTGTGCACCACAGATCTGTCTTACTTTGCATATGGCTTCAAAACCTATGAAATGTATTTACGCAACGAACAGCCAAATTGGGATGATGTATTAGCGGACAAGGCAGGCAAGCGTTATAGCATGGTTATGCTTTCCACTGATGGTACGGCACTTCCCGATACGTATTCATTCGATTACGAAGCAGTTCAGCGAAAATTTTCCAAGGTTTTGGCTTGTCGTCAACTCAACGCAAAGCAATACAACACGTTTGGTGTGTTGTTCACTGAAGCTAGTGATGAGAATTGGACGGCAGAATCCGACTATATCCTGCATTCATCGCTAAAGGAATTTCTTTCTTAGTTAGTGGTGCGCACTATAGCTATGGGCTCGTTTAGCTACAGACGTGCGCTTAAATGATTGGTGCACTTAGTTTGCCGTTGTGTGCCTTAGTTATTGGTGCGCACTGATATAGCTTTGGTCGATAGTTATCTTGCAAATAGCTTTGGGATGTTTTTTAACGACCAATTCTGAAATACGTTCTTTTAGCTCATCGTCCGATAGAGCAAAATCAGCAGGCTTCACGCAATCAAAAATAACATTGGTATGCGTGGGGCCTGGCACGGTACGTAAGTCATGAATAGATAGCTGCGGATCAATTGACTTAACCAGCTCGTTAATCTGGTTACGCAGATTCTTTACTTCGGGGTCATCGGTAACAATGGGATCATAATGCAGGGTAACAATTAGGCCTTCGTCATTTTTAAAATCTTGCTCAATGTTGTCAATAAGATCATGGCTCTCCATCGGATCTGCTTCGGCAGCCATTTCTACATGAGCGCTGGCAAACTGACGACCAGGACCATAATCGTGAACCATTAAATCATGTGTCCCTAAAACGCCAGAGTAACTCATTATTTTCTTTTGGATATGGGCTACTACTTCAGGTTCTGCCGCTTTGCCAAGCAGGGGGCTTACGGTCTCTCGCATAAGCTGAATGCCGCTATAAACAATGAATACGCCAACAGCAATACCAACCCAACCGTCAAGATCGATTCCTGTTTGGCTAGAGATAATGGCGCAAATCAGAACAACGGCTGTGGCTATTACGTCGTTGCGTGAATCAACTGCGGTTGCTTCAAGAGTGGTGGAAGAAATGCGCTTACCTACGGTGCGGTTAAACACTGCCATCCAAAGTTTCACTAAGATGGACAGAATCAAGATAATAGCTACAACCAAATTGAATTCAGTTGGAGTAGGATTAAGCACCTTATCAACAGAGGATTGAATAAGTTCAACACCAATTACGACAATTATTACTGCTACTGCTAGGCCAGAAAGATATTCGTAGCGGCCGTGTCCGTAGGGGTGTTCAGGATCAGCAGGCTTGCTTGCCAACTTGAATCCGAGCAAGCTAATCACATTGCTTGCGGCATCGGATAAGTTGTTCAATGCATCGGCAATGATGGATACCGAACCTGCCAAAAACCCAATAAAACCCTTAGCAGCGCACAGCAAAATATTGCAAATAATGCCAACAATACCAGCGAACTGCCCATAAGCAGTGCGAACCTTCGGGTTGTCTTGGTATTCGTATCCTTTAACAAAATGTCTGATTAGCCATTCGGTCATAGTAAAATCGCATCCTTTTTTGCTGAGGGGATTAGTTGATCAGTCTAGCCCTTTTGGTGAAGTGCTGCCACTGTTGGTTAGCTAGTTGTCTAAAAGAATCGAATAGCGACAACGAGCCATATTTAAAATTTGCGTTCAAGAGGATAAGGTGACGATTGTCTTTCAGTGTCCGATTTAGGGAGTGTCTTCTTAGGGAGCTAGCTAATCTATAGTTGTTTAAATAAAAGAACATGGTCAGGGGAAAGCATGTGTACAGCAGTTCGGTTTGTAGATACTAAAGGTAATTTATATTTTGGTAGAAATTTAGATTGGACCTCTGATTATGGAGAGCGGATTGTGATAACACCCGCTGAAGCAAGTGTTGCAAGTGCTTTTGAGAACCCTCCGATCTTTCATGACTCTTCGAGTTTTAAGAGTCATCCGACATCAGATAATCATTCGACGGCGGAAAGCTGTTCAACTTCGACTAATTTTTCTGAGAGTCTAGATCATCCTAGTTATACGGTTATAGGTGTCGGCATTATTCAAGAAAAAATACCCTTGTACTTTGATTGCGCTAACGAGATGGGCCTTGCTGTCGCAGGATTGAATTTTTCACAAAGTACGGCGTATATGGATGTTAAAGAAGCAGAAGCGTCAAAAGCTGAGTCTTATTATGTCGCGGCTTATGAATTCCCGTTTTGGGTGGCACGAAACTTTGCATCGGTAAAAACACTCAAAGAAGTACTTAATCGAGTGGTTATTGTGGGAAAACCGCTCAATGAACAGTTGCCTGTAGCCAAGCTTCACTGGATTATTTCCGACGCTAAGGAATGTATTGTTGTTGAATGCTTGGAAGATGGCTTAAAGATTTGGGAAAACGATGTACAAGTCTTAACTAATGAGCCCGAATTTGGATGGCATCGTCAAAATTTACGAAATTATATATCACTCAACATAAACGATCCCTCATCAAAAAATTGGGCAGATGCCAACCTTATTCCTTTTGGATCTGGTGGGGGAATGCAAGGAATTCCAGGTGATTATTCTTCCCCTGCTCGTTTCGTAAAAGCTTCTTTTATAGCCAACCATTATCCAATACAACAAAATGAGAATAATAATGTAGTGCGAATGTTTCGCACTTTAGGGTCGGTTGCGGTACCGAAAGGCTGCGTTCGAGTTGAAGACGGTTGTTCGAACGACCGTCTCGAAGCGCCCTCTTTTGAAAAGACGCTTTATTCTAGCTGTTACTCTACCAAAACGAAGACTTACTATTTTCAAAGGTATGAAGATCTACAAAATACTGCAATATGTTTGGATAAGATTACGGATGAGGTAGCAGTTCCGTTTTATGCCAGCTAGAACTTTGTTGTAGTCTGTGAACCTAACGCTCAAAACGTGCCAAGCAAGTGATTATGTAAAGTGATTACTGTAATGTAGTGCGGATTACACACCGCGTAAAGCGGTTTTTGGAAGGATTGCCTGTAGGGTAGGCAGTAGTGATCGTAATTCATCTTCATTCCATGGCGTAAAAACCCCTTCTCCTGCAAAAACCGTTTCAGAATCAACGAATTGCTGAATAAACCAAGCGACATTGCTTAGGGGATATGTATTCTTGTTTGCAAGGCCAGCAATCCAATGTGCGGTTTCAAGAAGGAAGTCTTTCGTATGGAGTTCGTTTAGAACGGTGGTGCGAAATTCGAAAGGAATTGTGCCCTGCAGCAACAAAGACATACTATTTTCTATTGGTTGAATTTCAAAGTTACATTTAGATGAAGCGTCATTGGTTGCACCGAATCCGACCGTCTCTGTGTAGTGGACGGGGGAGTTCTTTACATCCATTGCAACATAATCAATGAGAGCATTTTCTAGTAAATACTGCAAAATGGCAGGGTGCGACCCGTTAGTGTCCAGCTTAACAAGGAATCCAAGATCTTTAATGCGCTTGCAAAAATTCGCTAGGTCATGTTGAAGAGTGGGCTCGCCTCCCGTGATACAAATGCCGTCAAGAAGACCTTGGCGCTTCTTTAAGAATGCAAAGAATTCTTCTTCTGGCAGAAGCATTGGAGAAGGTTTATCGCTCGCAGGTGTTACCAAATCCGTATTATGGCAAAACGGGCAGCGGAAATTACATCCAAGCGTAAAAACGGTGGCAGCTGTTTTGCCAGGGTAATCCAGAAGGGTAAGTTTTTGTAAGCCAGCGATCTTCATGGCGCGGATACTAGCACATAACAGATGCAATTCTCGTCATATCTGGGTGAAGTTAGTCTATCTTTCGGTGGTCAGTGTTTTTAATTACTTGTTAACATCTTATCAACACGATATACACAATATATAGTGGTTCAACTTTTACCGAATACCTATATATTCCAATTTGTGTATTGAAGGCCTGCCAGTATACGGGTAAGGTGTAGAGGCACGCAAGGGGAGTGGGACCTTTTTTGAAGTCTTTCGATTAATGAAGGTGCCGCTATAAAACCACTCGCTTAGCGTTTATTTGGTTTGTTTTCGTTAGCAAAGTAGTTCTAGCAAAACCCAGTTTAGGAGAGCAGTATGTATCAGGTTCAAAAGCGCGACGGCAAAATCGCAGATTTTGACGTTACGAAAATCACTGCTGCTATTTCAAAGGCGTTTGACGCTCTTGAAAAGCAGTACCATCCTTCAACGATCGATTTGCTTGGCCTTAACGTAACCGCTCATTTTGAGCCAAAAGTTAAAGACGGCATCGTTTCGGTTGAGGATATTCAGGACAGTGTTGAAGAAGTACTTTCCAATGCTGGTTATGCTGATGTTGCCAAGGCCTATATTCTTTATCGTAAACAGCGTGAAAATGTGCGTAATGCTAAGGCAACGCTTTTGGACTACAAAGCGCTTGTTGATAGCTACCTAAAGGTAGAAGACTGGCGTGTAAAGGAAAACTCCACCGTCACCTATTCTGTTGGTGGACTTATTCTTTCTAATTCTGGTGCTATTACGGCAAACTACTGGCTCTCTGAAGTATATGATCGCGAAATTGCAGATGCTCACCGCAACGCTGAAATGCATATCCACGACCTGTCTATGCTTACCGGTTATTGCGCTGGCTGGTCTTTAAAGCAGCTTATTCAAGAAGGCCTAGGCGGCATTCCTGGCAAAGTAACCTCAAAACCTGCAAGTCATCTTTCCAGCCTTTGCAACCAGATGGTGAACTTCTTGGGTATTATGCAAAATGAATGGGCTGGTGCGCAGGCGTTTTCGAGCTTCGACACCTATTTGGCTCCTTTTGTACGCACGGATAATTTAACCTACAAGGAAGTAAAACAGTGTGTTGAATCATTCGTGTTTGGTGTTAATACGCCGAGTCGTTGGGGAACTCAGGCGCCCTTCTCTAACATTACGCTTGACTGGGTTTGCCCACCCGATTTGAAAGATCAGCCTGCTATTGTTGGTGGCGTCGAGCAGGACTTTGCCTACGGTGAATGCCAGCATGAAATGGATATGGTAAACAAGGCCTTTATTGAGGTAATGATCGAAGGCGATGCGAATGGTCGCGGCTTCCAGTATCCAATTCCAACCTATTCCATTACGAGTGATTTTGATTGGTCGGAAACGGAAAACAACAAACTCTTGTTTGAAATGACCTCGAAGTATGGCACTCCGTATTTCAGCAACTACATTAATTCCGATATGGAGCCATCCGATGTTCGTTCGATGTGTTGCCGTTTGCGTCTTGATCTTCGTGAACTTCGCAAGAAGTCAGGTGGCTTCTTTGGTAGTGGCGAATCTACAGGATCAGTAGGTGTTGTTACTATCAACATGCCTCGTCTTGCGTATCAGTCTGAAAATGAAGCAGATTTCTACGCTCGTCTTGATCATTTGATGGACTTGGCAGCTCGTTCGCTTAAGACTAAGCGTACGGTTATTACTAAGTTCCTTGAAGCTGGTTTGTATCCATACACAAAGCGTTATTTGGGCACGTTCGATAACCATTTCAGTACTATTGGTTTGGTTGGTATGAATGAAGCTTGCCTGAACGCGAAGTGGTTGCGTGAAGATTTAACGCAAGTAGGAGCTCAGCAGTTCACCAAGGACGTTTTGAATCATATGCGCGAGCGCTTGAGCGATTACCAGGAAAAATATGGTGACCTGTACAATCTGGAAGCAACTCCTGCTGAATCTACAACGTATCGTTTTGCAAAGCATGACAAGGAAGCATTCCCTGACATCATTACTGCTAACGATAACGGCACGCCTTATTACACCAATAGTTCTCATTTGCCCGTTGGTTTTACTGAAGATATCTTTAGTGCGCTCGATGTTCAGGACGAATTGCAGACGCTTTATACCTCAGGTACGGTGTTCCATGCATTCTTAGGCGAAAAGCTTCCCGACTGGAAGGCGGCAGCAACGCTTGTTCGTAAGATTGCCGAAAATTACAAGCTTCCGTATTACACCATTTCGCCTACGTATTCGGTGTGCAAGAATCATGGCTATATTGCAGGTGAGGTATATGAGTGTCCTTGCTGTCATGAAAAGACTGAAGTATATAGCCGCATTACGGGTTACTATCGTCCAGTTCAGAACTGGAATGATGGCAAGAGCCAGGAATTCAAGGATCGTAAAGTTTACGATGTAGAAGCGTCTAAGCTTGCTAAAAGCAGTGCCGCTATGGCGTCTTTAGTAGAGCAGACCGCTCGTGCGGCATCTGCGGTTCCGACTAATCGTGGCGCTCAGACTGGTGATGTGGCAACGGAAGCTACGCAAGGTGTGGGGCAGGAAGCTACTAAACAGGAACCCACTGAATCGAAAGCCGCTGAACAAATGGCGGCACCCGCAATTCAAGAAACAGAAATTCCTCTTGTGGAAGCTGCTCTGAAACCTGGTTTATATCTTGTGGCAACCCATACGTGCCCTAATTGCCATTTCGCGGCAGCCCAGTTAGACAAAGCGGGCATTCAGTATGAAACCTTGTTCGCAGAAGAAAACCAAGAGCTTATTAAGCAATTCAACCTTATGCAGGCTCCCTCTTTGATTAAGGTTTCTTCAGCGGGAGATGCTGAGACATTCGGTGGGGCAGCTGCGGTATTCAAGGAAATCAGCGAATTGATGGCTGTTGCTCGTTAGTTTACTCGTTAAATAAAGTATCAAATTAAGAACCCGATGCCGTTTGGTGTCGGGTTTCTTTTATCCATTCAGCCATTTAGATTTAATAGTCAGCCTATTCCATGTCAGTTTATAAAAAGTGACCCGAAAATCTTGAGTAATAATTAAAATAAAATCCAGGTTGGATGTAAGGAACCGTAGATGATTACCTATGATCTAGAACAACGTGGAAATCTATCTAAGTATGAATATCTTTACCGTTGTATTAGAAACGATATTCGAAGAGGTGTGCTTTTTGCTGGGTATAAGCTGCCTTCAAAGCGTATGCTGGCCCAACATCTTTCTATTAGTGTAAGCACGGTAGAGCAAGCTTACGATCTTCTAGCGAGTGAGGGATATGTACAGCCACGCAAAGGTAGTGGGTTTTATGTTGCGCATATTCCAAGAAGTCTCGTTCATATCAATCCTTTTGCTATCGCAACCGATGAAGAAGATATGTGGCAGGTTCCCGACTTCGACTTTAAGGCAAACAAATGCAGTCTTAATCTCTTTCCTAAAGACGCTTGGTTGCGTATTATGCGTCGAACACTTTCTGAAGGAAATGAAACGTTGTTCGAAACGGTTCCTTTCAATGGGTTGGCAGAGTTACGCGAAGCTATTGCACGATATCTTTACGAATTCAAAGGGATTTATGCAACACCTGATCAGATTATTGTTGGCGCGGGAACAGAGTATTTATATAGTCGCCTGCTGCAGTTGTTTGGGTCGCGTGCAGTAATTGCTATTGGGGATCCAGGATATAAAAAACTTGCTGATATTTCACGAAGCGTGGGAACTCTTTGGGAATATGTTCCGCTTGATTACGAAGGAATATTGGTAGATGAACTAGCAAAAAGCCCTGCTGAAATTGTTCATGTATCTCCCGCAAATCATTTTCCACTCGGAATAGAAATGTCATCTTCGCGCCGAAAAGAATTGCTACGTTGGGTTAATGAAGACTCTCATCGCTACATAATTGAAGACGATTACGATTCGGAACTTCGTTTTAGTGGGCGTGCGCAACCGGCTTTGTTTACGCAAGACTTAAATCAGCGGGTGATCTACCTTAATACGTTCTCGAAAACGCTGGTACCTTCGTTGCGTATTTCTTATATGGTGCTACCAAAACAATTAATGGATTTGTATGCCCGTCAACTCAGTTTTTATTCTTGTACGGTTTCTAGTTTTGAACAGGGTGCTTTAGCTCGTTTTATTCGGGGTGGCTATTTTGAGCGTCATATTAATCGATTGCGCCGCTACTACAACAAACAGCGCAAAGCGGTTGTGCAAGCGTTAGAGGAATCAGACTTAGTTACTATTGGAAATGTTCATGATATTAATGTGGGAACCCATTTAATTCTCTCAGTTGATTCAAGGCTTAGTGATGAAGAAATATCGCAAGAAGCGCAGCATTTAGGCATGCATTTAGCTATGCTTTCAGACTATTGCATCAACCCTACAGCAAGGTCATTCCATTATGTGGTAATAAATTTTGCCAGTATTGAAGCAAACCAAATTAATGATGCCGTAAAACTGTTAGAACGAGTTTTTGCTGAAGATATTGCTGCTGCGAAAAAGAAGTAACGCATTAGAGAGAGCCGATGCAGGAAGACCTTATACCTTATAGAGCCTTGTTGCTTACAAGCAATGAGCTTCGAATGGACTAGATGTTTGAATAAAAGCTGCCATTAAATACTTCTTGTTTGTTGCAACCGACCCGAAATAATATATGCGAATTGAATCTAGGTACTTTGTGGTGTCCTCGGTAGGCTCTATTCCACAAACTCTGGAAATTACCCGAAGGGTACTGGGATTAGAGGAGGATACCTATGGCAAAGGTAGCAATTATTACTGGTGGATCTCGTGGCCTTGGCGCTGCAATGTCTCGCAAGTTGGGCGAGCTTGGTTACAACCTTGCACTTAACTATCGCAGTGATTCTTCCCGCAAGTTCTGTGATGAAATTGCAGAAGAGCTAAAGGAAAAGTACGGCACCGAAACTCTAATTGTTAAGGCAGATGTAGGATCTTTTGAAGGCTGCAAGGCTTTGGTAGACGCAACGGTCGAGCATTTTGGCGACAAGATTGATGCTTTGGTAAACAATGCCGGCGTTACCAATAACTGCAATTGGATTGATATTGAACCAGAGGCATACGAAAACGTTATCAATATCAATTTGCTTTCAGGTATGCATATGACCCATCTGGTTCTTCCTTATATGATTAATCATTCCGATACAAAGGAAAACCAGTGCAACATTGTTTCTACCAGTTCTGTTGGTGGTTTGACGGGTGTTATTAATCAGGCTGACTACTGTGCTTCTAAGGCAGGCGTTATTGGATATACTCGAGCTCTTGCTCTTGAATATGCCGCGCAAGGTGTTCGCGTAAATGCTATTGCACCAGGCATGATTATGACTGACATGCTTCGTGGCGTTAATCAGGATGAATTGAATGCGCTAGCAGCAACTATTCCTCAGGGATATATTGGCGATCCGTCTGATATTGCAGGCGCGCTTGGCTACATCTTGACTGCGCCTTACCTGACAGGTCAGGTCATTTCTCCAAATGGTGGTTTCGTTTTAGCGTAAAACACTATTATCTCTTGCGACCGCGCTTCAGCAGGGGCGCGGTTTCTTTTGGTTACAGATTTCTTTCCGCTTGCAAAACCTCTGTCGAACTATTGTGTTAAACAGGTATGATGAGCGAAACGTTGGTTTTTGATAAACATTACTTCGCTATAGAAGAATTGATTAGCAATACCTGATTAGAATAGTTGGAATGTTTATATTTCCAATATAAACGTAGGGAGTATGCATGGCGGCAACGATGGGTTCACAGCCCGAATCTGAAATGACTGCAGGATCCGAAATGATTACGTCAGGATCAGGGACCAATAATAAACCCGAAAACGACCTTGATCCAAATTTGCTTACGTCAGAAGAAAAAAAGAAAACACCGTTGTTGATGAAGGTGTACGGCGTTCTTTGTATCCTTGACGGTATAGCAACAATTCCAATGGGAATTATTTTCGTTGGAATGGTTTACTGGGCGCTTCAAAATCGTCCCGATCTTGTTTCGATTAGTTCAGATCCAACACTCTCTACGATTTTGTCGGTTGCTTCATTTGTTGTCATTATGGTGAATGCAGGCTTCCTCATTGGTTTTGGTATTGCTTTATTAAAAAATCGACGTCGTAACGCAGCGCGTTGGTCCTACATTCTTATCGTGATGACGATTTTACGAATCTTGCTCGATATTATGTTGCAAGGTTTAGGAGAGCACCTGATTGGTCCTTCGATTCAGCTGCTTATTCTGTTGGTTATTTCGGTTACGGTTGATCCTTCGCTATTGGAAGAGCGTGAACTTAAACGCAAGCTGCGCAGTATGGAGGATCGTGAAGCAATAAAAGAAGGTACTCTCGGTCGAGATCCAGAAGGTAAAGGGTATATCGAACTTAACTTCTTTAATTTGTTTTGGGTATTCGTGGTTTGCAGTGTGCTCGGCCTTATTATTGAAACGGTACAACACATGGTAGTTGTTGATCCTGGTGTGTATCAGGATCGCGCGGGCATGTTGTTTGGTCCGTTTTCTCCTATCTATGGGTTTGGCGCGGTGTTTATGACCATTGCGCTGAATCGTTTTTATAAGAAGAATTTTGCACTTATTTTCTTGGTTTCAGCAGTAATTGGTGGACTATTTGAATTTTTCGTTAGTTGGTTTATGCAAACATCGTTTGGTGCTGTTGCGTGGGACTATACGGGTATGACTATCT
Organism: uncultured Eggerthella sp.; assembly: GCA_900542065.1. Lineage (GTDB taxonomy): Bacteria > Actinomycetota > Coriobacteriia > Coriobacteriales > Eggerthellaceae > Anaerotardibacter. The sequence goes on along the minus strand of UQLU01000010.1, from coordinate 30,979 downwards.
TTGGTATTCCTGATCCTATTGCAATTATTGCTGGTGGCAGAACCGCAACACCGTTTATGTGTGCTTGGGGTCTACTTGGTTTGATCTGGATCAAATTCTTATTGCCTAACATGCTGAAGCTGATCAATCTGATTCCTTGGAAAATCCGTTATTCGTTCACTACGATTTGCGCTGCTCTAATGCTGGTTAATGGTGCTATGACCCTGATGGCGCTTGACTGCTGGTTCCAGCGTGTTTCTAATATTCCGGAAAATGCACCAGTGGAGCAGTTCTTTGCAAAGAATTTTGATAATGAATACATGGAGAACCGTTTCCAGAGTATGACTATTACTCCTGACGACTCTACTCGCGTTGATAACTCGCAGGTTTCTGGTGCCACAAGCTAAAACGTTAGATAAATTTAATTATCTTATCCCGCTGTTCTAGGGAAGCTTGGTTATTATAAAAACTATCTATAGTGATAGCTTTTATTGCGCTAGCTATCTGGCACGATGCGTAGCATGACAGGTGTTTTGAGTATGCTGTGGCGGCATCGTGCCCAGCGTGAAGAAAACCTAGTAGTAGGGAAGAGGAAACGCTATGGGGAACTGTCTTGTTGCTCAATCGGGCGGCCCGACCGCAGTAATTAATGCTAGTTTGGCAGGCGTGGTTCGTGCTAATCAGCTCAATCCAGTATATGACCATGTGTACGGTGGTCTTTATGGCATTGAAGGCGTGCTAGACGGAAAGCTTTATGATCTAACTAACTTAACGGGTCATGAAATTGATCTTTTAAAGCAAACTCCTTCGTCAGCTCTGGGGACATGTCGCTACAAACTAAAGCGCGGAAACGATGCTGATTTCGAGCGTTTAGTTTCGGTAATGAACGAACATGATATTGAAGTTATGTTCTATATTGGTGGCAATGACTCTATGGATACAGTTGATGCGCTTTCTCAATGGGCGGCAGATCACAATATGCTGCAGCGCTTCGTTGGCATTCCTAAAACGGTGGACAACGACTTAGTGCCAGTAGATCATTGTCCTGGTTTTCCTAGTGCTGCAAAAATTGCGGCACAAATTACCCACGCAACCTATTTAGACTACGCTGCTTATACTCGTCCTGAAGTATTTGTTTTAGAAACAATGGGTCGCGATGCAGGTTGGCTTGCTGCAAGCTGCTGTGTTTCGGGTGATGTGGACTTGCTAGTACTTCCTGAAGTTGACTTCGACAAAGAAGCATTTTTGGCAGAGGTTCAAAAGAAGTTCGACGAAAAGGGCGAATGTTACATTGTAGTAAGTGAAGGGGCTCATTATGCCGATGGTGGTTATGTTTCTGCGGGAGAAACTGCTCACGACGGTTTTGCTCATGCCGTTTTAGGTGGAGCAGGAGCAGTTATTAAGCAAATGATTATTGATGCAGGCATTGTTCCCCGTGGTATTGTTCAGGATTTATCTCGTGCGGCTCGTTCGAGTAACTTTGCTCAAAGTTCGGTTGATGTAACTGAGGCATATGAGCTGGGGATGAGCGCTCATATGCGCAGTGTAAATCCTGCTTTTACCGCACAGGTAGTGGGAGTTAAGCGCGGCAGTGGTATTCAGGGTAAATACAATGCTGAATACTTCGCAGGTCCTGCAAGCGAATTTGCAAATGCAGTAAAGCATTTTCCGCAAGAGTGGATTTTGCCAAACTATCAGGGAATTACCGAAGATGCATTTGCATATTTTGAGCCGCTCATGGAAGGCGAGCCAAAACTTATTATTGAAGGCACCATGCCTGCAACTCTGGTGCCGTTTAATAAGCGCTAAGACAGCTAAGCTAGTGCTGTTCAGTAAGCTCTTGGTTTGCGTGGGTAAGATTCGTATTCCATGCTAGCGTGGTCTAGTTCATGCGGCATAAATTCATGCAGCAAAATTTGCTGATGCTTAGGGCATGAATCAGAGGCAAATAGTACCCAATAAAGAAAAACTCCTTCAATCAAAAAACCAGTTAAATAAAGACTAGATTAATAAAGATCGGTTAAATAAAGACAAAACTGGCTTCAACTTTCTGTTGTAGCCAGTTTTTTCAGATAAGACGAATCAAGTCGTTGTTAGTATATTTCGTTGGCGTTTTTAACCGTTAAGAAAGGCTTTCCTTATGAGTTTGATCTCAGAATTTAAAGAATTTATTAACCGTGGCAATGTAATGGACATGGCAGTTGGCGTTATCATCGGCGGTGCTTTCACTGGCGTTGTTACTTCTCTGACCAGCAACATCATCGACCCTGTTATCAAGCTGGCAACCGGTAGTGCAGAGGTTCCTAGCTTTTTGGCAATTGCTGTTCCTGGCACCGATGTAAGCATCGACTTTTCTGCATTCATTAGTGCTGTTATTAACTTCTTAATTGTTGCTGCTGTAGTATTCGTTATTGTTAAGGCATTCAACAAAGCTCAGAACTTGGGCTCTGACTTGACTAAAGGTCTTACTAAGAAGGTTCTGAAAAAGGACGGAGAAGAAGTAGAGGTTGAAATGCTTCCTCCTACGTGCCCCTTCTGCTTGGAAGAGATCAAGGAAGGTGCAACGCGCTGCCCTCATTGCGCTGGCGAACTGCCTGACCCTGCTGCTCCAACCCCTAAGGTTGCTTAAGCGCTACTTTTCTATATCTATAGAAAGACGATATTCAATAGTGTGCGTTTCAGGATAGAAGCGATACTTAATTGGATCATTCGTGATTTTGTAACTACCCATTCTGGTTAACAGCTGGAATGGGTAGTTTTCTGTATAGGTAAATTTGCTGGTGGTGCAGGCGTTAAAGGTAATGGTCGCAGCACCTTTTTTATAGGTAGTACAAACAGCGGTGTCGTTGCTTTCATAGTTTAATAACGTGTCGCCAAAGAAGTAAACTGCTTCAACTTTGTCATTTTGTTCTAACCCAAGAACATCAACCTGAAAAACGTATTCAACATGGTATTGCCCTGCTTCATGCGAAGGGGAGCTATGCTTTTCAGCGTGGAATGCATAAGGTTCTCCATTTGTTTTTACCGAAAAAGATCCAACGGGAGTTTTTGCTCTATAAACCAAATCACCCAAAATAACCCGTGCTTCGCGGTACTTCTTTAAACGTTTTATGTCGCGCGACGAAACAATACTCAGTCGTCCCAATTCAGAATTATGTCGTAGGTCAGCCTTCTTTACTTTCTGGGCAATGCGTGCGCCTTCAGTAAGGGGATCAAGATCAGGATTGGTATTGTAAGGGTGTACTGATGGAGTACCTGCATGATAGAGGCGGGCAAGTGCAATATCATGGTCATTGACGGGCGTTTTGCTGCCGTAGTCCCCCCTCTGGATTGCTTTAACGTAATCTAAGTAAGGCACTCCTTCTTCGTGCGTTAAAAGCAAAATTGCATTTACAGCGGTTTCAGGGATGCCGCGCGCAACTAATTCTTCTGCGGTAATAGAGCTATCTTCTAATACATCATGCAGAAGTGCCGCACAAATTTCCGCTTCAGTATCCATCTGTTCGGCCAAGTGAAGGGGATGTGCAAGGTAGGGCACCTCGTTTTTATCAAGCTGATCCGCATGAATTTTTGCGGTAAGCTTCAGTGCTTTATTGATTGCAGGAGTATAAAACATACTAAATCCCCTCTATCGATAAGATCTTGCTAGACAACAAGCGCGACCCGCAATTAAGTAAATGATTTCCTGTCATTATAAGGGTGTAGGTGCGTTTCGAGCTCTTTGTTTTCGTAACGGTAAAGTTTCTTATCTCTGAAAAGATATTGACGAATCTGTTGAAGGTAATTATTCTAGGTAGTGTTTAGAAGTAACGTAACGTCACTAAACATAAGAATTAGTACCACAACAAAAATAAAAAATAAAGTGAGAAGGGATTCATGATGGCATCTACGCTGGTTGCGTATTTTTCAGCGTCAGGCACTACGGCTCGTGCAGCTCAAAACTTAGCTTCTGCAATTGATGCTGACTTGTTTGAAATCGAGCCAGAACAGCCTTATACTTCGGCGGATTTAAATTGGAACAATAGCTCTAGTCGTAGTTCTCTAGAAATGAATGACGATGCTTGCCGTCCTGCTGTGGCAAATCGAGTCGATAACATGGATCAATACAATACGATCTTTGTTGGTTTTCCTATCTGGTGGTATGTCGAGCCACGCATCATTGATACGTTTTTGGAAGCATATAACTTTGAAGGTAAAACTATTATTCCATTTGCTACGAGTGGTGGCAGCGGTTTAGGCAAGGCTCCTCAGCGCATGCAAGAGATTGCAAAGGGTTCTACGGTAAAGGCAGGAAAATTGCTCAATGGGTATCAAAGTGCTGATGCGCTTCGTGCTTGGGCAACAGAGCAAATGTAGCATTCTGGGGTCCAGAACAGTATTGGCTGGTATTGGCGTATCTTCAAATTCTTGATTTTAAGAATTTGAATTTGTCTCGGTAGAGTTATCGGCATTTTTTGCTATTTCGGCATCTATTAAAAATCTTGTTGGGATAAATCCGCCGAAGAACGTTTTAGGATCGCGATGCATCTGAATTCGCAAAGCAAGCAAAACCAGAATGTCGTAGAGTGCGTGCGCTATAACAACAATGGCAATATTGTTGGTAACTACAAAAACGGCACCAAAAACAAGTCCCAAACTCAACCAAATAAGAAGAGAACTGGTGCCCTGTACTCCTGTATGGGCAAAGCAAAACAGGATGGTTGAAACAACAACCGCAATAACTACTGCGGCAATTGTGCCAATAAGTCCTGAAAGAAGTTGCAGAATAAGTCCTATTAGCACGTAGCGAAAAAGCAACTCTTCGCAAATGCCCGTGAAGCTCATCATGATAAATAAAACCAAAATGGGCAACCGCGGTAGTTCCCCATGAAGGCCTTGGTGACTTTCGATAATGTTTTGGCGCATCTCTTCGTTTTTTGCGGCGCACTTTTCGCTTAAGTCCACAACAAGAAATATAACAACACCTAACGCGACTGCTGCCAGAAGCATTTGAGGCAGGGGTAAGGTTTGAATGGATGTGATAAGCGAAGTTATCCAGCCAAATTGCACTATGGCATGAAACCAATTGTCTGTGGAAAGTCCTTCAAGCACAATTAATCCCACCAAAGCCAGGATTAGGAATACTGCTTGGGTCACAAACGAACTAAAAACCAGTATAAGGGCTTCTTCTCTGTCGAGAGGGGGTAGTTTCATAAGGTGACCTCGTAGTAGTGATCATTTGTATAGGATGTCGTTAAAAAGGATTCTATAAGAAGGACTCTTGCTAACAGAGAATCTTTTTATTGATGCCTCAATAACGGTGGTCTTGTTGCGATTGGGTTAGTTAGATTCTACTGCAAGAAGATGAAGTAATACTTTTTGGATATCGGCATTTATAAGGATGCTTTGACTTTCTAGAGTACGTGGGGAAAATGATTCTTTCAGATTAATGCTGGCATAGGTTGCTTGTGGATTATCAAGCGTCATTTGCCAGAACGGGTATTTGATGATAACAGGAGTATTTCCGCCGACTCCTAATTCTAAGAAAAGAATTCTTTTGTTTTTATTGCTTGAAACGAATGAGCGGTAACGGTTTTGCGCTTCATGCCAGCCTTTGTCTTCTACAAATGAATTATCAACGCGCAGGTTTGTGGTCAGGGGAGCACCGCAATGAGGACAATGAGGAATAAGTGCAGTGGGAATACGCATATTCGTTTGCTGTTCAACCATGCTACGGACAAGAGCTTCATTGTTGTAGGTTTCTTGTGTGCAAGGTTTACTGCACTGAAAGAGCCCATAATCTCCTTGCGTATAAAACAGACGATTTTTATCAAATCCTGCTAACTGAAATTGATGATCGACATTGGTAGTCAAAACAAAATAATTACGGTCTTTGACTATTTGAAGAAGGTTGCGATACAGCGATGTTGGACCTGGTTCATAGCGATTGATCCAGATATGCCTACTCCACCATGCCCAGTAGGTTTCTAGATCGGGAAAAGAATAAAAGCCTCCCGAATACATATCCGTAATGTGGAAAGTATTTTTGAAATCCGCAAAGTTTTTTTCGAACCGTTTTCCAGAATATGTAAGTCCTGCTGCAGTGGATAGACCTGCACCAGCACCAATAAGAATAGCATCTGCTTCTTCGAGCTTATCTTTCAATCGCTTGAGTTCAAAAGAAAACTTGTCTGTTTGTGCGGTGCAGTAATTACCTGAAAAAAGAGTTCGAGAATAAAGGTCCATGATTGCTCCCTGAAAGGAATCGGAAAAATATAAAAATAGTCCCGAAGAAGTTGCTTTGAATACTTGAGTATGTTGATTTATCTGTTGAATAAAGTTGCTGAAACACTCGATAAAGCAGGATGCCAATATGTGTGACATCCTGCTTTATGGGAAATTATTTTAGTTGACTTCGATTTATTCTCCGAAGAAGAATCCAACCGTCATATCAAGATAGTTTTCGCCTGCATATTCTGGATATACCTTCTGAACAGCTTGCTTGAAGCTTGCGGCATCAGAGCAGGTGGTTGCAATGTTTTTCAAGTTTTCAAGGTAATCAATCTTTGTCTGAACGTCTTTGAGATCTTCAGGGGTGTAGTGGCTGGTAAGAATCAAATCGATACCTTGGGTTTTATAGCCTTCGAGCTGAGAAATAATAGCATCCGCATGTGTTGCGCCTGCAACAATGGAATGGCAATCGTGACCAAGCATGTGAGTATATACAACATTAAGTTCGGGAATTTCAATATCAAACGCATCTGTATTACGCACAATAGTTAACTCAATGCCAGCTAATTCAAGGGTGTCGCCTTCAATATAGCGAGTTACTTCAGGGATAGATGAATCGAAGGAATCTCCAAATGCTGCAGTGAAATTATCAATCAATGCCTTACCGCCACCGTTATGACCATAGTCATCTGCTTCTTTAGTGGCATAAACTGGTGTTCCTGCCAAGAAGGTTGCGCCCGCCATATGATAGGAAGCAAGAATGCCTTCGATGGTGATATTGTTGTCTGCGATATAAGATTCAAGCTCCTTAATGTTTGCAAAGAAGCAAGGATATTCAATTACGAAACCTTTGCCGTTCTTCTCAACAATAAATACTTCATCGTCAATAAGGTCGTTTGTTTTATAAGCATGTAATTTTGTGGAGCCAAAATCATATACGCTCATTGTGCCGACAGGTAAGGTGGTAGTGGTGCAGTTTTCCTTTTTCATAGTGATTTCCTTTCTGGTTTGCCTTGGTAATAAGAGTCTTGTTTGATGTCGAAAGCGATTGTGTCCCAGCGTTTTAAAGAGTTTGTTAGACAATTAATCTTTTAGGCTGGGTTGTTTGCCTTTCGACACAACAAAGATTAATATCGAAGCAAGCAAATAGAAAGTAAGCACAATTAAGTGCTATAAGTACTAAAAAGTAACTAATGGGTATTACTAGGTAATATACAGTAGAAAAATTTTTAAGACTTAGGGAAAGTCAACATAGCAACAAGAGCTATAAGAGGAAACAAAAGAAAAGTTTACTGAAAGAAGAGATGCAAAATGGCAACCAATATGGGTTATGCAGAATATAAAAATGAAACTTCTCGAAAGCGGGCTGATTTACCAGCTTGTCCCGTGGAAACTTGTGTTCAGCTTATAGGGTCTAAATGGCGCTTACTTATTATGCGTGATTTGTTAATGAACGAGTCTATGCGTTTTGGTCAGCTTCAGCGTAGTGTGGGTAAGGTTTCCCAAAAGGTTCTTACTTCGAATTTACGAGATATGGAAGAATCTGGTTTGGTCGTGCGCCGTGTTTATCCCGAGGTGCCACCGCGTGTGGAGTATTCACTAACCGAAACAGGGAAAAGCCTGAAACCTATTATTGATGCAATGTGGGACTGGGGCACTGAATATCAAGCAAAGGCGGAATAGGGCATGTTGGAACGTGCTGATGGTGATAGCTGCCTACGGAGTAAATAGTCTTTTAGGTGTGGTATTCTAAGTTAATCTTGACCTGCGAAAATAGATTGCTTCAACGAATTCACTAATAAATAATGATCCTTCACAGTTGCGCGTTTGCTATTCTAATTTTGGTATCAATTCGTTCGCGATACTAAGAAGCGTATCGTTGCAAAAGGAGTTGTGTTATGGATTTTAAAGAGCTCATAAAGGCACGTTATTCTTGTAAAAAGTACGATGGGAAGCAGATAAGCAACGATCAGTTGCAGGCAATCTTGGAAGCAGGACGTCTTGCTCCAACTGCTAAAAACTTACAGGAGCAGCACATCTACGTTATGCAGTCTGAAGAAGCTCTTGCAACAATAGATGAGGTAACTCCTTGCCGCTACGGAGCACCAACGGTGTTGGTAGTGGCATTTGATGCAGAAGATGTATATGTATATCCAGGTGAACAACGTGATTCTGGCATTGAGGATGCAAGCATTGTAGCGACGCATATGTTGTTAGCCGCGAAGGATGCTGGTGTCGATAGCTGCTGGATTAATCGCTTCAATCCTGCTGAACTAAAAGAAAAGCTTGGTCTGCCCGAAAACGAAGAAATACTTATGCTTATGGATTTGGGTTATGCCGCAGAGGGTGCAGGACCTCTTGCAAACCACGACAAGCGCAAGTCTTTAGATGAAACGGTAACGTATCGCTAATTGTGCTAAGTATGCGAGTGGTAATGTATTGCGCTATTCGATAAAGTGGCTTTCGCAAAATTCTTTTAACGAAGGAATGTCTTTTTCAATGGAATCCCACGCAATTTCTGCATCAAACATTTCGTAACCATGCACTAAGTGGCAACGCATCCCATAGATTCGTTGCCATTCTATTTCGGGGTGTTCTTTCTTAAAATTTTCCGAAAGACGATTTACTGCTTCACCTATTTGGATCAGGCAAAGAGAGCAGCTGTCTTGGAACGGGATATCCTCCAAAAAGATGGCATAAGAATTACCGAAGCGATTGATTGATTCATTGAGTCTGTCGCAATAGCGCAAAATGATTCCAAGTTGCTCATTGTCGCGATCAGCTTGCTTCATATAAAACCACCTCGTCATTCTTGATTTTGTTCAGAAAGCGTTCACTTGCTCCTGCGGTGGTTACCACATCAACCGTACGACCAAGGCGTTGAGATAAATCATGCTGAAAGTCTAAAACCTGAAGGCCCTTAATTTCTCCCTTTTCGAGCAGGATGTCTATATCGCTTGCTTCGGTTTCTTCGCCGCGAGCAAACGATCCAAAAAGCGAAACCTTTTTGGCGCCGTATTCTTCTGCGAGGGATATAACCTCATAGCGGATATTTTCGATATTCAGCGAATTGGTGGTATCAAGGTAGTCTTCGATTATTCTCTCAATAAGCTTTGAGCGATTAATTATCTGTCTGCCAGAGAGGCCAGATTCTTTGTCCTCTTTGGCGAGACGACTGACTTCGGCATCGAGCTTTCGTAGTGTTTTATCTTGTAGATAGATAGAAATTGCACCCATGTGTTATTCCTTCCTATCAGTTATATTAGTAATATATCATATCAATATTATTTATTTCTGGAGCTTTGCCTGGAAGTTTTGTATGAGGCTCAAGTAACAAACATGAGTTTGGAAGCCCTCTAATTTTGATTATGGGAGTTTGCCATGAAATATGCCGATAACGATATTCAGCGTTTTGCAGCTGCACAAAGCAATGAGGTATATGATCGCGCACTTGCAGAAATTCGTGCGGGAAGAAAGCGCGGTCATTGGATTTGGTATGTCTTTCCTCAAGCACGTGGACTGGGTATGAGTCGGAATGCTAACTATTACGGAATTGGTAGTTGGAAAGAATTACGCGCCTACGTTGCGGATGATTTGCTTATGCGGCGTCTCGTAGAAATATCTCAAGCATTACTTGAGTTGGAAGGAAATGATCCTGTTTCGGTATTGGGTGGCATAGATGCCGTTAAAGTGCGCTCTTCAATGACGTTATTTGAATTGGCAAGCGATAATCCTGTTTTTGGACAAGTACTTGATAAATATTATGGTGGCGAACGAGATTCCCTTACGTTAAAGCTTGTTAAGCAATTTGCTGAGTAGTGCAACGATGCTAGACTAGATATATTCATCGTTTTATAAGGACAGGAGGGGATTATGGCATTGCAGGAAAACTTAAGTAACGTACGTGTTCTTATTCACAGTGCTATTCGAATTCAAGCAGAAGACGGAACGGTAGTTTATGCTGATCCGTATGATTTGGTTGAGGAACCCCATGATGCTGATGTGGTTTTAATCACTCATGGTCATTATGATCATCTTTCTCCTGAAGATTATGCAAAAGTTGCTAAGTCAAACACGATGGTTGTTGCTCCTGCCTCATGTGGAGATGAGGTAGCTTCTTTACGTGCATCAAAGGTAGTGCTTTTAAGTGCGGGTGAATCCGCTGAAGTTTGCGGTATTACGGTTGAAGCGGTTCCTGCGTATAACGTTGAAGGCGAGCGTCTCCAGTTCCATCCAAGAGAAAACGCATGGTTAGGCTATATCCTGACGATTGATGGCGCTACGTATTACATTGCTGGTGATACCGATCAGAACGAAGATACTGAACAGGTACGTTGTGATGTAGCGCTTATTCCGATTGGTGGAACCTATACTATGGATGCAAAGCAGGCAGCGAATTTCATCAACACAATTAAGCCTCAGTTTGTGGTGCCTACTCACTACGGAAGCACGGTTGGCAACAAAGAAGACGTTGAGGTATTTGAACCTCTCGTGGATGATGGCATTACGGTCGTTCGTAAAATGGAGTGGCGCTAGTTTTTGTTTTGGCGGCTTCTCATTTTTCAATGCATTTAACAAGGCGCAGAACATCTTGAGCGGTTGCAGCAAGGTTTTCTGCGCTATTTTCTTTCGAAATGGAAAAATCTTCAGGGAGTCGGTTGATGGGGAAGATTGCAGTAACACCCTTCTTATATGCGTCCGAGATATCGGATTCCACGCCTCCAACTAGCGATATAACGGGAATTCCCGCATCCTGAGCGCGTTTCGCTACGCCGATAACCACTTTTCCTCTAAGAGATTGACTATCAAGCTTTCCTTCACCAGTAATAACAAGATCAGCATCTTTAATTATTTCCGAAAAATGCACTGTATCAAGCACGGTTTCGATGCCCATTTGAAGTTGGGCTCCAAAAAACGCAACCATTCCTGCACCCATCGCGCCTGCCGCTCCTGCGCCAGGAATAGTGGCAACATCTGCGCGTAAGTCTTGCTTTATAACGTTAGCAAGGTGGATAAGACCCTCATCGAGTAGTTTTACTTCGTTTTCGGTTGCTCCTTTTTGTGGTGCGAAAATATAAGCAGCTCCTTCTGGACCATACATAGGGTTTTCTATGTCGCACATGGCAACGATATCTACCGTTTTGATTGCGGGATCCAAGCTAGAGGTATCGATATGTTCAATTTGGCTTAGTGTTTCGCCTGTGGGTATAAAGCTGTTTCCTGCTTCGTCGTAAAACTTTATTCCGCAGGCAGCAGCGGCACCGCATCCGCCATCGGTAGTGCAGCTGCCGCCAAGTCCAAGAATAATTATGGTGACACCATGGCTTGCAGCTTCAAGCAGTAATTCGCCGACGCCATAAGTTGTGGTACCAAGGGGATCTTTTTGATTTTCTACAAGGGGTAATCCTGCACACGATGCCATTTCTATAACAGCAGTGGAGCTTTCAGGAAGATACCCAAAATACGATTCCATTTTTTCAAGGTGGGGACCACTTACCATCGCGGTAATTTTTTCTCCACCCAAAGCAGATAAGAAACAATCAACGCTTCCTTCGCCACCGTCAGCAACGGGAATGGAAACTATTTCACAGTTGGGAAATTGCTGTGTAATTTCAGCAGAGACAATTTCACAAATTTGTTTTGAAGATAACGTTCCCTTGAAAGAATCGGGTATGAGAACAATCTTTTTCATGAGGGCAGAGTCCTAGCTTTGCAACAGCAGTTTTCTCGATGTTCTATTTCAGCCATTCTTGAATTAAAGTGGTTGAACATAAGAAACAGTTTATAAGCTGATTGTACTTAATATGCTGGAGAAATATGATTGCGGATAAACAGATAAAGAGGAAATGGCCAAAACGATTACTGATAGCGTGTATTACCGTTCTGATTGCATGTGGTATTGGTTTTTACGCGTATACGTCTGATTATTATCATGCGGGTGAAGATGCTCGAGCGCTTACTGAAAGTCTGGAATCTGCAGGAAGCTTACAAGAAACTGATGCGAGCATTGCGGTTGGCGCATCGGATGCAGAGGTCGGTGTTGTGTTTTATCCAGGGGCTAAGGTTGATCCGCAGGCATATGTCCCTCTAGCAAATGAACTAGCGGACAGGGGTTATTATTGCGTTATCGCAAAAATGCCTTTTAATCTGGCATTCTTTGGGATTGATTCGGCAAGTTCTTTAATAGATAGCGCATCTGAGATAGATGAATGGTGGATTGCTGGTCATTCATTGGGTGGGGCAATGGCAGCGCAATTTACTTCAGCGCATAGCAATGAGTTGAAGGGTGTATTTCTCTTGGCTGCTTATGCGGCGAGCGATTTATCTCAAACCGATCTTTCCGTAAATCTAATTTATGGCAGCAATGATGGAGTATTGAATCGAGATGCTCTTCAGAACAACGAGGTAAATTTACCTTCAGGTTCAGTAACTGAAGTGATCGAAGGTGGTAACCATGCTGGCTTTGGGGATTATGGCCCGCAAGATGGTGATGGGGAGTGTTCCATTGGTGCAGAGCAACAGTGGGATGCTACTGCTTCGTTTATGGTCGTTTCGATAGAAGCAGCTAGAAAATCTTAGGTATGGTTAGGCGTAACTAGTTGCAGTTAATCAATTTAATCTGCACAAATTAAAGTTTTTGGCATTTTTGGAGCTGCCCCTGCAGGAAAATGCCTTTAGTGAGAGGGTCGCAGGAGAATTGCTTTAGGGGAGATAACCAAGATTGATTCAAAGCAAGCAAAAATGGATACGAATAAATGCAGGCAAGCTTTTCGATGCAGCTTTTTAAATAACGAATCAAGAAGAGTCTCTCACTTTTGCGGTTTTTCTGCAGGGTAGGTACGCATTTTTCGAAAAAGTAATGCCGTCAATTGAAGATTTTGGAAAAGTAGCTAGAAATTGCGCATTTTGCCGCTGTATCAAAAAAGGTCACAAGGGATACATCCTTGTGACCTGGTCTTCCAATGGTGGGCGATACTGGTTTCGAACCAGTGACCTCTACCGTGTCAAGGTAGCGCTCTCCCCCTGAGCTAACCGCCCTTACTATGAACACTGAAAACATCAGCGCCTAGATACTTTACCAGAAGAAACTCAGTCGTCAATATGCTTTTGCTTAAGACCTGCGCAATTAATTCGGTAAGTTAATGTGACACCTTTCATTTGCTAAAAGCCACAAGACCACATTCAGTAGGGTGGTCAAGATAGATAGTTTCACCTGTTTGTTTGTGGGAAAGAAGCTTTTAGCAGATTGCTAAATCTGGCTACATCACCGATAACCAATCACCTGTAATAAGTAACACCAATTGTAATTCCGTAACACCATCAATGGATAACTATGGTACTATTCCCGTGTTACGAAAACAAAATTCGTAACAGCCTAGATAAGTTAGACCATCTATAACGTTTTGTATCCTGAATACGTTATCACGCTCGATCTGCATAAAGGAGAAACTGTGGCAATTACCAGAAGAAACTTTGTAAAGCTTGCAGGTATAGGTGTCGCATCTCTTTCTCTTGGCAGCTTACTGTCTGCTTGCTCTTCGAGTAAGACACTTACTGAAGGTGTTTCAGTAACAGGGAACGCCAATGAAGTAGTGGTTTCCATGACGGTTAATTCTGAGCCTGCCGCTGGTTTTGATCCGCTCTTTTCTTGGGGTTGTGGCGAGCATGTTCACGAGCCACTTATTCAATCTACGCTCATCACTACTGATGCTGATCTTAATTTCGTAAACGATCTTGCTACTTCATATAAATGTAGCACTGATGGTATGACGTGGACTTTCCATATTCGCGATGATGCGTATTTTACGGATGGGGAGCAACTAACCGCTCGTGATGTGGCGTTTACCATTAACGGTATCAATAATGCCGAAGCCGCAGAGGCAGACCTTTCTATGGTAGAAAAAGCAGTTGCGGTGGACGATTTTACGGTGGAACTTCATATGACCAAACCGTTTAATGCGTTGCTCTACACCTTGGCAGTTGTTGGTATTGTTCCAGAACACGCCTATGATTCAGCAACGTATGGTGCAAATCCTATTGGCTCTGGTCGTTATAAGCTAGAGCAATGGGATCAGGGCCAGCAGGTAATTCTTACGGCAAATCCTGATTACTATGGTGAAGCTCCAAGTATGCAGCGTGTCATTGTCGTATTCATGGAAGAAGATGCTTCTCTTGCGGCAGCTAATTCGGGCGAGGTGGATATTGCCTATACGGCGGCTACCATGGCAGATTCAACGCCTGATCAGTATGAGCTTTTCAATTGTAAATCTGTTGATAGTCGCGGTGTTTCATTTCCAAGTGTTCCTGCAGGTGGCACTAAAAAAGATGGCGTAAACGACTATGCTCTTGGCAATGATGTTACCCAAGATTTGGCGCTGCGTCGTGCAATGAATTATGCGGTCGATCGTGAAACCATGATAGACAATGTTCTTTCGGGTTATGGAACAGCAGCGTATAGCGTTTCGGACGGAACACCTTGGGCATCAGATGACATGAAGGTCGAAACCGATGCCGATTATGCACGTACTTTGTTGGAGCAGGACGGTTGGATGCCAGGTGAAGATGGGGTGTTAGTAAAAGAAGGTCTTCGTGCAAGCTTTGATTTGTACTACAGCTCGAACGATTCGGTCCGTCAGGCGCTTGCGGCAGAATTCAGTAATCAGATGGCAGAATTTGGTATCGAAGTAAACATCCATGGTGCTGGTTGGGATGAGCTGTATCCCCGCGAATTCTCTGATCCAATTCTTTGGGGTTGGGGATCGAATAGTCCTACCGAAATGTATAACCTTTTGTATTCCCGCGGCGTAGGAAATTATGCATCATATGAAAATGCAACGGTTGATGCACATATGGATGCTGCTCTCGCTAAAACGGCGGTAGAAGATTCGTATGATGAATGGAAGTTAGCGCAGTGGGACGGCTCCGAAGGGGTGGCACCTCAAGGTGCAGCAACGTGGGTATGGCTTGCCAATGTTGATCATCTGTATTTCAAACGTAGCAGCTTAAATGTTGCTGAACAAAAACCGCATCCTCATGGTTACGGGTGGTCGTTGGTGAATAACGTAGATAAATGGAGTTGGGATTAGTAAGTGAAGGTTAGCTCAATAAGGATAGATCAAGCGCGGAACCAATAGAAGAATTGGCCAAACATGGAGCTAACAGACGAATCAATCGAGCAAGGATTAACCAAACAAAACTTATGGCGCAGCTAATTGGACGCAACATAGTAAAGTTTGTACTGCTTATGGTGGCTATTAGTATAGTCACCTTCATTTTGGTTGGTATTTCTCCTATCGATCCTGTTCAGGCTAATGTAGGGCAAGCCGCATATGCTAGCATGAGCGAAGATCAGCGTGCACAACTCGCTAGTTATTGGGGTGCTAATACGCCACTGTGGGAGCGCTACCTAAACTGGGCGGGTGCTTTTTTGCAGGGCGACATGGGCACTTCTTTGCGATTTAATGCGCTTGTTACCGAAGTGCTTGCAAACCGATCATTAAATACTCTTGCTTTGATGGCCGCTGCTTGGGTGTTAAGTGGTGTATTTGGTCTAATCATGGGGGTTGTTGCAGGCATCAAGCAGGGCACTCTAATCGATCGAATTATTAAAGGTTACTGTTTTGTGTTAGCGTCAACACCTACGTTTTGGCTTGGTTTAATCGTTCTTATGGTTTTTGCGGTGTGGCTAGGCTGGTTTCCCATTGGCTTTTCTGCGCCAATTGGTAAAAGTGCTGCCGATATAACTATTTTCGATTCGATTCACCATATGATTTTGCCCGCGTTAACGTTATCGGTTGTTGGCGTGGCGAATGTTGCTCTTCATACGCGCGAAAAAACAATCGACATTATGGAGAGTGACTATATCCGTTTTGCTCAGGCGCGTGGTCTTTCTCGTTTGCAGGCAGCACGAAAGCATGGTTTGCGCAATTTGGCGCTCCCTGCTATTTCGCTTCAATTTGCTTCCATATCAGAAATTTTTGGTGGATCTGTTTTGGTTGAACAGGTATTTTCCTATCCAGGGCTTGGTCAAGCTGCGGTAACGGCTGGTATCGGAAGTGATGTGGCGCTTCTTGTAGGTATTACGTTGGTGTCGGCTGCTATTGTGTTTGGTGGCAACATGATTGCCAACATTTTATATCGCATCGTTGATCCTCGTATTAAGCGGGGCGGTGATGCGCTATGAAGTTAGGCGTTTCTGCGGTATTGAACGAACCCTTGACGGTTTTCCATGCGCCTCGAGCAAAAAAGGTAAACAATCGCAAACGCACGCGGGCTGTCTGTATTGTTTCGGCAGCAATTCTTGTTGTTGTTGCGGTGCTGGGCATTGCGGTAACACCCCTTGCGACAACAAGTGATCTTTCCATGGCGCGTGAAGCTCCCAGTTTGCTACACCCGTTTGGAACAGATAATTTAGGGCGTGACATGCTGGCGCGAACACTGGCAGGCTTGTCTACCAGTATCGGAATCGGGCTTTTGGCGGCAGTGGTTTCTTCGATTATCGCATTAGTGCTTGGCACCTTAGCGGCTCTTGGCGGAAAGAAGATTGATGCCTGTATTACGTGGTTAATTGATCTTATGCTGGGCATTCCGCATATTGTGCTTTTGCTGCTTATCTCTTATGCACTTGGTAAAGGATTCTGGGGCGTAGCGATTGGCGTTGCTCTGACGCATTGGCCTAGCTTATGTCGTGTTATTCGAGCCGAAGTACTCCAGGTAAAGCAGAGCTCGTATGTAGAAGTAGCGCGTTCTTTAGGTCGCGGACCAGTTTATATTGCCATCCATCACGTACTTCCTGCGGTGTTGCCGCAGTATTTGGTAGGCCTTATCTTGCTGTTTCCCCATGCTATTCTGCATGAAGCTGCTATTACTTTTTTGGGATTTGGTCTGCCTCCTGAAATGCCTGCAATTGGCATTATCTTAAGCGAGTCGATGAATTATCTCTCCATTGGCATGTGGTGGCTCGCCCTCTTTCCTGGCTTGGCGCTGCTTGCAGTAGTGTTGCTATTTGATCAGGCTGGGCAAAACCTTCGTCGTTTGATTGATCCCGCTCGGGCGCAGGAATAGGACGTGGTGCCAATGAAACTTGCTCAAAGCCAGCACGATGCAATGGTGCATACCCATGCCGAATTCCATCATGGGCATTCTCATGCAGAAGTAAGTCATCATGCAGGTGGTCATCACTTGCTTCAGGTTCAGAATTTAAGCATCGGTTTCACCATGTATAAGGACGCTGAGCTTGCAAATGATGAATCATCAAATACTTACTTTTCAAATGCCGATTCGCCAAAAAAGCATTTTTCGGTTGAGCAATACACTAGTCAGGTAATAGATAATCTCAGTTTATCAGTTCATACTGGCGAAATTTTGGCAGTCGTGGGTGCTTCAGGATCGGGTAAGACGCTACTGGCAGATGCTATTTTGGGACTATATGCCACGAATGCTCGTGTCGAGGGAACCATCTATTATGACGGCGTGCTGCAGGACGCAAAAAGCTTGGCGCAGTTGCGTGGTCGCGAAATTGCTTTTGTGCCGCAAAGTGTAAGGTCTTTAGATCCTCTTATGAAGGTCGGTAAACAGATTGGCGGCAGTGCACAACGTCGTGCAGAGCTGTTTGAACGATATGGTCTATCACGTGATGTAGAAGACTTGTATCCCTTTGAGCTTTCGGGAGGCATGGCGCGTCGTGTTTTATTGTGCACGGCGCTAATGACGGATCCTCGGTTGATAATTGCTGACGAGCCTACTCCTGGTCTTGATTTGGAGTTGGCGGTAAAAGCGATGGAGGATTTCCGTGTGTTTGCTAATGAGGGCAAGGGAGTGTTGCTGATTACGCACGATATCGAGCTTGCCTTACGAGTCGCCGATCGTGTAGCGGTGTTCAAAGATGGCACTGTAATAGAAGAAACAGCCGTTGCAAATTTTGCAACACCTGATTTATTGCACCATCCTTTCAGCAAGGCGCTTTGGCATGCGTTGCCCGAGCACGACTTTATCGTCAGCAAAGATTACGAAGCTTGCGTTAGTGTCGAAACTTCGGATTTCGCGAATACAGAAAATGGTTCGGAAGTGCCAGGCGACACATCAACGCAAGCAGGCGATTCTATGTCGAAAGGAGACGAATTATGAGTACCTTAGAGTTACGAAACGTTTCCTTTTCATATGTTCGTGGTGCTGCTGTTGCGGGCAAGGCTGCCGCCACCGTCGCTATTGCCGCTGCGGACAAGACCGCTACCACGGGCAAAACCGCTGGCAAATCCTTACTTTCGAATTTTAATTTTGCAGTTGAATCACACGAGCGAGTTGCGCTGAGTGCACCTTCGGGCTTCGGAAAAACTACCATGTGTCGATTACTTGCAGGATATTTGCAGCCGCAAGAAGGTGAAGTTTTACTGGACGGAGAACCGCTTTCTTCGTGCCAGACAAGTGTTTTGCGAAATAAAACAAGCATTCGTTATCACTGCTCTCATGGCGATTTTTATGCAAGTGCAGCCCGTGCAAAAGGCGTTAAAGCTTTAAAAACGTCGAGTACTCCATTGCCTGTTCAATTGATTTGGCAACATCCTGAACAGACGCTCGATCCTTTGTTACGCATACAAAGTTCGTTAGAAGAGGCAGGTCCGCTCGATCATGCTTTATTGGAAAAATTGGGTATTAAGCAAAAATGGCTCAGTCGTTTTCCGCGTGAACTTTCAGGAGGCGAACTCCAGCGCTGTTGTATAGTGCGTGCTTTGCGCGTTCGCCCTAAATTCCTTATTGCTGATGAAATATCTACTATGTTGGATGCTATTACTCAGGTGCAGATCTGGGATTTTTTGCTTTCGTATTGCGAAGAAAATGAAGTAGGGTTGGTGCTAGTAACGCATTCGGAGGCACTACAGAATCGCCTTGCTACCCGCGTAGTTAATCTTGCTGATCTATAGCGCTGCAGTTATTGTGGCATATGCGAAATGCGTGGCGTTCATGCCGATTCGTATAGTGCGCGGAAATATGATTTCCATACTGATTTGTAGTGTTGTAAATGCATAAGATGCGTGGTTGTTTGTTCTTTGCTAGTGTTTGCCTTCTTCTTGTTGAACCATGTCGGCATAACCTTTTAGTGCAGCAAAAGGCATGAATTGCCGAGCGCGGCTATCGTGGGGTTGTGCTTGATGTGTGCCATACGTTTCTGCTTTTTGCTCAATTGCCAAGAGAACATTTGCGCGATATTCACGTTCTTGAGGGTCCTTCACTGAAAGAAGTTCCTGCTTTAGTTTGTTGGATAAAAACGAAGTTTTGCATGCGCTTTTATAGGTGCTTTTGCAGGTGCTACTTTCGAGTGAGTTTGATGTGTCGTAACTTGAATGTTCACGACTAAATGATTGCGGTGTTTTCTTTTGTGGATGACTGCTAGGCACGATGACCTCCAATCTGATTATTGCGTTCGCGCGCAGTTGCTTTTTCTTGGAGGCTCGTACCTTTTAACATGGCGTTTTTGCCGAATTTTTGACGCACGGCAATAATAGCTTCTTGACGACGGCGTTCTTTGCTTTCTGCTTCGATATCGTCAAATAGGGTTGTAGTGGCATATTTTTCGGGAAGAAGACCTCCGAATCCAATGCTGATACGACGAATAGGTAGAGCATTGCTTGTTGTTTCGTTAAAAAGCGCTTCGAAATGTTCTTTTAATACGCGTGCCGAATTGGTGCGACGTCCTATTTTTCTGGTGCCGCCTGTGTGGGCATAGAAATGCCGACGTGTTGGCGGTACATACGAGTTATACGAAAGAGGGTCTTCTGGATCGAAGCCTGTCTGTGCGGTAGTGGTGTTCGAACCATCTATGTTCGCTTTTGGATGCGCATATCCAATAGAAAGCGAAATACTTTCAGCCACAAGTCCTTTTTGCACCAATTCAAGTACGCTTGCATCAAGCATTTCATGCATAACCATGCGAGTTTCTTCCAGGGTATAGTCGCAGGGGAGCACCTGACCATTCATGAGCGAATGACCTTCAGGTACGTAGGAGTGAATTTGCGCGATAGTGCACGGCTCTTGTCCCCATGCGTGATCAATTAAGTATTCAGCATTCACGCCGAATTCCTTATAGAGCGTTTTTTCTTCCATGGCGCAAACACCCGCTAAATCATGTACGCCATATTTTGCTAAACGACGAGCAATGCCAGGACCAATATTCCAAATGTCAGTTATGGGTTGATGAAACCAAACCTGCTGCTTAAAGGCGGTTTCATTTAGAATTCCGATGCCGTCATGGGTATGTTTGGCGGTAATATCCAATGCGACTTTCGCCAAGAAAAGATTGGTGCCAATACCTACGGTGGCACAAATTCCTGTTTCATCGAAAACAGTTTTAGTAAGCGTTTTTGCAAAGGTGGTGGCATCCATATGGTAGAGCGAAAGATAGGGCGTGGCATCAATAAAGCATTCATCGATAGAATACACGTGAATATCCTGCGGACTGACGTAGCGTAAATAGAGCGAGTAGATATGGGTAGATACTTCCATATAGCGCTTCATGCGCGGTGGTGCCATGAAGTAATCAATAGTGCTAGGAATTTCAAATACGCGGCAACGACCAGGCACGCCCAGCGCTTTTAAGGCGGGGGATACCGCAAGGCAGATGGTAGTTTGACTTCGTTCGGGATCGGCCACAACAAGCTTAGTAGTAAAAGGATCCCACCCGCGATCAGCACACTCAACGCTGGCATAGAACGATTTCAGGTCTATGCATAGGTAGCATTTTTCTGTGGGCTTCTTGTCCACTAGGCGATGTCCCTTCCATTTACACACTTTGTTCGCTTTCAAATATAGAACATATGTTCTACTATTAGGTAAGTATACCGTGCTTTTAAGGGAACGCAACAGACAAGAAAGGCTTTGCAGGAAAGGGTTTTGCCACACGTATGTCTATGCCAGATTCACATACTACGCGTCGCTATGTAGATGTAATTGCGCGTTGGCGTGACGATGGGGCTATTGTGCCACTTTCGGTATGCTGGCCTGACGGACGCACGTTTCAAATAGAGCAGGTAATTGGTCAGCCCATATCAAATTCATTTCCTGGTGAAGGTGTGCGAACCCTGCGTTATACCGTGCAGATTGGCAGCCGCAAGACGCATTTGTATTTGGAGCAAGAAGTAACCGCAAAAGGCAGTACGGATAGATGGTATGTGGAAGCACTACCTTATCATGCGCCTTGGTATTTCGGTCGTCTGCATCAGTGATGTGCGCTTGTACTAATTGTGGTACAGGCATTTTTTCTTTTTGAGGGATACTTGCGCAATAAGTTCGCTTAAGGTCGTTTATGTGGCTATTAAGCAGGTATTAACCGCAGAATTTTAAGCTGAATGGATTGTAGAGCAGCTGAAGGAGATAAAAATGTACCTCACCAAAGAAGAGTTAAGAGAACTAGATGAAGCTGGTAAGCGAGGAGCTGCGTTGCGTGAAGCAGTAGAACGCAAAATACTAACAGAAAAACAAGCAGAGGAAATTGTTTCTCGCCCAAGAATCGAAGAAGACGAAGCAGTAGGTGCGAAACTTATTCCTTTTCCTAGAAAAGTGAATTTAAAAGAGGCAATTTTACTAGCTGAAAAAGCTCATGATGCATTTCGTGAAAAGTATGACTATTGGTATGAAACAGAAAAAGCATTTGTCTTCGCTGTTTCTGATTATGAAGGTTACGGCGGTTTTCTTATGCCGTTTATGGTTATGAAAGAAAATGGAGAAGTTCGATTCGACTATTCGCAGGCTATGATGCAGAACTCTCTAGGGGAAGTTATTAATGAGGGTAAATTAGTTTTTGGTTGCTAATCCTGAGATTTGAAATTAGCTGGCAGCTAAGGTTTTATACCTTTCGGGAAACTAGAATAGATACTTAAACAGGACTTATTCTGGGTTGCGATATCATGGATGAAACAAAAAAGAGCCCGAAGGCTCTTTGGTGAGTCAAAAGTTGCCATCTACATGGCGCCGAAGCATTTAAGATTAAATCTTTATTTTGACTCGCAGTGACATCTTGACTGGTATCAAGATGAACTAAGTGTAACACGTTTCGATGAGGGGAACGCAATGAATTTAAGAAATGTTGCTAAAGAAGGCATCAATTACAACATCGGACTCGATTTAGGTACAGGATCTGTTGGTTGGGCTGTGACTGATGAACAGGGTGAACTTTTTAGCTTTAAGGGAAAAACCACTTGGGGAAGTCGTATTTTTCCTACTGCGGAAACTGCAGCGGATACACGTTTAAAGCGAGGTCAACGTCGCCGCTATGCTCGCAGGCGTTGGCGCTTAGATTTACTGCAAAGCCTCTTCGAAGAAGAAATTAAAAAAGTAGACCCTGAATTCTTTACTCGTTTACGTCAATCTCATTTGCTCAAAGAAGACAAAACGTATGCAGCGATTCTTTCATCTAAGGGCGCTACACGTCCGCTATTTCCTGAAGGCGAAGCAGAGGTTGAGTATTACAAGAAATACCCAACGATTTACCATTTGCGAAAAGCGCTTATGGAATCAAATAATCAAGAAGATATTCGCCTTATCTATTTAGCTTTTCATAACATTGTAAAAGCACGCGGTAATTTCTTGCATCAAGATACCCCTGGGCTTACTGCTTCAAATGCCAATATGGGTGATGCGGTAGAGAAACTTTGCAGTGCGCTTGAAGACTGGTGCTCCTCTCAAAATATTGAATGCGCTATTCGCAAGAATCAAAAATCCATTCAGGATTTAATGGAAGGTAAAACCATTGAACCTTCAGAAAGCAATGCATTAAAAGAAACGTTTGATGCTTCTCGTTCTTCTCGAAAAGATAAGGCATCTGTTTTGGCGGGATGGATAGCTATACAACCTGGCGAACAGTTTGAACCTAAGCAAGCAAAGGACGCTTCAAAGGAAATCGCTAATGCAGTTTTTGGCTTGAGTGCAAATATGAAGAAGGTCTTCGTTGAATTAGAGGAAGATCAAAAAATATATTTGAATAACGATGAACAAGTAGAAGCTTTTTATACTGTTTGTCCCGATGAAGGTGTTGCTCTTTTTGAGGCACTTCAGTCAATGTATTCAGCCTATGTGCTTATGGGTATTCTTAAAGGCGCCGATGGTGGAAGCATTTCGAGTTGTAAAGTTGCTGCGTATGAACAATACAAAGAAGATTTAAAGCTTCTGAAAACGCTTGTTCGCGAATTTGCTCCAAAGAAATACGATGAGTTCTTCCGTGGAGATATTTTTGATGCCAAAAAAGGCTTCAGGACTCGCAATTATGATCCCGCTACTGCAAAGGGGTATACAAAGTACAACTCTGTGCGTGGGGCTAGCTATGATGCCTTCAAAAAAGAGGTAGAAAAGTTATTTGAGGGTACCGCGGCGGAGGAAGATGTACGCTATACCGACATGATGCAACGTTTCGATGAGGGGACGTTTCTGCGTCGCCTGAAAACAAGCGATAACGGCAGTATTCCGTATCAGCTGCATCTTGAAGAAATGGTTGCTATTATTGAAAACCAGAAGACGTTTTACCCGTTCCTTGAAGAAAACAAAGAAAAGTTTGAGTCGTTAGTAACGTTTCGTATTCCTTACTATGTTGGTCCTTTAACGCAGAAAAATGCGCGGCCTGATAACCACGGAAACGCTCGCTTTGCTTGGTCGCAACGCAAAGAAGGCCAGGAAAACGCACGAGTTTACCCTTGGAATTGGGAAGAAGTTATTGACCGCAAACAAAGTGCAGCCAAATTTATGGAACGCTTAACGGGAACGTGTACGTATATTCTTGAGGAACCCGTGCTGCCACGCTATTCGCTTCTGTATGAAGAGTATTGCCTTCTAAATGAACTCAATGGAGCAAGATGGCGTGATATGGGCGGGGATTGGCATCGCTTCGATTACGAAACGCGCATGGACATAATTGAGGATCTGTTCAAGAAAAAGAAAGGCACCGTCAAATACGCTACCGTTGCAGATTGGCTAGTGCGCGAAAAGCATAGGTCGTGCGCAGAAGTTAAGGGAGGCCAAGGGGAGACAGGCTTTGAATCAAAGCTTTCCTCCTATGTGTTCTTCAAGGGCGTTCTTCATGTTGATGAAATTGATGAAGCTGATATTCCTATGATTGAAGAACTTATTTGGTGGAATACCTTGTTTGAGGATCGCTCTATTCTTAAAGAAAGCATCGAGGATAAGTACGGCGATCGTTTGAATGATGAGCAGATTAAGGCTATCTGTAAAAAGCGTTTTACGGGATGGGGTCGTTTGTCTAAGAAGCTACTTTGTGGCATTAAGGCTCAAACCGACAATGGTCCGTGCTCTATTATGGATGTATTGCGTGAAGGTAATCCTAATAATGATGCTCGTTCAGCAACAATGGTTTTCATGGAGATTATCCGTGATGACAAATTTGGTTTCACTAAACTAATTGAAGAAGAAAATAAAAAGCGTATTTCTAGCGTTGATGATTTCGATGTTAACGATTTACCAGGATCCCCAGCAGTACGGAGAACGGTAAATCAAGCAAAACGTATTGTTGACGAAATCGTTGGCATTGCGGGATGTGCTCCGCAGAATATTTTTATTGAAGTGACGCGCGATGAAGATGGTCGCAATAAAGGTCGTAGAACAAAGCGTCGCTATGATGCTATTCAGGAAGCGGTAAAGGTTCTTAAAAAGGAACAAAAAGAATACTTTGACGCTAATGTTGCTGATCTGTTGAAGAATACTGCGCCTGCTGCCTTGGATGACGAACGTTTAGCTTTGTACTTTATGCAAAACGGCAAATGCATGTATTGCGGTAAAGACTTAGATATTAATCAGCTTGATAAATATCAGGTTGATCACATCTTGCCACAGTCGTACGTCAAAGATGATAGTTTTGAAAACAAAGCATTAGTTCATAGTGACGACAACCAGCGCAAATCTAATTCCATGCTTTTGGATGATTCCATTATTCGCAAAATGAAACCATATTGGGAAGCATTGCGTTCTGCTGGGCTGATTGGTGAAAAGAAATTCAAGAACTTAACCAGAGTTCGCGTTAGCGATAAAGAACTAGGCGGGTTTATCGCTCGTCAGATGGTGGAAACAAGCCAGAGTATGAAATTAACTTCGTTGCTGCTTGAGCAAGCATATCCAGAAACCCAGGTTCGTCCTGTTAAAGCTGGTTTTTCATCGGATTTGCGTAGGCGTCTAAAGCTTGTGAAGTGTCGTGAAATTAATGATTATCATCATGCTCATGATGCATATTTAGCTTGCGAGGTTGGCCAATTCATTGCACTTCGTCATAACAAGTTGTATGAAAATCCTATCGGTTACTCTCATGCAGTAAAAGATTTCATTGCAAAACGTGCTAAATACGCATCTGAACACGGAAAACCGATGGATACCTACGGTATGCCAGGATCTTCTAGCTTCGTTATTTCGAGTTTTATGACGTCAGGTTTCGATGAGGAAACGGGAGAAATTTTTAAAGACGCTTGGGACGCATCTCTGGCAGCTGTACGTATTCATCAGGCTCTTAATAGAAAAGATTGTTATATTTCTCGTATGCCTGAAGAAACATCGGGTGCATTCTGGGATGCAACAATTTATTCGCCTAAGCAAACCAAGAAGAAGCTTTCTTTGCCGCTGAAAAAAGGCTTAGATCCTCAGAAATACGGTAGTTATTCAAGGGAACAGTTTGCATACTTCTTTGTTTATGAGGCGAAAAAAATCAAGAAAAAAGAAGAAACAAAAGAATATGTTTTTGCTTCCGTTCCAGTGCAGGTAGCCGCTCTAGTTGCTGCTGATCCTAATGCTCTGATTGAGTTTGCTAAGGCTGATGCAGAAGAACGAGGACTGAAGTTCGCAAAGATTGTTCGCGAGAAAGTTTATAAGTATCAATTGATCGAAGTGAATGATGAAAGATTCTTTGTAACCGGATTAAGAACAGTTCGTAATGGTCTCCAGATTGCTTTTTCTGAACAGGATCGCAATATCGTTTCGGGAATAGTTGAAGGAAATAGTTCAAATAATAATCTGCTCGATATATACGATAAGATCACAAATCGATACGCTTTATATGCTAGTCGTTTTGGCAAACTTCTCAATCTTTCTGGTTATAGGGAGAATTTCATTCAAGCTTCACTAGAAGATCAGGAGAGAGTAGTTCTTGCATTGATTTCTTTGTTTAATGCACGAACTAATATGATTGATCTTTCTGCAATTGGTAGTAGTAAAACAGTAGGAAATATGAGTATGACTTTTGCCAAAGAAATGGCAATGGCTGATAATCGTTTTGCATTTATCGATCAATCGGTTACAGGCATGCTCGAGCGAAAGACTTATCTATGAGCTTCCGAACAGTTCTCATAGAAAATCCTTGCCGTCTTTATTATCAGAGTGGCTACATGGTGGTGCGCAAAGAAGACGATACGGTAAAGATCCATCTTTCGGAGATATCTTCTATTGTGTTGCAAACTATGCAGGTGAATATCAGTGCATATCTTTTGGCTGAGCTTGCGAAACAAAAAGTCTCATTAGTTACTTCTGATGAGAAGTGCAACCCTATTGGGCAGTATCTTCCTCTTTACGGAGCTCATAATGTGAGTAAGCGTATAGGGGAGCAACTTGCTTGGGGTGAACCAATAAAAAAGCGTGTTTGGCAAAGAATTGTGCGTGACAAAATCCATCAACAAGCACGCCTTCTGGAGGAAAGAGAATATCCTGAAGCAAAAGTCCTATATCAGATAATTCCTGAAGTTCGATCTGGGGATACAACTAATAGGGAAGCACAAGCAGCAAGAATATATTTTCAAGCTATATTTGGCAAGGAATTTAATAGAGATCAAGATTCTGCAGTAAATGCTGCTTTAAATTACGGCTATTCAATTTTGCTTTCGATGACCAATAGAGAAATTGTTTCTCGTGGTTATTTAACGCAACAAGGAATATGTCATCGAAGTGAATATAATGCGTTTAATTTGGCTTGTGATTTTATGGAGCCGTTTCGACCAGCAGTAGATCAGCTTGTAGTGGATTACCTTCCCAGTGTTTTTGACTCTGATACGAAACGTGTTCTTGCTGATATTGCAAATAAAGGAGTTTCATATAGAGATGGTTCTTATAGATTGTCTTCAGTTTTATCTCTATATGTCCAAGATTGTTTCAATGCTTTAAATAAGAAGATTGCCGTAGATGATATAGAGCCTTTTGAGGTTGCATAATGACGAAAGAGCGTGTTCGTTATATGAGGCTTATTGTGTTTTTCGACTTGCCTGTTGAAACAAGCAGTCAGAGAAAAAACTATCGAGTTTTTCGTAAATACCTCATCAAAGAGGGCTATTTAATGTTGCAAGAATCTGTGTATGCCAAGTTGGTTACTAATGATGGTGCGGCTAGTGCTGCAATTATGCGATTAAGAAAAAATAGACCTCCACAAGGATTAGTGCAGGTTCTTAAGGTTACGGAAAAACAATTTGCAACTATGACTTACATTACAGGTAATCGTGAAGCTTACGACGAAGTGGATACAATGGAAGAATTTGTGGTTCTATGAAGCTTTCCTTTTCAGGTTTAGAGAATAGCCTAGAAATTATTTCAGGAAGGATTTCTATATTACAGATAGAGTCGGTTCCTTTATTCTCAAGGATTTGCCAGGCATTACTTAGTTCTGATGATTTTCAAATCACGGAATCTTTTTCTTTATGGAACGAAGAAGGAAAAGAGGTGTTAGCAAAGAATACTTTTCTTCCTATTGTTAATTTGTTTGATCTACCTTGGAATGATCGGAGTTTAGTTACAGCTTTGTATAAACAAATTGATTTTCACATGAAGGAAGACGATGAAGTTAGGCAAAAAATTGAGGCAACACATTGTGAGTTTGAGCGACTAATTGGGCATTTGAGCTTGTCTTTGAACGCAAATTATTCGTTTGATTTAGAATGGAGCTTGAGTCAATCCTTAAAAGCATATTCATTTGGTATCAATAGAGACGACTCCATTTCGCTCTTTGACAATTTGATAAGATTTGTTGAGTTCCTTCATGATATCTGTTATAAGAAAGTCCTTTTGTTAGTTAACCCAGAAAAATTTCTGACAGAAAATGAGCTTCTTGAACTTGAAACTCAACTGTTTTTTCATAATTTGCCTGCGCTCTTTCTGGTGCAGGGTAGTCGGGAAATACAGTTGTTAAATTCTTTAAATCTATTTGTTGACCAGGAATTTTTTGAGGTTTTATCATAATCCCGATCAGTTTGTCCGTCCTTGTGCAGAGAGGAATTTGCTTCAATCGGTTTTGGAGCAGTGACAAACTGACTGGTAGTCAAACTCCACGACACCGAATCATGCCGCAAGGAGGGTTTTGGAGCAGTGACAAACTGACTGGTAGTCAAACTGGTTCATCGGAGCGCAGCGGAGATGATCCGTTTTGGAGCAGTGACAAACTGACTGGTAGTCAAACCATAAGTTTGTACTGCACCACCCCATGGCTGTTTTGGAGCAGTGACAAACTGACTGGTAGTCAAACTCTTTTTGAAAATGTATAAAAATTTACGTGTTTTGGAGCAGTGACAAACTGACTGGTAGTCAAACATATCATTACGCGGATACGTGGAGCGGCGGTTTTGGAGCAGTGACAAACTGACTGGTAGTCAAACGCAATAGCATTACTGTTTCCTTTCTCTCAGTTTTGGAGCAGTGACAAACTGACTGGTAGTCAAACTATTTTCAACGGCAACCCCGAAGCAGGGGGTTTTGGAGCAGTGACAAACTGACTGGTAGTCAAACCCAATCGTTCGGGGCTTTGTTCTTCAATAGTTTTGGAGCAGTGACAAACTGACTGGTAGTCAAACTTTTGTAAAAACGGGTTTCGTGTGGTATCAGTTTTGGAGCAGTGACAAACTGACTGGTAGTCAAACATTATCAGCAGCGCGTGCCCGACCCCACGGTTTTGGAGCAGTGACAAACTGACTGGTAGTCAAACTGGTGACAACGGGGAGCTTGTTCCGTTCGGTTTTGGAGCAGTGACAAACTGACTGGTAGTCAAACCTTTGCCCCTTTTATGTTTTCATTTTTTAGTTTTGGAGCAGTGACAAACTGACTGGTAGTCAAACATTGATTCGCGCGGTTTTACCGAATCGGAGTTTTGGAGCAGTGACAAACTGACTGGTAGTCAAACTAACTCTTTGTTTGACGATATGGAGCTACCGTTTTGGAGCAGTGACAAACTGACTGGTAGTCAAACTGACGCTTCCATCAAACTTTGAAATCTTAGTTTTGGAGCAGTGACAAACTGACTGGTAGTCAAACTTGCAGCAGCAGTCAGCGATCTGAGCAGAGTTTTGGAGCAGTGACAAACTGACTGGTAGTCAAACTGTTTAGCACTCGAAAATCTCTGTCAGGAGTTTTGGAGCAGTGACAAACTGACTGGTAGTCAAACTATTTGACCGACAATAATTTCGTACCGCAGGTTTTGGAGCAGTGACAAACTGACTGGTAGTCAAACCCGAGCGGCGATTTTAAGGCTATGGCTCTTGTTTTGGAGCAGTGACAAACTGACTGGTAGTCAAACCTCTCATCATGCACAAGTGGAGCGAGAAAGGTTTTGGAGCAGTGACAAACTGACTGGTAGTCAAACAAAAGAAGCGTGTTACTAGAAAGACCACTAGTTTTGGAGCAGTGACAAACTGACTGGTAGTCAAACCCGCCAAAATCGCGATTCATGCCATCTTGGTTTTGGAGCAGTGACAAACTGACTGGTAGTCAAACTAGCATTGCGCATATATCCCCAGTCGGGAGTTTTGGAGCAGTGACAAACTGACTGGTAGTCAAACTACGTGCATAAGCAAACTTGATAAACGGTTGTTTTGGAGCAGTGACAAACTGACTGGTAGTCAAACTACAACACCCTATCAGCAAGCGAGGCGCGCGTTTTGGAGCAGTGACAAACTGACTGGTAGTCAAACTAAACTCAGTTGAGGGGTCGGAATGCTGAGTTTTGGAGCAGTGACAAACTGACTGGTAGTCAAACAAGATGCACTCAAGAATGCTCCCGAAAAGGGTTTTGGAGCAGTGACAAACTGACTGGTAGTCAAACAACTTGCATGGCAAGCAGAGCTAGCAGACCGTTTTGGAGCAGTGACAAACTGACTGGTAGTCAAACGCATATCTACGTCACTAGCGAAGCTACATGTTTTGGAGCAGTGACAAACTGACTGGTAGTCAAACAAATTCGTTTACACGCAATATTTTTTGCCTGTTTTGGAGCAGTGACAAACTGACTGGTAGTCAAACACGCTAAGTATTGTATAGCCATCTGGCACGGTTTTGGAGCAGTGACAAACTGACTGGTAGTCAAACTGAACCCGGTTCGATATACAATCGACATGGTTTTGGAGCAGTGACAAACTGACTGGTAGTCAAAGCGTTAAAAATACTGCTAAAGCGGTTGGACGGTTTTGGAGCAGTGACAAACTGACTGGTAGTCAAACCAATCACATTGACATGCTTGAAGTAGCAGAGTTTTGGAGCAGTGACAAACTGACTGGTAGTCAAACTTGAGATCGGCTATCGCGTCATACGTTTCGTTTTGGAGCAGTGACAAACTGACTGGTAGTCAAACGAGATATTATGCCAGCATACGAATGGAAGAGTTTTGGAGCAGTGACAAACTGACTGGTAGTCAAACTTGAGATCGGCTATCGCGTCATACGTTTCGTTTTGGAGCAGTGACAAACTGACTGGTAGTCAAACGAGATATTATGCCAGCATACGAATGGAAGAGTTTTGGAGCAGTGACAAACTGACTGGTAGTCAAACTTGAGATCGGCTATCG
>UQLU01000009.1 GCA_900542065.1 uncultured Eggerthella sp. | reverse complement strand
CGTAGAGATCGGCCAAGCTCATGCCCATACCGTTCTTCATTACAACACCGCGTTCATGCAAGCCACCTAAACGACTTTCAAGCTCTTCATAAGAAACGCGAAGATATACCACGGTACCAATAGACTTCAGATGATTCATAGCCTCATCGGAATAGACTGCAGAACCACCCGTAGCAATTACAGCACGACTAGCACTAAGCGTGCACAAAACTTCATTTTCAACTTCAATGAAGCCGTCAGGACCACAAGCATCAATAATTTTCTGCAAGGTTTTATCCAGCTTGCTTTGAATTAGTAAGTCAGCGTCAATAAATTCGTAGCCCAAAATTTTTGCAAGAACTACACCAAGCGTTGATTTGCCTGCACCCGGCATACCAATTAGGACGACGTTGTCTAAGTTGTTAGACATTTCCTTCGTCCTCCTTCCATTTTTTGCGTTTGAATGCAACTATAGCACGTTTAGCCTCAAGCCTTGGAGCAAGGAGTTCATTCACTAAGATGGCTATAAAAATCAAAGTGAATCCCACAAGTAAGCGCGCAGTAACCACTTCTCCATAAAGCAATACAGAAAAGATTACACCAAAAACCGATTCTAGGCTGAGAAACAGTGAGGCCTGGGCAGGAGGAACGTATGCAAGCGATACGTTTTGAATGCCAAAAGCAACCACCGAGGCAAACACAATTAAGAACGCCATCTGGCCTACTACTTCTGGCGTAATAAGGCTCAAAGCAGGTGGCACTTCAAATGCCGCACCAACGCAGAGTCCAAAGATACCTTCAAAGATAAACTGAAAAACGGTGAGCACTAAAACATCGCGCGTTTTAGAGAAGCGCGACACCAGCACAATATGCAGCGCAAACAAAAGCGCGCAGACTTGTGTTAGTCCTTCGCCAAGTCCTAATGTAAGTGTTTCCCCTGAAGTGGTAACCGCAACCAGCCAAATTCCAATAACCGCAATAACGGCAGCACCCACATTACAGATAGAAGGGCGCTTATGTGCCACAACCCACCATGCGAAAGGCACAATCACGCAATACGTAGCCGTAAGAAATGCATTGATGCCAGGCGTGGTGTACTGAAGACCAATGGTCTGAGTTAAAAAGGCAGAAAAATCAAACAAGGCGAGTACCGCACCACACGCTACCATGTTCCAAGAAAAATGCTGCTTTACGCGTTTGTGCAGAATGACCAATAAAAGCAGTCCAGCCAAGGTAAAGCGCACACCAAGAAGCAGCGCTGGGGGCACTACTTCCACAACATTTTTCATTACAACAAAGCTATAACCCCAAATAACGGTAGCAAGAATAAGCAGCGCTTTATACACGCCTGTTGGTATGTCTGACAAGGCAATCACAGCGGCTTATTATAACCAAGCATTGGTACGCCTGCAGCAATTACCCCGTAAGCGCCTGCAACTCCTACCCAGCAGGTACCACTTACTAGGACCTATTAGCGCTATTAACGAGCGACACCTTCGCCGAACTAGCGAGCGCCTCCTCCGCCGCCGAATCCACCACCGCCGCCGATGGAAAAACCGCCACCGAAACCAGCGCCAGATGAATGACTACCCGATACCGCAGATATGCTTTCTGCAAGCGATTCCGAAACCGTTGCCTGCAGCGCACTTCCCACATCTGGCAATGCGGCGCTGTGATGACCTACGCTATACCAAACCCACCAAGGAGCAGTGTTGTAGTAGCCCATGTTGGTATAATTGCCGCCCGCAACTTCAGGTACTGCCTTATCAAGTTCTTCCATAGCTTTTTCGGCAACACCAAACACCAGTGCATATACCATAAATTCGCCCCATACCTTAACATCCAAAGGCGGACGTTCGTTGAGGGCAGAAAATTCCGTAAGCCACTTCTTGAGCGCCTCACAATGCGCATATGCATCAGCCCCCTTTTGCGTGCGACGATCCATGAATCGTGAAACCACCATCAGCACGATGCTGGTAACTATTCCTGGGATTAAAACCAAGGGATTGTTGAACAAAAATGCCACCATGACACATATAACTATCAAGACAACCGCAACCGATGCCATGCGGGTACGCTTCACATAGGAATAATTTTCGAAATACTCTCCCGCATTTACATGAGCAGTAACTATCCCCTGCCAACGGGCCATTTCATCACTAAACTGCTGAGGATGCTCTTTGGCGAATTCAGCAATGGTACCCAGCCAAAGAGAAGGTTGTCCTGTTGCAATTGTATCGAAAATGAACTTCATTGCCTGACGATCAATTTCACTATTCAGCCTTAATTCGGCCTCTGGCACACAAGTGAAGTAATAGTCTTCTACATCCTTATCTTGGAAAACCCCATCAACCTGATAGGACCCTTTATTGATAATAAGCGCTCCTTCATTAGCTAAATGCATGATGGTCGCCGTGAAATCTGATGTGTCTTCTTTATTGAAACGACAAAGGCGTCCTATTACCGCAGGATGTTCTCCCTTTACGGGAACATCACGCCAATATTCATCTTTAAATTGTGGCTGCAGTTCTTTTCCGTAGCGAATAAAGGAACGAAGAGCCCATATAAGCAGCAACAAGCAACCGACAACTACCGCAAGCAAAATCCCTAACGATGTTGCGCGCTGTGCATTAGCTCGATCAGACCAAGTGCGTTCCTCGTTAAGTACGGTATCAAGATACGCAGTAGAAAAATGAGCGTTTTCATCGCTGGGTGCTATACCGCTTAACCATTCAGTCGGAAAAACAATTCGAGCTTCCGCATACGATCCTGCATCAACATGAGGCACCTTATAAACTACGGTGCCGTTATCGGCAATATCTACCGTAGCGTCAAGAGGACCATGACCCCAAGCACGAATCGTTTCTCCTGCTTTAATATCAGTATTATCAGGAACAGGAAGCATTACGGTAAGAGAAACATTAGAGCTTGATTCCTCCCACTGATCTCCCACAAACTGCCAGTACAATTCCCCCACATCTGAATAGGCCTGAATAGCGTCTTTTACAACATAGTTCAATTCAAAGACGACTTTTGAATCGTTTTCATTAAAGAATGCATATACGGTATTTTGGGGTTCATCGAAAGAATAGGCTGTTTTACCTGGTCCACCTTCATTGCGCCAACTAAGCTGAAACGGCACGTTTGGAAGTGCGGTCCATCCATCTTGCACTTCCCCTGAATCGCTCACATACGCCATGCGAACAGAGTCTATTTCTATGCTAGCGCCAGAAGGAAGGTTGTCGTAGTTCCACCACACCGCACTAAATGATCCACTGAAATCAAATTCACGCTGCTCCGTTACCAATAAATCGCCATTTTCTTGCACCTGTGCATCGATGGTGGTTTTTGGCATATCGTAGCTTTTTGCAAACGCTGTTTGAGGTGCAAGGCATAGCACAAAAAAGCTCACCGCCACAAGCAACAAAAACAGCCCCATCGAAACAGCGCTACTTACGCCCTGACGCACCTTAAAATCAGTATTTTTTATAGTATTAAGAGCCTCGAGCTCATTTGTTTTGTAAAAAGCGTGGTTTTGCACTGCTCTTCTCCTTGCAAGAAAGGCCTGGGCAGGTTATCATATCAAGTCGCATCGACATTGGAGAGCTGACCGAGAGGCCGAAGGTGCTCGCCTGCTAAGCGAGTATACGCCAAAAGCGTATCTGGGGTTCGAATCCCCAGCTCTCCGCCACTTACAATTTTAAGCGGTTTACCACTTTCACCTGGTTAAACCGCTTTTTTGTTTATTTTTTAAGCTTCAAAATTTTCCCGATTTTTTCCACTTTTTTCTGATTTTGTCCTATTTTTTTGAACCATTTTGCATCGTTGCGCATCGTTGCGCATCCTCGAATGCAATTATATGCAATCGATTTTGCGCCCATTTTAAAACTCGGATCAAGAGTCACAAATGCGCACCCATCACAACTAAGCATCTAAGAGTTTTCCTGCATAAACGATAGTATTATGCGGATATCTCACTCTATCGTCTTGCGCATAGCGTAAAAAGAGCTTCTCCATTTCTTCTAAGAACCTCTCGTAATTCGTGTCACTTTCACGCGGTGAATATGACGAAGAGAGCGCACGCTCAATAAAGGCGTTCTTCGTCATTACCTGATCGTTGTTCCAGCTTTTTACTTCACAGGCACCCTTAAAGAAATTCTTCAAATCAGAGTCTTTTAACCCATTACTAAATCCGTGAAATGCTGGATTGAACTGCGCATGCAAACGCGCTAAATCCTTTGTCAGAGGATTATCCATATCGCGCATATTGTAGACGAGCAAAACAATTCCATCAGGCCTTAAGATCCGCTGACACTCTACCCTAAACGCATCCGCGTCAAACCAATGAAAATCCTGTGCCGCAATAATACAATCAACGCTTGCATTTTCAAGAGGAATCTTACTGGCCTCTCCCTACAGCGAAATGAAGTTCTCACACTTCCCCAGCTGAAGCTCTGCCTGCTTGCGCATATCCTCATTCGGCTCCACTGCATACACTACATATCCCAAAGAAAGGAGCTGATCAGACATGATGCCTGTTCCTAATCCCACATCGGCTACTATGCCGCCTTCGCGCAGCTGTAAGTCTTTTTTCATATAAGAAAAAGCGCATCCGCATACCTTGGACGCGCCTGAACATATAATTCCGCTTTACCAGTAAATCGATTGGTATGATCAACACTCATAGTGTTTCCTCTCAGGTTGAGCCAATGATTTTATCAGCCGCACACAGGCACTAAGACTGACCAAGCGCTGCGCGAGTGATCATGCGTCCTAAACAAACCCCTAGAACGCACACCATCACTGAGCCAAAAGCATATAAGCCCGCCATGGCATAACGCGCTTGCTCTATAAGGCCAAACGCTTCTAAGCTAAAGGTAGAAAACGTGGTAAAACCACCCAGGATTCCAGTAGAAACAAATAAAAGCGGTTGCTTGCTATCAGAAAAGATAGCTGGCAACAAAACCGACATGACACCAATCAAGAAAGAACCTACGAAATTAATAGCAAACGTGGCAAGCGGGAAAGCCCCTGTTGGAACACCACCTAAAATCTGTGAGCATATATAGCGCAGTGCAGCACCAATAAAGCCCCCGCATCCAACTAACAATGCATTGAGAATCATTTAAACGCCTAAAAGCCTTCCTTGATAGCGTTGTGCCTTTAAAACGAAACTTTTGGTGCTTGATCTGCCGATGTTTCAGCATCAAAGCTTTCGCGTTTATCGAAGCGGAACAGACCTGCCACCAATACGCCAGGGAATGTCTGAATAGCATTGTTGTAGAGCATAACTACATCGTTATAGCTCTGGCGCATATAGCTAATCTTGTCTTCGGTCGATGCAAGCTCAGTCTGCAGCTGCTGGAAATTAACATTAGCCTTCAAATCCGGATATGCCTCTGCCACTGCAAATAAGCTTTTAAGAGCATTGGTCAACATGGAATCTGCCTGCATGCGAGCCTGAGGAGATCCCGCATCGGCCATAGCACTTCGTGCTTGCGTGACTTGACGCAACGTATCGTTTTCGTGTCCCGCATATCCCTTTACGGTTTCCACCAAATTAGGAATAAGATCGAGTCTTCGCTGAAGCTGGACATCGACTTGTGCCCAAGCATTATCAACACGGTTGCGAAGCTGAACGAAATTGTTGTACATAACAACAAGCGCTATCACCAATACGATAACAACCACTAAAAGAATGATAAGAGCAATTTCCATAGCAATTCCTTACCCATATAACCTCTCGCACAAACAAAACCATTTAGTACGATTCAACAATTGCGACACCTACAGGAGAAAACGACGTAATTCTATTCCACCATCCACGCTTAAACGCATCTAAAGAGCAATTGTAAGCATCTTGGTACGAATCACACAGGATGCATACCGCAGAGCCGCTACCACACAAAAGTACTTCTTTTGATTGAGGCATGGTTCGCGCCCAATCCATAACCTCTTTAACTTCTGGAGTTACCTGACAAGCGGCATCAGTTAAATTGTTCCAGAGTTCGACTTCGGCACCTGAAGTATGCTGCGCAAGAGTATCCAAGTAGTCTTGTGTTGGATAAGTGGGGTTTTCATCAAATACCGCATAAGCCTTTGCAGTAGATACTCCCACTGAGGGACGAACAAGAAGAGCAAAGCCGCGACGTGGCTCAAGACTTGATTCAATAATTTCTCCCTTACCAGAAAGATAGGTGCAACCGCCTTTCAAGAAGAAAGCCACATCGGCACCCAATCGAGAAGCAACGGCAAACAAACGCTCATCATCAGGATCAATTCCCCAAAGTGCAGCAGCGCCAAGCAAAGCGGCGGCAGCATTTGAAGAGCCACCACCAAGACCCGCTTGGGCAGGAATTACCTTAGAAAGAGACAGTTGAATGGTTTCGTTTTCTGAACGACCGAGCTCTTTTGCCAATTCTTCGACAGCACGATAGGCAATATTATCTTGCGGAGCTACATCAAGTGGTTCAATATCGCCCGATGTTTCGCAGCGTAAAATAACCTTTAAGCCCTGTTCATCATCTTCTTCAAATCGACGCATAATAAGAGAGTCATGCAAAGCGAGAGAATGCATAATGGTATTGACATAATGAAAACCATCTTCGCGCTTCCGACCAACCGCTAATACTAAATTTACTTTGGCAGGAGAAATAAGCTTTACGTAATTTTTCACGAGTTCAACCCCTCACTACAGCATAGAACAGCACAGGCATACGCTACTATTTATCGTCGAATAACATTTTATAGAATTAACCTTCATGGTGAGCATTTAACGATTCTTGCAAACGCTTTTTTCGCTCTTTGTTGCGTTGACGCTTCTCTCGAAAAAAGGTTTTTAGCAGTTCCGCGCATTCTTCGCTTCGAATTCCCGAAACAACCTCAAACACATGGTTCAGACGCTCATCGGCGTTAATGGAATACAGCGAACCTAACGCACCTGCTTTTGGATCCGCTGCACCATATACACATCTATCTATACGTGCTTGATACATGAGACCTGCACACATCAAACAAGGCTCAAGAGTTACATATACCGTGCATCCAGAAAGACGCCACACACCCAAATACTCCGATGCCATTTTGAGAGCAATAAATTCTGCGTGCCCCGCTGGATCGTTATCAATCTCGCGGCGATTATAGCCTGTAGAAATAACTTTGCCTTCATACACCACAACTGCACCAATGGGAACCTCATCATGCTGACCAGCAAGTTTTGCCTGCTCTAGCGCTAGTCCCATAAAATAAGTATCTGCTTCTTGTTGTGTGCAGAATTCCACGTAAATATCCGCCTTTCGAGTTTTATTCAAACTATCATAGGATATTCATAACCGAATTGCTTGCAAATATGGTATCCTTGTTCGTGCTGAAAACGGAGGAATGGCAGAGCGGTTGAATGCGGCGGTCTTGAAAACCGTTGTGCCGAGAGGCACCGTGGGTTCGAATCCTACTTCCTCCGCCAGTGAAATTACAAGCGTACGTAGAAATACGTACGCTTTTTTGTTTCTGTAGCCTACGCCTTAAATACGATTCGAGCCAATGAAGGATAACGATACTTCGAACCGATGAGGTGCAAACAGCCCTGTGGGCTGTTTGGGGTCGAAGGCGTTAGGCGAACTATTCCGAGAAGAAACGATCCCTTACATAATCGAGTGGCATTTCACGGCCTACCCATAAGCGTTCACCAATAGCGGCTTGTTGCAAGAACACACCAACGCCATCAACAGTTTTATTACCCTTTGCTTTTGCGCGTAAGAGCAATTCGGTTTCACGCGGAGCATATACCATGTCTGCCACTATAAGATCAGGCGTGATAAGAGAATCATCCACCAAGCAGCCTGGTTCGTCTGGCGAACCAACAGTGGTCGCGTTAAGAAGCAGTGTGGATTCAGCAACAGAGACGCGTAACCGATCAGTATCGGACAGATCGTACAACGTCACTTCGCAATCAGAAGCTTCACGTAAACGTTCGATAAGCGCCTTGCCGCCCTTTACATATGAATCATCACGATTGAACACATCGATTTGCGCAACCCCATCAAGAGCCGCTTGCACGATTACTGCTGAAGCAGCACCACCAGCACCTAAAACGGTAATTTTCTTGCCAATAATATTGACCCCATTAAGCACCAAATTACGCATAAACGCCGCCCCATCAGCGTTATCACCTAATGAACGGCCATTTTGAATAACAACAGTATTTACTGCGCCCATAATTTCCGCAACGCGCGATACTTCATGCAAGTAAGGCAAGATGCGCTTCTTATGAGGAGCAGCTACGTTGTAACCCAAAAAACCGAGCGCTTCTAAACCACGCACAGCCGCTTCAAGATCCTGCTCAGATACCTCTAATGGTACATAAGCATAATCCCAACCCATTTTTTCAAAACCTGCATTGTGAATTTCCGGCGAGCTGGAATGTTCCAATGATGACCCAATTACTCCCATGAGCCTTGTAGCTCCAGTAATTCTGCTGCCTAATTCCATGATGCCCTTTCTGGGTATTTTTCTTTACATAGAAATAAACTTTACCGCAAGGTAATCGAATAAGAAAGTTATTCCTCAAGAAGGGCAGCTGTTTCAAGCCATTGCTCTTCTAGTACTGCAAGCTTGTCTTCGCATTCGGACACCGCTCCTTGCGCTTCGCCAAGAGCTTGATAGTCATAAGGGTCTACTTCCTGCAACGCTGCTTTTGCTTCATCGATTTTGCGTTGAGCAGTATTCATTTTTCGCTCAAGCGATTGAAGCTTTTTGCGAATATCACGTACCTGAGCAGCGCTAAGAGTGGTTTGCGAGTCGGATTTTGAACCGCCAGATGCCGCATCGTGTTTTGTTTTGCTTTCAGTATGAGCGCCACCTTTGCTCTTAGAGCCTGAATTCTTCTTGTCGTTTTTTCCTGCAACGCCGCCTGATGCTTTATATTCTGCAAGCAATTCAAGGTATTCACCTACCCCACGAGGAACATGAACTACCTTACCACCTATAAGGGCGAATTGATTATCGGTCACGCGTTCCATCAAATAACGATCGTGACTAACCAAAATCAAGGTGCCAGGCCACGTATCAAGCACATTTTCTACCGCAACGAGCATATCGGTATCAAGATCGTTGCTGGGCTCGTCCAAAATCAAAACGTTTGGCGAATCAAGCAAAATAAGCATGAGCTGAAGACGGCGCTTTTGACCTCCCGATAAAGTATTTACCGGCATATTCAAATGCGCCGAAGTGAATCCGAGCGACTCTAGCAACGTTGCAGGACTTACTTCTTTTCCGTCAATGACATAGCGACTTTTATAGCGCGACAGCACTTCACGTACTCGATCAGATCCCAAAGGATTAAGCTCTTCGAGCTTCTGTGATAAAAAGGCGAATTTAACTGTTTTGCCAATCTTTACCCTGCCAGTTTGAGGCAAAAGCTCGCCTTGGATAATATCGAGCAGCGTGGACTTACCTGCACCATTCGCCCCAAGAAGTCCGTATCTGTCGCCAGGCCCAATCAGCCACGTAGCATCGTCTATTACCTTATTGTCGCCATACGAAAAGCTTACGTTTTCCACATTGACACACTGTTTTCCCAAACGCGAAATTGCCGCACGTTTAAGTTCAACCGAATTGCGTAAAGGCGGTTCTTCAGCAATAAGAGCCTGCGCTGTTTCTACATGAAACTTCGGCTTCGTAGAACGAGCCCGAGCCCCACGCGAAAGCCAAGCCAATTCGCGACGCATTAAGTTCTGGCGCTTTTGTTCGGCAAGTTCCGCCAAGCGCTGTCGTTCAACTCGCTGCAAGATATAGGCAGAGTAGCCACCTTCAAACGGTTCAACCAGACCATCGTGCACTTCCCACATGCGATCGCACACTTCGTCCAAAAACCAACGATCATGCGTCACAACAACTAAAGCACCATCTTTACGTGCAAAACGTCGACGCAAATGCTTAGCAAGCCAGTCGATAGCAACCACATCAAGATGATTGGTAGGTTCGTCCAACAAAAGCACATCAGCATCAGCAACTAGCACACGCGCTAAATCTACGCGACGGCGTTGACCACCAGAAAGCGTACTGACCTGCGCATCCCAAGAAATATCTTCAAGTAATCCATCAATAATTTGGCGAATATTTGCATCTGATGCCCATTCGTACTCGGGCATTGTTCCTACGATGTTCCAGCCAACACTTTGCGCGTCTGCTAACGTATCGCCCTGGTGAAGGGAAGCAAAGCGCACGCCGCCTGTTCGAACCACGCGACCGTCATCAGGTTCTACCGTGCCATCAAAAAGACCCAACAGCGTAGATTTGCCATCGCCATTACGACCGACCACTCCAATACAGTCTCCGTCATTTACTCCGAGAGACAATGAATCAAAGATGGTCTTAGTGGGGTATTCAAAATGTACATTTTCACAGCCAAACAAAAAGGCCATTGTTCAAACTCCTTGACTGGTGCTATTTTGGCTCGAAGTTCAAGCTTAAATGAAATAAGGGTTTTTCGTCTTCTTCGTTTTCGAGTATACACAGCGAATATACGACTGCGTACACCCATTTTGCGCCGAATACGTGACATATTCAGCATCCTGCATGGCATTTGCGTTACTTTTCCGCATAAGTCTAGGGAGCTTTGTTATAGTCCAAACATGAACTACAGCAACGAAAACATAGGGATCATTCTTATCAACACGGGCTCTCCTGCTTCCCCCGAGCCAAGCGATATACGACCTTACCTGATTGAATTTCTTTCGGATAAAAACATTATTCGCATACCTCACGCAGTTTGGTTGCCCATCCTCCATGGAATCGTTGCACGAAATCGCCCCAAGAAAACAGCACCTCGCTATCGGCAAATCTGGACGCCACAAGGAGCTCCCCTTCTTGTTGAATCCCTTGCTCAACGCGATGAACTTAACAAACGTTTCGCCCAAGAGCATCTTCCTTTAATTGCAGAAATTGGCATGCGTTATGGCTCGCCTTCAATTAAAGAGGCTCTTCAATCGCTCAAACAACAAGGTTGCAAACGCTTCATTGGCTTTCCTCTGTTTCCCCAAACAGCCACCTGCACCACAAAAACCTGCAAAGAAAAGTTTTTACAAAGCGCCTCCGATGCTGAATGTGCTGGATTCATCGAAGGCTATGCGCATAATCCCCTGTACTGGAAATCGCTCGCACAATCGATTACCGATCACTGGATATGGCAACCAGGAAGCAAGCTTTTGTTTTCGCTCCACTCCATACCCTTAAACGACGTTAAAGCGGGTGATACCTATTTGGACGAGGCGCAGCAGTCGTTGAGCGAAACAGCAAAGCTCCTTGGTCTTTCTTCCGATGATTGGGCTATTGCTTACCACTCTCGCTTCGAAGATTCGCGTGCCTGGGCAGCACCTCATCCCAAAACAGTCCTGTCGTCTTGGGCAGACGAAGGAGTGCA
Source organism: uncultured Eggerthella sp. (assembly GCA_900542065.1). Taxonomy (GTDB): domain Bacteria; phylum Actinomycetota; class Coriobacteriia; order Coriobacteriales; family Eggerthellaceae; genus Anaerotardibacter. The sequence continues at coordinate 87,739 of UQLU01000009.1, read as the reverse complement.
ACGCGTAGCTCTTGTTACTCCTGGTTTTGCCGCAGATTGCCTAGAGTCGTTGTACGACATCGCGTTTGTTGCTAAAGAATATTTCGAACAGCGATGCCGCGCAAAGGGCAACACTCCAGAAGTCAGTTATATCCCTGCGCTCAATCACCGTAGCGACCACATTGATCTACTTTTTGACGAAGTATCCAAGGCAGTAAAAAGCATTAACAACAAGATCAGTTTCTGAATATATTGCTAAAAAGAGAAGACCACAGAGTTGCCCTCATGATAGGATGTAATCAGGCCTAATGAGAGGGGAAATCATGGAATACAAGAACATCTTAGTTCCATTCGACGGCTCAAAACACGCAATGCGTGCAGTAAAAGCTGCACTCGGACTAATTAAAGGATCCGAAGATTGCAAGCTGACTATTTTGCACGTTGTTTCAATGAGCGTCGCGCCAACTATTTCTGAAAGCGATCCTGTTATTGGTTCTACGCCAACCTACATCGATTACAAAGATTACGAAAATCTTTATGACGACTCGCTTTCTAAAAAGCGTGAAAAGATGATCCAAGAAGTAACTGCCGAATTCTCAGAAATGCCTCAAGATCAGGTTGAGTTCAATGCTATCGCCCATCCATCACCAATTCAGGCAATTGTAGATTATTGCGAAGCACACAAATGCGACATGATCGTAATGGGACGTCGAGGTTTGGGAGCAATCCGCGGTTTGCTCGGTAGTGTTAGCTCTGGAGTTTTGCGCTCCACCGATGTTCCTGTTTTAACCGTGAAATAAACTCGCAGCTAACTTTTCGAACGAGCCGTAACCATTCGCTTCGAGCTTTCAAACAATTCAATAGCAACAAAAAAAATGCGCTGAGAAAAATCTCAGCGCATTTTATTTTCAGATTTGACTTACGAATGAATCGTTAAGTCTTGCTTTTGTTATTGGCCTTAAACTACTTAATAACCAAAACAGGCATTGGAGCTTCGCGCAATACCGCATAGCTTACAGAACCAAGTACGCCACGAATTGCACCCAAGCCACGAGAGCCCATTACGATAAGGTCTGCATCAACCTTTTCTGCATAAGACAGAATGTCTGCAGCAGGAGTATAACCAGGAATAACCTCAATTGCAGCACGATCACCCAAGCTATCCAATACAGAACCGATGCCCTCGCGAACCTTTTCGGTTTCCTCTTCGATAGTCTTGTTGTAAAGATTCATGATGTCCTCAACGGAAAGCAGATACTGCTGAGGATCGAATGAAGCACTGTTAAAGTTTGCAGGAAGCTGAGCATTAGGATGCGTGGTAACGAATACCAAGTGAAGCTTTGCATCAGCATCGTCTTTTACTAGTTCTGCTGCCTTAGTCACTGCAGCCAATGCATGATCGGATCCATCGTAAGCAACAACTACGTTCTTGAATACCATGGTTACCCCTCCTTTTCATCAAGCGCAAATACGCTGTTAAGTGCTTTCCCAACGAGCACTTTGTTACATCTATACCTTATCACTATATTCAATGCCCGACCAGGTTTTTCATTGTTTTGAAATGGATAAACTTTACAACCTAGGAAAGAAAAGCACCTTGCGTTTCGAGAGGTTCAAGATTGATTACCGTATCGGGATCAACCGCAATGGAACGAAGATAGGTCGCAATAGCGGCATCCACTTCATATTCCAAGTCGATTTTGCCTTCAAATACACACCAATAGAACATCAAACCCGTTGAAGCCGCTGCAATACGCAATAAAGATTCATCGGTGTCAACTTCTTTACGAATAAGACCTGTTTCTTTGGCTTCATCAATATAAGAGCGTACGCTTGCGATAATGAAGTCATCTTCGGTGTCGCGATGGAGAAAATCGAAAAACGGATTGTGATTCGAAGCGTACAGGCCAGAAACAAACTCTAAGCCCATGTCTTTGCAGTACACAACATAGGCACGATAGATGATAAGGATGCGCTCGACGGGATTGTACTTTTCACTTGCCTCCATCGCTTTTTCGCGATAAGGGGTAAACGCATACTTTAAGTAATACGAGATAAGATCTTCTTTACCACTAAACAGGTTATAAAAACTGCCTGTTGAAAGTCCTGCTTCATCGCAAATATTGCGAACAGTAAGCTGTTTCATTCCATCGCGATTAACAAGCTTAATAGCCGCTTTGAGAAGTTTTTCTCGCGTGACCTGGGCTCGCGTCTCATGGACCGAAACATACTCATTTCGCCTGATCATTCGAGATTTCCTCCTTTTCAAATTCAAGTGTAGTTCAAGCTCTTGATAGACTACCCGAAACGACAAGCAAGTGTCCTTTGCGCTAAGAAAACCAAAAAATGAACACGTTTTATTTTGCCTTGTACTAGGCAATCATAGCGAAGCGACTCAATATTTAAATAGCGATTAGACGAGCGGGCTATTATCTTGTGTGTTAGCTACGAATTACGCGTGCTCCCTGTGGAGTATCTTCGATAGTGTAACCAAGGCTGCCTAGTTCATCACGAATTTGATCAGCTAAGCCAAAGTTCTTTTCCTTGCGAGCCGCAGCACGTTTATCCAACAGCGCTTGGATAGCCTCTTCCCCATCAGAACCCGCGTATTCTGCAAGGTTTGCCGCCAGCGCAATAACCTCATCATTGTCTTCAGCCTGAACATCCTGCGATGCCGTAACATTAATGCCCAAAACGCCCAGCAATTCTTCCACCGCATGAGCACCAGCTGCTACTGCTTCGGCATTCATACAGCAAACACAAGCATCAGCAAGCATCGTGTTAGCTTCGCTTACAAAGGTAAAGATGGCACCCAAGGCACCTGCAGTATTGAAGTCGTCATCCATGGCTTCGCTAAATGCGGTACGCATGGAATCAATTGCGCGAGCATATGCTTCTATGTCAAAAGACGAAGGCTCTTGTGCAGGATTAGAACAAAGCCACTCAGTATTGTTTACAAAGTTCGTCAAACGATTAAGTGCTGTTTCTGCCTCTTGCAAGCGTTCGTCAGAGAAATCGAGAGGGCTGCGATAATGCGTTTGCAGCATAAGCATACGTAGCACGCGAGCATCCGTTTTCTTCAAGATGTCGCGAAGCAACAAAAAGTTACCAAGCGATTTAGACATTTTCTCAGAATTAATCTGAAGCATACCACCATGAATCCAGTAGTTAGCAAAGGTACAGCCACACGCTGCCTCAGACTGAGCGCGCTCGTTTTCGTGATGAGGAAAAGCCAAATCTGCCCCACCACCATGAATATCAAAGGGCAGACCTAAATACTTTTCTGACATTGCAGAGCATTCGATATGCCAGCCAGGGCGACCCTTACCCCAAGGAGAATCCCAAGAAGGCTCTCCTGGCTTTGCTGCCTTCCACAAAGCAAAATCCAAGGGATCACGCTTGCGGTCCTCTAAGCCCTGTCCATCAGCACGCAATTCGCGATGGCCCGATTCCATTTCGTCAATGTTGCGGTTAGAAAGCTGTCCATACTTTTCGTAAGAGCGAACCGCGAAATACACATCGCCTTCCACCTCGTAGGCATGACCACCTTCAATAAGCTTTTCAACCAAAGCAATCATGGCATCAATTTCTTCGGTGGCACGTGGACGAATATCAGGATCGAGCACACCTGCTGCATGCATATCGTCAATAAAGGCCTGTGCGTATTCAGCTGCTACCTCTGCTGCACTGCGACCTTCTTCGATTGACTTATTGATAATTTTGTCGTCCACGTCGGTAATATTCTGAACAAACGTGACATCAAAACCACGCCACATCAAATAGCGACGGATGGTATCGAAAGAAATAAACGTACGCGCATTACCAATGTGGATGTAGTTGTACACCGTTGGTCCGCAAACATACATCCCTACTTTGCCTTCTTCGCGTGGAACAAAAGGGCGCTTTTCGCGAGCCATCGTGTCATAAATTCGAATCATGGTGTCTCCTCAATGGTATGCAACATAACGTGCTGAACAAATGTAAATCATAGTATAAAAATAAGCTAGTCCACATCACTATTGGCATCGATCGCAAGACCGATTGACCAATCTAGGCAGGACTAGCTATAACACAATGTGAAGCTATCGACAACGATAGACCAGTGCTATTGCCTGAGCGGAAATACCCTCTTCACGACCTTCAAACCCTAAGTGTTCTGTCGTCGTGGCTTTCACTCCAATATTTTCTACTGAAATCCCGCAAGCCTTTGCAAGGTTTTCGCGCATTTGATCGCGATAGGGTGAAAGCTTTGGTGCTTGTGCTGCAATAACGCTATCGATATCCAGGATCTCAAACCCTTCAGAGCGTACAAAATTTGCTACTTCAGAAAGAAGCACTAATGAATTTGCCCCCTTATATTTGGGATCAGTATCAGGGAAAAGCTTGCCGATATCTCCCCCTCGAATAGCTCCTAGGAGAGCATCGGATATTGCATGAGCCAGTACATCAGCATCTGAATGTCCATCAAGTCCTTGGTGGTGAGGAATTTCCACTCCACCCAAAATGAGTTTTCGATCAGGTGCAAAAGCATGGACATCATAGCCAAGACCTGTGCGCATGCGGCTCATAGCAGAAGCGATAGAAGGGTTATACATGGTACTAGGTGCCTTTCGGGATAGGTGTTTTAGCTAGATGCTTCAACAAAGGTTAATGTTTTGACAAATCGGGTAAGCGTTGATTGTCTTTTGAGTTCAGCCCTTAGGGCTTCGGGTTCTAAGTTCGGCTCCTGATTCCCAACCGCGACCTTACGCTTCACGGCGCTCTTCAAGCGCTGCACGCACTGCCGCAGACATAATCAGATAATCTTCTGGAACCGTCAGTTTAATATTGTCGCGCTTGCCTTCTACTACCAAAACACGACCGCCTAAACGTTCGATCAAAGAAGAATCGTCGGTACCAACAAACCCATCGGATAAGGCGGAAGCATGAGCACGACGATAAATACCTGCACGGAAAATTTGCGGGGTTTGCGCATTCCAGAATACCGAACGATCGGGAGTGCCAACGATTACTCCGTTTTCCACCACTTTTAAGGTATCAATCGAAGGATGGCCTACAACCGCGCCATCACAATCGATATTGCCCTTAACCGTATTGATGGTGTGTTCGATAAGCTCCTTTGTTACCAAAGGACGAGCGCCATCGTGCAAAATAACAAATTCATATTCTTCAGGAACTAATTCCAAACCAGAAAATGCAGACTCCTGACGAATAGAGCCTGCAGGTGCCATAACAATAGGAGTTACAAACGGGAAAGGATCAATTGCTTTTGCAAGATATTCTTCGGTACGCTCTTCTGGGCACACAATAACAATTAAGCCAACGTCCCCTACCGCATCGAATGCTTCAGCAGAACGCGTAAGAATAGGCTTACCCGCAATTTCTACTAATTGCTTGCCGCCTTCCTTACCAAAGCGCTCTCCACTGCCGCCTGCCAAGATAATAGCGGCAGTTTTAGGCTTTTTATCAACAACACCCTCAAGGCGGGGTTCCGCCTTGAGGGCATCAAAATGCATATCATCAAACATGGCCATAGCATGTTCAAGAACAGATGGAACGTATACGGGATCGATCGTTTTATCGCTCATTAGGAACTCCTGTACCACCGCGCGCTAAACGCTTTACGCGCGGCGCGCCCCTGCTTAGTCAGCTGCAAGATCTCCCGAAGACGATCCTCCGCCACGCGATGAAAGTCCCGCATGTCCCAGATCATACCCCGCAAGAAGCAGCTCAGCCTCTGCAGCTATGGTATCACGCTTGCGCGGTGCAGGTATAGAACCAGTTCCTTGGCTAAAGGTAAGATGTTCACCTTCTTCGTCCAAATCCACGTCAATAACTGAACCGCTCGTCCACTTGCCTTCCAAAATTTGTTCGGAAAGCGGGTCTTCAACCAAGCGCTGAATTGCACGACGCAGCGGACGCGCACCGAAGGACAAGTCCGTTCCTTCTTTGGCGATATACTTGCTTGCTTCCTTCGTCAGATTGATTGTCATGTTCTGCTCAATCAAACGCTGACGGAGTTCGTCGATCATAAGGTCAACGATTTCGATAATTTCTTCTTCAGTAAGCGACTTAAATACGATGATTTCGTCGATACGATTCAGGAATTCTGGACGGAAGAGCTTCTTAACTTCGCTCATTACGCGCGATTTTATTTCCTTGTCATCCAAGCCGCCCTTATCGCCCGACGCAAAGCCTAAAGGAGCACTGGTAGTAATCTCGCGTGCGCCCACATTGGATGTCATGATGATAACGGTGTTGCGGAAATCAACCACGCGGCCCTGAGAATCAGTTAAGCGACCTTCTTCCAAGATCTGAAGCAGGATGTTAAACACATCAGGGTGTGCTTTTTCAATCTCGTCAAACAAAACCACTGAATAGGGGCGCTGACGAACCGCTTTGGTTAGCTGACCGCCTTCATCGTAGCCAACATATCCCGGAGGCGAACCTACCAAACGAGATACCGAATGCTTTTCCATATATTCAGACATGTCAAAGGAAATAAGTGCATCTTCGGAATTGAACAAGAACTCTGCCAGCGCCTTGGACAGTTCTGTTTTGCCTACGCCTGAAGGACCAAGGAAGATAAACGATCCTACCGGACGCTTAGGATCCTTCAAGCCAGAGCGGCTGCGGCGAATTGCTTTCGACAAAGCTGCGATTGCTTCGTCCTGACCAATAACACGCTCGTGCAGCACCGATTCCATACGAAGCAGCTTTTCGGTTTCCGCTTCAGTCAAATTAGAAACAGGCACTCCTGTAGTCATCGACACGATATCGGCAACATCTTCAACGTTAACTTCGTTGAGAGTCTTAGAAGATTTTTCTTCCCAGTTCTTCTGAGCTTCAACGCGTTCTTTTTGAAGCTTTTCTTCTTCATCGCGCACTTTTGCCGCACGCTCAAAATCTTGATCTGCGATAGCGGTTTCTTTTGCAGAACGCAGCTTGCGCAATTCGTCATCAATCTTTTGGATTTCTTCAGGCAGAACCATATTACGAATACGCATGCGAGCGCCCGCCTCATCCAGAACGTCGATTGCCTTGTCGGGCAAATAACGATCTTGGATGTAGCGATCAGACAAGCTTACTGCAGCAGAGAGTGCTTCATCAGTGAAGTGGACATGATGATGCTCTTCGTAGCGATCTCGCAAGCCCTCCAAAATTCGAACTGCCTGTTCTTCATTGGGTTCTTTTACCAAAACCGTTTGGAAACGACGATCGAAAGCGGAATCTTTTTCAATATGCTTGCGGTATTCATCCAGGGTGGTTGCACCAATAATCTGAATTTCGCCACGAGACAGTGGTGGCTTTAAGATTGCCGCAGCATCGATTGAACCTTCAGCAGCACCAGCACCAATCAAGGTATGGAGCTCGTCGATAAACAGGATAATATCGCCTGCCTGTTCGACTTCCTTGATAACCTTCTTCAAGCGCTCTTCGAATTCGCCACGATACTTTGAACCTGCGACCAGCGCAGATACATCGAGTGTATAAATGCGAATATTGTGCAAAATATCAGGTACTTGATCAGCCACAATAAGCTGAGCAAGACCTTCTACTACAGCAGTTTTGCCAACACCAGGCTCACCAATAAGCAAGGGGTTATTCTTCTGACGACGGGAAAGAATCTGCATGACGCGTTCGATTTCGCCTGCACGACCAATTACAGGATCAAGCTTGCCGTCGGCAGCCTTCTTAGTAAGATCGGTACCGAATTCTTTCAGCATGCTGTCAGAGGTATTAACGGTAGGATCAAAGTTTGTGCCCGCATATACCGCAGACTGACCCACCAAATCATTAAGCGCTGAACGAATAGCGTCGCCTGTTACGCCCAAACGAGCAAGTACGTCTATTGCGGTGCCTTCGTTTTCTCGCACGATGCCCAACAGCAGATGCTCGGTAGAAATATAGGATTTACCCATCTGCATAGCTTCACGCAAAGAATTCTCCAAAACACGCTTAACGCGTGGCGTAAAGCTTAAGTGCCCGCTAACGTCGGTACTCTCGTCAATGGTTACAATCTGGCGCACACATTGAACTGCAGCATCATATTTGACGCCCAGCTTGTCGAGCGCCTGTGAGGCAAGACCGTCTTGTTCTTTCATGAGGGCCAAAAGCACATGTTCAGTACCTACATAGGGCTGATGTAGTGCGCGCGCCTCCTCTTGAGCTAGGACAAGCACCTTGCGCGCTTTGTCGGTGAATTTATCAAATGACATTCAAGCCTCGATTCTCGCATGTTACGAGATTCTTGCGTTGTCGCACTCTTACACAATCGCATCTTTTGCTGTCGCAGGCTTGCGTTGTTGCTCGCAGTCTTGCGCCGTCGCAGGATTCTCGTACTCTCGCGGCAGTATTACTAAAGTTGCTTATACCTTTGCTTATACAAAACTCTTATACAAAATTTGCTCATCCAATCCTAGCACTCGATAACAGAGAGTGCTAGTTTGTCATGTTTTCGTAACATCTTGTCACATATTTATCGTAAATTAATTTTACCTAAACATGTTTCGTACAAATTGCGCCTAAAATTCTACCATTTTGTAAACAAGAAGAACTCAACATGCACCGAAAGCAAAAGTTTCTAAAAATCCACTCATGATTGGATGGAAATTTCGATAATGCAGGTAAATTAAACGATTCAAAGGTATTAGAAGAAACTGAGTTCGGAATTATTAGTGATTCATTCCCATTATTCGGTCGATAGTTACAAAATCCATTGGCAGCAAAATCAAAGCACCTACACTACGGCGATTTTCATCCAATCATGAGAACAAAAATAAAAAAAATCGAAGTTATAGGCAAAAAATCACTCTTATAGAGTCCATAACATCAAGAACCCGCAAAATACTTCAAGTTAGCGGAAGTTCGAAGACGCGTGCTTTAACTACGCGTGAGAACCTGGAACGCTTAGTTGAGTGCTTTGCGGGCTCGCAAATGTCGAGAAAATTGCTGGTTCCACCCGAGAGGGCGCGTGCTGCTGTTCCCGACAGAAAACATACAGCACGATTATATTTACTAGTTAATCTTTGCTTCAGGTCGCATATGCGGGAACAGCAGCACATCCCTGATGCTTGCCTGATTCGTAAGAAGCATAACTACACGGTCGATACCGATGCCAATACCACCTGCAGGAGGCATGCCATATTCAAGAGCACGAACGTAGTCAGTGTCGTATTCCATTGCCTCATCATCACCAGAAGCCTTTTCTTCCATCTGCTTCTGGAAACGCTCGGCCTGATCTACGGGATCGTTCAATTCGGAGAATGCATTAGCATATTCATGGCCTGCGATTACCAATTCAAAACGTTGAGTCAGACGAGGATCGTCTTCGAAACGCTTTGCAAGAGGACTTACCTCAACAGGATAATCAACAACAAATGTTGGATTTACGATGGTAGGCTCACCAATTTCATCATAAAGCTCGGCAATCAACTTACCAGCAGTCCACTCTGGCTTTACCTCAATGCCATTCTTCTTTGCAAGTTCCACCAGATGCTCAACAGGAGTATCAAGAGATACCTCTTCACCTAATGCATCAGAAACAACCTTAGTCATAGGAACAGAGGGCCACTGTCCCGACAGATCGATGATAGAACCCTGATACTCAAGCTGTTCGGTATCGTTTACTGCAGCATTAGCAGCCTTAATAACGCCTTCAGCAAGCTTCTTCATGCCTTCAAGATCGCTAAAAGCACGATATGCTTCCATGGTAGTAAATTCTGGATTGTGCGTTGGGTCCATACCCTCATTGCGGAAAATGCGCCCGATTTCAAAAACACGCTCAAAGCCACCAACCAAAAGACGCTTCAAATGAAGCTCGGTAGCAATACGCAAATAGCATTCCTGATTCAGCGCATTGAAATGAGTAATGAACGGCTTTGCCGTAGCGCCACCCTGGATGGTTTGCAGGAAAGGAGTTTCTACCTCGTAATAACCGTCGTTTTCCATGTAATGACGGAAGGCGGAAATAATCTTAGAACGCTTGATAAACGTGTCACGAACATCATCGTTAACGATTAAGTCAACATAGCGCTGGCGATAGCGCAGTTCTTTGTCGGATAGGCCATGGAATTTTTCCGGCAAAGGACGCAATGCTTTGGATAACAATTCAAACGCATCAACTGCTACAGAGAGCTGGCCGCGACGGGTGCGCATAATGCAACCTTCAGCACCAATCCAATCGCCTAGGTCGAGATCTTTCATTTCGGCAAATGCATCTTCACCTAATGCGTTGATGCGGCAAAACAGCTGAATTTTACCGGTAGAGTCAAGCAATTCGAAGAAAATAATTTTGCCCTGAACGCGCTTAGCAACGATACGACCAGCAATTGCTACTCGGTCTTCGGTGTTTTCGCCGTCACCAAGCTCGCTGTACTTCTCATCCAGATCCGCCACGTGATGCGTGTAGTTATAAGCATGGCCGTAGGGATTCTTTCCCTCTGTAAGCATTGCTTCACGCTTTGCGCGACGCACCTCAATAGGATCGTCTTCGATAATCTGTTCTGTTGAATCTTGCGCCATTGTTATCCGTTTCTATAGAAAGGGGTTGCGGTTAGTATCCTCTTTAAAGTTGCAATTAGTGTTCGATTTTCAAGATCTTCATCTTGATCACGCGACCCGTTGGGCCAGTGGTTTCCACTTCGTCATCTTTTTTATGACCGAGCAACGCTGCGCCTACGGGTGATTCGTTGGAAATTTTACCCTCAGCAGAATTGCTCTCTGCGCCGCCAACAATGGTGAATACACGCTCGCGACCGCCCATATCAACTGTTACGCGGCTGCCAATGTTTACTTTGCCAGAACGCTTAGGGGCAGAAACTACGGTAGCCTCGCTAAGAATACGTGTGATTTCTGCAATACGAGCTTCCATCATGCCCTGCTCGTTCTTTGCGTCGTCATACTCTGAGTTCTCAGAAATATCACCAAACTCGCGAGCAACACGAATACGCTCACCAATTTCTGCACGCTTTTCAGTTTCCAAGTAATGAAGCTCTTCTTCGAGCTTTTCTTTACCTTCTTCAGTCAGAATGTAATTGTTGTCAGCCATAATTACTTACCCCTCGACCAAGCGCAGCCTTGGTCACTCGTCCTTTCTCTCTACCTGCGAAAGGGGCGCGTTCCATAAAAGAACGTGCCCCTTGGTATACCTGCTATACGTTAAAACCGTTTAAGCGTTTTCGGTTTCTTCTTTACCCTTAGGTGCTGGTTTTGAGCTGCCTGGTTCAGGTTTCTCAAGAACCTCTACTTCGATTTCCTCTGCCGATGCTTGCTTAGCTTCTGCAACAGGGGTTTCTTCCGCCTCTTTTACCTTTTTGTTGCCGCCTAAACCTTCACGCAAATTCTTTACCGCTTTACCAATAGCAGTACCGAGCTTGGGAAGATTTTTGGGGCCAAAAATAATAAGGATAACGATAAGAATAATGGCAATTTCAAAAATGCCGAAAGGTCCTATCTTCATGCAAGTACCTCCACACCCTAGGTGTTCCTACCTAAAGCTCGTGTTTGCGAAGCTTCGTGCCAAACGATTGGTAAAACACTTTCGTCTTTTGCTTCGCTTTCGCTTCATTGTGCGAACGCCCAGTTTCAATTTCATTGAGTGAACGCTTTCACTCTAACAAAAAAGAGCGGTACCCCTTACGGGATGCTCCCTTAGCGGTTGAAATGGTCGGGATGACAGGATTCGAACCTGCGACCTCTGCGTCCCGAACGCAGCGCTCTACCAAGCTGAGCCACATCCCGCAATTCCTACCAATTACCCTGCGGTAATTAGCGGGTGATATATTAGCACATCTTTAAGAAAAGAACACAGAAGCCACCTTTGCTTCATAAACCGCTCCACAAATAAACAAGGACGAAAAGTATCCCTTTTCGTCCTTGTGCTGTTTAGAGAGTCATTAAATTAGTAGCGAACGTACCACATACCTGCATGAACAGCACTAATCTTTACAACATCACCCGTACGTGGTGCGTGAATCATCTGGCCATTGCCAATATATACACCCGTGTGATGACTATTGAGGGCAAAGTCGCCTGGTTGCGGATTTGAAACGTGAGTCCAGTTATTCATGGCTCCTGTATAAGTCCAGTGATTGCCATATTCACCCGTAATGCAGTACCCCACTAAACCAGAACAGTCAAAGGAATTAGGACCAGCTGCTCCCCATACATAGGGCTTGCCCAGTTGAGCATAAGCGCGATCCACGATAACATTGCCCGTTACGGTTGGGGTTTTGTCGTTGTTGTAATTACCGCCGCCCGAAGACTGGTTTTGCAAAGCTGCCCTTGCTGCCTCTTGGCGGGCTTTTTCAGCAGCCTCTTCTTCTTCCTTGAGAAGTTCTTCTGCTTCAGCAGAAAGCTGATCATAGGTTTCCTGCATTTCTGCAGTGGTTGCTTCAGCTTCTTTCTTTACTGCCTCAGCTTCAGCGGTTTTGTCAGCAGCAATTTGAGCCTGCTCTTCAGCTTCAGCTTGAGCAGCTTCTAATTCGTCACGAGCATCCTTGGTTTGCTGTACCAGCTCAGCGTCATCTTCGTTGAGCATTTCCAGCATATTCCAAGTAGTTGCAAACTCTTCAAAGGAAGAAGCACCCAAAATTACATCGACAAAGCTGATGGAACCAGAACGATACATGTCACGAGCGCGATCGCCCAGCTTTTCCTGATAGCCTTCTATTTCCTTGGTTTTTTCTTCAACCTTTTTCTGAGCTTCTACAACTTTGTTTTCAGCTTCTTCTTGAGCCTCTAAAGCTGCATAGTAATTATTGGAAGCCTCATCAAGCTTGACCTGCATTTCTTCAAGCTGCTCAAGGACTTCTTTTGCCTCGGCACGTTTTTCAGCCGAAGTTGGTTTTGCATAAGCGGAAGCAGTGGGAATCATAAGACCCACCAAAAGGACAACAGCCATGATAGCTGCGATGATTGCCCGCTTTTGTGCTGCGATTTTTGTGCTCATCTGGGGATATCCTTCCTCTGATTCGAGCAAAAGTAGTTTGTTTAAGCGATAGCGAGTTTATCCTACCAAATCTAGCATTTGCATAGCAATAAATTCACAGGTTCACCACGGCAAGCGGTTGTTAAATCTTTTTGTATAATGCCTGGTCAGCATTAAGTTCAAATGGCTCGTTATAGCAACTAAACCACAACAAAACGTAGTTTGGTGCTTTTTACTACCCTACATCTTGTGGATTATTAAAAACTTTGATTTGCGCCACATCGAAAGTACAGAGAGCGCATAAAAGAAGCCCGCATGAGGCGGGCTTCAATTGATTTATCTGTTTTCTAGCGTATTGCTCGTTTTTGGTCTGTTCCTAGTAGCGAACGTAAACCATGTCAGAGTGAACAGAGCTTACACAAACGGTTGCGCCAGAATGTGGAGCATGGATCATCTGACCACCGCCAATATAAACACCGCAGTGATGACTATTGACTACGATGTCGCCTGGCTTTGCTTGGCTAGGGCTAATGTGAGTCCAGCCCATGAAAGTTCCCGTTGTACCAAGACGTACACCATAAGATCCGCTCAAGCAATAGCTAACCAAGCCAGAGCAGTCAAAGGAGTTAGGACCGCAATCGCCCCAACCATAAGGCTTGCCAATCTGAGCATAAGCACGATCAACAACCGTATTGCCCGTTACCGTTTGAGGTTTGCTGCTGCCACCATTATTGGAGCTTGGCTTGTTCGTGCTGTGAGAGCCTCCGTCATCATTGGAGTCGTTCCCACCATCGTTGTTGGATTGAGCATCGTTTTCAATAGCTTCTTCAGCAGCTGCCCGCTCTGCAGCTTCTTCAGCAGCCTGCTCCTGCTCTACCAATTCAGCAGCTTCCGCAGACAAGCTATCGTATACCGACTGCATTTCAGCAACCTTAGCATCAGCTGCATCTGCTACCTGCTTGGCTTCTTCAGCCTTATCGGATGCTACTTTAGCCTGCTCTTCAGCTTCGGTTTTAGCAGATTCAAGCTCTTCACGAGCAGTCTTAGTCTGCTGAACCAGCTGAGCGTCATCCTGGTTCATGTCTTCCAAGATGTTCCAGGTGGTTGCAAAATCCTCAAAGGAAGTAGCACCGAGAATTACGTCCAAAAACGTAGTGGAACCAGAACGATACATGTCACGAGCACGATCGCCTAACTGTTCCTGATAACCCTCAATTTCAGTGGTCTTTTCTTCGATTTTCTTCTGAGCGTCGTCTACCTTAGCTTCAGCATCGAGCTGCTCTTGAAGAGCATTCTGATAATCGCCACTTGCCTGGTCAAGTTCTGCCTGATACGCATTGAGTTGCTCAAGTGCTGCATTTGCTTCTGCCTGAGCATCATCTGCAGGGCTTGCAAAAGCGCTGGATACCGGAATGGCCAAGCCTACTGCTAATACCACCGCAAAAAAGGCAGACAGTGCAGCTTTTGCGTTGAGCTTACGTACGTGTTCAGCCATATAAATTAAGCCTCCTTATGCTCACATCCGCTTCACTGATTACGTTACATCTTCCAAATGATGAAGCGTGAGCTTGGTTCATGGTAACAAAAGGGCAACGTTCAATGCAAAATAATGTGAAGATGAACTTCATAACACCAGGTAAACTTAGTATTCTTCAAAGATTCCCAAATCGATATAAACCTGTTTTACCAGCTAGATTGCCTATTGATAACCTGCGAAAGAAGTTTCAGCTAATAATTGAGTCCAATCTCCACATTTAAAAACGATTCGCTCGTTCGGTTCGCGCAGCCGATTCACTCGACTCGTTCACCCAATCGGCGAAAACGATCCACTTGCCCAATTACTTACTTATCTGCTTTATCGCGATACTTCTCTACTTCTGCTTCCTGCTTGGAAATTTGTGTCTTTATATATTCCAATTCACGTTCATAACGACGCTGCGCTTCCTGCGCACCAAAGGTCTGCAAGTTATCGGGAGAAGCAAGCTTAGCTTCGAAGCGCACTCCCTTAAGCGATGCTGCCTTTGCCTGAATAAACAGGAATGCGAAGCCCGCCACACCAGCTACAAGAGATGCCGCCAAAATAGCAACTTTTGCGACCATGATGTCGTTCGGATTCACAAACGCCAAGTTCGCTACAAAAATTGCCATAGTAAAACCAACGCCACCGAGCAATGCCGCACCTAACATGTGAGCCCAATTGACATTTTCTGGAAGCGAAGAAAGCTTTGATTTCACGATAATAAAACTCATGAGCATGATACCCAGCGGCTTGCCTACTACCAAGCCAAAGAACACACCCAAGAAAATTGAGTTACCCATAATTTCTGCGGGAGCTGCTTGCATGAAGGCAACATCGGCATTCGTTAGAGCAAACAATGGCAAGATTGCAAAATAAACCCAAGGATAAAGCTTGCGCTCTAGGCGTGTGGCTGGTGGAACCACATGGCGAGCCACGCGTTCAAGGCGGGTAACGCTTGCCAGGTAGTCTTCCTGACCAATAACTGGCTCGTCAGGAATAAAAGCTTCATGTGCTTCCTTTACGCGCTGACCAGACCAGTCGGTAAAACTCTTCAAGTCTACGCGGGAACCAGAAGGGATAGCCAACGCCAGCAAAACACCTGCGATTGTCGAATGAACACCCGACATGAAAATGCAATACCACAACACCAAACCGCCAAGAATATAAGGCAGCAAAGAATAGATATGCGAACGGTTCATTAAGATAAGTACGATCAAAACTACCAGTGCAGCTCCAAGCCACATCAAAGAGGGGCTTTGTCCGTAGAAAATAGCAATAACCAGGATTGCCACAATGTCGTCCGCTACCGCAAGCGTACTTAAGAAAACACGAACACCCGCAGGAACGCGAGATCCCAACAACGCCAAAATACCTAATGCAAACGCGATGTCTGTTGCCGTTGGAACACCCCACCCCATTATGGTTTCAGGATTTCCTGCATTAAAAATCAGATACACCACGATAGGCATCATTACGCCACCAAGCGCTGCGCCAACAGGCAGGATAGCTTGACGAATGTTGGTAAGTTCACCCACCGTCATTTCGTATTTGATTTCCAAACCTACCAGCAAAAAGAAAATTGCCATCAGGATGTCGTTGATAATATGCGCGAGCGACATTTCAGCATGCGCATCACCAAATCCAAGCGATACCTCGGTATGCCAGAACTCATAAAACGGTTCATGGAAGGCAGTATTGGCAACAATCAACGCAATAATCGCGCCTAGAAGCATAACGCCAGCGGCTTTGGTAGTGGAATGAGTTAGTTCTACGATTTTGTGATATCGACGCTGATGACCTTCGGCTTCTTTAATAAAGATGTCAGATTCATGGTGATGATGCTGAGCCATATAACTAAAGACCTTTCGCTTCTAAAACTCTTTGCCACAGGATTAAAGATCCATACAAAAAGCTTTTCCGTAAACAAGATATTCACGATTTGGTTATCTAGCAACGATCGAACAGCGCAAACGGTTCGGTTTTCTAGTTTTCAACAAAGCGTTCAATGGTCTTGTTTGTGGATACAAACACACTGTTAACCAAAATACCAGAACATGACCAGAAACATCATATTCCGTAATTATTTTGACACCGAGACTGATAAATTCATTTGCGACTTCGCGGACATGGTCATAATTATTCCCACAATCGAGTAAAAGTGCGTTAGACTGATAGGTGAAAACGGTAGACGAGGGGAATTGGAAAGCCGTTTCCAACTGGGAGATCACTCGCGAGCGGTTTTATTTGCGCCGCTGCTTTTGTTTTTATCTCGTTCGTGAATTCACGGCATCCGCTCCTCAAGTCACATCGTAATGTAGGTTCCAGTATGAGAGGTGAAACTATGGATATCACCATCACCGGTCGCAAGATGCCCGTAACTGAAGCTTTGCGCGCTTATGCAGAAGAAAAGATTGGCAATTCCATGAAGGTTATGGATATTGATCCATTAACCGCTGAAGTTGTTCTTCATGTAGAAAAGAATCCAGCCAACCCAACTCCTGCTACCTGCGAAGTTACCATGCGTGCTCGCGGTCATATCATTCGTGTTGAAGAGCGCGATGAGAATATGTATGCAGCTATCGACGTTGCTGCTGCTAAGGCACTTCGCCAGCTTCGCAAGTACAAGACTCGCGTTATCGACAAGAAGATTGCCGATGCTCCTGTAGTTGACAAGAGCGCTCCTGCAACCGAACTCGATCTTGATGGTTTGATGGCAGAACTTTCTCAGGATGACGAAGTAGTACGCGTAAAGGATCTGGTTCTTGAGCCTCTAACAGAAGAGGAAGCACTTATTCAGATCGATCTTTTGGGTCATGACTTCTTCGCTTATATCGATCGCGATACCAGCGCATTCTGCATTCTGTATCGCCGCACCAACGGCGGCTATGGCCTGCTTAAGCAGACCGACGCTGAATAAAAACGCGCATTCAGCCACACATTGGACATAGCCCTGAACATAAGAGGCTAGCCCATCATATAACTCGGCATAGTAAAGGGAGCTCATACGAGCTCCCTTTCTTGTGTAATTATGTGGTCAGCTTCTCCTACGTAAGCCTTCCTGCGAATAGGCCTAAATAAACATAAGCACCGAGAAAGCCTTGGTTTTCGAATCATTCTGAGCGCAACACAGCAAGACGGCTATTAAAGGCATAGACCCTGGTATTCGATCTTAGATTTAGGGAGATAAAAATCTTTTGTTGAATTATTTCACTATGCCCTTTAGCCGTCTTGTCGTGTTGAATAAAGCGGAGTTGATTCGAAAACCAAGGCTTTCTCGATGCTTGATAATTTAGTCAGCATTTCCTTCGGCAAAACGAGCCAAGAAGGACTTGGTGCGCTCATGCTGAGGATTACCAATAACTTCCTTGGCGGGACCTTCTTCTACGATAACGCCACCGTCCATGAATGCTACGCGATCTGCCACGTCACGAGCAAAAGCCATTTCGTGCGTAACAATAACCATGGTCATATGTTCATCGGCAAGTTCGCGAATAACACGCAGTACTTCCTGAGTAAGTTCAGGGTCGAGCGCAGAAGTGGGCTCATCAAAGAACAGTACATCTGGATCAAGCGCTAAAGCGCGCGCAATAGCTACACGCTGTTGCTGACCACCAGAAAGCTCACACGGAACCATATCTTCCTTACCCGTAAGACCCATTTTCGTCAGAAGTTCACGACCTTTTACAAGCGCTTCTTCCTTGGGCTTTTTTTGGACACAGATAAGAGCATCGGTCACATTTTGTAGCACCGTATAATGCGGAAACAAATTAAAGTTCTGGAACACCAAACCATAGCGCTTCTTTGCCTGCGCGATTATGTCCTTACCACCATATACAGCCTTGCCTGATCCGTCAGGTGCAGTGACTACCTGTAAATCGCCATACGAAAGCGATCCTGCATCCAATGTTTCCAGAAGCGTCATACAACGAAGCAAGGTGGACTTTCCGCCACCCGAAGGACCGATGATAGAAAGCACGTCGCCCTGTTCTACTGTCAATGAGATATCTTTGAGTACTGCATTGTTGCCAAACGCTTTCTGCGCATGCTGTAGGCTCACAACTGGTGTATTTCCCATAACGAAAACCTCTTTCAAAACTTATAAGACAATTTCATCCCATGCCTTATAAGGAATATTTCTTTACTCATACAAGCTCGGTTGAAAAGTAGATCCAACCTTACGCAGCGGATAATCTTTTCTTGTTTTAGCAAATCCTCCGCCGATGATTCTTGGTCACTACATAACCATTCTTAGTCGTGGTAGTAAGCCATCTTCTTTTCCACGCGACCAATGATGAATTCGATAAGCAAGCAGAATACCCAGTAAATGAGTGCTGCCAACGCATAAGGAATCATCGAAACTTCACTTGCAGAAATTGCCTTAGCTACCGAGAACATTTCGGCAACTCCCAAAACAAAGGCAAGCGAGGTGTCTTTAACCAACGTGATAATTTCATTGCCCATAGCAGGCATGATGCGTTTAATTACCTGAGGAAGCACAATTTTGAAGAAGGTTTGTGAGCGCGAATAGCCCAAAACGAGCGCCGCTTCATACTGACCCTTCGGAATGGACTGCAAGCCCGAACGATAAATTTCTGCGAAGTAAGCAGAATAATTAAGAATGAAGCCTAACGCACAAGCTCCGTATTTCCAGTCGGTGTCCATCGAAATACCGAACAGGTAGTACGGTGCAAACATGAACGCCATCAGCTGCAACATCAAAGGCGTACCACGCAAAATAGAAATATAGAACTGGGCAATCAGGGAAAGTGGCTTGAACTTAGACATACGTGCAAGCGCTACCACAATACCCAGCGGCAATGACCCAACAAGGGTAACCACAAAAATCCAAGCAGAGAGCCCCAAACCCTCTAGCAAGGCTCCCACCATTACGCTTAACTCCATTATCTTCCTCCTTGCACACGCAAAGCGTTTGTTTTCAACTAGTTCTCAATCGTTAGATATAAGCACTCCAAAAGTGCACATATCTAACAACTCAAAACGCAACAAAGGGCGGAGGGGAATCCTCCGCCCGAAAGTTCGTCACTTACTGCTAATCGCAGTGAGCATTTCTTACTTAAGTACCCAGTTTTCGATGTTCATACCGTAGTCAGAATACTTATTAACAAGCTCTTCAACCGTGCCGTCTTCATACATTTCCTTTAAGGTGTCGGTTACCTTCTGAGCTAACGCATCGTTACCCTTCTTGAAACCAACTGCATAGTGCTCGGAGCTCAGTGGCTCTTCAAGCATGGTGTAGGTACCTTCATTTGCAGACATCTGATACTGGGCGATGGAAAGGTCACAAGCAACTGCATCCACCATGCCAGACTCAAGCTGCATGAATGCGTTGTTGTAATCGCTCAAGGTCTGAAGTTCAGCAAAGGTGTCTGCCAACTCAGCCTGGTCGCCTTCAAGTACATCAAGAGCAGCAGAATCAACCTGAGTTACCACCGTTGCATCTGCCAAGCCAGCAAAGTCAGTAATACCAGAATCGGACTTCACTACAATAACCTGTTCGTTAAGCATGTAGGGCTCGGAGAAGGTGTAGTCATCTTCGCGGCCTTCCATGGTAAAGCCATTCCAGATGCAGTTAATGCTGTCCTGATTCAACAAAGCATCCTTAGCATCCCAGTCGATAGCTTCAAGCTGCAATTCCCAACCATTGCGCTCTGCAACTTCAGCAGCCAAATCAAGGTCAAAACCAGTAGGCTCGTTATTTTCATCCATGAAGCCATACGGAGGATAGCTGTTGTCGAAACCAACGATCAGCGTAGAAATTTCAGCTGAAGTATCTTCACTAGATTCAGCTTCTTCGTTTGATGAGGAGCAGCCCGTAAGAAGAACAGCCGACAGACATGCAATGCAAGCAAATGTCAGCAGGGCAAGTAATTTCTTTTTCATGAATACCTCGCTTCATGGTTTGCCAATACAATTCGAATTTTTTTCGCCATTTACAAGCAAGTTTTACGAAACTTTTACCTTTGTGGCGCTTTAGCACTCTACCATACTAAAGCGTTGTGAGTATACCATACTTCTCTTACGGTTCGAAATTTGCACGCGAACGGCACCCCGAACGATACTCTCAAATATCAATCATGTTTGAATTCAGCGAAAGAACAGGGCTTTTTAGGTGGAGAAAAAACTAAAGGTTTTCAACGGTTTTGATAACGTTTTGCAAACTTGCCAATATTCCTTAATTTAGCCCTACCAAAGCGCCCTACACACGACTACAATAAGCGCACCATGAAGAATTTACCTATCATACGTATGGCCACCGTCGCCGATGCTGCTGCGTTGCGTGAGATTTATCTCCCCTACGTTCGTACAACTGCGGTTACGTTCGAGTTGGAAGATCCCACACTCGAAGATTTCACCGAACGCGTACGCAAAACGCTTGAGCGCTATCCCTACATCGTTGCGGTCGAAGACGACCAAATTGTAGGGTATGCCTACGCATCAGCATTTCGCCCCCGTGCCGCATACTTGCACTCCATCGAAACGTCCATCTATATGCGTATGGACTACCGCGGCAAAGGTGTTGGGCGACGCCTCTACGAAGCACTCGCTAAGCTCTTAATGCTTCAAAACGTATACAACATGGAAGCCTGCATTGCTCATTGCGATCCAGCTGACGAATACGTTCCTGCAACAAGTCGCCTCTTCCATGAGCGTTTGGGTTTTAGATTGGTAGGTCAGTTCAATAAATGCGCCCATAAATTCGGACGCTGGTATGACATGATTTGGATGGAAAAAATCTTAGGTGATCATGTTGCTGATCCCGAGCCATTTATGCCTTTTACTCAGGTAGCTCAAGAAAAAATAGATGAGGTTCTCGATCAGGCATAGGCAATAAATGTTTATACACGTTTAGCTACGCAAGCCATTCTTTACCCATACGATTGCTATAACCAGCACAAGAATGGCACATACCGCTGAGAAACCGAATCCTAGGTGATAACCCATAGCTGCCGAACCCATAAAGGGTCCTACTACCATAATGGCAAAAACCATGATTGCCGTACCGAGCGAGGCAAACGCCTGACGAACTGCCGTACCAAACGATGAAGCATCGGTCATGAACCATGGCGGAAGTTTCGACATTCCCCATGAATTAAGAGGCCCAATCAAGCCTGATACTCCCGTAGCACGAATTCCCTGCATAACGAAAATCATCCAATAGGGAGTGTTTTCATCTACAAACGCCATCATACTAGCCCCAGCCGCTAAGAAGAACGCAGCAACGATAACGACAGGACGCGCACCAATTTTATCCGTCAAAATACCTGCAAGCGGGTTGATAAAAAACGCCGCAATGGTACCTGGCAGTAACGCAAGACCCGCTAAAAACGCACTGCCGCCCCACAAATTCTCAATATAGAGCGGAATAATCAGCGTAATTCCCATGAAGCTTGCATACAGAAAATTACTTGCCCAGAAGCTCACAAGGTACTGTTTGGAATTAAGAATTTCTAAGTGAATAAGCGGACAATCCACGCGACGTTGCCGACGCATAAAAAAGACCAGGAACACCGCACCCACAACCACAGGTACCCAAATAAAAGGACTGCTGAATTCATAGCTCGAAGCGTTTGAAAACCCCAAAAGCAAGCCACCAAATCCAAGAGCAGACTGAACGAGTGACAGCGTATCTAAACGCATGCCTGAATCCTCTGCAGGTGTTTTCTTGATAGTTGCTAGCGCAACCACCGTAAGAACAAGCGAGAAAATTGCTAACACTACAAAGAAGCTTCTCCACCCTGTAGTTTCAATCATCCACCCGCCAATGGTTGGACCAATATTGGGAGCGAATCCCATCGCAATGCCAGAAATACCCATTGCCGTTGCCTGGCGCTCGGGTGGAACAGAAGTCATAATGAGGCTCATCATCATGGGCATGGTTATGCCGGCAGAAATTGCCTGCAAAATTCTACCCGCAATGAGCATAGGGAAATTCAGTGCAGCAGCATCAACTACACCACCAAGTATCAGAAGAATAAGAGAAGCAATAATAACGTTTTTTAATACAAAACGACGCATTAGATACGTTACTGCTGGCACGGTAATACCCAGAACAAGCATGTAGAGCGTTGTTACCCACTGCCCAACACCCGCATCAACACCAAAGTCCTTTGCCATACCAGCAAACATGGAATTGAGTGCCGTTTGAGACAAATTGCCAAAGCAGGAACCCAACATAACGATGGATACCAGCAAGACAACATACTTCATGCTCGGTTTTTGGATATGTGAATCGCTCGCCATGCGTACCTCGCTTAGATGCGAACTTAGTTAGTTTTTCGTTACTGCCACTACTACTTTTGCTACCACTTTAAAACAACTCGCAAACAACTTGCGTTTTGTCGGTGTTACTTATTTTTTCTCGTAATATTCTTTTATACCAGTCCTCTACCAATACAAGTAGTACTTCCTTATAAAGATTTTGAAGGTATTGTTCCGCACGTGAATAGCAGTAATGAACATAACACTGGCAAAGAAGTTACCGAGAAAGCCTCGAATCGATCCGTCGTATTAAGCTGGCTTGCAGTCGTAATAATGGCAGGCGTCATTTTTTGGATGTCTGCCAATACTGGCACCAACATCAATCAAGGATTAGGAATAATATCCGCCCTGAAAGCATTTTTATCTTCTATTGCCTTTTCCTTGACGGGTCATGAAGTAGATGTTTCCCCTATTGGACATTTTGTTGAGTATTTTATTTTCGGCATCCTTTTACTGAATGCGCTTCGCTTCCATATGCCTTTGTCTCGCGCAGTATTCTTTGCAATCATTATTGGCAGCACCTATGGAGTAACCGACGAAATCCACCAATACTTCGTTCCAGATAGAAGTTGCGATCCTATGGACTGGCTTGTTGATACCATAGCGGTTGCACTAGGCGCATTGCTGTGTCGTTTAGCTGCCCGAAAGCAACTTTTCTCGAGAAAGATCAAAGATCAGCATCATTAAGACAGGTGCAGTTTGAGGCATCCATGGTTTATTCCGCCGACTATATAAAGCTCCCTTTACAATTAAGCACAGCGAGCATCCGCTTGAGAACGACGATATTTACCCTTAAGGAATTTATCAACATCCAATTCATCAAGT
Organism: uncultured Eggerthella sp.; assembly: GCA_900542065.1. Taxonomy (GTDB): domain Bacteria; phylum Actinomycetota; class Coriobacteriia; order Coriobacteriales; family Eggerthellaceae; genus Anaerotardibacter. Next base: position 64,205 of record UQLU01000009.1, on the reverse strand, counting down.
TCACGAAAGACGATATCACACACGGACTCTAGTTCCTCCATTGTGCCCGCTTCGTCAGTATCATAAATTCCTACCGCACCAAATTGCTGATTAATCAAAACCTCTGCAGCATACAGAGAGTCTTCAAACCCCCATGTTTCTTCCGTTTCGGTATGCATTTTCGCTTGAGCATGACGAATAGCCAAAGGGCCTCGCTTGGAGATGCCCATATCACAACTAGAAATTACTTCTTCAAAGCAAGAAAAGATTCCTGCACGCTCTAAGCCAAGGCGAAGCAACTTCCCAGGGCTAGAAGACACAATGGTCATGTGAATTTTGCGACGTTTCAGTTCCTCAACAAGCTCAACTGCGCCCTGACGCGGCTGCACTTCATAGCGATAAAACGCTTCAAGGACAGTGTCCATATAGGAAAGTATTTCTTCGGAGCTTTTACCTATACCATAATGATCATGAAAGTAACGAGCAGTTTGGACTGGTGTATTAGCATTTAGCGTAATGCGCTCTTCCTCGGAAAGGGCAATACCAGCATCCTGAGCAATTTTGATTTCGAGGCCCTGCCAAATTCCCATAGAATCAAGTAGTGTCCCATCACAATCAAAAATAACCCCTTTAACGTTCACGGTTACCTTCTTTCAAATAGCCAGCCAATAAAAACGTGCAATCGAACTATGCCCTACTCATTGCTAAACCACATGAGGCAGAAACGGCAAAACTGCACCACTAAAACTTTTAAATAGTGCTGATGCACATTAAAAGACTCTTCCACTTTTGTACCGAATGAAGCGAGCCCAAACAATCACGACTGCGTTAAATTATGCGTTCATATGTTGAGTATTTATTAAATAAAAGAGAAGGCGCTCATCAAACGATGAGCGCCTCGTCGTTCACTCTCTTGTTAGGACAAGAGGATTTCGAGGGACAAAGTGCTCAAAACGAAAAGGACAAGACGATTGGCGTCATCTCCAAAGAGCCCGAACAAGAGATGCGCCGGCGAAGAGGTGCAGAGGATTTCGCAGTAGCACTTTGTTCCCTCTAAGTTAACCATGGATAACTTATAATGAAAACAGCACTAAGTCAACACTATTTTTCAGTTTTTCATTGTTTAAGTTGATAAGTGCCGTACACCCATCCAAATTAAGCCGTTCGCCCCTTGCAAGCATTTCAAAAGCTTATCCGAACAGTGCCGTCTATCTCAGACATAACTACCCGCCCCAGACAGGACCACTCACTTATCAGAGCAAAACAGACTTAGAGCTCCAGACACAGAAGCGCCGACGCAAGAGGGGTATCACGTCGGCGCAAGCGACAAAAAAGCCGAAGCTTTGGTATCGCTCCTGTTGTTTATTGTCTCACCTGGGGTTTCAAAAATGAACCTGTTATTCTAATTTTATTTATAGGTGATTTCTATAGGTTAGAAAATCAAATTTTTTCGGTCTAAATCTCATATACGTCCATGCTTTTAATTGTTAAATAGTTACCTAAACGACAATTCCCTAAATCATTAAACGTGCCATAATGAAGATATATACAGGCAATTATTTCGCCTTTTAAGGAGAGGGGTTCTCATGAAATATCGTCGTATTCTTGTTCCCTTTGATGGATCCGATCATGCCGCAGCTGCATTCACTACCGCGCGCTCACTTGCAATCACCAATGATGAGACAGAGATTTTTGTAGTAAATGTCGTTCCCATGGCACTTGCTTCTTCCCTGTCTGCTTCTGGCGACCCTATTACAGGCGGTGCTTCTGCGTTTATTGACCAGGAAGGTTACGCCGCCATGGTTGATGCATCACTTGAAAATATCAAAAAAGAAATTAATGACGTGGTGGAGCCTCTGCTTGATGGCATGCCAGCAGAGCGCGTGCATATCGAAGCTGTTACCTATCCATCCGCAGTAAGCGGACTAACCGAATACGCCAGCAACCATGATTGCGATTTGATTGTCATGGGACGTCGCGGCCTCGGCGGCATTCGTGGAGTATTAGGCAGCGTAAGTTATGGCGTACTGCGCAATGTAGATATTCCTGTTTTGACGGTAAAGTAGCCTTTTCCTACACCAAACAAAAAAGAGTCCGAGCAATATCGGACTCTTTTTTACCGCTTATATAGCTAAAACCACACACCGCGCGACCGAATGACACTTATCGCAACGAACTATACCGCTGCAAGTGCTTGCTCGATATCGGCAATCAAATCTTCAGTAGCCTCAATACCACAAGAAAGACGAATTAAGTCAGGACTGATGCCTGCTGCTTCCAACTCTTCGTCATTCATCTGACGATGGGTTGCGTTAGCAGGATGCAAAACGCAGGTACGAGCATCAGCAACATGTGTTGCAATTTGTGCGAGCTTCAAATTCTTCATAAAGGTTTCAGCGCCTGTACGACCACCAGCAACGCCAAAGCTCACAACGCCACAACCGCCATTCGGCAGATACTTCTGCGCCAACTCGTAATATTCATCTCCAGGCAATCCGCTATAGCGAACCCAAGAAACTTTGGGATGAGCCTGCAGGTATTCCGCAACCGCCTGTCCATTCTTTACGTGCTGAGCCATACGTACATGCAAGCTTTCAAGACCCATATTAAGCAAGAATGCATTTTGAGGAGACTGAATAGATCCAAAGTCACGCATTAATTGGGCGGTAGCCTTCGTAATAAATGCACCTTCTAGGCCAAAGCGCTCGGTATACACCACGCCGTGATAGCTTTCGTCAGGGGTTGTTAATCCAGGGAACTTGTCGGCATATTTGTTCCAGTCGAACTTGCCCGAATCAACAATGCAGCCACCGACGCCACACCCATGACCGTCCATATACTTGGTTGTAGAATGCGTCACGATATCCGCGCCCCATCCAATAGGACGACAATTAACAGGAGTCGGGAAGGTATTGTCCACGATCAGTGGAACACCATGGTTATGAGCTGCTTTTGCAAAACGCTCAATATCGAGCACTGAAAGTGCGGGATTGGCAATAGTTTCACCAAACACGGCTTTGGTATTAGGTTGAAAAGCTGCTTCCAGTTCTTCATCTGTGCAGTTAGGCGTTACAAAGGTGCATTCCAGGCCCATTCGCGCCATAGTATGAGCAAATAAATTGTATGTACCGCCATAAATTGCCGAAGAGCATACAACGTGGTCTCCATTACCTGCAATATTGAAGATCGAGAAGAAATTTGCCGCCTGACCAGAAGAGGTCAACATTGCAGCCGTACCACCTTCAAGCTCGCAAATCTTGTTTGCTACATAGTCGTTAGTGGGATTTTGAAGGCGAGTATAAAAATAACCTGACTCTTCTAAGTCAAACAACTTACCCATGTGTTCACTGGTGTCATATTTCCACGTCGTGCTCTGATAAATAGGAACCTGACGTGGTTCGCCATCCCCAGGGTGATAACCCCCTTGAACACAAATAGTGCTAACTGACTGAGTCATGCTATCTCCTTTGTTTTCGCTAAAACTTTCGAAATACCTAGATAAGTTAATGGTGTGCTTTGTGATTATAGAGCTCACAAGAGCGGTTTTTGGTTACCTATCCATTACAGGCAAACGTATTTTTCTATAACTGGTTATAGAGTAGCTGGTCAGCATGGAAATGAGCGAGTTTGTCGCGTACAATCAAAAATCACTGCACCGTTCGTATTTACGACCGCTAGCATTTACTGCTATCGGCATCCATAACAACTAGTATTTGCGACGGTTAGCAGTTACGACAGGTTTCTACGACAGATAGTTTTAACGACAGGCGGTAGTTACGACCGATGGTTTTATGAAAGGCGACACCTACAACAGCCGCCTTTACCTTCAATTATTTAGGAGCACCTCATGCCAATCAGAATTCCCGATACTCTTCCCGCTACAGGAGTACTTGAAAGCGAAAATATCTTTGTAATGACCGAGCACCGAGCAATCCACCAGGATATTCGTCCATTGAAAGTGCTCATCTTAAACCTCATGCCGCTCAAGATCGAAACAGAGACACAAATCCTACGAAAGCTATCCAATACTCCCCTTCAGGTAGAGATTGATCTTCTGCAAACGGTTACCCATCATTCTTCACATGTACCCGTCGAGCATCTCAAGTCATTTTATGTTGGCTTAGATGACATTCAAGACAAGCACTACGACGGCATGATTATCACTGGTGCTCCTGTTGAGAAAATGAAATTCGAGGATGTCGACTACTGGCCAGAGCTTTGCCATATTTTCGAATGGGCAAAAACTAATGTGTTCTCTACGCTTTATTTGTGCTGGGGTGCTCAAGCAGGCATCTACTACCACTACGGTGTGGAAAAGCATCTGCTTCCAGAAAAAATGACGGGAGTATTTGAACACCACATTCTAAAACCAAGCTCGCCTCTTGTTCGTGGTTTCGATGATGTGGTTTATGCACCTCATTCGCGCTACACCGAAGTACGCGCACAGGATATTGCCTCTAAACAAGATCTAGAACTTATTGCTGTTTCTGACGAAGCAGGCGTATTTATCGCAAAGAGCACCAACAGTCGCCATTTCTTTGTGTTTGGTCATCCCGAATACGACACCAATACTTTGGCAAATGAGTATCAGCGCGATGTTAAAAAGGGAATCAATCCCGCGCTACCGAAGCACTACTTCCCTAACGACGATCCCACACAACAGCCTATTTCAAACTGGCGTGCGGCAGCACAGCTGCTCTATACCAACTGGCTGAATTATTACGTCTACCAAGCAACGCCATACGACATCAAGCAGGTCGGCGCACAATAACCAACCCAAACTGAGACGCTAGTCTACATCAGCTCAAACTGAGGCATATTACTTATTTGCGAAAATAACGATCATTTTTGGCAGAAAATGATCGTTTGTTACCAAAATTCCCACTTGATCAAACCGATAATCAAGTTATTTAAGAAAATAACGTAACCAACCAAAACATTAATGATACGAAAGCGACCAGGCCGAACTCAAAACGGTCTGGTCGCTTAGTTTCTGGTAACAAACGTGCATTTTCTGCCAAAAACTAGGTGAATTTCTTGCAAAAACATGTTTCGTAGTAGCACTTCAAATACCAAAGGCCGTTTGTCCACGGATTATCTGGATAAACGACCTTTGAAGGCAATACCCACTGAATAGGGCAATTAGGCTTATTGAGCACTGAGCAATCTAACGAATTAACCCTGAACGCGAATTACGGAAGGCTCGCCACCCGTTACCACGCCATCAAGCGCAAGAATTTCATCAATGGTCTTACGAACATCGCGTTCTTTTGCTGTGTGGGTTACGAATACCAAATCCACATCTTCTCGGGCAGCATTACCGCGCTGAGTAACCGTGCGCACCGACACGCCATTCTTTGCGAAGATGTCTGCACATGCCGCCAACACACCAGGACGATCAGCTACCACAAAACGAATGTAGTACTTCGTCTCCAGATCATCCATAGCAATAATCGGCAGTTCATCAGTGCATGTGCAACCAACGATTGGCTTAATGCCCATCTGGACATGACGCGCAACTTCCAAAACGTCACCCATAACTGCGCTTGCTGCAGGTCCCGCACCCGCTCCTTCACCGAAGAACATGGTCTGACCTACTGCATCACCCTCAACAAAGATGGCATTGAATACCCCATTGACCGTTGCTAACTGATGGTCTTCAGGAATCATCGTAGGATGAACACGCACATCAACGCCCGATTCACCACGACGAGCATGGGCAACAAGCTTAACCACATAACCCGAATCATGAGCATTTGCTAAGTCAACAGGAGAAATGCGACGAATGCCTTCGGTATATACCTGATCCATCGTCACACGAGAATTAAATGCAATGGAAGCCAAGATAGCAATTTTAGCGGCAGCATCTAGGCCATCAACGTCTGCCGTTGGATCTGCCTCAGCAAAACCGCGCTCTTGTGCTTCTTTAAGTGCTGCATCGTAATCCAAGCTGTCTTCATCCATGCGGGTAAGCATGTAATTGGTGGTGCCGTTTACGATGCCCATAATGGAGTCGATTCTGTTTGCAATAAGAGAATGCTTCAATGGATCAATAATAGGAATGCCGCCGCCAACACTCGCCTCAAACGCAATTTCGAGACCTTTTTCTTCGGCAAGATCCATAATTTCTTCGCCCGAAGTAGCCATGATTGCCTTGTTTGCGGTAACCACATGCTTACCTGCCTGAAGCGCCTCCACAATAACGCTCTTGGCAACGCCCGTGCCGCCAATCAGTTCTACAACGATATCGATTTCAGGATCATTGATAACATCATGATAGTCGGTAGTAAAAATGTCCTGCAAACCACGTGAAGCTGCCGCTTGGGGATCGCGTGAACATACGCGTGTCAGTTCAAGATCGGTTCCAAAGTGGCGAAGAAAATCTTGCTTGTGATTGCTCAAAATATCCAAGCAACCGCCGCCAACCGTGCCCGTTCCAACCAAGCCAATCTTGACAGCCATGTATAAATCCTTTCTACGTGACGCAGAACTAGTATTTCTGGTCTTTTGGATGAGTAGTTGCATTGTATACAAAAAGCGCTCTCTAATAGGCATACCATCAGAGAGCGCATCAAACTTTGCGGTATCAGGTAGTTACGTAAGCTGAATGCTGAACAGACAAGCTAAGTACGTAGCCGAACGTCGCCGAACCTGATTAAACTCTACGAGAAGCTAGTCAATATCACACGCCATTAAGTCATCGTACGTTTCGCGACGAGTTACCAGGCGCGCAACACCATCTTTTACAAAGACGATGCCTGGACGAGGCTGACCGTTGTAGTTACTCGACATGGAATGGCAATATGCACCGGTGCCAAATACGCAAACGATATCACCCAAATCAGGATGCTGAATAGAAGCGTCCAGTGCAACCGCATCGCCACTTTCGCAGTGCTTACCACATAGCGTAACGATTTCAGTGCGAGGTTGACCAGCTTTATTCGCGATAACGGGCTCATATTCTGCATGATAGAGTGCTGTGCGAATGTTGTCGGACATACCGCCATCAATTGCCACATACTTACGAATACCAGGAAGCGTCTTTAAGATGCCAACTGTATAGAGCGTAACGCCAGGTGTTGCTACCAAAGAACGACCAGGCTCGCAAACCAAGCGAGGCTCTTTCAGACCGTACTTTTTGCAAGCTTTCACCATTTCGGAGGTGGTAATTTCTGCAAAGTCTTCAATTGAAGAAGGCTTATCTTCTGCGGTATAGGCAATACCTAAGCCACCGCCAACGTCAATTTCATCAACTTCGTAGCCATAGGTTTGCTTTACGCGATAGGCAAATTCAACGATAACATCAATCGCTTCACCGAAAGAGTGTAGAGCAAAAATCTGTGAACCGATATGCATATGAAAGCCCGCCAAACGAACATTAGGAGCGTCCAACGCATCGCGTACACAGTTGAAAGCAAAATCTTCACGCATAGTAAAGCCAAACTTCGAATCCTCGCAGCCCGTGCGGATATATTCGTGGGTATCAGCTTCAACACCAGGCGTAATGCGCATATAAATATCTTGGGTAACGCCCAGTTCCTGAGCAATAGCAGATACGCGAGAAAGCTCGATGCGAGAATCGACTACGATACGTCCTGCGCCCGCCTCAATTGCTTCGCGCAATTCTTGAGGGGTTTTATTGTTGCCGTGCACGATAACGCGATCCATAGGAAAATTAACAGCGCGAGCCACTGCCAGTTCGCCACCGCCAGAAACATCGAGGCACATTCCATGCTGATCTGCCAAACGGCAAACTGCCTTGTTGAGAAAAGCCTTGCTGGCATAGGCGATATCAGAATTGGGATAGCGCGTCCTGAATGCATCGCGATAAGTATCCATACGATTGATAAGATCGGCCTCGTCATAAACATACAGCGCTGTGCCATATTCATGAGCAAGCTCGACCATATCGACACCACCAATAAAAAGATGGTCATCCTTAACTTCAGCAGTCATTGGCAGGCAAGCGCCCAGTTCCATAGTGGTACGATTATCCGCCTGCTTATTCACGTTTGATGCGGGAAGAGACATGTGCGTTTCCTTGCTTGTCGAATCTTTTGTTATTCGTCGCTCATGATACCGTCTGTTTAGGCTTGTAAGCAATCACTTTTAGAACAGTGCTAAGAAACGATCTAAGAGCGTTTCTTCTTCTACTGGTTCTTCTTCAGTAGCTGGCTCTTCAACCTTAATTGGATCGGTAGTCATTACGAATTGAACCAGTGTAACATTCGTATTTTTCGAACTGGTAAAACTTGCTGGTTCGAAATCGGATTTATCGTAAGTGGACATAAGTTCATCTATTTCGGCCTGCACCGCGTCAGGAATTCCCTGGGTTTCTTGAGCTAGACTCTGCGTGCCATCGGCCAAGGTGCTTGCTCCGATGGCCAACTCTCCTGTGCCACCTGCTAATTTATCCAAACCACTTGCTAATTCTTGCGCACCTGAACCTAAAGCAGCACTTCCGCCCAACAGCGAAGAAGCGCTGTCAACCGAACCTAGACCATCTGCCGCGCCATCAAGTGCTTGCGCTGCACTCTGGGATGCAATCTGGGTTGCAACTGCCTCAAGCGCAGCTTCGACTTGCTGGCCCTCAGACGATTCAGAAACATTCGCTAGCGCTATCTGCCAAAGCTCTTCGTCGGTTTTTCCCTCGTTAACATCTTCGGCTTTCAGTGAAATATATTCATTGAAAAGTGCCTCAGCATAGCTCTGGAGCAATTGCTTATAGTATTGCTCTGCAGCTTCAGGATCCATGCTTGAGGCTGCTGCCACCAATTCATCAGCCTGATCGCGCAAAGCCTGCTGATATTGCTTTAGGCCTTGCGTCATTTGCGTTGCACCCGTTGCCAGCTCTACTGCTCCCGAAGCCGCCTCTTTAGTTGCAGCATCAATGCTATCTACACCACTCGCTAACTCTTGCGCTCCTGAATGAAGCTCATCGGTTCCATCAATAAGCGCGTCGAATTGCGAAACGAGGCTTTCCGTATCAGGAAAATCAAGCGCCATAGAAAAAGGAATCGCAGCAAAACTGATTCCCGCCATTTCAAAATTGGACACATCAGCGCTCAACGAAACATCGCCATCCTTATCAGGCATAACCATAAAACTTACCGTTACATCCGATCCAGAAAGTGCAATAGATCCCTGTTCGGTTTTTACATTTTTCGCCACGTCCATGGGAAGCGTGCAGGTAATTTGCAAAAGATAATTTTCGAAATAGCGCGAATCAACAGAGCTGTTTTGAGAAGTTGTTATATTCAACTCAAAAGAGCCACTTTTACCTGCCAACTCATCAGGAGAAACTTCTTGTCCGTCCAAGGAATACTTCATCGAAATGTTCCAAGGAATCTGAGCATTCGACGTTGTGCCCTGATAAGAAAACTCCCCTTCTGGCATGGTGAGCACTACCGAGTCGGAAAACTGAGTAAGTTTAGACGTGTCCGTCAAATTAACAACTTGCTCATATTCGCCAAAATCCTGAATTGTTTTACCCGCTACATCAGCACTGCCATCAAATACGTTTACTACATAAATACTCTCAGTAGCACCAGTGTTTTCAAGGGTCGCATATACCACTTCTTTCTTTTCGGCAGATCCCGAAATATCCGCTACCGCTGCGCTTCCTGCATTCCCACTAGCTTGTTCTTGCAAAGCATCAGTATTTTGACTTGCTTCTTCAGCATTAAGCATTACTGGTACCGCCGTAACGGGAACCGCCAATACCACAAGCACCAAGGCAGCAACAAACATTTGAGCAAAACGTTTATTGAATGGCAAAGACCACACCGCATCCCTTTTGCTCTTTGGACGAGCATGACGTGCATGCTTTGGACTATGTCTGAAATTCGAGTAGCGCATACTTCTACTCCTTATTCGAAATTGAATTATCTGAAGTTACCGCAATAGCACTGCGGTCAGATCCGCCATGATAAAAACGTGCCTTCCAGGTAGTTTTTTCCACCACCCTATCAAGCAGCATAAACAAAATAGGAAGAAGCAAAAACGTATTGAGCGCAGCAATGAAAGCGCCACGTCCGATTAGTGTACCCAATCCCGCCATAACACCGTTGCTCGAAATAATACCAATAAAGGCACCGCACACAGTAAGAATGGTTGCTGAAGTAAGAATAGTGATAGCGGAATAGGAAATTGCCGAAAGCATGGCAGGGCGTTTTTCCATTTCGGCACGCCTATCCAAATACGCACGCGACAAAATGATAGTGTAGTCCACCGTAGCACCCAGCATAATGGCGCTAATTATCAAGTAGCCAATGTACTGAATAGTCTCACCCGTAAAGTATGGAATGGCCAAATTAATCCAAATTGATATCTCGATAGTCAAAAGAAGCATCAAAGGAATGCTTAAGCTGCGGAACATCAAAAGTAGAACTAAACCAATTGCCACCACCGAAGCAATAAAGATGCGCATGGAGTCGTCATTGACGATAAGCGACATGTCATAGGAGGTAACTGACGATCCTACCAAATAGTTTTCATCAGGGTAGAATTCATCACCTATATCACGTAACGTTTGTACCAAAGCGAATGCTTCTTCACTTTCTCCACCAACCGACGTGAAAACAACAATGCGCGAATAGCCACCTGAAATCAGCTGAGATAAATCGCTTTCAGGAACAAAAGCACTTGGAATATTGGCAGAAACGACCGTCACATACGAGGTAACCGCCACTACATCTTCCAATCCCTCAATTTGTTTTACCATCTGAAGTTCGCGCCCTAAATCACCTTCGGGCACCAACATAACCCACTGCTCATTCGAGCCAAAGGTTTCATCAATAGCGTTCGTTTCTTCATACAATTCAGAACCTGGCTCCACAAAACCGCTTGCACCATACACAAAATTCGGCTGTTTTTGCCCTAAATAAGCTGGCACGGTAACGAGCGCGATAATAATGGTAAAGGGCACTGCCAAACGCATGCACACTCGTGCAAAGCCATCAAAAGAGGGCAAGAATTTTCGATGCGCGGTTTTAGCAAGCAGCTTTTCGCTTGAAAGTACCAAAATAGGCAGCAAAAAGAGCACGCACAAGAAACTGAAGACGATACCTTTTGCAAGAACCACGCCCATATCGGCGCCAATAAGAAATGCCATCACGCACAACGAAAGAAAACCAAAAAAGGTTGTTGCCGCCGAAGAGGCAATAACCGCAGCAGCCTTATGCATAGCTGCAACCGCCGCATCGTAGGAACTCAGCCCTTCTGCCCTGTAACTACGGAACGCATGCAGCATTACGATGCCGTAGTCCATAGAAACGGCAAGCTGCAATACTGCCGCACACATCTGAGTGATAAAAGATATTTCTCCAAAGATAATGTTGGTACCCAAGTTGTACACAATAGAGATACCAATAACCGAAAGGAAAAGCACAGGCTCAAACCACGCTTCGCTCGTAAGAAGCAGCAAACCAAGGATGACAAACACTGCCATAACCAAAATGAGTTGGATTTCAAAATCCGATGAGCCTTGAGCAACAGCGGAATTAATCGCCTCGCCCGACATGGACACTTCAGACGCACCTACCGATGCCGCTTCATCGCGAATTACATCCATAGTGTCAGTTGCAAGAGAGGTATCGAGGGCAACCTGATAAAGATAAGAATCATCTACCTTGAAAGCAGAAACCGCATCAGGATCATATGTCTCGAGTGGCATGGAAATATCGCAGGTAGTTCCAAGCCACATTACGTCTTCAACGCCTTTTGTTTCTTCTATTTTATTTGCCAGTTCTTGCGCTTCTGTAAGAGAAAGCCCTTCAACCATGATGTTTGAATTGGGCGTAGGCGCATCGAAAGCTTCTTCCATAACGCGCAAAGAAACAGTCGACTTAGAATCTTCTGGCAAATAATCAGAAAACTGGTAATTGATTTTTACACCAGGAATACAAGCAACACTGAATACAAAAAAGAGCACAGCAAATACTATAACCACCCGTCGATGGTTTAGCGCTCCGCGAAATAACTTGTCAGCAAAAGCATGCACGCTTGCGACCTATCCGATATTATTCGATCAAATACTTATCCTTATTGTAAAGGAGTATTAATGCTGTCTATAACGATTTTTGCCGTGGGAAAATTAAAGGAATCGTTTTGGAAAGAGGCCTGCGCTGAATATCTCAAGCGTCTAAGTGCCTATGCAAAAGTATCCGTGCGCGAACTGCCTGATTCAAATAAAGAAAAAGAAGCAGAGGCTCTTTTAAGCAACCTACCCGAACACACTCCTATTCTTTTGCTGGACATCAAAGGAAAGGAAACCTCAAGCGAATCTCTCGCAACAAAGATCGATACCTATGCCTTATCAGGAGAATCACAACTTGCTTTTATTATTGGTGGCAGCGATGGTGTAACCGCCGAAGTAAAACAGCGCGCAACCGAGCGCATAAGCTTTGGCCCCATTACTCTGCCGCACAATTTGGCACGTGTGGTATTACTCGAACAACTATATCGAGCTTTCAAAATATCTCGCGGGGAGCCCTATCACAAATAGCTGCATTACAAGGTTGGATGCGTTACCAACCAAGCTTGCGCCTACGATAGTTATTCGTCTTTTGCCCAGTCAAACGAATAGCGCACTGCCTTGTTCCAACCCTTGATCTTTTCCTGACGCTTTACTTCTTCAATAGCAGGCTCAAACGTTTGATCTACTGCCCAGTTTTCTTCGACTTCCTCGCGGCTTTCCCAGTAACCTACCGCCAATCCAGCCAGATAAGCGGCACCCATCGCTGTAGTTTCAATACACTGGGGTCTCTTTACTGGGGCACCAATAATATCTGCCTGAGTTTGCATCAAAAAGTTATTAGCACTAGCTCCACCATCTACACGAAGCGAAGTAAGAGCAATACCAGAATCTGCCTCCATAGCACCTAGAACATCATTTACTTGGTAGGCAATTGATTCTAAGGTAGCTCTAATAATGTGATATTTATTAACCCCGCGCGTAATGCCTACAATAGTTCCTCTTGCATAAGAATCCCAATGAGGGGCGCCTAAGCCAGTAAAGGCAGGAACAACATAACAACCATTCGTATCTTCAACTTTTCCAGCCATGTATTCTGAATCTGCCACAGAATCTATGAGGCGCATTTCATCTCGCAACCACTGGATAGCAGCGCCTGCCACAAAGATTGATCCTTCGAGCGCATATTCAACTTTGCCATCAAGACCCCACGCAATGGTGGTTACCAATCCATTTTTAGAAAAGACAGGCGTATCCCCCGTATTCATAAGTAAGAAGCAGCCCGTTCCATACGTATTTTTAGCCGCACCAGGATGGAAGCATGCCTGGCCGAAAAGTGCAGACTGCTGATCTCCCGCAGCGCCCGCAATAGGAATGTGACCACCAAAATAAGAGGTTGCCGTTTGGCCATATACACAGCTTGAAGGCATAGGCTTAGGCAGCATGGCTTTAGGGATATCTAAGAGATCGAGAATCTCCTGATCCCACTCCAACGTATTGATGTTAAAAAGCATGGTACGAGACGCATTGGAATAATCCGTTACATGCACATGCCCCTTGGTTAACTTCCAAATAAGCCACGTTTCTACCGTACCAAACAGCAGGTCGCCTTTTTCTGCCTTCTCCCGAGCACCTTCCACATGATCTAAAATCCAACGGATTTTGGTACCAGAAAAATACGCGTCAATAATTAGGCCCGTCTTTTCTCTGATCATGTCGGTATGCCCTTGGGCCTTTAGTTGATCACAGAATTCCGCTGTCCTTCGACACTGCCACACAATAGCGGGGCATATAGGCTCGCCCGTTTTCTTGTCCCACACAACAGTTGTTTCTCTTTGATTCGTAATACCAATTGCTGCAATATCTTCAGCCGATGCCCCTATCTTAGACATTGCCTCTACCGCAACACCAAGTTGCGTAGACCAAATCTCATCAGCGTCATGCTCTACCCAACCAGGCTTTGGGAAATACTGGGTAAACTCTTTTTGGGCAATACTTACGACCTTGCCTTCTTTGTTAAACAAAATACAACGGTTGCTGGTAGTTCCCGCATCCAGCGCCATTACATATTTGCCCATGTTTACTCCTTGTATTCTCCCCTTACGTTGTAAGTATTTTACGCCTAAAGAAAATCTTAAATAATGGTAAAAAAGCGACATGCACCTCAACTGAAATGCATGTCGCTTAAAACACCTTGAACCTTAACGGTTACTATGTTGCTTTAAGACCAGTCCGAGCCAATTACTACTAAGAAATCACCCGAGAAAGCGTAAGTGCCATCATTTTGTTTAGTTTCGCCAACACCTAACAGGCTCGCAATCTTTTCAGCTTGATCCGCCTGCGATGAATCTTCGTACACAATGAGGGTTTGCGAATAGTTAAAATCATCCGCATTGCCCGTTTCGATAACGGCACCATCAGGAGAAAGCTTAGCAGCAGCTTGATCCGCACATCCTGCGATACCGCAGCCATTCTTCACAGAAATGTGAACCCCAGAAAGCGAAGCATTGTTAGATGAGCTGCCAGAATTGGTTGTACCCGCAGCATCGTCCGTATTGCCAGATCCGCCGCCACCAGCTGACGACATAACAACACCAGAAGCTTCATCAATCTGAGTTTCTTCCGTAGGAGACAGACCCTGCTTTATGCGGTCCATCATTATTTGCCATTCTTCTTCGTTGAGAACTTCCCACCAAATATCATTCTCGTAGACTGAAGTGGTAGGTACTGCAGCGGTATAAACATTATTTTCTACGTCGATACCCATCATGGACTGAGCAAGACCAACCAAGCCTGTAACGCTATAGTCCGTGGTGACATATTCTGCCAGTGTGCTTACCGTATTCGTAATGGTAGCCACATCAGAATTCATTACCTTCTTCATGATGGCGGAAAGAACCAAGCGCTGGTTGGCAGCTCGAATGGAGTCGCCGTCGCCAATATCGTCATACGTATGACGGCTACGGCAAAGAATCAATGCCTGTTCGCCATTGAGTGTCTGTTGACCTGCGGAAACATGACCGCCCGCCTTGTCGTCGTTAATTTCCATAGGAACGTTAACATCGACACCGCCCAAGGCGTCAACAACAGCCTTAAAGCCGTCGAAATCGATTTCTGCATAATGGCTGATAGGAACACCTGCTAATTCGGATACCGTATCAACCGCCATAGAAGCGCCACCGAACGCATAGGCTGCGTTAATTTTCTGTTCGCCGTAGCCTTCTATATAAACCCTGGTGTCACGTGGAATAGAAACAAGCGTTACTTCTTTTTCCTGCGGGTCTATGCGTGCCAAAATCATGGAGTCGGTTCTATATGTTCCGCCGAAGGTGCCCGAAGCTTCACGATCTTCTGATTTATCTGCACCAATCAAAAGCATATAGAACGGATCAGATGGAGAGTCGGTAACAGCAAGCGAATTTAAAAGATCGGTGTCCAGATCATCGCGCAAAGAGCTATCAACCTGACTGATATACGCCCATGCCGCACCAATGCCGCCAAGGATTAAGACGCAAACAACAGCAAGCGAAACAAACAAGATACGCTTGCGCTTGCTCTTCTTCTTGCGCTCATGCTGCTGACGAACAAATTCACGACTTTGCGCATTTTGAGCATAACGTCGATTTGCACCAGCAGGGGTTACAGGAACGTAGTTGTTCTGTGCGCCATTTGAACGATGAGTGGAAGAACCATAGTTACTTGCACTATAGGCATTCACGCCTGAAGCATTTCTGCGCGATGTGCGAGAAGTGCTTTGATGTCCATACGAAGAACGGTCGAACGATTCAGCGCTTTGCTTTCGTGAAGCACGAGAGCCAGAAGCGACACGTCGACGATCCGCATGAGGACGCTCCGCGCCATTACGGGTACGAGCGGAACGCTTTGATGATTTGTTATTTGAAGCAAACATGCAATCAATAATGCAAATAATTAATGCGGAACGCAAATAAATTCGGCAAAAATCATATATTGCACGGAAATCGGATATTTTTGCGCAACTTTTGCATGCTTTCGCCACAAATTGAGGGCTTCTAATATTTATTTAACATTCTCTCATAACAAAACTGAAGCCAACTCGGAACGCAACTACACAAAGCAAACCATGGTGTAGGCTTTGCGAAACATACGGCACAGGATGCAGAAAAAGCTTCTCGAAGTTTTAGGCGCAAATCGCACGACGAAAGATCCGCACGACGAAGCCTAGGCGCGAACTATGACACTCCTAAGCGTTGTGCCATATATGCATTTGCTGCCTTTTCCACCGAATCATCCAAAGAAGCCAACTCCATAGGTGCATCCAATCCCAGTTTGCGCTGCAGCGCTACCGCAATTAAATGGTCGGCAATTTCTGGATTCTTACCAAGAAGAGGGCCATGCAAATACGTTCCGATGCAATTACGATACAGTACGCCATCCGCTCCAGAGGTGTCGTCATTGCCATGACCCACCTGGGAAACAACCTTACCAAACGGCTCTACCCCAACTCCAAGCTTCGTACGACCCGCATGATTTTCATAACCAACTACAGGCAGTTTGGCTAAAGAAGAAGATAGTACGATGTTGTCGATAAGGCGATCAAAGCCCGTGCCAGCACGCAGTGTTTCTGTATCAATAATTGACAGACCCTCTACCTCTTCATCGCCCATCAACCAACGATGACCCAAAATCTGATAACCACCACAAATAGCAAGGAGCGCGCCATCGTTTTCAATGTATGAACGAAGGTCTTCTTTCATGGCAAACAGAACCTCAGATGCAAGTTTTTGCTCTCGGTCAGGCCCGCCACCAAGCACAACAATATCTGCCTGATCTAAATTTGCCTCTTCACCATAGTGCACCGCTTGCACTTCAACAGGGATTCCACGCCACGCACAACGCTGTGCCAAAACGCGCACGTTTCCACCGTCTCCGTACAAATTAAGCAAATCAGGGAATAAGTGCACGATGCGCAAAGGATTATTTGCAAGCACTTCAACCCCTTCTTGCTGAACGACTGCGTGCTTTTTGCGCTCAGGTTCGTTGGTGCCCTGTACTACTTGATCAACTTCCGTTTTATCAGCACGCGACATCAGCGAATCACGTACCGCAGGAAGAGATGTGTAGTTCGCAATGGCGTACATCTTCCAATCGGCAGGCATAGCCAGTGCTTCGTCCACCATTTCATCTACATTATTAATAGTGCGCGCCTCAATGCCAGCATAGCGAAGGCGCAGCTGCAAATCGTTTTTGCGAATGCCACCTGCATACACTATGACGTCTTCTTGTTCTGCAAGCTCTTCGAAGTCGCAATCCCAAATCCAAGAAATGTCATGACCATCCGCTTCATTGTCGTTAATGAAAAACGCAGCAACCTTCTTGCCTTCTGCCTGCGTAATAAGCTTCATATTCTGATTAAAGCCTGTGGGATTTTTCGCCAAGTTCAACAAGACTGGTCTGCCCTGAATAGTAAGCGACTGCAAGCGTCCATTTTGAGGATCAAACAGATCAACTGCCTGCTGAAATACTTCATCACTCACACCTGCGCAATGCGACGCCAGCCACGCAGCCATCACGTTGTAGATCATATACACACCTGCGCGCTGCGCATGAAGAGAAACGCTTGATCCTGTAGCACGCTCCTCAACATCAAAAGTAATGTCGTTTCCGAAAACAGCATGTTTTGCTGCAAAATCCAATTCAGGGCGCTTGAATCCGCAATTCGGACAAGAATAGGTTCCCAGCTGACCATACTGACGATACTCATAGGTAAACATTGCCGAACAACGCTGACACATCTGAGCATCGCTGACCACATTTTGCTGCTGATGCAAATCTTCGCCAACGCCAAAGGCAATTGCCTCATTGGGGACACGAAGCGCGACCATGGCGCACAGAGGATCATCGGCGTTATACAAAAGTACCGTATCGGGCGATTCGGTAAGTGCTTGGACAATGGCATCCTGAACACGATCAATTTCGCCACAGCGATCCAGCTGATCACGGAACAAATTCAAAAGCAGAACATAGCTTGCCTGCACCTGAGGCAAAGTATGCGCAAGCCATAATTCGTCCGATTCAAACACACCCCACTGAGCGCCTTTGGACTGAAGAAGCGTAGTTGCAACGCCATAGGCAAGATTCGCTCCAGTTCTATTGCAAGCAACGGTTTTGCCCTGACGTTCCAAGGCATCAGCGATCATATTAGTAATGGTGGTCTTACCGTTCGTTCCTACTACCACAATGGAACCTTCGGTAATTTTACCCATAGATTCAGCAATAATCTGAGGGTCAAGCTTTAGGGCAATCTTGCCAGGCATGTTTGCCGCAGGACGTTTCGCCACATGACGCAAACCCCAGGTACTTACCGAACTAGCCGAACGAGCTAATAGTTTTCGTATGCTCATAGCATCCCTCTCTGAATATAGTTATCAGGCAAATAATACGGCACCTGGGTGCTACTTCGCCATAACGCATCAAAAACGCGCAATCGGAATGTGTAGGACAGGAGTCAGAATATACCTGATGCGAATGTCCGAGATGTGAATCAGAATGCACGCGATACGCAATCGGAATGCGCTCAATACATACTATCAGCGTCGCCATCCGTCGTAATAAATTCACCCAAATCTAATAATTTGTCCGAATAAACTACACCTGTTCTCTTGCAAAAAGACCGTGTCAAAAAGGCCTTCGCAAGAAACTTCAACACCTTAAATAATATGTCTAAATTATAGGTTCTATCCATAAAGTCTATAGGCTGTGCCTTTAGTTTGAACCCGTACTTTCTATAGGAGTAAACCTGCCTAATCCATCGATTCGCGCTATACTTTCATCGAATACGTCGAGGGGTTTTGATACGTGTTCAGGAGTGAGGGGGAATGATCCCGAGGGAGAAATTCCAAAAGTTGACAAGCATGCCCCTGCGTTCTTGTCGTATGAAGTGAGGATTTATGATTACCGATCTAAAAGTGAACGAACAGAACAAAAAGGAGTATTACGAAAAGGGCTACTGGACCGAACAAACCCTGTTCGATGTTTGGTCAGACCGCGTATCTAAGTTTCCTGACAATGAATATGTTAGCGACAACTTAGGCGTTCGTTTCACCTATGCGGAAATTGATGACAAAGCTGGCCGCCTTGCCGCTTGGCTCAAAAGCGTCGGGGTACAAAATGGCGACGTGGTAAGTTTCCAGATGCCACCTTGGTCAGAGTTTTGCATCCTGTATGTTGCCTGTTTAAAAGTAGGCGCTGTATGCCACCCACTTCCCGTTACCTTCAACGGCGAAGACTTGGTTTACTCCATGAGCTTGGTTGAATCTAAGGCTTTCATCTGCCCCACCTTCCACCACAAGACTAACTTCGAAGATCAGTTCCTTTCCGTCAAGAACGAAATCACCAGCTTACTCGACGGTGCATTCTGCGTTCACGATAAAACTGTAGAATCTCATGGCACTATTACCCTGAATCAGATTTTTGAAACGTTTGAACCTTTAACTGAGGCACCAGAAAGCGATTCAGACGAAATCGTTCTGATTCTTTCTACCTCAGGCACCACAGGTCGTCCTAAGGCAGTATTGATTTCTCACAACGCACTTATCTTCTCTGAGAAAACCTTTATTAAGTCTTTGCACTTAACGCGCGAAGATGTCATGTTCATGCCAGCACCACTCAATCATGCAACAGGCTTTAATCATGGCCTGATTACCCCACTTCTGCTGGGTGCTCGCGTTGTTCTGCAGCAGGAATTCCATCCTGAAGAATCCATTGAGATCATGAACAAAGAAGGCGTTACCTGGTCTATGGGCGCAACACCTTTCATTTATGACATGCTCAATGTTGCAGAAAAGAAGGGCCTTTCCTTCGATACCTTAAAGCTTTATGTTTGCGGCGGCGCTCCTGTTCCTGGCACCATGGTTCATCGTGCCGACAAGCACGGATTGAAGCTGTGCGAATGCTATGGCTCCACCGAAAGCTGCCCCCATCTTTTGGTTCCACCAGAGGATTGCCTGGAATGGAACGGCAACTGGTCTGGTATTGCCTGCGAAGGCATTGAAGTTAAGGTTGTTGACGAAAAAGGCAACGAAGTTCCTTACGGCACTCAAGGTGAAGAAATTTCCCGCGGCCCTCATATGTTTAGCGGTTATCTGAAGAATCCTGAAGCTACTGCAAAGGATTTAAGCGATGATGGTTGGTTCTATTCTGGCGACCTTTGCATCCAGGACGAACAGGGTCGCGTAAAGATCAATGGCCGCAAGAAGGAAATCCTTATTCGTGGCGGTATCAACATCTCCGCTAACGAAGTAGATAACAACTTGGACGGCTGCCCAGGTGTTGGCTCACACGCTACTATCGGTTTACCAGACGATCGTTTAGGCGAGCGTATTTGCACCTTTATTGTTCAAAAGGGCGATGTGGTTCCAACACTTGATTCGATTGCAGAATATCTGGACTCCATTGGCGTTGCAAAACGTCTTCGTCCTGAACATATCGAGTTCATTGACGAAATTCCAATGACCGAATCTGGCAAGGTTAAGCGTCATCAATTGGCAGATGAGCTTGATCGTCGCTTGAAAGAGCGCGCAGAAAAGGGCGAATAAGACAGGATTGAGCTTAGCAGCCGATTGGTAGCAGGCAAGCCAGCAGAAGCCAAACCGCGCCAAATTGCTCGTAGCCAAGCCACTAACAATCAAGCCGCTTTCACAATTCAAATATACTTACCGCATCGTAAGCCCGACCACGTGTCGGGCTTACTTTTTTTATCCGCCTTTCATCCCTTTGAAGAATTGGCACTTCTTTTCAACCTATCTTTTTTACTTACTTTTAAGTTAGCTATCTGCAGTTTTCTTGAAATTACTTCGCCGTTCAAAGTATTTTTTGACACACGACACAATTTTGCACTATTTGATGAAAAACCTACCTTTACAATCTTTCGCGCTTGAACTTGCAGATGACTTGCATATTTCAGAGAAAAGATTGTCCCTTGTGATGAAGAAAGGAGTAGCCCATGACCGCAGTCGATAAACGCGTTGATTTGCTCAATCGCGTTCTTGCGGCACACGAGGCATACTACGACATCAGACGGGACTATCTCTTTGAAGGAAAGCGATTTCCTGCATTTGCAGAATTTCACACCTATGGCGAAAAATACGTTTTAACAAAGCGTGCCAAACTGTGGGAAGTAAATACCCACGACTTCATGTTCTTTGAAATGGTTGACGAGCTTGATGAAACGCATCTTTTAGATGCCGTAAATTTCATGACCACCAAAGCTATACGCAAAGTGGACCCCTCGCCTAATCACATGTCATCTGCCCTTACGTTGGTCATTATTGCCAATCGATGCACCGACGAAGCGTTTAAGCGCGTTAGGTCAATTCGATTCCGTAAAAACTTTTGGTTAGGTTTTCGCGGTTGGACCGATCTGCGTTTAGCGGTAGTAGATCTTTCACGCAAACCTGGAACAGAAATTGAAACTAACGCCGCTGGCAAACAGCTCAAAGAAGCACTTGTCAGCAATCTTGCATTGGCGCAGTAGAGGCACACGACAAGAAAGGCTGATAAAACATGAACGCAATGCTTGTTTTACTCGGCGGCCTCATTGTTTTGATTGTAGGCTACGTATGCTATGGTGGCTGGCTTGCAAAACAATGGGGAGTTGACCCCAAACGACCTACTCCTGCGCAAGAACTTGAAGACGGTATCGACTACGTTCCGTCCAAGCCTTACGTATTGTTAGGTCACCATTTTTCATCCATCGCTGGCGCTGGCCCCATCAATGGTCCTATCCAGGCAGCAGTATTTGGCTGGGTACCTGTACTTTTGTGGGTTCTTATTGGTGGCATTTTCTTTGGAGCTATGCACGACTTTGGTGCATTGTTCGCATCACTACGTCATAAAGGACAGAGTATCGCAGCAGTTATCGCAGAAAATATCGATAACACCGCTAAGCGCATTTTCTGTATTTTTGCATACCTTACCCTGCTTCTTGTTGTTGCAGCATTCGCATCAATCGTTGCTAACACCTTTGCAGTAGGTCTTGCTAATGCAACCGATGCATCTAATTTAGCAAACCAGCGCACCGCTATGATTTCTATGCTCTTCATCGTAGCCGCTGTAATTTATGGTCTTGCTACCCGTGGCCGCAACATACCCGCAGTAGCTAATATCGGTATCGCTATTTTGATCATTGTGGTTTTGGTAGCAGTAGGTTATAACTTCCCCTACATTTCTCTTGACTACACCACATGGATGATTTTGCTTGGCGTTTACATCATGGTTGCTGCAATTGCCCCTGTATGGATTCTGCTTCAACCTCGCGATTACCTCAGCTCTTTCTTGCTGTATGGCATGATTATTCTTTCCATCATTGGTATCGTAGGCGCAAGCTTGACTGGCAATGCGTCCAACCTTGATATCCCTGCATTTACGGGATTCTTTGCAAGCAATGCCGCAGTTGATGCTGCAGGAAACCCCATTATTAACCCAGAAACAGGCGCTGCGGTAACTAATCTTTCCGCTGCTTCTGGCTTCTTGTTCCCTGTACTGTTTATCACTATCGCTTGTGGTGCTATTTCTGGCTTCCACAGCTTGGTTGCTTCTGGCACCACTTCTAAGCAGTTGGAAAAAGAATCTCATGCTAAGCCTATTGCTTATGGTGGCATGCTGATTGAATGCTTACTCGCCATTATTTCTTTGTGCGCAGTAGGTTTTGTATGGCAGGCATACTGCGCAGGCGACTACGCTTCCCCAACCGCTGTATTCGCTGGTGGCTTATCTCAGATGCTTGCTTGCATCCCTGGCCTTGAAGGTGTTGAGAGCATTGCTTATACCCTACTTATTTTGGCAGTATCAGCATTCTGCTTGACCTCACTCGACACTGCTACTCGTCTTGCACGTTATATGTTCCAGGAACTCTGGATCCCAGTAGGCGAAACCATGGAAAGCGTAACGGGCGCTCGCAAGGTATTCTCGAACCCTTACGTAGCAACTTTCATTACCGTAGTTATTGGTATTGTTTTAGGCATGACGGGCTACACCATCATTTGGCCTTTGTTCGGTGCTGCAAACCAGCTGCTTGCAGCTTTGGCTTTGCTGGCAGTTTGCGCATGGCTTGGCAATGCAGGCAAGAACAACAAGATGTTCTACATCCCAATGGTATTCATGCTTGTTGTAACCCTAACCTCCCTGGTTCAGACACTCTACGCCAAGGGTCTAGTACTTATGGCAGGTACGGGCGATTTGTTCAGCGCCGCTGTTCAGGCAATTCTTGCGACTATCCTGTTTGTTCTAGCTATCGTTTTGGCAGTCAAGGGCGCTAAGACGATCTTCGGCAAGAAAAAGCCTCAAGAAGCTTAAATTCGAGTTTGTTTCGAGTTTGAGGTGTCCATTTCGATTTCGAATAATCGTTTCGGATTCGAATACATGTTCCGAACTTGGAAGTTCGACCCAAATTCGAGCAACAAACATCCTACGAAGTGGTTCCCTTTGGAGCCACTTCTTTTTTGCCTTCAGCACTTCTGCCTTTAGCACTTTTACCCTCAGAACTCCTTGCCTAGCGATTTACAATAAGAATGACCAAAAGGTTTGAATAGCTTGAAAATCGGCATTTTATAGAATTTGTAACCTAGGGATTAATGGGGAAAGGGGATCTTTATGGCTTACGAAACAATTCTGACTGAGGAACGTGACGGTGTTCTTCTTATCACGTTTAATCGACCCAAAGCACGCAACGCCATGAGCTCTCTGATGATGGAAGAGTTCTCCAGCGAGCTTGAACGCTGGGACAACGATCCAACACAGCGTTGCTGCATTATCACCAATGCAGGTACTTGTTTTTGCGCAGGTGCTGACTTAAAAGAGCTCGCTGCGGGCACCTACCACTTACCTGAAGGTAAGGAAAATTGGGGGCTTCTAGGCATGTCAAAGCATCGCTTTAAGAAGCCGCTTATTGCAGCAGTAAATGGCGTTTGCGTTGGCGGCGGACTTGGATTGGTGCTTGCTTGTGATATTGCTATTGCGAGCAGTCATTCGGTATTCGGATTGCCCGAAGCACGCCACGGTCGTGCATCCACTGGCGATGGCGCTATCCTTCGTTTGATGCAGCAAATCCCTCAGAAGTATGCTGCCGAACTTATCCTTGTTGGCGATAATATCGATGCCGAAAAAGCCTACGAATGGGGACTGGTCAGCCGCGTTGTTGACGAAGAGGAATTGCTTCCTACGGCATTCAAGCTAGCTGAAGGCATCGTAAAGAGTGCGCCTCTTGCAATCGAGTATTCTAAGGCAGCCATGAAAGAAGCAGCTGCTTGTGACGATAAATTTCCTGGTGCTGGCTGGGGTATTATGGATTATTATCAAGAACTCGTTAACGCCACCGAAGATTCTCTTGAAGGCCCGAAGGCATTCGCCGAAAAGCGCGAGCCACAATGGAAAGGATGCTAAGTGAGCGCCGAAAACGAAACAATTAATGAAAACCCATCTAGCCTTGAAACTGAAGGCCCCGCACGCTCTTCTGAGACGGTAGCAGCCGATGATTCCGCATGTTCTTCAGGGCCAACCGCAACTGAAGGTCCCACTTGGAATCCTTCCGAGTCTACCGAGATGCCTGTTTCCTGCCCCAACTGCGGGCAGGAAACTTCTTTCGAAATTTGGACCGTACTTAATGCGCAGGACAATCCCGAAAAAGCAGCTAGCCTAGCCGCAGGAACTCTTACTGATTTCACCTGCCCTCACTGCGGATTCCGTACGATTTTGGACCATCCTTGCATGTTCATCGATCCCGATCATAAGCTTATGGTGTACAACGTTTGCGGTGATCCCGAAATGACACAACAGGCCGAAGAAACCTTCGCGGCGCTTCCTTCTATTGATGAGGTAATGAATTCTGCTGAATTTCGTATGGTTGATAGCATGCAAGAACTTTCGGACAAAGCAGCTATTTTTGCAGCTGGATATGACGATAGAATCATAGAAATGCTCAAACTGAGCGTGCTTGGATACGCGCAACATCAAAATCGCATTGCTGAAGATACCCCTTGCATGGTGTCCTTCATTGAATCAAACGACGAAAGAATCACGTTCCATATTCAGACAGAAACCGAAGGGTTTACAAGCTCAATGTCTACGGAGTCGTACGAAGTTTTCGCGAAAGCCTTAGAGTCGTTTGACAAAGATGCCCTCGCACAAATTACGAAAGTGGATGCTGGCAGATCAGCTTACGTAGTTGACTTAGAGTGGGCCTATTACGTTCTTGATGCCATATCTGATTAGGAGTAATGCCTATTTCGCCTATTTACTTACAACTATAAAGGCGGTTTGCACGTCGCTCTAATGCGCAGCAGTACAAACCGCCTTTGTTTTGCCATTTTGGATAACGCTTAGTGGAATTTTAGTGCTAGCGCCATGAATCGACAGCGCTCGCGCGCCTGTGTCACTAGGCACGCGCAGCAGCTTCTTCGGCAGCACGAGCTGCTGCTAATTCGGCCGCCTCTTCAGCATTAGCAGGATACAAGCCATAGCTTGGCTGCAAAACGCTTTCGGGCATTGGCTCACCCGCATAACAACGCACCGAGCCATCAGCATCAAACACGTCGATATCTGCATCCGAATAACCCAGCTCTTCCAAAACCTCACGCGTATCATAGCCAACAGGGCGAGAACGATACAGTACAGGGTCACCCATACTTGCCAAACGAACAGGCGCCGTTGTAATGGTATAGGAATGATCTTCCCCATAACCTTGATCTTCGTAATACACGCGACGGAGCTGATCGTTGTCGAAAGCTTCCTTGTCCTGCAAAACATCCTCTACCGTGCGGCACTTTTCACACGCAAGTTCCTGCTCCATCAAAAACGGCTTCCACTCTGCCCAGGTCTTGGTCTTGAAGATTGCCTCCATTGCAGCAATAACTTCAACATTTTTACCGTTTTGAGCAAGTGCCTCTAAACTGGTATAGGACTCGTCTTCCCAATATTTAGGATCCATGCCAATAGCTTCGAATACCTTGCGGTGGAATTTATTGTAGTTACCGAAGCACATTACGAACCACACGCCATCGGAAGTAACGTAACTGTTGTTGGTTGGACACGGAGCTTCAGCACGATTTTTTGGATGCTGCTGACCTTGCTGTTGTGCACAGATAGCGCTCATCATGCCCCAGTTAGAAACGTGATACAAGCTGGTTACCACTTTATCGCCCACGCCCGTACGCTGCGCATTCCACAGCGCTGCCAAAATACCGACTGCCAAAGCGTTAGACGAATTCCAATCGCCGAAAGCAACAGGTGAATTGCCTACCTCAAAATGCTCGCCCGCATTAGGGAAGCTCATTGTTACACCACCGCGCGCAGAATAGGTAATGGCATCATAACCTTGCTCGTCTGCCATTTCTCCTCGTTCGCCATAGCCGCGAAGCTGTGCCCAAACAAGGCGAGGAAATTTCTTATGCAGCGTTTCGTAATCGAGCCCCATACGCTTTAGTGCAGGCGTGCGATTACTGGTAATAAAAACATCGGCTTCGGAGAGCAACTTCAGCATAGCCTCCATACCTTTTTCTGTTTTGAGATTAAGCGAAACCCACTTGCGATTAAATCCGCCACAGTCAAAAGCTGCATCATCAATATCAGTTTTAAATTTCATACCCCAAGAAACACCTTGAGTGCGCTGATCGTCGCCTATTTCGCGCTCGATTTTGTATACGGTAGCCCCTAATTCAGCTAGAAGACGAGCGCATCCTGGTGCTGCCGCAAAAATAGTAAGATCGACAACCTTTAGTCCTTGCAATCCACCCATAGTTTCCCTCTCCCTCTGAGCGTGATCCCCTTATTTCTTTATGCCTTAATAGTACGAGTACTAGCTCTTTGGTTGCACGCTTTTCTTCCAAGCGGAGTGTTTTAATTGTCCTGCGCCGCAAGATACACCAGCTGTGCCTCAATACTGCGAAGCGATGCCCAGCGAAGCGATTCGTCCACACCTTCATACACTGCGTCAAAAAGAGCATCAGCATCACGCGAAACACCAGAGGCAAGTGCCTCTTTAACCTGATCAAGCCTTTCAAAGCGATGTTCACGCGTAGCTTCTAACGCACGCATGGGATCAGTCACAGGATATCCGTGTCCAGGACAGAAAATGCGCACCTTACCCAAATTAACTAGATCCTCAAGCAAATCAAGCGATGCCAAATAGTCGCCCAAATGCCCATCAGGATAAAATACCACCGTAGGTCCATGGCGAAAAACAACATCACCTACGAACATGAGCTGCTCTTCGGAAAGAAGAAGACCCATCGAATCGCTTGAATGACCAGGTAATTTATACACTTCGAATATCGGAGCACCCTCGAATGGATACAAAAGCCCTTCCTGAAGCAGATGGTCTACCTTAAAAGGTCCGCAAGGAGCATCCGCTCCCATTTCCTCTTTTGGGCCATAAATAGGAGCGCCTGTCTTGTCGGCAAGTTCACGAGCGCCTGCCGTATGGTCATGGTGATCGTGTGTCAGGAAAATGGCGCCGACTTTTACTCCCATTTCTGCACAGGTATCTAAGATACACTGCGTTTGATCGCCTTCAGGAGATGGATCGATCACGATAGCTTGCGTGTCTTCACCCTGCACTTTTTCAGGATTAGCGACGATCCAAGTATTCGTGCCCACATAGGTCATGGGGCTGGGGTTATCCGCGCGAAGGCACGTTACTAAATTACTAACCCGACCACCTCGCCAAGGAGTTTCATCCACGATAAAAGTAGCGTCCTGTGCTGGGGCTTCCTCTTCGTCGAACTCTCCCGAAACAATAGCTTTTAGGCGATCGGCGACGGAGTTTTCAGAAGCGTTATTCAAATTCATCACCGTATTCTCCCCTTACGAAAGTTCTCCGCGCAGTCCAATAGAACCATCTTCGCGATAATACGGTTTTGACATAATTTTCTTTAACGTACGACGTGCCGAAACAAAGGTTTCTGCATCGTGGGCATTTGCAATCGCCGTTAGGTTATACACCGTAGGAGCCAACACGAGCCAACGGTTTGCATCTGCTTCCCTCATTGCATACGAAGGAGTAACCCAACCAGCAATTTGCGCTTCGCTTGTTTTATCGTCTGCCACTTGACCTTCAGGCATCAACGCCGAGAAGAAGAAAGTATCGTAACGCTTGTGCTCGAATTCTGGAGTGCAGAAATTAGCAATAAGGCCCAGCAGATCGGTGCGAAGGACCAAATCGCGACGCATGAGCATTTCCGAAAGCGCCAATTCATGTGCCTCAAGCGCTCTGCGATCTTCCTGCCAAGAAGGATCAGATAAATCAGTTACCATTTCACCGTTTTCATAACCAGCAAGAAGCACGCCGCATTCTTCAAACACTTCACGTGCTGCCGCCACAACAACCCTGCGAGCAGTTTCTTCATCAACATTCATATAGCCCGCCCATTCGGTAGGCGTAGGACCAGCCCATTTAAGGCCTTTTTCTGAGTCTTTATCATCAACGCGACCGCCAGGAAATACCACAGCATCGGGCACAAAATCCATCGTTTTTACGCGACGAAGCATAAATACTTCGAGTTCCTGACCTGTTGGAAAATCCTCGGGATAGTTACCATCTTCGATGCGATACTTGGTCTGACCAGGTTTAGAATCGCGTACCAACATTACTGTTGCTGCAAAGCGCGGCTCTACTGGTTGAAAATCAGGGTTGTCCAAAAGCTCGCGAGCTGCCTCGAGCGATTTCTTATTTGGATCGCTTTCAATCACATTGCCATTTACTCGAATACCCATCGCGCCCTCCTTGTACGATCGGCGAAAAGAGTCGTGCTGCATGCTAGAAAAGAAGTGGAACCCGCCAGTCTTTAAGCACTCACACTAATGCTCTCTTATTTTGTTTTCTTACCAATCATACTCACTAAAGTAGCGCTCTCCAAGTAAGGTTTTATCAACAGATGCTGATATCTGAAATCAACTATCCTTTTCGACAGCAACAGAAAAAGAAACAGAAGCGGAAGTATTCTTCTTCATACCCCAACGAAGCAACAATGCTGAATTGCAAATAACAAGCACTGAACCCGCATTATGAACCAGCGCTCCCACAACAGGATTCAAGATACCCAGCATCGCCAATATAATGGCAACAAAATTGAGTGCAAGAGAAAACGTCATGTTCACTTTAATAGTAGTCATCATGCGTTTTGAAAGTGCAAGCATATGAGGTAGCGCATCAATATTGTCGCGCACTAAGGCAATATCTGCAGCATCCACAGCAATATCACTGCCAACACCGCCCATCGCTACACCAACGTAAGCTCGCTTTAAAGCGGGGGCATCATTAATTCCATCTCCTACCATGCAGGTATGCTGACCTTTTGCTTCAAATTTTTCAATAGCTGAAAGCTTATCTTCGGGCAGACACTCCGCATGAACTTCTTTAACCCCTACAAGCGATGCAATATGATGTGCTGCTTGTCGATGATCACCCGTCAAAAGCACAGGAACAATACCAAGCTTTGTAATACCAGACACCGTACCATGCGAAGCTTCGCGAACTTGATCCGCCAGTACCACAAACCCTGCAGCAATACCATCCACGCCTACATGAACAATGGTGCAACCTTCTTTTTCGTATGCCGCTGAAGCATTAGAAAGAAAACCACGGATTTTTTCTTCTTGCATAAGCTCAGCATTGCCTGCAACGACCATCCGATCATCAACAAATGCCTTAATACCGCGGCCCGGCAACATTTCAAAGTGTTCGGCTTTTGCAAGAGAGCAAAATAATCCGTTATCCAAGGGAGATTGGAGGGATTTGTTATTCGTAGATTTTAATTTCGCCTTATACGAGTCTACAATGGCACGTCCAAGAGGATGTTCGCTTGAGTTTTCCGCACTAGCAACTAGCCAAAACAGTTCGTCCTCATTTGATAGATTTGCAGTAATAGATTCCTTACTAAGAGCAGATTGCAACGTTGCGTCGTGATGCGAGGCTGCAAACACATGAACTGCTTCAACTTCCGGCTTGCCGCGCGTTAACGTACCCGTTTTATCAAACGCCACACGCGCAACTTTTGCCAAGCGCTCCAAGGCATCGCCTTCACGCACCAGTACGCCCCACTTCGTTAAATTACCAATTGCCGCCATGATAGCGGTAGGTGTTGCAAGAACTAACGCGCAAGGGCAAAACACAACCAGGATAGTAACAGCGCGAATGATTTCGCCCGTAACCGCCCACGTGATAGCAGCAGAAAGGAGTGCGATAACCACAATCCAAGTTGCCCATTTATCAGCTAGGCGGACAATTTTCGCCTTACCTGCATCAGCCGACTGAACAAGCGCAATCATGCGAGCAAGAGAACTATCTTCACCAACTTTAGTAGCCTTCATAGTAAAAGCGCCAAATTGATTAACGGTGCCACTGCGCACTTCATCCCCAGGATTTTTATCAATAGGGAGCGGTTCTCCTGTCATTACCGATTCATCAATGGAGGTTTGACCTTCAGAAATTACCCCATCAACAGGAATTGTTTCGCCAGGAAGAACGCGGCACATATCACCTACTGCCACGTTTTCAGCAGCAATAGTTTGTTCCTTCCCGTTAACAACAATGCGTGCTGTTTGTGGTGTAAGATTCACCAAACGTTCAATGCCCGCACGCGCCTTTGCAACCGTAATGTCTTCCAAAAGAGCACCAAGCTGCATAATGACCGCAACTTCCCCTGCGGCGAAATATTCGCCAATTATTATTGACGCGATCAAGGCCAACGAAACTAGTACGTCAGCTTTAATATCGAACTCAGTAACCAGGCCTATGACAGCTTCCATAATGATAGGAATGCCGCAAAGCACGATGGCAATCCATGCTGGATCAACGGGCCAATCAATAGGGACAAACAAGCTTGTTAAAACCGCAACGGCAGAAATGATCAAAAACGCAATATCACGCTTCATGCCACCCCATTCAAGCAGTTTTTCCATTGCTTCAATCATGCGTGGTTCTCCCTTTTCGTTGTTGAATTCTTGATAAGTTAACCATGGCTTTATACCCATAGGGGTATAGGTTTAGAAAAATAGTACGCCTTGGTTAATTTCTATGCAAGAGCAATTTTTGGTTCGGGCTATACTAGAAGGAGTAGCGGATTAAAGGAGCACTTTTACATGAAACAATGTATGGATTCTGATAACTTGCATCGTCGTTTCAAGAAGATCATCGGCCAAGTACAAGCAATCGATCGCATGATTGACGAAGACGTTCCTTGTGAAGATGTTTTGTCTCAGATTAATGCCGCAAAGTCGGCACTCCACAAGGCAGGGCAAGTTGTTTTAGAAGGACACATCAAACATTGCGTTCGAGATGGCATTGAACATGGCGATGCCGATAAAACCATCGAAAACTTCACCAAGGCGGTAGAACGCTTTAGTAATTTTTAAAGCTAAGAAGCAGAATGGGACCCACATAAAAGAATTAATATCTGTCATTTATTAGAGAGCATTTGTTCGTTTTTGGGCAATATAAACACCAAACTTAGCTAAAACGATGCGCAACATTCCCCCTTTTTCATAAATTGTTATTATTTTAATAACATTTTTTCGTATTCCGTCCCTATCTGGTCAAATTCGGTGATAGTATGAATTCATAGTAAAAGTGAAGGTTTTATGGAGCCATTTGTCTTCGCTTAAATGAAGAAGGTGCAGCGAAGACAGCTGGCAGCTAAAACCGCAACGGTAAAGGAGGTGCACAGATGGATTTTTTGACTGATCCCGTCTTGTTAGCGCGTATCCAGTTTGCGCTTA
The DNA here is from genome assembly GCA_900542065.1 of uncultured Eggerthella sp. Lineage (GTDB taxonomy): Bacteria > Actinomycetota > Coriobacteriia > Coriobacteriales > Eggerthellaceae > Anaerotardibacter. The sequence continues at coordinate 32,503 of UQLU01000009.1, read as the reverse complement.
CAGCGATGTATCACTTCATCTTCGTGCCACTATCCATCGGCTTGGGCCTTATCGTGGCAATCTTCGAAACGAAGTATTACCGCTCACAGAAGCCCGAAGATGCCGCTGCTTCACGTTTCTGGGTTAAGGTGTTTACGGCAACCTTTGCCCTTGGTGTTGCTACTGGTATTACGATGGAATTTTCATTCGGAACCAACTGGGCAGATTACGCACGTTTTGTCGGTGACATTTTCGGTGCTCCTCTGGCCGCAGAAGCCCTTCTGGCCTTCTTCTTGGAGTCGGTCTTCTTGGGCGTGCTTCTGTTCGGACGTAAAAAGGTTGGCAAGAAGTTCTATCTAGCCTCCGCTTGGCTTGTTTGGTTTGGCTCTTGTCTGTCTGCTTTGTGGATCATCATTGCAAACTCTTGGATGCAGACCCCTGCAGGCGCCGAACTTTCCGCCGACGGAACCCAGGCAATTTTGACTGACTTTATCGCAGCTGCATTCAACGCCACCACTATCCCTCGCTATTTGCACACCGTTGATGCACTGCTCATCATGGGTGCCTTCATGGCGCTTGCAATTGGTGCTTGGTATTTAAAGAAAGGTCGCCATACCGAATTCGCCATGAAAACTGTGCGAGTAGCTTCCGCAATCGGCTTGGTTACCACCTGCCTCATGATTGTATTTGCTCATCAATCTGCTGTAGTAGTTGCCGAAGAGCAGCCCACTAAGTTTGCCATGATGGAAGGCGCTTACGAAACCGAAGCTATGCCTTTATATGCGCTTGGCTGGGTCGACGAAGAAAGCCAAGAAGTTATTACACCATTGGCTATTCCTGGCGGTACCTCATTCTTGGCTTCTTGGGATTTTGAAAAAGAATACCCTGGCTTAAATGAACTCGCAGCAAGTGGTGCCTATGGCGATGAATTTACCGAGGAAACTATCGATCAGCTTCCCGTAAATACGGTATTCCAGAGCTATCACTTGATGGTTATCATGTTTGGCCTTATTGCCCTGACCACCATCTTGGCATTCATCTTTACCTATCGAAAAGGCCGCATTAAGAACATGCGTTGGTTACAGAATCTTGCTATTATTTCGCCCCTGTTCCCCTTCCTGGCAATTCAGGGTGGCTGGGTAACAGCAGAAATTGGCCGCCAGCCTTGGGTAGTCTACCCAGCAGAAAGTAGCCCAAGCGGCATCAGCCTGCTAACCGATCAAGCAAATTCCTTGGCAGTTTCTTCTCCCGAACTCGCCATTACCATTACCCTATTCTGCTTGATTTATCTCTTTTTGATTATTGGCTGGGCACGCATCGTTATCCATATCATCAAGAATGGTCCTCACTGCGAAGAAGTACAGAAGGATGGTGAATAGGCATGACTGTATTAGGAATTCTTTGGTTTATCCTTATTGCCGTCCTTATTGCGGGCTACTTCATCTTGGACGGATTCGACCTTGGCGCAGGTGTTCTTTCTCCTTTTGTTGCTAAGGACGAAAAAGAAAAAGCGATCGTACGTCGAAGTGTCGGTCCCGTTTGGGACGGCAACGAAGTATGGCTGCTTACCGCTGGTGGCGCACTGTTCGCCGCTTTTGCCCCTGCATATGCAACAACGTTTTCGGGATTTTACCTGGCAGTAATGTTGGTACTCTTTGGCCTGATCATTCGCGCTGTTTCTCTCGAATATCGCGCGCACGACCCCAAATGGAAGGGCGTCTGGGATGCATTCTTCTTCGTTGGATCCCTCCTTCCTGCCTTGTTGTTTGGTGTAGCTATTGGCAACGTTTACGCTGGTATTCCTATGGATACAAATGGCGATTATATTGGCGTTCCTCTTCTGGGATTGGTCACACCCTTTACGCTGTTGTGTGGACTTTTGGGCTTGTCTATTTTCCTTACCCAAGGCGCAACGTGGCTTGCCATGAAAGCCCCAAAACCTTCCGATTTTCAGGCACGCGTTGCAGGACTCCGTCGTCCTCTCGCTTTGGTAAGCCTAGTATTATTTGTGGCAGTAACCGCTTATGCCCTTGTTGGAATTCAGCCTACGATGGATCCCACACTTGAGATAGTTCGTTGGGCAGTATTTGTATTGGTAGCTGCTGCTTTGATTGGCGTTGTAGTTACCTCTAAAGAAGATGGCAACGATTTAGTCCCATTCCTTGTAAGCAGTGCATCAGCTTTGTTCTTGGTTGTATTGTTTGCCGCTTCTATGTTCCCGAACTTGGTAGTTGCGACGATTGGCGAAAATATCACGATTGCAACAGCAGCATCATCCGATCTGGCACTTGGCTGGATGACAGGCATCACTTGCATTGGTTTGCCTTTAGTGCTGATTTATCACGTAATTATCTATCGCACCTTCCGCGGCCGTCTGACCGATGAAGATCTTCAAGAATACTAATCTTGAATAGATCGGGGCCGCTGTGAAGTTGTTCTTCGCAGCGGCCTTATTGTTTAGTATTAACTCATCACGCAAGCTGCATGATAAGTATCTCTACTTTTGAAAATAGCATAGAGAACCCTCAGCACTGCGTTTTCGGACAGCCTTCGCTTACCAAGCTTCAAACAAAGCAAATGGCATAGCGTAAATGACGCGCCGAAAGCTTTTTCTATCCCTAAAGCATCTCGCGCTAATCAGGGGCTATGCCCTAAAAGCTTTGTTTAAAGCTTTACTCAGGAATGTCCGAAAACGCAGTGCTGAAAGTTCTCTGACTAAGTAATCAAAACAGCGCCAAACAACCAACGAACCTCCAAAAGGATTTACTATGATTGACCGCCTGCTATTCACTATCAAAGGAGTTAGCACAGCATTGCGCAACTGCGTGCTGTTCTCCTTTGTTGCAGGCGCGCTTATAGCTATTCAAGCTCTTTGCCTTACTACCGCGCTTGTTAATCTGTGGTACAGCCAAGCTCTCCTTGATCAAATTCCTTTTATTGCGGGGTTTTTGGCATGTCTTGTTGCTCGCCAAATCTTAGACAACGCTCAAAGTAAATGGCTTGAAACTTTTGCAGCAAATCGAGCTGATGAGTTTAGAGAAGCTTTATTCGAAAAGCTCTTCAAGCAAGGGCAAACACTCATTCAACAAAAAGGTACGGGTGGGTTTGCCACCCTTTTGATCGAAGGCGTCGATCAAGTCGAATCATATCTCCATATGATTCTTCCCCGCATGACCAAGCTTGTAATAATCCCTGTTATGCTGCTCGTGCTGCTGTTTGTGTTTGATTGGGTATCTGCTCTTATCGGTCTTATGGTATTTCCTGCAATCATCTTACAAATGGTATTGATCGGGCACACCGCAAGCCTTGAAGCAGGCAAGCAACACAAGGAATATCAGCGCCTTGCCAATCATTTCCTCGATTCCATTCGCGGTATAGATACGCTCAAGTTTTTCGGAAGAAGTAAAGCTCACGCACAGCGCATTTTTGAATCCAGCGAACGCTTTCGAAAAGCAACTATGAAAACGCTACGTGTTGCTACGCTTTCAGGTGCGGTATTGGACGCATTTTCAACCGTCTCCATTGCTGCCATTGCGGTGCTACTAGGATTCCGCCTTGTCGATGGTTCGCTTGGTTTGTATCCAGCCTTGTTTGTCCTTGTGGTTATGCCTGACTACTTTAGGCCTATTCGCGAATTCGCTTCTGACTATCATGCGTCACTCGATGGAAAAAATGCATTACGGAGCATTTTGGATACCCTTGGAGCAAACGGTGAGATTAGTAGTGAATCGGCTGACGAAGATACGACTGCTGCTATCAACGCAACCGCCGCTAACAATAAACCCGTTGGCAGCAGTACAACTGCCACCCGCTCAGCTGTCGACAAAACAACCTCCGCTATCAACGACACCACGTTATCTTCTCCCGCATTTTCCCTTGAGCTTCGCGACGTTTCTTTTTCTTACGGCTCATCGTCATCCTCGAACGCAAATACATTCGCGCTCGAAAACATCTCTGCCACCTTTTTTGGCGGACAGCGCATAGGAATCGTCGGTGCTTCTGGCAGCGGCAAAAGCACTCTTGCCCACATTCTTGCAGGATTAACTGATCCCACCTCAGGAAAAATCGTTCTTAATGAGCAGCGATTATCAACGCTTAATACTCCTTGGTGGCATCATCGTGTTGCCTACATCCCTCAGGACCCTCACATCTTTCACGCATCACTTCGCGACAATGTGGCGTTTTATCACCCCGAAGCATCCGATGCTGATCTTGAACAGGTATGTTCACTTATAGGACTCAATTCCCTCATCGAAGAATTACCTGAAGGGATCAACACTATTATTGGGGAAGGCGGTCATACCCTCAGCGGCGGACAAGCACAACGCATCGCGTTTGCTCGAGCCTTCCTGAACGACGAATGCAGTGTATTGATATTCGACGAACCTACCGCACATTTGGATATCGAAACAGAGCTGGAGCTCAAAGAGCACATGCTTTCTTTGATGCAAAACAAGCTCGTGTTTTTCGCCACGCATCGTATGCATTGGCTTTCCGCTATGGACTCAGTAGTGGTGTTGGATAAAGGTAAAGTTGTTATGCACAATGACCCCTCTACCCTGGACAAGAACTTCCTTAAAGGAGGTGAATCTCATGAGCAATAAACGCAGCGAAAAGGTGGCTGCCACAAACGCAACTAATACGAGAAGTTCAACTAATACAACTAATGTGGCTAACGCAATAAACACCGCTAATGTCACCAAAGTAAAGGCTGGCAAAGCAAGCGCCTTTTCGTGGAAAGATGACTCATGGGTGAAACCTTATCTTGGGCGCTACAAGAAAACTCTGTGTCTTGCAATCTTTTTGGGAGTGCTCACCATTGGCTTCGCTGCAGCATTGATGTTCACGGCAGGTTTGCTTATTGGGCAGTCGGCAGAAATGCCCTACTCAATTTTGCTCCTTGGCACGCCGTTGCTTTGTGTACGCATTTTCGGCATTGGCAAGCCTCTGTTGCAATACGCTGAGCGTCTTACCAGCCACGATTGGGTTTTGCGCATGACTTCAAGTTTGCGCGTAAAGCTCTACGACGCTTTTGAATCTAACGGTATCTTCTTCCATTCTCTGCACAGATTAGGAGATGCACTCGGTCTTCTTGCCGAAGACATTGGTCACCTTCAAAACCTATACCTACGCACCATATTCCCTAGTGTTATTGCCTGGATTTTGGGGCTAGTCCTTGTTATTGGGTTTGGCTGCTTTACGTGGTGGATGGGTCTTCTTGTATTGGGCTTGGTGCTCATAGAACTCGTGGTAATTCCGCTTGTCTCGGTTTCAATTAACGGAGCACGTCTGGCAAAGCATAAATCACTTAAATCGGCCTTGTATACCGAAGTGACCGATGATGTTTTGGGAATAACCGACTGGATATTATCAGGACGCTATGACGACTACCTTACCCACCACAAACACACACAACAAACGCTTCGTGAACTTGAACGCGCAGGTCATTCGTTCGACAAGAAGCGCGACCTCGTACTGCAGATATTCTTTGGAATAGGAGCCGTCGTTGTCCTTTTCTGGGCGGCAACACAGTTTGGTGGAGAAATCGGTGGAAACTCCAATTGGATCCTTGCTTTTGTCTTAGGCTACTTCCCTTTGATTGATGCCTTTGCCCCCCTTTCTGCCGCAGCTACTGAGGCGCGATCTCATCAAGATTCAATTGAACGCCTTAATGAGCTCCCGCAACCAGACAAAGTAAAGCGGTCGAAATCAAATGGATGCAAGGGGTACGCTGGACAGCGCGCCTACGATCTTGTTCACGACAGCGATTCCATTCGCAGCCGCGATTTCATTCACGCCTATGATCTCATTTTCGATAAGGCATCCTTTACCTATCCTGAATCTAAGCGCCTGCTTATTAACAATCTTTCCCTTCAAATAAAAGCAGGAGAAAAGATTGCGGTTCTAGGACGAAGCGGCGCTGGAAAATCTACCCTCGCCTCATTAATAAGGGGCGACCTTACCCCAACTGTTGGACAGGTTCTTATTGCTGATAGGCATGCCCTTGCAAAAGAAGACCGAGCAAAGAGCGTGCCAGAAAACAGCGCTCATGATGATAACGCCCCTGACACTATCGAGCTTCGTCCCACCTGCACCCTTGGCGATAGTGCCGCCGAATACTTTGGCGTCATCCAGCAGAAAACCTATCTCTTTAATGCAACGTTGCGCGAAAACCTTCTCATTGGAAACACCGAAGCAAGCGACGAGCTCCTTATAGAAACACTCCATCGAGTTGGCCTCAAGTCCCTTTTAAAACGACTTCCGAAAGGACTTGACACTCTCGTGGATGAAGCAGGCATTGGCTTTTCGGGCGGAGAACGTCATCGAATTGCACTCGCGCGCGTATTACTTCAGGATGCCCCCATCGTTATTCTTGATGAACCCATGGTAGGACTCGATCCCGTAACCGAACAGCAAGTTCTCGATGCCATCTTTTCTACCCTAAAAGACAAAACCGTCATTATGATCACCCACCACTTGCAGGGCGTATCTTATATGGATCGCGTATTGCTTCTTGAAAAAGGAAATCTTCGTCTTGATGGAAATCCCGAAGAACTAAAAGAAACGAGCAGCTACTTCCGTTCGCTGCTCGCTTTAGAAAACTAGGCTGTCTTTTGTTGTTGTCTATTTGGCGTGACAACGACCTGCTCACTGGACGCACTGCGCATCGAAGAGCCTGTCTACTCGCTACGTTATTCGTCGTCTTCGTCTGAGGAATGCTCAATCTCTTCAATAAGAACGCTGATCTTATCGATGCGGTAACCATCCATAATATTGATTACCAGCGTAAACTTCTTGTCGTCGTGAGTAAGTTCAAACGTGTCGCCCTCTTCAGGAATCTTGTCGAGCAAATCGAGCATCAAGCCACCCGCAGTTTCATAGTCATACACAGGAACTGGCTCAAAGCCCAAGAACTCAACGAACTGATCAACAGGAAGCGATCCATCAACCACGTACTGATTTTCACGAACCTTTAAGATTTCGTCCTGGTCATCGTGGAGGTATTCGTCTTCCATGCGGCCAATAATCTGCTCTACCACGTCACTCATGGTAACAATGCCCGATGTTCCACCGTGCTCATCAACAACTACCGCAATCTTGGTGTGTTTTGCCTGCAGCATCTGCATTAACTTGGACAGCGACAAGCTTTCAGGAACTGCCTGGATAGTACGAATACGCAAGTCCTTCATGGAAGAACCTTCAGGCAACAAGTAAGCATCCTTGATGTGGACAAAACCAATAATGTTGTCCTTATCTTCCTTATACACAGGGTAGCGCGTAAATTTATTCGCACCCATAATTTCAAGGTTGGTTTCAAGGGCATCGTCCAAGTCGATAGCAATAACCTCGGTACGAGGGGTCATGATGGATTCAGCATCCTTATCGTCCAAATCAAAAATATTGTCGAGATACTGATACTGATCCTGCTCGATAGAACCCGACTCCGCACTTTCTTCCAAGAGAATCTTAATTTCCTCTTCGGTGTATGCATCGTGTTCCTTGGATACGTCATGACCAGTTAAACGCATAATGCCGTTGGTCAACGTATTGAACAACCACATGATGGGATAGGTCATCATGTAGAACGCATGCAGAGGTCCTGCCGTATGTAGTGCATAGCTTTCGGTATTCAGAATAGCCATAGACTTAGGTACCAATTCGCCTACTACCACATGCAATGCCGTCATGATGAAGTAACCAATTGCAACCGAAATTGCTGTAACGGCAGCATCGGGCAATCCCAAAGCCACGAACACAGGATGGAACAGAGCAGAAATTGCAGGTTCGCCCAACCAACCAAGTGCCAGCGATGCCAAGGTAATACCCAGCTGGCAAGCAGACAGATAGGCATTTACGTTGCCTGCAATGTGAGCTGCTCGCTTAGCGCCTGGTTTCCCTTCTTCAACAAGAAGCTCTACCTGAGACTTACGAACACGAACCAAAGAAAATTCCGCCATAACGAAGAAGGCGTTCATTAACAAGAAGAAAACTACTAATAAAAGACTTACCCAGATTGGCATGTATTAATCGTTCCTTTCAACAAGCCATAAGAGATTTCCAAATACTTGCCTTGAGCTATTACACGGCAATCTCCCCCTTTAGGGAAAGGCACGAAATCGGATGAGGCTCTTCCGAAGAAGAGCATATTTGAACATAAGAAAACGCAGTCTTGTCACACAGAGACATAGACCGCGTCGGACTAGATACAGAATGCGTATGTGTTACAAAGCGTTTTCGGATCGAACAACATCGACCGCCGCCGTCGGAGTCATTCACGACAGCTAAATCTCCTTATCTGGTAACAGCAACGCGCTGTTTCCATCGCGAACTAACGTTCAGTCGAATCGGTAGCGCTTCTTGAGTGTTTCCCCAAGCGCTTCTTCGGCTACTGGACAAACATCGAACGCGTTCCAATTCGCTAATACATCATGGTATCAATGCGAAAAGCTTTGTCAATTATCTTCAGGGCAGACGTGGCGTCTTCACAAACTTAGCGCAGCTTGAAAAGCTCTTCGATAATACTGGTAAGTTTTTCTCGATGGCCTGCACTGTCAGGTGCACTGCTCATTACTGACATAAGATAGGTAGTGCCATCGCATTCGATCAGACCAGCATCACACAAGCCGCTGAATCGCGGGCTTGAGGCAATCCATCCCGCTTTATTCATGACGACCGCACTCCTAGAAACATCGGACGAGCCTGCAGAGCCTAGAACTTCTTCAACAGTGTCGCGAATAAGCGAAAGATTGGTCTGTGTATATATCTCACGCAAATGTTTAGCCGCTTGCGTATCGCTTTGTAGATAGGTATAGATATGGAACCACAGCAGGGCAGATTCTCTAGCAGAATAGCGAGGGAAATGCGTGTCGTGCGCAATATCGGAATCAACCCCGCACGACTCAAGCCAGTCGGTAAACCCTGATCCATCGTAGCGATTGCGCAAATTCGAAAAAGCATTGTTATCTGAATAGCGCACCGACGCATCCATGAGGCTGATGGCTGAACTCGAAAGTCCCGATTTTCCATCAGCTAAATGTTCGCTCAAATAGGCAGCATAAATTCCCTTAAAAGAACTTGCACCATAAATGCGGGTATCTAAGTTGTAAGCAATGCCTTGGCCTGTGTTTAGATTTAAGAAGAAACAACCAACCGAATAGCCTTCTGACTCCATCGAATCAATTGCCGCATCAAGGGCTGCCATGTCCTTTTCTTCGTGCTGACCCGAAGATTGACCCTCGATTAAAGAAAATGCCTGAGCACTCTGATCGGCATCATCGACTTCCTGAAGAGCATCTACGGTAATATACATTTTCGCTAAGACGCTTTGCGCGCTGCGCTCTGCACTTTGTGTCAGGTAAGAGCCGCCCATCTCCGCTGCGTCCAAGGCTGCCTGCTCTACTACTTGTTTGCGAAAAACAGTTTGTGCAATGGAAGAAGATTCCACCGAAGGAATACTCTCTTGCGCCGCGCGATCCCCCAGCGTAAACGATGCTCCCGTGCAAACACAAACAAGAACAAGACTCAAACCACCCACGAGCATTGCTGCACGATGTTGGCATATATATGCTTTTCCTTGACAAATCCTACGCTGCAATACGTCTTTGAAATACTGCTTTGTGCTTCCATTTTTAAGTTCCGTTGGAATTATGCCGCCATCTTTCAAAGCTACACGAACGAAGTGAACCGCCTTTTGAGCAGCATTTTGAACAGCGCTACGAATCGCATCGAGGAAGTCTTTGTTGAAGCGGGAGTTTCTCATGTGGCAATAATACCGCGCCCATATAAGGAACTATCGAAAGTTTTCATAAACGAAACGGATTCGAGGGCAAAGACAAAAGATCTTCCTCGTAGAGCGCGGCTTAATAATTGAACAATGTGTACATTTTTCCTATTTGTTGATAACTAAGCTAAACCCTCTTAGCTGCTTAGTACAATAATGAATGCACGCTAACACTACGATTTGCGCAAGGAGGGAAATATGGACCAAGCCACCGCCGTTGATCGCGAAACAAGCGCGTTTTTGCCTGAACGCACCCACATTCGCGATAGCTTCAGCAAGCTGGTTTGGATTTTTCTCCTAATGTCTTTCGTTGGTCTTGTTGGCGAAACGCTTCAACATTACTTCGCTTTCAACGAATGGGAAAGTCGCCCTGGATTTATTTGGGGACCCCTTTCCCCTATCTATGGAACCGCTGCGGTCCTACTCACTTTAATTTTGGAGCCTTTCCAAAAGAAAAACCCTCTTGTGCTTATTGCGATAGGAGCAATCGTAGGCGGCGGACTAGAATATTTTGCCAGCTGGGCAATGGAAACATTTGGCGGAATTGTAGCGTGGAGCTACCTCAACAACCCCTTTAATTTTGATGGCAGGACCGATCTGTTTCATGCCCTCGTTTGGGGAACGCTAGGCACCCTCTGGGTAAAAATCGGACTTCCTTTATGCGAAAAAGGCTTTAGCTTTATAAACCTGAAAAGCAAAATTTTTCAGTTTTTGACTGCGGCGCTTTCGGTGTTTCTCGTACTCAACATCGTGATGACTATCTGCGTTTTGGTTCGCACCGACGATCGTTCAAGCGGTGTTCCACCGCAAAATGCCTTCGAGCAATATATCGATTACGCCTACCCCACCGACATGTTGCAGAAACGCTTCCACAACATGGGTGGACTCGGCATGTAAAAAGCGGTCCTCGTATCGTACGAGACCGCTTTTGTACTTGATATCCGCGCGATGCCACTGATTTACTTCGCGTGACGTCGCTGGTTCTACTTTAAATGACGCTACTGGTTCTCTTTAGTCTTCGTAAGCGTCCGCTGCTTCTTCAAGCAACTCGATAATATTAATGCCCTGTGGACACATTTCTTCGCAATTACCACACTGCGTACACTGCGAAGCATAACCGTCTTTGGCCTGCCAATCGTAGAGACCTTTTACGAATGCGCGATCTTCTGTCATCTTTTCCAGATTCATCAAGGACATAATTTCTGGAATTTTTACTCCTGCAGGGCAATCCTTGGCGCAGTAACGACAATTCGTGCAATCGATCATGCCAACGCTACGCAGAGCCTCTAGCGCCTGTTCAACTACCTTCTTATCAGCGTCAGACAAGGGTTTTGCCGTCTTCCATTCAGTAACATTTTCCTTAACCTGACCCAACGTAGACATACCTGAGAGAACAGAAACAACATTGGGCAAGAAGTAGCAGAAACGATAAGCCCAGGAAACTTCACTCAGTTCAGGCTCGGCAGTTTTAAGAATCTGCTTGCCACGCTCAGGCAAATTCGCCAAACGACCACCACGAGCAGGCTCCATGATAACTACGGGCACACCGTGTTTTTCGGCAACTTCCATACATTTACGTGCCTCAACAACAGGATCTTCCCAGTCAAGATAGTTAACCTGAAGCTGAACGAAGTCCATATTGGGATGTTCGGTTAACAAAGCCTCAAGAGCATCGGCTCCATCATGCATAGAGAAACCCAGATGCTTAATGATTCCTTCGTCTTTTTTTTGCTGAGCCCACTCCCACATGCCATATTCGTCAAATTTCTTTGTACGAACGCCACCTACATTGTGGAGCAAGTAGAAGTCAACATAGTCAACACCGAGACGCTCAAGGGAAGTATCCAAGCAAGCTTTTGCAGATTCGGCATCGGGCTGTGCCCATGCCAAGCATTTGGTAGCAATAGTAAATGAATCACGAGGATAACGCTTTACCAACGCTTCACGTACTGCAATTTCTGAAGTGCCCTCATGATAAACATACGCCGTATCAAAATACGTGCCACCTGCTTCCATGAAGGTGTCAACCATTGCTTTGAACTGATCGAGATCGATTGAGGTTTGATCATTAGGATCCGTCAGGGGAAGACGCATGCAACCAAAACCCAATTTGGGCGTTTCAAGCAAATTTGTCATAGTTGGGCTCCTTTTATTTTCGTGTTGTATGTAATATTACTTTTAAGTGACACAACGTCAAGAGTCCACACAGTATGTGCGTACTCTTGAAGAAAGTTTTACGTTTTAAAATAAAAGCAATACAGAGAAAGAACGCTACTTCACACCATACTGTTCGTAATAGGCATCCAGCGCTGCTTTGATGTCATCATCAATAACAACCTTGCCCTGAACTTCGTGGTTGTAGAGCATTTCGGTAACTTCAGCCATGCTTACGATAGATGCTACCGGGAAGCCATATTTTTCCTGTACTTCCTGCTGAGCGGTAACAACACCACCCTTGCCCACTTCCATACGATTCAGAGAAACAATCAGACCTTTTACGTCAACATCGGCAGCTGCCTTCAAGATAGGATAAGTCTCGTCGATAGACTTACCAGAAGTGGTAACGTCTTCTACCATAACCACACGATCGCCATCATGAAGCTCAGAACCCAAAAGGTTACCCGCGTCAGCGCCATGATCCTTTACTTCCTTGCGGTTTGAGCAATAACGCACTTCCTTGCCGTAGAGTTCTTCAAGCGCGATAGCCGTTACTACCGCCAACGGAATACCCTTATAAGCCGGACCAAAAACAACATCGAAATCCAGTCCGAAATTGTCATGAATAGCACGAGCATAATATTCGCCCAAACGCTTAAGCTGACCGCCTGTTACATAGGCACCTGCGTTCATGAAAAACGGGGATTTGCGCCCACTCTTTAAGGTAAATTCACCAAATTTCAAAACCTGGCTTTCTACCATGAATTCGATAAATTCCTGCTTATAGGCTTCCATGGGCGCCCCTTTTCTCGTTATTAAATCGCACTAACTAGCCTCACCAATCATAGCAAATCGCGAACGCTGCTCAAGCAGGCAGTTTTAGCGAGTTTCAGAAGGTTTCTAGCGCTCTTCAATAGGCTTATATTCGCGTGGCTTCATGCCTGTCTTGTAAGCAGGACGAATAATACGCTTGCCACTTACCAATTCCTCGAAACGATGTGCAGCCCAACCTGCCATACGCGAACAAGCAAACAACGGCGTAATAAGGTCAGTCGGAATACCCAGCAAGGAATATACAAAACCAGAATACATATCCACATTTGCGCACATGTCTTTCTTGGTTCCCTTTTCGCGCAAGATAACCTCAGGGCTAATGCGTTCAATGAGCTTGAGCAGATTCAATTCCGCCTCAAATTCAGTACCTTCCGCCATCTTCGTAGCGAACTTTTTCAAAACAACAGCGCGCGGATCCGACTTGGTATAAACCGCATGACCCATGCCATAAATAAGACCGGTATGATCAAAGGCTTCTTTATTAACAATCTTGGCAATATACGACGCTACTTCGTCTTCGTTTTCCCAGTCAGAAACGTTTTCTTTGATTTCTTTCTGCATTGCCAGCACCTGATGATTTGCACCACCATGCTTGGATCCTTTCAAAGAACCAATAGCACCTGCATAGGCAGAGTAAGGATCGGTATCGGACGAAGACAAAACACGACAGGTGAACGTGGAGTTATTACCACCACCATGTTCAGCATGCAAACACATCATGATGTCGAGCATGCGCGCCTCTTCTGCCGTGTAGTGACGATCGGGACGCAACATGGAAAGAATAGTTTCCGCCGTAGATTCACCAGGAACAAAGCGATGCATAATCATAGACTGACCGTTGAATGCAGCCTGCTTTGCGTAGTAAGCAAGCACCATAATGCGCGGCAAACGCGAAATAAGCGTAACTGCTGTAGAAATTTCATGCTCGTAGCTGCGGTCTTCAGCTTTGGGATCGTCTGCATAAAGCACCAACACCGAACGAGCAAGCAAGTTCATGATGTCAGGCGAAGGGGTACCCATAATCTTAGAAGCAGTAAAGCCATCAGGCAGTTCGCGATGGGCATCCAAGCGAGAAATAAAGAAATCGAGCTGATCTTGTGTAGGCAAATCTCCCATGAGCAACAGATACGCAAGCTCCTCATAGCGGAAGCGCTTGTCTTCATCGCCGCCTAACAAATCGTAGAGATCGTATCCACGAAGCGTCAGCTTTCCTTCGTCGGCGATTTTATCACCTTCGCTCATCATGTAACCATGTACATTAGAGATATTGGTAATACCCGCAATTACGCCAGAGCCGTCGCTATTGCGAAGACCACGTTTGACGGGATAGCGTTCATATAATTCTGGATCGACGGAATTTACTTTAGTGATGTTGTCGTACAAGGAAAGCTTACGTTCTTCCATGAAAATTCCTTTCGGCGCGACTCTTGCGTCTTTCGATGCGGCACCCACGTTTCTGGGTGATCCCGCCCCGTCTTTTCAGCGTGTTTGCTTACGAGTTTGCGCGCTGGCCGTACAAACCTGCCGACGCACCAATTGCAAGTTCAATCAATTACAAACTTTACCGATTACTGACTTAATTACGATTTTTAGCGAGATTCAATTCTACACCGAACTAAAGCGATAAGGTTTCGCATGTGTTTCGATATAGAGACGAACGGTAGCTTGCAATCAAATTGTTACTCAAACAGCCACACTCAAAGCTTGCAACTCTTGCTTCTTCGTATTTTTCACTCGCTTCGCCCCACTCAAACACCCGTACCCAAGGCTTACAACTCTTGCGGCTAAGTTCACTTTGTATTCGGCTCCCGTGATACACTTACTTATTAGGGGAAATAACTAAGTACATCTTAGTAGGGGCAGTATGAGTCAGGAGAAATCCATGAACTGGCAACAGGACTATGAACACAAACAAATCACACTTGATCAGGTTTTTGAGCAACATTTAACAGGTAGAAACAGCGCTGGTCAAAATCAGAAAATATATATGGGCGGTCTTCATGTACCTACCACAATTATCAATGAGCTCCTTGCCCGTATAAAAAGCGGCAACCTTGTTGGCATAGACATGTATGGCAACTACATGAATGGAGATATTACCTTCGCCGATATGGATGTAACTCCAGATCAGTTCCGTTACCACACCTATTTCGCAGGACCCAATGAACGCACAGGATTTGCTAATGGATCTCGCTGCGTAACGCATATTCCCGTTCATTTTTCTGACACTAATCGCATGCTGGAAGAAATTGGTCTTGACTATGCGGTAGTTCAGATGACCCCACCTAACGATCAAGGATATTGCAACATTGGCCCTCTTGGATTTGAACAGGGAGCACTACGCGGCGCCAAGCACATCATCGCTCAAATTAACACGCGCCTACCCCGCGTGTTTGGCGATTCTCACAACTACCACGTTGATGATATTGACGCCTTCTTTGTGCAAGACGAACTTCTTGAAGATATCGTGACGCCCGCACCTACCCCTGAAGAGGTAAAGGTTGCAGAACTTATTGTTGATCGTGTAAACGACGGCGACTGCATTCAGCTGGGTATTGGTGGCATTATTAACGCTATTGCCGCAGGTCTTGATTGCAAGCAGCACCTTGGCGTATTCACCGAAATGTTTTCCGATGCGTTTGTACAGTTACAAATGAAAGGCGTTATCGATAATTCGCGCAAGAATTATATGCCTGGTGTTTCTGTAGGTGGTTATTCTACGGGCACTCAGCGTTTGTACGACTTCATTAACGACAACCCAGATATGTACTACTGCTCATACGAAACCGTCTGCAATCCTATTAACATTGCGCAGAACGATAACCTGGTTTCGGTAAACACCGCAGTAAGCATTGATCTTACCGGGCAAGTTTGCGCAGAAAGCATTGGTCCGCGCCAATACTCTGCAAGCGGCGGTCAGTTCGACTTTGTACGTGGCGTAAAGAATTCCAAAAATGGACGCGGTTTTATTGCGGTTACCAGTGTTGCTCATACCAAGAAAGGCGATGTTTCTAAGATTGTTCCCACGCTGACTCCCGGCAGCGCCATTACTTCGCTGCGTAACGATTTGCAATATGTTGTTACCGAATATGGCGTCGCCGATCTTCGTTGGGCTGATATCCCCACCCGAGCACAACGCTTGATTAATATCGCGCATCCCGATTTCCGTGATGAACTTACCTATGAGGCTAAGAAACTCGGCATTTTGTACTAAGCTCGTGTTTTCTGCAACACGATAGTATCTTCAGATTCTTCTCTTAGATGGTGCACATACTTTTGTGCACCATCGTGTTTTATGTTGCTAGTTTTTACGACGAAGGCGCGAACGAAGCGATCCACCCATGCGGCTTTCTGGCTGCAAGATCATAAAAGCAGCAACAACGGAAACAACTGCAAGCAAAGCGCCAATTGGGCCAGACCACGCAAAGCCTAAATTCGTAGCCACAACGCCGCCCATAAAAGAACCAGTCGCGATACCAATATCGGACGAGGTCGGCATAACAGCGGATGCCAGCGTTAAAGCGCGAGGATAGTCCTTTGCAGAAACTTGCAGCAGATACGACTGTAAAGGCGCATTCATGTGGTAAATAAACACGCCCGTTAGTACCACATTAATAATGCATAAGATGGTATTGCCCGAAGCCAGACTTAATCCCAAAAGCGCCAGGACTACCGCCTGCAAGGCAAACATCAAAGGCAACTTACCTAAACCATAGCGCTGCGCGAGCGAGCCACTGCCCAAGTTAGACACAATCGTGGCACCACCATAGAAGAACAGCACCAGACTTACCATCCAAACAGAAAGTCCTACTGAATCTTCCAGAATAGGCGTTACATATACGTAGAACACATAGGTTGCCGCCATGCCGAAGGCCTTCATAACCAGCACCAAAATGATACGGCGATCTTTCAGGATAACCAGCTGCTCACGCACGCTCGACGAAACGTCAGTGGATCCTGAACGAGGAACCGAAATCAGCAGGAGCACCGTCACCAAAAGTGCTACTGCCTCTACCGCAATAAAGGCAGACTTAATACCGAAGGCATCGGACAAGAGCGTGCCAATCGGAGTACCCAAAACACTGGCAACCGAAAAGCCTGCATACACAAAGGAAATAATGCGCGGTGCCTGGTCCTGCGGAATGATGTCATTAATGAACGTCATAACCGTAGAAAGCGTCACACCCGAAACAATTGCGGTACAAATTCGCGCCAACATAAGCACTTCATAGCTAGGCGCCAAAATTGCAAGCAGATTGCCTATATTGAATACCGCAAGAAAAATAACGAACAGCGGAAAGCGCCTAAACCTGCCCGTCGAAAGCACGATAATCGGCGTCGACGCCGCATAGGCCACGGCAAAATAACCTACAAGGTTACCCGCATCTGAAAGAGGAATGTTGTAAATTTCTGCAATATCAGGCGTAATGCCAATAACAATAAATTCAGCAAAGCCTAGGGCAAATCCAACCGTTACCAAAGCAACCGTAGCTAATTTGGTGCGACCAGCACTATATTCCACGAAACCGTCCTTTATTCCTCCATCAAAAACGGCGCCCGTAGCGCCGTCTTAGTTAAAACACACAGTTTCGTTATTTTAATTGTTTTTAATTTAGATGGTTAATTTTGATAATTTTTACGACAAAAAGACCTTCACCAAAGAACGTGCTTCGCTAATTTTGGCGGGATGATCTTTAAAACTCGAAAGCATAATGTGTGAGCGCATCACACAAATAATTGAAGAGGTTCCCAAGAGACATTCCTCTTTTAAAGAAAGCTCGGGGATTTTTCTTTTTTCAGGATGTTCTGAGAAAAAAGCACACAGGGCTTCCATAATGGCGGGCTGCAGCACTAAAGAACTTTTATTGCTACGAAAGAAAATCTCTGGAGAATTCAGCATAGCTGCCTTGCGCAAGTCTTTGATTTCTGGCGAAGCATCTTCTGCTGTCAGTCCGTGTTCAATACATCCCGTGATTACATCAACGTAATCAGCGTCGGGATGAGTTTCAATCGCCTTCAAAAACATTTCTTTACTTGGGATGTACGAACGCCCAATAACTGCAGCGCGTTTCGAAGAAAAGTAGTTGAAAAACGTCTTTCGAGAAATTCCTACCTTTTCGCACACCTCTTCAACCGTTACTTCTTCGTAGCCCTTCTCTATTACCAAACAAAGAATGGTCTTTTCGATGGCTTGACGCGTTTGTTCTTTTTTACGCTCGCGCAAACCACAGGGTTGCGAAGGATGTTCTGGTTTTGTTTTTTCTGGTTCCACTGTTTCTTTATTCCTTTTATCGCTTCTTGCGTTGGTTCTTACTTCTCGTGTTGGCGCTTCCGCTTTTGGCAGAAGCTTTACCTCTTGCGTTGGCACTTATGTCTCTTACGCTAACGCTTTCGCTTCTTACGTCAGCACCTTTACTTTTTGCACAGTCTTCTTTGCCTCTTGCATCTGCGCTTTAACTATTTGCTTAAATGGTGATAAATACGCCACTCACGCTATTTCTTTTAAATTTATACTTACTATATAAATACACCGTGTGTAATATTATCACCTGCAAGGCGTAAGCTAACAATCTTTCCAAATATTCTTTCAAACAAGAACGGGTTGGATCACTAGTACACAACTAAGAAAGGTCACTTATGGGTTGGGGATTAACCAGCAAACAAAAAGTAACGCTCATTATTTTGATTTTGGGTGCATTTGTTACCGTACTTAATCAGACCGTTGTAACCCCTGCCCTTCCCCCTATCATGGCCGAAATGGGCATCGATGCTGCAACAGCCCAATGGCTGACCACTGGCTTTACCCTGGTAAACGCCATCATGATTCCTATTACTGCATTTTTGATTGACCGCTTTACCACGCGATCTCTCTTTATCGTTTCTATGGCCATCTTTGCACTGGGCAGCCTGCTGTGCGGCATTGCACCAAACTTCCCCCTCCTGCTTACAGGCCGTTTAGCTCAGGCTGCTGGTGCAGGCATCCTTATGCCTATGGTTATGACCGTGCTTATGCTTATGTTCCCTGTCGAGCGCCGCGGTACTGCCATGGGTATGTTTGGCGTTGTTATTGCGTTCGGCCCCGCCATAGGTCCTACGGTTGCTGGTTTGGTAATTGACCATTACAGCTGGCGCGATTTATTCTTGGCGATCGCTGTCTTTTCTGCCATCGTTATCGCCGTAACGCCTTTTGTCCTGCAGAAACAAAAGCCCCATTCCGAAGGTGTTGTACTGGATAAACCATCGCTTATTTTGTCCACCCTCGGTTTTGGTACCATGCTCTATGGTTTCAGCGTCATCGGATCTTCAGGTATCAGCATAGAAGCGCTGATAGCAAGCTTGGTTGGCGTCGTTATTCTAATCTTTTTCTTCCGTCGCCAGCTTTCTATGGAAAAGCCCATGCTCAACGTTCGCGTGCTGAAAAATCACAAGTTTTTGATGGGCACCATTATTGGCATGCTTGTTCAAGCCTCACTACTTTCGGCTGGTATCTTGATGCCAATTTATCTGCAGTCGCTCATGGGTTATTCAGCAACCGTTTCTGGTTTGGTTTTAATGCCTGGTGCAATTTTGATGGGCATTATGGGTCCTGTTGCTGGTCGCCTATTCGACAAACATGGCCCTCGCGTCTTAAGTATCATAGGTATGACCTTGCTGGTTATTAGCACGTTTGCCTTTGCTACCTTAAACGACAGCACCGATGTTGTGTTCTTGACCATCCTTTATACGGTACGTATGTTTTCGCTTTCTTTGGTGAACATGCCTATCACCACATGGGCAATGAATGCACTCGATAACAAGGTGATGAACCACGGCACTTCAGTAAACAACACCTTCCGCCAAGTTTCTGGTTCTCTTGGTACCGCTATTCTTGTTTCGGTATATACCTTGGTTGCCGCTTCCTTGATGGGTAACATGGATTCAATACATGCAAGCATTACAGGCATCAACATTTCGTTTGCAGTTTCAGGCATCCTGTGCACCATTGGCTTGATCATGACCATAATCTTCGTGAAAAATAAGCCCACCGTACGCGACGGTGAAGCTCCTGAACGCACCGAGACTTCCTTACTTGAAACCATCATGCGTCGCAATGTGTTCACCCTGCCCGCAAGCGCAACCGTACTTGATGCTATTCATATGTTTGTAGAAAAGAACGTAAGCGCCATGCCAATCGTCAACGACAAAAACGAACCTGTTGGCTTTATCTCCGACGGTGATGTTATGCGTGAACTATCCGATCGAAGCCATATGTACACCGACCCTGTTGTTTTAATCATGCGCCTACAGCGCGACAACTCTGGTTTCGACGAAAAGCTGGATGCGTTGGTGAACCGCAACGTTATGGACATTGCCACGCGCAACACCATTGGCGTAGACATTGACGCTGATCTTCCGATGGTCTGCCGAATCTTGGGCGACAACCACCTGAAGAAAGCTCCTGTTCTTGACCACGGAAAGGTCGTAGGCGTTATTAACCGCTCCGACATCACGCAATATGCCATGAAGTCATACTTAGAACGTGAAGGAATTTAAAAAAACTCTCAACCGAAACGGTCAATAAATTACGACCAAGGCAGAACTGCGACTAGCAGAATTGGATTTGTGAATACTCAATCAATCTGCGGTCATAACAAACGTTTACCTATCTCTTCTAGTTTGAAATAAATCAATAGCGAAGGGCATCCTCATGGGTGCCCTTTCGTTTTATCATTACGGATAGGGAGATTTTTATAAAAGGAATTTCAGCAGAAATCTCAAAGGGGATAAAAGAGATTTCGAAAACACTTTACCAATGAAATTTCAAAAGGAGGGGCACTTATGAAGGGAAGCGACCACACTATTTTCACGACGGGACAAATGGGAATCCCTCGCTTCGATTTAACAGGGAAAAAGGCAATTATTACCGGTGTTGGCAGCGAAATCGGCATTGGACGCGCCATTGCACGCACCTTTGCAGCCTACGGCGCTGATCTGGTTATTGCCGATATGGATGCAGAAAAAATTGAGGCACGTGCCAAGGAAATTGCCGAAGAATCGAGGCATGAACTGGGCACTCAAATAATTCCTGTTCACTGCGATGTTCGCTCCAACGAAGACCAAGAAAACTTGGTCCAAACCGCCATGGATGCATTTGGTCGCATTGACATCTTGGTAAATAATGCTGGGGTTGTTCTAAGCAACGATCAGCTTATTGTAGACACCGATGAAGACGAATTCGATCGCGTAGTGGACACCGACTATAAAGCAGTGTTCTTCCTTTCGCAGCGTGTAGCAAAAATTATGATAGAACAAGAGCAAGGAAACATCATTAACCTTGCATCCGTTGTAGCACGTGTTGCTTCTACCCGTATGGCAGCCTACGCTTCAGCGAAAGCTGCAGTTTTGCAGCTGACCCGCTGTATGGCTTTCGAGTGGGCTCGTTTCAATATTCGCGTTAACTGCATTTGTCCTGGCTATATTGACACCAACATGACGCAAACAACCCTCAATAAGCCACGCGCTTATGAGGCAATCACACATCCTATCCCCCATAACCGTAAAGTGGGCGATCCCATGGATATTGCTGCTGCTGCCTTGTTCTTGGCGTGCGATTGCTCCGATATGGTTAACGGCACCCCGCTCTATGTAGATGGAGCCAGGTCTATTTGGTAGGACTTGCGCAGCGAAGCTTGGCCTATTTGGCAGAGCCAGCACGACGAAGCTTAATTAATTTGACAGGACTCATCCAAAGCTCCTTTTTCGTAAAGGGGCTTTTTCCGTTTAGCGCAAAATAGCAACCTTTCACACAGAGGGGCTACTAGCCTTTACTACCGCAAAGGGCGAATTTCGCCCGAATTTCGTTCAATAAGACCATTCGACTCAGTTTCGTAACATTTGCGGTAGTAGACTACACCACAATAAAGTACCCCTCAACAATATGTCTTGAATCGTTGCGAAATCATCTTTCTTTCGATTTTAGAGACGTTTATAGATCGAAAGGAAGGGCCGCCGTGGAAGAATTCACCAATATACTTACCGCTATCGATAGTGTTATTTGGGGCCCACCACTTATTGCTCTTATTTTGCTGGGTGGCATTTTCCTTACCTTCCGTTTGCGCGGTCTGCAATTCCGCACCCTTGGCCTTGCACTGAAGTACACCTTCAAGAATGAAGAAGATGGCAAAGGTGAAGTAACCAGCTTTGGCGCACTCTGTACCGCAATGTCGGCAACGGTTGGTACTGGTAACATTGTTGGTATTGCAACCGCGGTTGTTGCTGGTGGTCCTGGTGCGCTGTTCTGGATGTGGTTGGCAGCTATTTTCGGCATGGCAACCAAATTCTCCGAGGGTTTGTTAGCGGTTAAGTTCCGTACTATGGACAAGAAGGGCCACGTCCTTGGTGGTCCGTTCTACTACATCGAAAACGGCATGGGCCAGAAATGGCGTTGGCTTGCTAAGGCATTTGCGTTCTTTGGCATGTGCGTTGCTCTGTTTGGCATGGGAACATTTACCCAGATTAACTCTATCTCGAGCGCCGTTACAGGCTTCTTCGACCCTGCAATGTCTCACACCGTAAACATTCTTGGTGGCGAATTTTCCATCGCGACCGTAATTGGTGGTCTACTTACGGCTGTTTTGGCAGGCATGGTTATTATTGGTGGCCTGAAGCGCATTGCTACCTTCTCTGAAAAGGTAGTACCCGCCATGGTTGTACTTTTCTTGGTGTTTTCGTTCACGCTTATCTTCTACAACATTGATAAGCTTCCTGCAGCACTGCTCCTTATTGTGCAGCACGCTTTTGGCTTACAGGCATTCGGCGCAGGTATGTTCGGCGCCATTCTTATTGCTATGCAGTTTGGTCTTGCTCGAGGCATTTTCGCAAACGAAGCTGGTTTGGGTTCTGCCCCAATCGCTGCAGCTGCTGCTAAGACCAACGAGCCTGCTCGCCAGGGTTTGGTAACCATGACCCAGACCTTTATTGACTCCATCATCATTTGTTCCATGACTGGCTTGGCTTTGGTTATGACCAACACCTATGGAATTCCTGGCTTGGAAGGTGCTGCCGTTACCAACGCCGCATTCCAGGCGGGCTTGCCTTTCTTGCCACCTGAGGCAGTATCGTTCATTTTGATGATCTGCTTGGCTCTGTTTGGTTTCACCACAATTTTGGGCTGGAACTATTATGGCGAGCGCTGCTTTGAATACTTCTTTAACCGCAACGCGCGCGGCTTAAAGATTTATCGCTGGCTGTACATCCTCTGCCTCTTCATTGGTCCTTACATGACGGTTTCCGCTGTTTGGACGATTGCCGACATCTTTAACGCTTGCATGGCAGTTCCAAACATGATTGCTCTGTTTGCACTTTCTGGCGTAACCGCCAAGGAAGCTTACAACTACCTGAATCGCTTAAAGAAGGCTAAGGGCGACGAAAAAGCAATGGAACCTCGTCCCGACGATTCGGACGACTGGAAGACGCCAAAGAAAGCGGCGTACCAAAAGATGGAAGAACAGATTCAGCGCAACGGATAAAACTCGCAAGTCGAAGATCATCGACAGCGCACATTCAGGGCTTCGGCTAAAGCAAGCCCGACAGGAAAAAATCAGCGCATCGGCTAAAACGAGCCCAGCACAACGGATAAAACTCGCTGACCGATGATCTTCGACCGAAAACCGCTCGAATTTCCGTTCGTCGCTTTGTTAACACGTTTTTAATGCACAAAACCCAAAACAACGTGTAGACTAACGCTTGCAAAAAACATCCTCACTGAAGTGTCTTGAATCGTTTTGAAACTGGACATGGATGGGGTCTCTGGAGAATCCCAGATTTACTGGGTGCCGAAGGGGCAAGGTTTCGCACCACTAAGCGGACCGAAACTCTCAGGCAAAAGGACAGAGCATCATATTCGCCCAAGCGAATTCTTTTTTCTGTATCCTCCAGATGCTTTATCTGTTTCCTGGAGGCACCCGAGAGACAACGCGTTTTAAGCAGTACGGCACGCCAACGGTGAGCCGAAGGCCAAAGGCAATCCAAGAGCCAACAGGCAGCACTTAAAACGTCAAACTCTCGAACTTCCTGAACGTTTCAAACATCCTTTCATCACTTCTTTCGAGGATCAGTATTGGTCGGAAAAGAAGAAAGGTTTGTCTTGGACGCATTCAACGAAATACTTGGTGTCATAGATACGTTTATCTGGGGTCCGCCCCTTATTGCCTTAATTCTTTTGGGCGGTATTTTCCTTACCGTTCGTCTTCATGGTTTGCAGTTCCGCACTCTTGGTAGGGCGCTGAAGTACACCTTCAAGAACGAAGAAGACGGCAAAGGCGAAGTTACCAGCTTTGGTGCACTTTGTACCGCAATGTCTGCAACCGTTGGTACTGGTAACATTGTAGGTATTGCAACTGCCGTTGTTGCTGGTGGTCCTGGCGCTCTGTTCTGGATGTGGCTTGCTGCACTGTTTGGTATGGCAACCAAGTTTTCCGAGGGTTTGCTGGCGGTTAAGTTCCGCACCATGGATAAGAAGGGTCACGTTCTTGGTGGTCCGTTCTACTACATCGAAAACGGCATGGGTCAGAAATGGCGTTGGCTTGCAAAGCTGTTTGCTTTCTTTGGTATGTGTGTAGGCTTGTTTGGTATTGGCACCTTTACCCAGGTAAACTCCATTTCTAGCGCAGTTACAGGTTTCTTTGATCCCGCTATGGCGCATACCGTTAATCTGTTCGGCGGCGAATATTCCATCGCTACCGTTATTGGCGGTTTGGTTACTGCGATTTTTGGCGGCTTGGTAATCATCGGCGGTTTGAAGCGTATTGCAACCGTATCGGAGCGCGTTGTTCCTGGCATGGTAGTGATCTTTTTGATTTTCTCGTTCACGCTTATCTTCTACAACATTGATAAGCTTCCTGCAGCACTGCTCCTTATTGTCCAGCATGCTTTTGGTTTGCAGGCGTTCGGTGCAGGTATGTTTGGCGCTATTCTTATTGCAATGCAGATGGGTCTTGCCCGAGGCATTTTCGCAAACGAAGCTGGTTTGGGTTCTGCGCCAATCGCTGCGGCTGCTGCTAAAACCAACGAACCTGCTCGCCAGGGTTTGGTAACCATGACCCAGACCTTCATTGACTCCATCATCATTTGCTCCATGACTGGCTTGGCACTGGTTATGACCAACACCTACAACATTCCTGGTTTGGAAGGCGCTGCCGTTACCAATGCTGCATTCCAGGCAGGTTTGCCCTTCGTTCCTTCTGAAGTGGTTTCTTTCATCCTTATGGTGTGCTTGGCGCTGTTTGGCTTCACCACTATTCTGGGTTGGAGCTACTATGGCGAACGCTGCCTTGAATATTTCAGCAATCGTAATCTGAAAGCAGTTAAGGTATATCGCTGGCTGTATATTGCCTGCATTTTCATTGGCCCTTACATGACCGTATCGGCTGTTTGGACCATTGCCGACATCTTCAACGCTTGCATGGCAGTTCCAAATATGATTGCGCTGTTGGCACTTTCTGGCGTAACCGCTAAAGAAGCACGCAATTACCTGAAGCGTTTGAAGGATGCAGGTGGCGATGAAAGCAAGATGGCTCCTCGCCCTGACGATTCTGAAGACTGGAAAACCCCTAAATCTGTTGCTAACAAGCAGATTGAGGAAACATTTGCTGGATAGATTTGTAGGCTCGAAAAATGCCCGAGAAAACGCTTATAAAATAGCGTCTATAAAGAAGATTGAAAGACCCTTGGTTTAGACAAGCCAAGGGTCTTTACCTAAAAGCGAAGCATCAAAGCATATAGAACAAAAGTGAGTTTCACTATTTTGGAATCCCGCCATTTTGAAACTCTCACCATTTCGGAGCGGACGCTTTAACTCCCTCAAGGTTGCTGCCCTTAGCTTCATCAGCAATGAAAGGTAGCATATACAACGGAAGATAAAATACTTGTCCGCCTTCTCACTGATCTAAAACGCTACGAATGCAAATTCATCTATATCTTGGCGAACATGGAAAATTCGCCAGACTACAAGCTCTGAGACATTGTGGGTATAAACTATCCGATAATTGCCAACGATATACGTTTTGTAGCCTTGTCCTTCTAACGAATTATCGCTATGAGGTTTTCCTAGATCAGGAAATTCACAAAGTCTTTCTAGCGCCTGCTGGATATCAGCTACCGTTTGTCGTGCAACATTAGGCAAACCTAAAGCTTCACCAACATAAATAGCAATAGACTCTAGATCGAGAAGCGCACGTCTTCGATATCGTAATTCAAGCATGGTTTGCTTCTTTCTATCTTTTTTCCCGCCCCCTGTGCTTTTTACTGTTCCCAATGCTTGAAAATTTCATTTAAATGTTTATTAACCTGATCAGACGAAAACGTTTCGTTATTGTATTTAGCCTCGATTTCGGCCTCACGAATTTTTTGCGTTATGCGAAGGTGCTGCATTTGGTTTTCGTAGGCCTGGCTATCCATTACCACTAAAGAAGCCTTGCCATTTTTTGTCATAAAAATAGGTTCTTGACTAGATTTAGCTTGATCACAAACCTCATTAAGGTTTGTTCGCAAATCGCTAATGGGACGAATGAGTGGAAGAGCGGTTTGTACTAAAGACATAACTATCACCCCATATTATGGATCTAATTTATTACGCCTGGTCATAGGTCGTATTTCAGTTGCAAAAACACTCTAATTAGCAAGTAATTAGCTCTGCTTTTTAAGTTCGGCAATTCAGTAGAAGCATTACTAGCGAATAGCATAAATAGATTATTTATATAGATATTTATAACTAATTTCTCTATGTTTTTCTACTTTTCAAGATATATTTTTTGATTTTCTATTAAGAGCTAGGAGCTTACGTCAGAAATAGAGAAGACCCCGAAGCAATTAAAGCTTCGGGGTCTTTAATGGTTCAAAGGTAATTTAGTTATTCAACCTTTTAGCTCTATTTCGGAACTGCTTACTCTTCGCCTTTGGTCCTAAATCTCCTATAAGCAACAGTGCCCATTACGATTGCCCACAATCCAAGAAGACCAAATGCTCCCGCAAGAAGCGGCAATATCTTATTGTCGCCCGTTCGAGGAAGTTCTGTTCCTGGCAGAGGCTCGTTGTTCAAGGTAATAATTGCCACGCCACTGCTTTCGGCGACTGAAGCATTCTGCTTCATATCGGCAGCCGAAGTATCTGCAACCTGAACTGTTCCGTCTTCGAATACCAGCAAATCAAGCGAACCGCTTGGTTGCGCATAGCCTTCAGGAACCTTGGTTTCCGTAACGGTGTACAGCGTTCCTTCAGCAGAACCTGTCGGCTGCAACTGATGGAAGACGATGCCATTTTCGTCAGACGTGAACATCTTTTCAGTCTGACCATCAGGGAATTCGCCTTCAACCCTGAATTCAGCGCCAGCCAAAGGAGCTCCGTTAGGTGCCTGTTTTACCAGCGTTACTTCCAGCGGATTATCCGTTACCGTTACTGCATCCAGCACTTTTAGTAATACCTGTTCAAGTGGTTAAAATTTGTTTCCTAACAAATGTTGGTATATTTGTCGCATTTTTTTATTTTGCGTGAATTGAATATGGAGGCAGCGCCTGTAGTAAGAAATCACGCCACCTTGCAAGAAGCTGCATCGTCCAGTTACTATTCGTATATAAGATTGAAAGCAATCTAAATAGAACTTTCGGCAGTCACGAGATTAATACCTGCCGAAATGTCAGCCATACGATTCAAGATAGGTACCCTAATGGAACAGCCTTTAAATAATGAAACCCCTTCTGCAAACTCTGCAAACTCTGCAAACCCCACGAACCAGTCAAACCCTGCTAATTCTGCCAGTTCAGCAAACCCTGCCGAGTCCCCAACCTCTAACGGGAGCACTACCACCCCAAAGAAGCCTCGTTTCCGCATAAGGGGCTCCTTCATTGGCTTTCTTGCGGGTGCGCTGATTATTATTGGTTTGCTGGTTAATTCCTGCGTATTTTCTTCCCAAGTTGGCGCACTCTCCGTGCAAGTCAACACAAGCGATCCTGCTATCGAACAAGTTGAAGTGGGCGTTTACAAAGGTATTGCATCAGAGGTTCTTACCGACGACAAACCAGACAACGACCCTGAGGCACTCTGCGCTATCACCGTTGACACTAATTCCGCATGCACCATAAGTGAAGTTTCCGAACAAGGAACTTACACGCTCATGGTGAAACCTGTTTCTGGTGAAACAGCAGATGGTCAATCAGACGCACAATTTCAGAGCCCTAAGCCTCAAATCATCAACCTAAAGACTGACGACATTACCCTAGTGTTTGAGTTGGAAGGCTAGTCGAAATATCTTTGTCTGTATATTGCCTTTCATGTAGCAATCAAAACTGAAGTAAGAAAATGCTATTTCGCTCTGTCAGAAAGCTCTTTAGCGTGCAGTTTCAAGTGTAGCTTTCTCAATTTTCTTTTTCATCATGCCGACGGTCAAAGACATCCACCTTATAAGGTTCTAACTTCAGGCAAATCAGGACGCTGACGAACTTCACCAAACACAACTTCGTCGGCGAAATCGTAGACTTTTTTGGTGATGTCGTCTGTTTTGATGCGCGGGTCACCATGGACGCCGCCAGGAATTAAGTCCATACGAGCCCTGTCTTCACCGCACATATACTTCACTTTGTTATACATGTTGACTGTTTGCGTATAGGCGACAATCGGATCTGCTAAACCTTGCACAAAATACGTGGGTGGAAAATCTTTCGTTACAAAGTTAATCGGACTTGCCATTGCGGCGATGCCTGGATTGTCGAGCGCGCGACATCCAAGTTCGATGTTGGAATTCAATGCCATGCCTGGTCTGTCATCGTCCAAGCCATCAGGTGATTCGGCAAGCGCATGCATCTCTTCTGCACTGATATACGTATTGAGCTCAGCTTGATATAAATCGCTCGGAGCATAAAAAGAAACAAAACCCTGGATCTCACTGCTTTGGTCGGCATTGCCCATAGTTAAATCTTCGAAAGTTGGCTTGCCGTTGGTGGCGCAGCACATGCCAAGAATATGCCCACCAGCAGAATTGCCCCATGCCACAATTATATCGGCGTTGTAACCATATTCATGCGCATGAGCACGCAGGAAGCGAATCGCCGCTTTTACATCAAGCACTTGAGTCGGCCAGCACCATTTGGGCGCCAAACGATATCCGATAGAAGCGAGTGCATAACCCTGAGAAGGCGCTTTCCAAACACCTGGAACGGTGTTGTAGTTAGTCAGCTGCTGGACCCAACCGCCGCCATTGACATACACCAGAAGCGGATAATCGCTAGCATCGCCTGGCGTATAAATATGCACTACCTGCAAGGGGTCTTGGTTTGCATACGGAACGTTTTCCCAAGCATGCGCATATTGCAATGGATCAATACGCTTGAATTGAGTTTCCATGCGGCGCTCCTTCTTGTGCACGATTGCTACTTCTAGCTCGTTCTAGCTCGAGATGGATTGTTCACGTTCCATCAATTCTCAAACTAATATTAATCCTTAAACTAACTATCTAGCTTATATTGTTTATGTAGCCTGGTAGCTTTGCCGATTTTATTGTCTCCTGCTTATACTTAATTACAGGACTGATAGATTTACGGACATCTCATTGATGGATTTGCACGGTCTCTACTGATGGGATTGCATATCCTTCATTGACGGATTTACAAGCATCTCACTGATTGATTTGCATGATTAGCACTGATCGATCTGCACCTAGCCCCGCCACCAGGCTTCATTTTCGCGATACCAGTCGATTGTCTGCTGCAAACCCGCAACAAAATCCGTATGCCTTGGCTCCCAGCCAAGCTCGCGTCGCAGCTTAGAAGAATCCAGAGCATAACACCTATCGTGACCAGGTCGATCAGTAACTCGTTCAAAATAATCTTCCGATTTACCCATCAACTTCAGGATAAGCTTAAGAACTTCTATATTGCTTCTGCCATTTGAAGCACTAATGGCGTAGCTTTCCCCTATGCGCCCTTCAGTCAGGATTTTCCAAACAGCAGAAGAGTGATCATCTGCATGCATCCATTCGCGCACATTTTGACCACTGCCGTAAAGTTTGGGCTTAACGCCACACAAAACACTCGTAATTACATTAGGAATGAATTTTTCTGTGTGTTGATAAGGTCCATAGCAGTTCGAGCTATTGCTGATTGTTGCTCGCAAACCATAGGTTCGAACCCAAGCTTTTACCAACAAATCAGAAGCCGCTTTAGTTGCACTATAAGGACTTGAAGGTCTATAAGGCGAAGATTCATTGAATTGCTCTATGCCCTGAATCGGCAAATCCCCAAACACTTCATCGGTGGAAACGTGATGATAGCGAACATCATACTTCCGACATGCCTCAATCAGGTTGAAAGTACCCTCCACATTTGAATACAAAAACGGCGAGGGCTCATCGATCGAATTGTCGTTATGCGTCTCTGCAGCAAAATGCACTACCGCATCCGCAAACAAAACCAAACCATCAACAGTTAGCGAATTGCATATATCTCCTACTACCAAATCGACATTAGGAAGATCAGCAGGTAAGTTGCTAGTATTTCCCGCATAAGTAAGACTATCTAAAACAACTATCTGGATATCAGGATGATTGTGAGCAACATGGCGAACAAAATTTGAGCCGAGAAAACCACAACCGCCAGTTACGAGAATGCATTTCATCTAACTATTTACTCCTCTTTACAGTTTAATTCGGGTTATTTTCCTGCGATGCGTATTAAGAAAAGTTAAATAATTGAAATATGCTAGAATCAGATACCTTGAATAAAAGTTTATTGCAATTTCCTTAATTGGTTAGCACCTAAGCTAACAAATTATTTATAAGGAAACTTATTAATATAGTAAGGTTACGATTCCGCATGAGCGATGATCAATTTTGGATTGAAATAGTAGTTACGCTCATTATTTCTTTTGGTGTCACTCTTGCATTAATTCCCTTGGCTCGCTTCCTTGCAGTAAAGCTAGATGCCATCGATTATCCCGGCGTACGTAGGGTAAACATGCGTCCTGTCGCAAGACTCGGTGGCGTAGCCATGTTTGGCGGAATAGCTACGTCTGTTGCCGTAATCATTATCGGCTTTACTTTTTTTCAGCTCCCCAACCCGTTTGTTACACATCCAAATCTTGAAGTTAATTATGTGGGAGTAGGTATAGGGGTCTTAGTAATGTTTATTGTTGGTCTTGTCGATGACCTGAAAGACCTCACGCCTAAAGAAAAATTAATTGGGCAAATTGTTTCTGCCTGCATAATTGCAGGATCAGGATTGCTGCTAGCAAATATAATGAACCCTTTCGGTGAAGGCTATATTGAATTTGGTTTTTGGGCATACCCTATAACTGTTTTTTATTTGGTAGCGTTTGCTAATATCATTAATCTAATTGATGGACTCGATGGCTTAGCGGGAGGAATTACCGCAATTTCCTCGCTAACTCTCTTTGTGTTCTCCTGCTTTACAGGTCGTCCCGATGCGGCTATTTTATGCATCATCATTATTGGAGTCTGTTCGGCATTTTTAACACGAAACGTTTATCCTGCAACCATTTTTATGGGAGACTCCGGCGCTTTAGTTCTAGGGTTATCACTAGGCATAATCTCTTTATTTGCCGTAGCGCGTTCGGCTTTGGTTTTGTCTTTGGTTGTGCCAATTTTAGCCGCAGGCGTACCTATTATTGATACGTTTTTTGCCATTATCAGGAGAAAACTCCAACATCATAGAATTGATCAAGCAGATAAGGGTCATATCCACCATCAATTAATGAGAGCGGGCTTTTCGCAACCAAAAACAGTCCTCATTATGTGGACTTGGACCGCACTTCTGTCAATATGTGCTTTGTTGATTGTATTCTTGGACTCCGTCTACAGAATTCCAGTCATAGTTTTTATTGCTATCGTGTCAGGCGTCATTATTGCTAAGCTGCACTTACTTGGACCAGTTTTAGCGCACCATTTCCATCCACGTATCAGATTTAAAAAAGAACATACCGCAAACACAGATTCAGAAAACGATAAAGAGAGCTAATATTTATTTTTGTAGACCTGATTTTCCTTAAGAAATTCCGCGTAGTGGGCCAAGTCTCATAAAACACTTTTTTGCCTTATTTTCTCTTTTTCTCCAATTTGCTCTCTTTAAATTTTATTGCAGTTGCTTTTGTTTCAAGTTTAATAGTTGGAATTCGTATTGAAGGCATTGTTTATTAAAGGCTCTTTGCGGTTTGCTCATTTAAAAATGTATTTAGGTTTTCTTCCGTATATATTTGTACTTTGACTTTTTACTACTACAATAATCAGTTAGCTCATTAAAGCAATCTTGTCATAAGAAAGGTCCTGATTAATGGCATCAAAAAAGCGTGTTGAATGGCTAGATCAGCTCCGAGGAACAGCGATGTTCTTTGTTGTCCTTGGGGACATATTGCCGCCATTGCAAAAGATCAGCATTTGCTTATCTATGCGTTCCATATGCCATTATTTTTCATGATTTCTGGAGCAACTTTTAAGCCTGGCAAATATAGTTCATATACAGACTGCGTCATAGATAAAGCCAAGAAGCTTTTAGTACCCTATGTTTGGTTGTATCTAATAAACATTATCTTTTGGTGGATCAACCACAAGATCCTGGGAACTAGTACAACGTCAATTTCTGATTTGCTATTTGGAATGTTAGTTTCAAATCAAGAACTTGCGCCAATGACGTCAGGCGCATTATGGTTTCTGCCTGTTCTATTTTTTGTCAGCATCCTATTCGATGGAATCGTTATCTTATCTCAACGCTC
>UQLU01000008.1 GCA_900542065.1 uncultured Eggerthella sp. | reverse complement strand
GGTGCCAAAGTTTAAATATTTACCTTGATGAACTGGTCAAATCCCGGTTTGTGGAGATGTTTGGGGGCTTTGAAAAACGAACTTTAGTTGGAGATCTGTGTAATTGTATTGTCCCTGGGAGGGATAAGCCAAAGTCCTTTTCTGGTGAAATGCCTTGGATAACAACAGATGACTTAATTGATGGGGGAATAACGTATTTTTCGAAGTCAGGGCTAGGCCTTTCGGACGAAGAGATAGAGCAAGTGCATGCGAGGATAATTCCAAAAGACAGTGTGCTTATGACTTGTGTAGGTCGTCTAGGGATTTGCTCGATAGCTGGATGCGATTTGGTGGCAAACCAACAGCTGCACTCTTTTCAATGCGATCAAGATCGCATTAATAATACTTTCTTGATGTATCAATTAAAAACGAGCAAAAAATATATGCTGGAAAACGCAAAAAGTGTGACTGTTCAATATATGAATAAGAAAACGTGTAATTCTATTCCAATAGCATGTCCTCCACTTTCCCTTCAACAGGATTTTGCCGACTTTGTTCATCAAGTAGACAAATTGAAATTTGATTTGGGGATTTGTTTATTCGTTTTAAAAGAAGAATTTTTTCGGCTTATCGGATAAGCCGCATACATATTTGATGTTTGTTTCGGCAAATAAATATTTGGGAATTTGTAGAAAGCGCTACAATAGATCGGTTACAAAAGGAGGAATACTCAGTGGTATACAACAACGTTCTTGAAGCGCTGGGACATACGCCGCTTATTAAATTGAACCGCATTGTCGACGATACTATGGCAGATGTGTTGGTGAAATATGAGGCAGTAAATATTGGTGGATCTATTAAGACACGTACTGCCTACAACATGATTCGCGAAGCAGAACTTCGTGGCGATATTAAGCCTGACACTATTATCGTAGAGCCTACTAGCGGCAATCAGGGCATCGGTTTATCGCTTGTGGGTGCTGTTCGTGGTTATACGGTACGCATCA
This sequence comes from uncultured Eggerthella sp., assembly GCA_900542065.1. GTDB lineage: Bacteria > Actinomycetota > Coriobacteriia > Coriobacteriales > Eggerthellaceae > Anaerotardibacter. Next base: position 121,053 of record UQLU01000008.1, on the reverse strand, counting down.
TTATGCCTGATAGCGTTAGCGAAGAACGTCGTAAACTTTGTCAAGCATATGGCGCAGAAGTAATTCTTATTCATGACGAAGGCAATATTGGTGCTTGCATTGACCAATGTATGCAGACGGCGCTCGATATGGCAAAAAACGATCCGCGCATATATATTCCTCAACAGTTTTCTAATCCTGATAATCCTGCAGTCCATAAGCGTTATACCGCTCAAGAAATTTTGGCTGATGTCGAGGGTCCTATTGATGGATTTTGTTGTGGTATTGGCACGGGTGGCACCATTTCTGGCATTGGTGAAGCACTCAAGGCCAAGAATCCTGACATAGAAATTTGGGCGGTTGAGCCTGAGCATGCTGCTATTTTGTCAGGTGGTGAAATAGGCACCCATATTCAAATGGGGATTGGGGATGGTCTTATTCCCGATAACCTGAATCAAAATATCTACGATGCTATCACGGTTGTTTCTGACGAAGAGGCGCTAGAAACCGCGCAGCGTCTTGCGCGCGAAGAAGGTCTTTTGTGTGGTATTTCTTCTGGTAGCGATGTGGTTGGTGCCCTTCGTTTAGCGCGTAAACTAGGTCCTGGGAAAACGGTAGTGACGGTGCTTTCTGATACAGGTGAGCGCTACTATTCAACGCCACTCTTTGAAGCATAGGATATCTTCTTATAAGGCGGGATGAGCTAATCGCTCCCGTGCCAATATTTAAAATAGCAATTACCTACGCAAACGCTCATATTGCATGGGCGTTTCGTTTTTTCTTACTAAATTGTTAGTAGGGGGATTGTTAATAGGGCGGCTATAATGACTTGCATGGTGAGTCAAGTTCAGCATAGTCAGCCCCGTCGCGCCACGTGGATGTTTAAAAAGTACTGCACCAATTTGGCAGTACGAACGGTATTGTTTGGTTTGGGTATTTACTTTTTTGTGTATGACAAAACACAGCTTGCTTTGGAGAACGTTGGGCTCGCACATGGCTTCAACTTTGTTGATGTTGCGTTCGTTTTTGTGCTGTACGATTTTCTTACCAAGTTTTCTTCTCGCGCAAGAATTTCTATTGGGTCTTTGAAGCAGTATAAGTTTTTTCAAATTCCAACCAAAAATACGGTAGGGGGAAGCATAGATGCTTTCTTGAATCGTATATCTGAAATCATTAAAGAAGGCGCCATTCGCGCTGATCGAATTCATGAGCATCCTCGAGAAGACATCCAGAAAACTATCGATGAAGTTCGCAATAACTTGCTTAACGCTAAAGATGACGTTAGTCGTGAAGTGCGTCATATAGCACGCGATTTAGATCTTATGAGAGCCCTTTCCTTCGACGACTCAGACTTAGATGTTAATTCTCAGGCACGCCATGTTTTACGTATGCGAAGGCTTCGAGAAATTATGCCTGTGGCTATATTCTGGATTCTATTAACGGCGTTTGTGGGCATTTTCCTTATTCATATGGGATGGATGTCGTCTGCGACCGTGGTGCTTTGGATGCTGTTCTTCTTTTGGTTTGATATGGTTTGTGTAGTGTTGTGGTGTCCGCTGCAAGTAATTTTCATGAAAAACCGTTGCTGCGCGACATGCCAGATTTTTAACTGGGATGCCATTATGGTGGCAACACCGCTTATTTTTGCCTGGTCATGGCAGGCGGCAATTTTGCTTGTTGTTTCTGTGGTTGTATTGCTTCGTTGGGAAGTGCGGGCGTTCTTCCATCCAGAACGATTTGCTGAAGAAACGAACGCCTCGCTTTCGTGTGCAAACTGCAAAGAACAGTTGTGCTATCTTCGCGGCAAAATTGGTTTTGGGTTTAAAGATGAAAAGTTGGAAGAAGCGTTGCATCAGCAATAAAAAAAGCGCCCGATGGACGCTTGAAAAATCTGGCTCCTCGGGTAGGACTCGAACCTACAACCCTCCGGTTAACAGCCGGATGCTCTGCCATTGAGCTACCGAGGAATTCGGTGCATCAGCTCTGACGCGATTAACTATTATAGCCAAACGAAAACTCAATGCAACAGGTAATTTTTAAAAAGTTTCATTGGGACGAAGTGGCGAAAGAAAGTGATGCACTAACGCCTTCCAATACGAAGTCTTCGTGCTCCTGGTCGACGAACTGCTCCACGCGTAGTTGGTCGTTTGGGATCAGGGACAAGACGGTCTGGTTCGTAGGAAAAACCAGGAACATCAAAGGTTTCTAAAAGATGTTTTGTGTGGTATTCGATTTCTCTCAAAGCTAAGAGCTGGTCGGGGGAGAGCATGGTGTAAGCCGCGCCTTCTTCGCCTGCTCGCCCCGTCCTTCCTATGCGATGAATGTAGTCTTCGGGTGATTCAGGAACCGTCATGTTCACCACGAAAGCTACTCCGGTAACGTCAATGCCACGCGCGAGTACATCTGTGGCAACCAATACATCAATGGTGCCGTTTTTGAAGCGTTTAAGGGCCTTGTCGCGCTTGTTTTGTGGTTTGTCCGCATGAATGCTGTCGGCTTTAATTCCTGCATCTTGTAAACGACGAGAGCAGGAGTCGGCATCGATTTTCGTTTTCGTGAAAACAATAACCCTCTTGGAACCTTTTTCATGAAGAAGAGCAATCAGCAAATCATGTTTTTGGCGTTGTGTGATTGGTAAAACATATTCTTTAACTGTTGCGGCGGTTTCTCCCTTATGAGCAATTTCTATCACGCAGGGATCGTGTTGTATTGCTCGGGCCTTCGCTTTTACTTCAGGAGTGAGGGTGGCACTGAGCAGAAACGTTTGTCGTCTCTTCGGTGTTTGTTCAACGATGTGGTGCACGGAGGGCCAAAATCCCATATCCATCATGCGATCAACTTCATCTAGCACCAAGTAATGTACTTTATTGAGGTTTAGAATCTTTTGATCTAGAAGATCGTTTAATCGACCAGGGGTAGCAATAAGTACATCGCATCCTCGTTTTAAATTCTGGATTTGGGTTTTGTATTTCTTTCCACCTATTACGGTGCGAACACGAAAGTGTGTGGTGTTTTCAAAAGCGGTAGCGCTATCGGAAATTTGTTGGGTTAACTCGCGTGTTGGGGCCAAGATAAGCACATAGGGACCGCCTTTTTTAGGGCGTGTTGATCCGAAGTGTCGTACCAATTCGTCAAAGAGGGGAATTAAGTAAGCAAGAGTTTTCCCTGTGCCCGTTTGGGCGGCAGCTAAAAGATCGCACCCTTCGTTTCCTTTCGGGATGGCTTCTAGCTGTATGGGTGTTGGAGTGGTAAAACCCAGCGAATCAATTGCTTCTTGGACGGGTTTAGTTAAGTTTAATGAAGAAAAAGATGTAGTAGTCATAAAAGGTATTGTAAGGGCTGTTCTTCCGTTTGTCTTGCGAGGATTGTTTATGGGTATTCATCAGTATTTCTTTATTGTTGCCTATCGTTGCTGAGGGTGTTTCGGCTTCATTGCGATGGTATACTTGAACGACGCGTTCCGAGTGTCGTTGGAGTCGTAGGACTTTAATGATTAGATGATGCGCATTTGTTTGTTACTAACCAATAATCTTCAATAAGAGAGGCTACTTGCGTAATGAGCACAGATAGTTTTGAAGCAAGTCTTCGTCGTAGTGATGAAATTCGTGCTGACCTGGATAGAAATCCGGAAAAGTACTTAATGTTAACGGGCGATCGTCCTACGGGTCGTCTTCATTTGGGTCATTATTTTGGCACTATTAAAGAACGTGTTGCTCTTCAGAATAAAGGAATTGCAACTAACATTATTATTGCTGATTACCAGGTAATTACCGACCGTGATACCACAGAGCATATTCAGGATAACGTATATAACATGGTAATTGATTATCTTGCCTGTGGTATTGATCCTGAAAAAACAATGATCTTTACGCACTCCGCAGTGCCTGCACTCAATCAGTTGATGCTGCCATTCCTTTCTTTGGTCACCGAATCGGAACTCCATCGTAATCCAACGGTTAAAGCGGAAATGGAAGCCTCTGGTCATGCCCTAACAGGATTGCTTTTAACCTATCCTGTTCATCAGGCATGTGACATTTTGTTCTGCAAAGGCAATATTGTTCCAGTGGGCAAAGATCAGCTGCCTCATATTGAAGTTACGCGCCAGATTGCTCGTCGTTTCAACGAGCGCTACGCTCCTGTTTTCCCAGAACCTGAAGGATTGCTCAACGACGACACTCCTGAAATTCCTGGTCTTGATGGACGAAAGATGTCGAAGAGCTATGGCAATGCTATTAGCCTGTGCTTCACTGAAGAAGAAACAGCAAAACTTATCAAGAAGTCAAAGACCGACTCTGAGCGCATGATTACTTACGATAAGGAAGGTCGTCCAGGGGTATCTGCGCTGCTTACTACTGCTGCTTTATGCACGGGTCGCAGCGAAGTGGATATCGCAGAAGAAATTGGCAATGATGGCGCTGGTGCATTGAAGCGTTATGTGACCGAAAGCGTTAATACCTATCTTGCACCAATTCGTGAACGTCGTCGTGAGCTGGAAAATAAGAAAGATTACGTTCTTGAAGTTCTTCACGAGGGCAATCGTCGTGCAAATGAAATTGCCAATGCTACCTTGGATGAAGTCCGCGAAGCCATGCATATGGTCTATTAAATTAGTGAGAAAGAAATGTGTTTCTTTCTGTTTGATAAGCTGAAATAGGCTACAATAATGCTTCGCGCACGGAAGCGTTGCGCAAACAAAAAGGGCCCATAGCTCAATGGTGGAGCAGGGGACTCATAATCCTTTGGTTCTCAGTTCGAATCTGGGTGGGCCCACCATCAAACTTGCAGGTCATCGGGGTATTCGCCTCGATGACTTTTTTATTTTTAAGGTTCAAAAATTGTCAAATGTGACAATCGCGTGACAATGGCTAAAAATCAAGCGGTTGTCGCGCTTATTATTGGCGTTTCAATTAGTTTTGTATTTTTAATTTCTTTACAAGAACAACGGAATAGACGGTTTCGCCCGTTATGCTGCGGGTTTAGCTTTTTATGGGAATTTCTTTTGAATTGTGATGTGTAATTGTGCTATTAAAACGTCTCTGAAGCTTCTACAATCAAGCGTGTACACGTTCAAAAATGAATGAGTACAGGGAGGGGATTGAGAGTCGGAGGTTTTTATGAAAACGCCCTTATGTGATTTGCTGAATATTGAATACCCCATTATTCAGGGTGCAATGGCTCGTATTACTGATGGCAAGTTTGCTGCAGCGGTATCGAATGCGGGAGCTCTTGGCGTTATTCGCTGTGGGTTTAGCACTCCTGAAAACATGCGCGAACAAATTCGCATTTGCAAATCGCTTACTGATAAGCCTTTTGGTGTAAACATTATTCTGGTAAATAGGAACGCCGAACAGATTGCCGATGTAATAATTGAAGAGCAGGTACCAGTGTGTACTCTTTCTGCGGGTAATCCAGCACCCTTTGTGACTAAATTGTCCGAGGCAGGGGTAAAGGTATTTGTTTTAGTGCCTCATGCTCGTGCGGCAGCGAAAATGGAGAAACTTGGTGCTGCTGGGGTGATTTGTGAAGGACTTGAGGGTGGAGGAATCATTGGCGCTATGACTACACTGCCTTTGGTTGCGCAGGTAGTTGAAGCGGTGAACATTCCTGTGGTTGCTGCTGGTGGCTTTGCTGCAGGTAAAAGCATCTTGGGAGCTCTTGCTATGGGCTGCGTGGGTGTTCAGATGGGTACCGCTTTTCTTGCAACAGAAGAATGTTGTGTTTCGGATGCCTATAAACAGATGATTATAGATGCGAAAGATAACGCTACGACCACTATTGCAAATCCTAGAGAAGGAACTGAACGTTGCCTGAAGAATGCTTTTACCGATGGCTATAAAGAATTGGCAAAATCAGGAGCTGATTCAGAACGTCTTGCGCAGTATTGCGGAGATTACGTTACTCGAGCCATTGAAGGAGATACTGAAACAGGCGGATTTTCTTGCGGCATGATTGCTCCTGTTATTAAAGAAGTAAAACCAGTAGCAAAAATGGTTTCTGATCTTATGACTGAAGCTGATCAATCGTATGCACAAATGAAGCAACTCTATGGCTAAGAGGTAGCGGGTTATAAAAGATATTGCTAATACGTACTCCCAGTGATGCCTAAATGCTTCATATAATGGGTCTAGGCGATATGGTGCTTTTAAGCATAAAAAACGTGAGTCCGATTTTCGGGCTCACGTGTTGTTTAGGAGCGCTACCTTATCTTCGCAGTTAAGAGGTAGTTTTTCTAAAAGATAACCACCAGAAAGGGGATTTAGAAGATAGGTAGTGCTTGTTTGTTAATGTATTTGCTTGTGTGTTGGTCTATTGTGCTTCGCGATGATTTGCTACTTTTTCTGCAACCTTAGGCTCGGCAAAATACTGTTCAACATCTTCTTCCCAGGTAGGAAGTTCAGCTCCGAACATTTCCAACATTAAGCTTTCCAAAAGAACTTGCTCAGAGCTAACCAAGTCAGCTTTTGGAGTGAGGAGCTTATGGGGCTCATATCCACAGGTAGTAAGTACCTTGGAAAGGAAATCATAGCGGTTAGTAACTCCGCGGCTGGTTACATGTAGCACGCCCGTTGCGCGCTTTTCAATTGCTTTAATAATAAAGTTGGTATAGGTAGCAATTGAAGTAGGAGAAGCATACTGGTCGGTGCGCGCTTCAAAAGGTTTCCCGCTTTTAATGCAGTCGAAAGCTTCCTTAACAAGGCCGCCGTAGATGCTGTATACCCAAGATGAACGAACGATAAGACTGTTGTCTGGTGCTGCATCGCGTACCATAACTTCGCCTGCACGTTTTGATTTGCCGTAGGGAGTTTCTGGGTGGGGAGTATCGAACTCATTTGCAGGTTCAGCCATGCGCTGAGGATATACGTCGTCGGTAGAAATCTGAACCATATGTGCTCCTACGGTATTTGCGGCAATGGCAACATTCATAGCGCCGATCGCGTTTGTTTCGTAGGCTTTAATACGGTTGCTGATTCCAGTAGCGCCACGTGAAATACCTGCAGAATTGATGATGACATCAGGCTGTAATTCAAGCGCAAATGCCTGGAGACGTTCTGCGTCGGTAACGCTCAGTTCAGTATCCGTTCCAACTACACGGTAGCTGCCTAAACTTTGCAGGCGTCGAACCAATTCGCCACCGATGAAGCCCTTTGAGCCTGTTACCCAAATGGTTTTAATATCGCTCATACGTAATTCCTTACATTGGTAGTTGATAAGGCGTTTTGAAAGATTGCCTTAGGCTACCATGACTTTTATGATCGCGATAGCCTAAGAGCAAATGAAATTAAGCTGCTTGAGTAGAAGGTGTTTGTGCTGAATCGGAATTCTGATCGTTGTCATCAGATCCGCCACCATTGCGCTTTCCTAATGCTCGCTGAATAAAGGTGATTACAGCAATAATTGCAAAACCAACGAGATTAATAACGATGGTGTACATTTCGGTAACTGATCCGATAGGAATCATGATTACAACACCAGCAATAACGGAGATTACGCGGAATACAGGGTTGATCTTTTGGAAAAGGTAGCCCTGAAGACCTGCAGCGATGCTGTACAAGCCGCATCCTGCCATTACCGTGTTGAGAATTGCAAGCCAAATAGGAATTTCAACTTCGCCCTGCATAATCATTGCGGGGAAGAAGGCGAAGATGAACGGAATAATATAGGCTGCAACACCCAAGCGCGTTGCATTGAATGCAGTGCGCATAGGACGCGATTTAGCAATAGCACTACCCGCGTATGCTGCCAGTGCGACAGGAGGGGTAATGTCTGCCAAGATACCAAAGTAGAATACGAAGAAGTGAGCGCATACCAGTGGCACGCCAAGCTGAATCAGAATTGGTGCGCAGGTTGCAGCCATGATGCAGTAGTTTGCGGTGGTAGGAACACCCATGCCCAAAACAATGCAGCACAGCATGGTAAGAATCAACCCAATGATGAGGTAATCGCCTGCAGCAAGAACGATGACGTTAATGATGGTGGATGCAAGACCGGTGAAGGTAATGCAGCCAGCAATCAAACCTGCCAAAGCGCAAGCAACACCAACAGCGATGCTGTTACGAGCGCCTGCAGCAAACGCATCGAGCATGCTCAGCAATGCTGCACGGCTTGTTTCCAACAAAACGCTTCCGAAGGTATCTTCTTCGGTGCGCTCTTGCCAGTTGGTAAGGAAAAAGTGGATAAAGCCAATAACCAAGGCGGCAAGAATAGAAATTGCAGCCGACATTGCCATGGTGTAAATGCCAGCAGATACGATCCATACCAGCAGTACCAATGGAATGATTAGGTAGCAATTTTTAAGCAGGTAAATCCAAGAAGGAAGATCCTTGATAGGAATACCCTTCAAACCGCGCTTCTTCGCTTCTAGGTGTACGGTCCAGAAAATACCAGTGAAGTACAAGACTGCAGGAATGATAGCAATGGTAGCTACTTGGATATAGGGAATGCCCATGTACTCTGCCATCAAGAATGCTGCAGCACCCATGATAGGTGGCATGATCTGACCACCAGTAGATGAAGCGGCTTCTACTGCACCAGCAAATTCAGGACGATAGCCCGTCTTTTTCATCATAGGAATGGTTACCGAACCAGTAGTTACAGTATTACCTACCGAAGAGCCAGAAACCATACCGCAAAGAGCAGAAGAAATAACTGCTACCTTTGCAGGACCACCAGAAGACCAGCCTGCAATGCGGTTTGCAAAGGAAATAAAGAAGTTTGCAATACCGGTGCGTTCAAGGAAGGCACCGAAAATAATAAAGAGAACGATGTAGGTATAGCAGACGTTAGTAGGGGTGCCAATAACACCGCTTGTGGTATAGAAGAGCTTTTGAATAACGTTCGAAATAGTACGATACGCATCGCCGTTGTAGCTGAACTGCCAATACAGAGCATAGATAAGTAAGCAGCCTACAACGATGATGATAGGAATACCAACGCAGCGGCGGCATAGTTCTACCAAAACCAAAATACCCAAAATACCCAGCACTACTTCTAAGGTACCAATACGAGTACCCATCATCAAAATATCAACGGTGTTGAAGGAATAGTACAGGAAAGCGCCAGCACCAATTACCATCAAGACAATGTCGTACCAGGGAATATGATTGACGCGGGCATCAGTTTTGCTGGCAGGATACATAAGGTATCCAATAATGATAATACCAGCAACAAAGCGAGCAAGGCGTGTTTCTGCCTGCTCTAAGCTAAACAAGGTCATGCATAAGCAGTAAACAGAAAAAGCAACCATAACACCCGTAATAACAATTTTGGGAGCGCCTTCCCAGATACGGGTGTTCGATTCTTTGTCGTATTTACGCATAATAGCTTCAGCATCAACCTCTTCGTTGCCTGATGCTGAAGTGCTTACGACAGGTTCTTCGACCTTTTCTTTTTTCTTAAATATACTCACGTAGTCTCCTTGATCATGATCTTCGAGGGCAAAAAGCCTATCAGGGCTGAAGCAAATTTCTTTGCAGCAGCCCTGATGAAGGTAAGTATCAAAAAGATTGATTACTTATAGTGAGGATCTTTCGTAGAGATCCTGGTGGAAGCTCTATTTAGTAGCTACCTCAATGCCCTGTTCTTCGTAGTACTTAGCAGCACCAGCAGCATAAGGAACAGAAGTAATAGAAGCTGCTTCTTCCAAGCTCAACTCAGCATACTTAGCGTGTGCATCGGGCTGTGCTTCAGCACCATCGAAGATGGACTTGGTGAAGTTGTATACCGCATCCTGATCAACAGAGTCATTAGCAAGAACTACTGCCAAAACTGCTACCGTGGTGCAGTCTTCTTCCATGCCGTTGTAGGTGCCAGCTGGAATAGTGGATTCAGCATAGTAAGGAGAGGTTTCCTGGAGTGCAGCAATGTGTTCTGCGTCCATAGATACCAAATATGCCTGCTTAGAAGTGGTGAGGTCAGAAATTGCAGTAGTTGGTGCGCCTGCGGTAATGAAGGCAGCATCAATCTTGTCGTTCTTCAAAGAGTCAGCAGAGTCAGCAAAGTTCTGATATACCGCATTAATATCGTCTTCGGTCATGCCATAAGCGCCAAGGATGTCAATTGCGTTGAAGTATACGCCAGAGTTTGCAGCGCCAATAGAAACGGTCTTGCCCTTAAGGTCTGCTACGGTCTTGATGTCAGGATTGCAGGTTACGATTTGTACCTGTTCACCATAAAGAGCTGCAACTACGGAGAAGTCCTTATAAGGAGCACCGTCAAAGAGGCTGGTGCCTTCATATGCATAGGTAGTTACGTCAGACTGGCAGAAAGCAAGTTCTGCTTCGTTGTTCTGAAGTGCTTCAATGTTTGCCTTAGAACCTTCGCTGGAAAGAGCGTTTACTGGTACGTCAGCATTGTTGGTGGAGTACTGTGCAAGAACAGTGCCGTATGCATAGTAAGTGCCAGATTCGCCACCAGTTACGAAGCGAAGTTCAGGAGAGGAGCTTCCTGATTCGCCAGAGTCACTGTTTCCGCCACAACCAACTAGCGCAAAAGCCAAAGCGGCTACAAATGCGGTAGTTACGATGGCAAGAAGCTTTTTCTTCATAACCCATCCTTTCCGAATATGGATAATTCATAAATTTGATTTGAATATTTTACGTGAGCTTGTAAGAAAAATGTGACAAACTAAAAATATATTTTGTAGATGTACAAAAATTTTTGGATAACGGTTGTTAGTCCCCGATGAAAGGAAGCCTGTCTGTTATGGCGCTGGATGATTGGGATTGGTTTATAACGCTTTCAGAGCAGGAAAGTTTTACTAAAGCATCAGAACTCCTGCAAATGTCTCAGCAAACATTAAGTGCACGTTTGAATGCGCTAGAAAAATCGCTCGATGTGAAGCTAGTTACGCGGAGTAATCCGTTGACTTTAACGCCAGCAGGTATGGTGTTTCTTCTTTATGCGCGGGAACAAAGGCAAGCACAACAAGATATGATGCGCCAGATTGGTGAAGTAACGGGCAGTGGAGTAGGGGTGCTAAAAATTGCCATTTCTCATCTTCGGAGCAGAACAATAATGCCTTTTGTGGTAAAGCGTATACGCGAACAGCTTCCTAAAGTTCAAATTAAATTGATCGAAGGAACGAATAGGGAACTGCTCCGTATGGCAGAGCATGCTGAAGTTGATGCGGTAATTGCTCGATTTGAAGATATTCATCCAGGAGTAGAACTATTTCCTGTGTATCAGGAAGAAATTGTATTAGCACTTCATAAAGACGTGTTAGAGCAGGTTTGTGGTATGCCTGCTGAAGAGGCGAAGCAGAAAGTGGCATCTCAGGGCATAGCTGTTTTGGGTGATTGCCCCTTTGTCTTAGGTACGCTTGATGATATAGCGGGACGAATAGCGTATTCAGTGTTGCGCAATGCTGGAATCAAGCCATCTATTGTGGCTACGAGTGAAAATATGGGAACGCTATTAGGTATGGCGCAGGAAGGCTTAGGAGCGGTATTTTGCCCTACAAATATACTCAATGCTGCTTTTGGTATTGATGATTCTCTTATACAAATTCCACTTTCAGAGCAAACCAAATACACCATTTCTTTGGGTATTCCTTTAAAGAATGAGCAATGGACTGCGATTGGGGCTCTTAAAAATGTATTGCAGGAGTATTCGCGTCAATAGATTTTGTACTTGCTGTACTTGCGTCAATTAGATTCCAGGAAAAAGTCCAGGCGAATTTAGGCTATCGCAAAAGCGATCTAGAGTAGGGCGGCTTAGCATTCTTTAGAGCGCTTAAGGGAACCAATAAAAAAGCGGGAAGCTTTCGCTTCCCGCTTTCCCGGAATCTAGCCAAGAGAAAATCTTGGTGTTTAAGTCAGAACTAGAACTAGTCGAGCTTAGAGCCAGCGATCCAGGTCTGATACTCGAGGGTACCGTCGTGATCTTCAATACCCTTAGCGATGGTGATGCGCTGTACGGTAGGAGCGCCTTCCTCGAGCCACATAGCGCGGCAGTCGCGGTAAAGAAGCTCGGTAGGACCATAAGGGGAGTCCTCGAAGTAACCGTCGCCACCGAAGATCTCAAGCATCTCGTCGGAAACGAGACGAACGGTGTCGATAGAGAAGAGCTTGCAGATTGCAGCCTTCTCAGAAATGTACTCGCCTTCTGGATCGAGATCGAAGTCGTCGCAGAAGTCGATGATGCAGCAGCGGAGTGCATGGATCATCATCTGCATGTTAGCGAGCTTAACGCGGATTGCCTGACGCTTGATGATCGGCTTACCGAAGGTTACACGGTCGCGAGCACGAGCGATGGACATTTCGAACATGCGCTGAGAAATACCGAGGTTAGAAGTAGCAATGTGAACACGAGATACAGCGAGGGAGTGCATAGCAACCTTCATGCCTTCGCCACGCTTGCCGAGCATCAATTCTGGCTCGAGTTCAACGTTGGTGAACTTCAGACCGGTGTGGCCGGAACCACGGCAGCCCATCATATGAGGCATTGGTACGAGTTCGAAACCAGGCTTGTCCATTGGTACAAAGAAGGCAGACAGACGATCGTCGCCCTTCTTGTCAGGGTCGGTTACGCAAATTACGTAAGAGAACTGAGAGCAGTCAGTGTGGGAGATGAGCCACTTTTCACCGTTAAGGATCCACTTGCCCTTTTCTTCGTCCCATACAGCGGTGGAGTGAAGGTCAGCACCAGTGCCGCCAGACTTCTCGGTGAGAGCGAAGTTGGTGAAGATGGTCTTGTCCTGGAAGAGAGGCATATACTTCTCTTTGATTTCTGGCTGACCGAAGTCGTCAAGGATACGCCAGTTCAGGTCAGATGCATAGTGCATGTGCATACGCATGCCCGAAGGACCACGAGAGAACTCTTCCTGTACCTGAAGGATTTCCTTCTCATTGAGGCCCCATCCACCGTACTCTACAGGGAGAGAGAAACGATAAATGTTGTGCTCAATGTTGGACTGGTAGAACTTTTCGGGGAACGTGTTGGTTACCTCGATCTCCTTCTGCCATTCAGTGTAAGGACCTTCGACCATTTCGCGTACCTCTTTGAGGTACTGCTTAAACTGCTCGTCGGTAATGGTTGCATTCGGATTCATAAACCCTCCTAATCGGTTTGTGAGTTGGAGCCGAACAGCTCCGGTTTAACCCTTATGCGGCAGATTCCGGATATTCCGCTACGAGCTAGTTTATCATTCGTGCGCTTGAGAGTGTCCAATAGGATATAGACGTTTAAATATGTTGTTTTCATAGGTGCGCTCTATCGTTTAGGACGAACGTTGTTTTCCTTTGGATAAATGGCCTATTCATTTCTCTGGTACATGCTAGAAGTGAAATATATTCACCGAGGGGTATTTGATTCAAAATTCAGGCAATTCGATAAAAAGAAATAAATGATTCTTCAATGTTACTTTTTCTTGATGTAGTGATGATTTTTCAAAATTACTACTAATATATAAATGCATTTTTTCTGCAGGGTTAGGCGTGTCGATTTTCCCCATTGATAGTCTTAGCCTATAAAAACCAGAGGTATAAATTGGTAATTTCTTAGGGTCAGTTAACTATTTCTGGTTGGACGGATTGCGGTTTGCGCTTAAACTTGTGGAATCAGAAAGTCCGTTTTCTGGCATTTTGTGCTGCCAGGACTACGTTCGTCTTTTCTATGAAGACGAGGAGAAGGAGAAGATTATGGATTTTGGTCTTACCGACGAGCAGCAGCTCCTTGTTGAATCCCTCAAGGAATACGCTGATCGCTATTTCGACGATGAGTCTGTAAGGCAGATGTACGAAAACCATCAGGTTTCCGCAGAAGCTCAGGATGCTTATCGTGACGCTGGCTTCCCATTCATGGGCCTTCCTGAGGAAGTAGGCGGTATCCCAACGGATCACGTTACCCTGGGTCTTATGACCGAAAAGCTTTATGAGTTCACCGGCGCAATGACTCCTTTCATGACTGGTATGCTCGCTTGCGCTGACCTTGCTGAGTTCGGCACTCCTGAACAGTCCTCTGTCATCATGGAAGAATATGAAAAGTCTGGTCAGTCTGTAGCAGCACTCTGCCTTTCCGAGCCAGCTGCTGGTTCCGACAACCAGGGCATGACCATGACCTCTAAGAAGCAGGCTGACGGTACTTACGTACTCAACGGTCAGAAGACTTGGGTTACCAACGGTGCTGACGTACCTTACCTCTTGGTAATCTGCAAGGACGAGGATCCTGCTCGTGAAAACCGCGATATGTCTTTGTGGCTCGTAAAGCGCGAAACCGAAGGTGTTTCTACCGCTCATCTGACCAAGCTCGGTCAGCACACTGTTCCTTTCGTAGACGTATTCTTCGACAACGTTGTTGTAACTGAGGATCAGCGTATTGGTGGTGCTGGCGAAGGCTGGTTGCTGCTCATGAAGAACTTCGAGTTCGAACGTTGCCTCGTTGTAGCTCAGGGCCTCGGTCTTGCACAGGCTGCTCAGAACGACGCAGTTCAGTACGCAAAGGATCGTATTGCTTTCAATAAGCCAATTATCACCAATCCTCGCGTTCAGGACCTCATCACTGAGAACGAAAAGATCCTTCAGCAGTCTCGCTGGTGGCTCTACTACTGCCTCTGGAAGCTTGACCAGGGTGAGTCCATCAATGCTGACATCGCTATGTTGAAGTCTTGGGGCACCCGTGCTCACCTTCAGGTAGCAGACAACTGCATTGAGATTTACGGCGGTCTTGGCTATACTGACGAAGTTCGTGTGGGTCGCATTTGGCGTGACCTTCGTGGTAATATGCTTGCTGGCGGTACGTGCGAGGTTATGGATTACATCGCTGGTCGTGCAGTTCCGAAGGCTTACAAGTAATCAACACACACGTAGCGTTAAACTCCCTTTTGTAGGAATACAAGGAGAATAGGAGCAAGAAAGTTATGAAAATTGTTGTCGCAGTAAAGGTAGTTGCTGACGACCAGGACATCTTTGTTGCTGGTGATCGTTCGCTCGACTACTCTAAGGCTCACCAGATTATTTCTGCCTACGACAAGAATGCTATCGAAGCTGCAGCTCAGCTCGCTGCTGCTAACGATGGTCAGGTAGTTGTAATCAGTGCTGCCACCACTAAGGCTACCGACGCTAAGCTGAAGAAGGACATCCTGTCCCGCGGCGTTGACGAGCTCTTCATGGTTGCTGATGACTCCCTGGAAACCGCAGACTCTTATGCAACTGCACAGGTTCTCAAGGGCATCATCGACGAGAAGTGCTCTGACTACGACGTAATCCTCACTGGTGACGGTTCTGCTGACTTCTATGCTGGTCAGGTAAACGTACAGCTCGCAGCTGCTCTCGGTGTACCTACCATCAATGAGGTTACCTCCATCACTGCTGAGGGCGACAAGCTCGTTGTAGAGCGCACCCTTGAAGAAGAAGTAGAAGAGATTGAAGTTCCTCTTCCTGCAGTAGTATCTGTATCTCCTTCCATTGGTGAACCTCGCATCCCTGGCATGCGTGAGATTCTTGCAGCTGGCAAGAAGCCTTCCACGGTTGAGGACCTCGCTGGTGCTCTCGACACCAAGGTAGAGATTGAGGAGATCAAGGCTCCTGAACTCGCACCTCGTAAGCAGCAGATCTTTGAAGAAGGCGACATCGACGCATTTGCAGCCGCTGTTGCTGAGGCACTTAAATAGTAAAGAGAAGGCGGTACTAAAACATGAAAGCATTTGTTCTTGCAGAAACCACCGACGCTCAGCGCGCTCTTTGCGCTGGTGCACGTTCTATCGCCGACGAAGTAGTATTGGCAGTCGTAAAGGGTGCTCCTCTTACGGGTGTTGCTGATAAGGCTTATGACGTTGAGCTTCCTGCTGGCGAGCCTGTAGAAAACGCTGCTGCTGGCGTACAGGCTGCTTATGATGCAGCTCAGCCTGACGTAGTATTCGTTGAGCCTACTCCTCGCAACAAGATCCTTGCTGGTCTTTTGGCTGCTAAGCTCGGCACTGCTGTTATCTCTGACGTAGCAGCAATCGATGGCGACACCGTTTCCAACATGTACTTCGGCGGTCTCGCATCCACCAAGCAGAAGGCAACTGGCGCTAAGATCTATACCGTAGCTGCTACTTGCTTTGCTGACGCAGAAGCAACTGGTTCTGACGACGTTGAAACCATTGCATACACCGCTCCTGAGAAGCCTCTCGTACTTCGCGGTACTAAGGAAGTTCCTCGCGAGGGTGCTGACCTCACCAAGTGTGACGTTGTTGTTGGTGCTGGTCGTGGCTTCGGTGCTGAGGAAGACCTCCAGATGGCTCGCGACCTTTGCGCTAAGGTTGGCGGCGAACTTGGTTGCTCTCGTCCTCTCGCTGAGAACGTTGACTGGATGCCTCGTAACCTCTACATCGGCGTTTCTGGTTTGCAGCTCGCTCCTAAGGCATACTTCGCTTTGGGCATCTCCGGCCAGATGCAGCACATGGTAGGCGTTCAGGGTGCTGACACCATCATCGCAATCAACAAGGATCAGAACGCACCTATCTTCAAGCAGGCCGACTACGGTCTTGTAGGTGACATTTACAAGGTTCTTCCTGCTTTGATTGAAAAGCTGTAAAAAAAAGCTTATTATTGCAGGGCGCAGGTTTTCTGCGCCCTGTTTTTTTGTTCGCTCTCTGAAAGGAAAAGCATGTCCGATTTTGACGCGATTGTCGTGGGTGCTGGCTGCGCTGGTAACGTAGCTGCTTATACCCTCGCGTCCGCCGGCAAGTCGGTTCTTGTTGTCGAGCGTGGTAACTACGCTGGCGCTAAGAACATGACGGGCGGTCGTATTTACACGCATTCGCTCGCCAAGGTCTTCCCAAATTACGAGGAAGCTCCTTTGCAGCGTAAAGTTACCCATGAGCGTATTTCGCTTATGTCGCCTGATTCTAACTTCACGGTAGATTACTCTGCGCGTGAACTCGAAGAAGCAGGTAAAGAATCTTACACCGTATTGCGTGGCCCCTTTGACCAGTGGCTTGCAGAACAGGCTGAAAATGCTGGTGCTGAATACATTTATGGTATTGCAGTAGAAAACCTCATTATCGAAGACGGTAAGGTAAAGGGTATTGACGCATTTGGTGATGCAATTACTTCCGATGTAGTAATTCTTGCAGACGGTGTAAATTCCTTGCTTACTTCTAAGGCGGGTCTTTCCAAGAAGGCTCCTGCAATTCATCAGGTAGCAGTTGGCGCTAAGGAAACCATTGAGCTTCCTGCTGACGTTATTGAAAGCCGTTTCCTGTGCAACCCAGGCGAAGGTGCTTCTTGGCTGTTCGCTGGCGATTGCTCTAACGGTATCATCGGTGGTGCATTTATCTACGCAAACCAGGAATCTGTTTCCGTAGGTATTGTTGCAACCATGAGCGAAGTTTTGAAGCAGGATATCCCTGTATATCAGATGCTTGAAAACTTTAAGAATCGTCCTGAAATCAAGCCTTTGATTGCTGGCGGTAAGACGGTTGAATATTCTGGTCACGTTGTTCCTGAAGGTGGCTTGAAGATGATGCCAGAAATCGTTGGTGACGGCGTTTTGGTAGCTGGCGATGCTGCTATGTTGTGCATGAACCTTGGCTATACTGTTCGCGGTATGGACTTAGCTGTTGCTTCTGGCGAAATTGCTGCTAAGGCTGCTATTAAGGCTCTTGATGCAGGTGACACTTCTAAGGCTGGTTTGTCCGATTACAAGACCATGTTGGATAACTCTTTCGTAATGCGCGACATGAAGATGTACCAGGATGCACCTGAGTTCTTGGAGAACTGCCCAGGTATGTTCCGTGGTTATCCTGAAATGATCCGCGACATCATGACTCCTTTGTTCATGGTAGACGGTGAGCCTCGCCAGCACGTAATGAAGATCGCTTTGCCTCCTGTAAAGAAGCAGGGTCTGTTCAAGCTTGCTAAGGTTGCTATGAAGGGTGTGAAGGCTCTATGATCGATATCACTGTTAACGTCGACGAGAAGCTTTCTCTCAACAAGTTCAATGTTGATGAGGAAAATGCTCATATCAAGATCAAGGAAGGCGTTAAGGCTTCCGATCCTGAATTCCAGAAGCTTGTTATGTGCTGCCCAGCTGCACTGTACAAGATGCCAGCAGAAGGCGACGAGCCAATCTTTGACTATGCTGGTTGCCTCGAATGCGGTACTTGCCGCATGATCTGTGGTGAAACCATTCTCGAGAAGTGGGAGTATCCTCAACCAACCATGGGTATCGAATACCGTTTTGGCTAAGATCTTCGCCTTATAGGCAAATACATAATTTTATGTAATTCCAAAGACCTGCATCATTTCGATGCGGGTCTTTGTGTTTACTAAAGAAAAGGTAAGTTAATAAGGACTTATAGGAAAATCCATATCATTTTTGTTATAAGCTATTAAAAAAATTTTTATAGATAAGACGAGTATGCATTCACGGTATTTATTGGACTTATAAATTTTGAATACATAACATGTTCATTTGGTGATAGGAATTCCATAGGTTTGGAGAGGGTTATGGAATTTCTTTTGTACTTAATCATTTTAAGGAAAGGGGAGAATGATGAGTGCAGCTAAACAAGCTACGAAGTACTTGTTTGCTATCGCTACTGTATATATGTGTTATTTAACACACGGCGTGCAAGCAATTATCTTCAGCCAAAATCAAGTTAATTTCTACACTCAGTGGGGATTTACCGATGCAGCTGCAGGTGCTGCAGCAGTTTCTATGGCTATCACCTGGACCGGCGTTGGTAAATTTGTAAGTGTTTGGATTGGTGGCGAAATTTCTGACCGCATTGGCCGTAAGATCATGGCCGTTGGCGGCGGTATTCTCTACATCATTTCATTCGTTATCATGCTTACCACGACTGATGCAACTATTGCTTGCGTAGCAGGCTTCCTCTCTGGTGTTGCAACGTCTGGTTTCTGGGATGGATCGCTCTACCCAGCAGTTGCAGAAGCAAATCCAAAGTACTCTGCTTCTACAACTATTGGTATCAAGGCAGTTATCTCCTTGTCAGGTATTGTATATCCTCTCTTGGCAGCTATGAATGCTGGCGATACGTGGCAGATCAACATCTGGATTCCTATCGTTATGTCTATCATCGCTACCGTAATGGCAATCTTCACGCCCTTTATTTATGACGATGAACGTAAGATGGCAACTGGAGACGATGATAGTTCTGCTGCAAAGAACAAGGCTGAAGCTGAAATTCAGGCAGCTAAGGATGCTATGATCGAGCAGCCAAATGCTCTTATTCAGTTTGTTACCTTGTTCTTCGGCTTTACCATCATGTTCGTAATGTATGGTGCTCAGCAATACACCAAGCAGTTCGGTATTACCAACCTTGGTCTCGATCCCGTAGCTGCAGCAGGTTTGACTTCTATTTATACTGCTGGTTCGATCATTGCTGTTCTGTTCTGGGCCTGGATCATGGGTAAGCTTCGCTGGTCACCACTGAAGGTTATTCTGTTTGACTCTATTTTGGGTGCAGCAGCTCTTGCACTCGTAATCATCGCTTTGCCTCTTGGTCTTGGCGCTGGTGTTGTTTACGTTGCTATTGCTGTTCTGGGCTTCTCCGCTGCAGGCGGCATGCTCCAGACGGGTGTTTCCTTGCGTCAGATGATGTGCCCAGGTCCTCGTGGCCGTAATGTAGGTATGTACTACACCTTCATGGGCTTCGCATCAGTATTCCTGCCCTTCATCGTTGGTAGCATGACTACCGCTGTTGGTGAGGCAAGCGCTGTTTGGATTATGATGATCCTCCTGCTTGTAGTAAGCTGCGTAGAAATTTTGATGTCCATTGTTGCAATGGCTGCATTCAAGCGTCAGTTTGGCTACAGCGCTATGGAAAAGCTTCGTGAAGACTAAATAACGTTAAAGCAAGATACTCTGCTAACTCACTTGCAAGAGCGTTATCAAGCTCGAATCGATAAGAGTTTACGAGAGACCTCGGTTATGCCGAGGTCTCTTCTTGTATTAAATTGGGCTCTTTCTTATGAATTGTGACCAATCTATCGGTATTACGTTATAATTTCTGTGTATTAATTCATTCCAGAGGTGTACGAGGCATGAATCTATCTCAGCTGTATTATTTTCGAAAACTAGCAGAATTGCAGCATTATACCCGTGCTGCTAAAGAGTTGTTTATTACTCAGCCTACGTTGTCGGGCTCTATTTCGTCGCTCGAACAAGAGTTGGGTGTTTCCCTTTTTCAAAAAGCAGGTCGCAATGTTGAGTTAACGAAATATGGTTCTGAGTTTCTGGAGTATGTAAATGCTTCGCTTGAACAGCTGGATAAAGGCATTGCTATCATGAAGGGGTATTCTGGCGAAGGTGACGGAGGTACGATCGATATTGGTTGTATTGTTACCTTGCAGTCTGATTATTTACCACGTTTATTGAAGTTGTATTTATCAAGCAATGACCATGAGACGGTTTTCGATATTAACCAAAGGCCTTCTCAAGAATTAATAGCTGGCATCTATGAAGGAAAGCACGATGTAGCGTTTTGTGCTTGCGATGGTTCGGAAACGGGTATCCAGAAGATCCCAGTGGCAGAACAGCTTCTTGTGGTATCGATGAATCCAGATTCTCCGCTTGCCGCAAAGCCATTCTTAACTCCTGAGGATTTAATTGGGCAGTCTATTATTTCCTATCGCGAAGAAGTGCCTTTGGGTGCGTCGGTAAAGCGACTTCTTGATAGTTATGGCGTGGAAAACGTTCGCTATTCGTACGAAGATGAATCTATCTTGGCAGGTCTTGCTGCAACAGGCTCTGATTATGCGGTTATGCTGGATACATTCTTCCCGCATACGGTAGACGATATTGTGATTAAGCCACTGTACAACAACGCCGAAGAACAGCGTCGTTTTTCGCATATGGTGTACTTAATATTTGGCGAAAAGAATTATCGCCCTTATTGCGTTGATCACTTTATTGATTTTGTTCGTGATCATAAACTTGATCTATCCAATACGGATCATATTTTTATTGATTAATTGTGCGCGCTCAGCTATGGCTGAACGTTGCTATAATTAATCGTTATGATTTTGCAACTAGAACATATAACCAAATCGTTCGGATCTCGAACGTTATTTTCTGATGTAACCTTCAAGCTTGAAGAGCATGATCGTCTTGCTTTGGTAGGCCCTAATGGGGCAGGTAAAACTACGCTGCTCAATATCATCACAGGTCATGAAGATGCCGATAGTGGCCGCGTTTTATTTGCTAAAGGAGCTAAAGTAGGCTATTTAGAGCAGGAAGCCATCGAAATGGGTGAGAATCCCATTTTTGAAGAGGTGTTGTCTGCTCAGTATGAAATCATGCGTCAAGAAAAGAAAGTGCGCAGTTTAGAGCTTGCTTTGGGGGATAACCCCACTGAACAACAGCTTTCTGCTTATGGTAGGGCGCGCGATGTCTACGAATCTATGGGTGGCTATGAATTAGAATCGCGCGTACGTGCGGTTCTATTTGGTCTTGGATTCGGTGAAGACGACATGGAGCGATTGACCACCGATTTTTCTGGTGGTTGGCAAATGCGAATTGCACTTGCCAAACTTCTTACTCGCAATCCTGAAGTTCTTTTGTTGGACGAGCCTACCAACCATCTTGATCTTGAAAGTGTGCGTTGGTTAGAAGGGTTTTTACGCAGTTATTCTGGCAGCGTGATCGTAGTTAGCCACGACCGTGACTTTTTGGACAATATGGTAGATCGTGTTGCTGAGATCGATCTGGGTCATGTTCAGCTGTATAAAGGCAATTATTCTGCGTACTTACAACAGCGTGAAGAGCGTATAGAAAAGCTGAAAGAACAAGCTGCTCGACAAGCTGAAGAAATTGCTCACATGCAGGCATTTATTGATAGGTTTCGCTATAAGCCTACTAAAGCTAAGCAAGTGCAAGATCGTATTAGAAAAATTGAACGCATGGAAATCATTCAAGTTCCGCCAGAGCGTAAAAGCGTTCATTTTAATTTCCAGCAGCCTCCGCGCACTGGCGATCTTGTGGTGGAAATCAAAGACATTCACAAGGCATTTGGTGAAAAAGTAATATATGACGGGTTGGATTTATCGCTCTACCGTGGTGAAAAGGTAGCGTTGGTAGGCCCGAATGGTGCGGGTAAGTCCACATTGCTGAAAATGATCGCAGGGGTTCTTGAGCCTGATGCTGGTTCCAT
This sequence comes from uncultured Eggerthella sp., assembly GCA_900542065.1. Classification (GTDB taxonomy): domain Bacteria; phylum Actinomycetota; class Coriobacteriia; order Coriobacteriales; family Eggerthellaceae; genus Anaerotardibacter. The sequence continues at coordinate 98,978 of UQLU01000008.1, read as the reverse complement.
ACGATATGGAACACACGTGAGCAAAACTTATTTTGCCCAGCATCAGCTAGAAGAACTGCATCCTGGTAATACGGTCTTTGAGGAATTGGACAGCGTTGCTCCTGGTTGGAGTATTTCTCAGGTTCGTACCTTGTTGGGATCGTTTCTGTTTCAAAATGACGATGTGGATAAAAAAGTTTCCGTACTTTCTGGTGGAGAAAAGTGTCGTCTTGCCTTAGCAAAAATGCTGGTGGCTCCAAAGCCTTTGCTTTGCTTAGACGAACCAACCAATCATCTTGATATTGCAAGTGCAGATATTCTTGAACAAGCCCTACAGCATTTTGAAGGCACTATCGTTTTGATTACTCACGATAGGCATCTTATTCGATCAGTTGCTAATCGTATTATCGAAATAAAGCCAGGGAAAGTGACCTCGTTTGCGGGTGACTATGATTACTACCTGTTTAAGACAGAACAGGAAGCGCAAGCTATTGCGGAAGGATCTTCGCGTTTTTCTGCTTCCAATGCCACTAAACAAACTAATCGCGCAATTAAGGCGCCAGCCCAGGCAGCTTCAGGTGCTTTTGCCAAAAAGAGCGATTCAAATACGCCAAGCAGCCAGATTTCCAATGCGACCTCTCAAGGCTTGCAAGGCGCAAGAACTTCGACTGATGGTCTGACTGCGCCGAAGGGTTCGGCCCCTAAAACAAAAGAGCAGAAGCGCTTAGAGGCACAAGCACGAAATCGTGTGTATGCAGCACTAAAAACTCAGCGTAAACGCGTGGCAGAGCTCGATAAGCTTATTGAGCGTGAATCTAAGCGCATGGATGAAATTTTGGCTTTGTTAGCAGATCCTGATTTCTATATGAATGAAGATGCATCGAGTGACGTTATAGCTGAGCATGCGCAATTAAAAGCATCCTTGGCAGCTCATGAGGAAGAATGGATTATGCTTTCTGAGGAAATAGAAGAAGAAATGAAAAAGAGCAAGGAGGCACTGTCGTGAGTCTTGACTTGCATGTAGTGCTGTTTGAGCCAGAGATTCCTCAGAATACGGGAAATATTGCTCGAACATGTGCTTGTACTGGTGCAACGCTTCATTTGGTGGAACCCATGGGATTTCGCGCGACGCAACGTAATTTATCACGTGCTGGTCTTGATTATTGGGATAAGGTGCGAATTGTTCGCCATGCTAGTGTGCCGCAGTTTTTAGAGGAAAACGCGGGCAAAAAAATGTATTTTTTCACTGGCAAAGCAGACAAAACCTACAGCGATGAAATCTATGAAGGGGAAGTGTACCTTATCTTCGGTCGCGAAAGCCGCGGAATAGATGATGATGTGCTAGAGGCGCACAAAGACGAATGCGTGCGTATTCCCATGCGCGAGGGTTTGCGTTCTCTTAACCTGTCAAATGCAGCGGCCTTGGGAATATATGAAGCACTTCGACAGAACAACTTTGAGGGGCTCGAATAGATGTCGTACCGCGTTCGTATAGAAAGTTTTGAGGGCCCTTTTGATCTGTTGCTCTATTTGGTGAGTCGCCAAAAAGTTAATATTGGCTCTATTTCGTTATCGAAAATTACCGATCAGTATCTGGCCGAAGTTCAACGGATGAAAAACGTTGACTTGGATGTGGCAAGCGACTTTTTGTTGGTTGCTTCAACACTGCTGGAAATTAAAGCAGCTAGTTTAATCCCACATGATGAAGCGGAAAAACTTGAAGAGGAATATGAAGACCTTTCTCCAAGTGAAATGCGTGATGCTCTGGTTGAGCATTTATTGGAGTATAAAAAGTTCAAGAATGCGGCAAGCGCTCTTCAGAGTCGCTATGATGCAGAAGAGCGGATGCATGCACGTCCTTTTGGTCCAGATCGTTCCTTTTTAACGTTGGTTCCCGATTATTTAAAAGGGGTACAGATAGAGCAGCTTGGGCAACTTTGTGCGGCATGCATAGCGCGACGTGATGTTTTCTTGCTTGAATCTGAGCATATTGCAGCTCGTGTAATCCCAGTAGAAACTCAGGTGAGAAGTGTTTACGATCGCGTGTGTGAACAAGGTGGAGCGCACTTTTCCGATTTTGTTTCTAGTAATGATGATCCTCATCTTATTGTTGTTACCTTTTTGGCGGTATTGGAATTGTTTAAACGCAATATGGTTTCATTGCGTCAAGATGAATTATTTGGCGATATAGAGATACGGTATGTTGAAGGTGGAAGTCGTCAAATACTAGATGAAGATAATGAGTTCGATTCGGTATTAGAGGATGAATAATGCAGGAATCCGAAATGCAAGAACCTGAAATTCAGGAGTCACCCATACAGGAGTCAGAAAAATCCTGGCTCTTAGGCGCCCTCGAAGCAATGTTGTTTGTGACCGATGAGCCCGTAACCGTACTTACGTTTGCCGACATGCTTGAGGTGCAACCTGCTCGTATCCAAGCAGCCCTAGAGGAGTTACAACAACTCCTGGAAAAAGACGAGCGCGGTATTCAGCTGCGTGAAGTAGCAGGTGGGTGGCGTTTGTATTCACACCCTCGATATCATGAGCTTATAGAAAAATACGTGGTGTCTTGGGATACTCGTAAACTATCTCAGGCAGCACTTGAAACCCTAGCGGTGGTTGCTTATTGTCAGCCTATTACGCGCAACGGGGTTGCTTCAGTTCGCGGGGTAAGTTCGGACAGCTCTATTAATTCATTAGTGGAAAAGGGGTTGTTGCGAGAAGCGGGAACCCAAGATGCTCCTGGAAATCCTGTTTTGTATGCGACAACGCGAACGTTTTTGGAGAAGTTCGGTTTGCGCTCTGTTGCTGATCTGCCCCCGCTTGAATCTTTCGCGCCCGATGAAGAAACACGCACCTTCATTGCCGAGCGACTTAACGTGGTGCGGCCTGAAGATGAGGCATACAGCTTAGAAGACGATACCGAAAAACAGGTAGAGCAACTTGCTCGTGCGGAATCTATGCAAGAAGCTATGCAGACGATGCTTTCAGATGCGCTTGCTGCAGGGGTAGGTGCGGTAGAAAAAATCAACTTTGATGAATTGGTTTTTGATGAAGATGACTGATTCTGAATCTCTCATGAGGTTGCAAAAATTTCTTGCTCGTGCAGGGGTAGCAAGCAGACGCGCGTGTGAGCAGATTATTCTGGATGGGCGTGTTGCGGTAAATGGCGAGATTGTTTCTCAGCTGGGCACTAAGGTTCAACCAGAAAAAGATTGTGTCAGCGTTGACGGTGTTCAAGTTTCGCTTAAAAACGACACAGTAGTACTTATGCTCAACAAACCCGAAGGGTATTTGACTGCTATGAGCGATGATCGCGGAAGGCCTTGTGTTTCACAGTTGGTTCCTATACAGGACTATCCTAGTCTTTTTCCGATTGGAAGGCTTGATTATGACACTACGGGATTGCTGCTGTTTACTACAGATGGGGAGCTAGGAAACGCTCTACTTCACCCTTCCTACCATGTGGACAAAGAATATCACGCATTGGTCAAGGGAAAACCAACAGAGCTTGCTTTAGCGCAGCTTCGTGAAGGGGTGCAACTTGATGATGGAATAACGGCACCTGCAAATGTTTCAATTATGAAACACCTTAGAGGCAATAGTGTTTTGAGCATTACCATCCATGAAGGAAAAAAGCGTCAGGTAAAGCGCATGTGCGAAGCGGTGGGGCATCCTGTTATTCGTCTTCATCGAGCTAAATTTGGCCCTCTTGATTTAGGTGGACTTGCCAAGGGAAGTTATCGTGTTTTGTCGGAGGAAGAAATTATCCGTTTAAGGAATGCTGTGGGTGAACAAGCGTTCTCTGAATAGACTTCATAACAGTCTAAACGGACGTGCTACAGGCAGACAGATGCGCGCCTGAACAAAAGTAAGCAATGGTAAAATTTTTGAATGAGACGATTTGTATTAGAGAATCGAACGCAAGAAAGGAAAAAGGATTTCGTAATTATGAATACGCGTTTTACAACAATAATGACTATCGGTCTTGGGATGATTGGTTCCTCGTTTGTGATAGCGTATCGTGCGGCTTATCCCGATTCCTATATTATTGGTGTTGATTCTTCTGAAGAAGCAATTGCTCAAGCTAAAGAGCGTGGGTGGATTAATGAGGGCATGTTGGCCCCACATGAGGCATCACAGGATTTTTCGCAGGCTTTGAATAAATGTGATTTGGTAATGATCGCAACGCCCGTACCGGTAGTTCATGACTACTTTACCTTGATTGCTGATGCTGATTTTCAGGGAGTAGTAACCGATACCTGTTCGACTAAGGCATTGGTAAGTCAGCAAGCAAAAGACATTCTTGTTCATTCTGAAAACTATATCCCTGGTCATCCGATGGCAGGTTCAGAAAAGAGCGGCATTGAAGCAGCAAGTGATGTTTTGTTCCAGGGCGCTCATTGGGTTTTGTGTCCTGATGAACAAACTTCCGCCGAAGATTATGCTGATTTGCACGAGATGCTAACAGGCATTGGTGCTCGCGTAGTTTCGCTTCCTCGAGATACCCATGATGAGGTAGTGGCTATAGTAAGCCATGTTCCTCATTTTGTAGCTTCTTCTCTTGTTGAATTGGCGGTTCGCCATGCGGGAGACCAAGAGGCGCTGTTCCGCTTAGCTGCTGGTGGATTTAAGGACTCTACTCGCATAGCCGCAGGATCGCCCGTACTCTGGACGGGTATTGCTTTTGATAATCGTAGCGCCATCGTGGAGGGTCTTGATGAAATTCAGTCCATCCTGAAAGATTATGCGGATACGTTGCGTGATGGCGATAAGCCTCAGTTCACTGCCTTGCTTGATCGTGCGGCGAATGCACGTCGTGCCCTGCCTGCAAAATGGGTACCTGCAACCGAGGATTTGCTGGAAGTACGTATTCCTCTTACAAACCGCCCTGGCATTATTGCAGAAATAACAACTATTGCATCACAGGCGGGTTGTAACGTACAGTCTATAGATATAGATCATATTACGTCGTCAAGTGCGGTGCTTGATCTTATTCTTACTGATGAAGGAGATATTGGTAAACTTTCGACTCAGCTTATCAAGGCTGGATTTAGTGTTTCGTTCAACCCTTTGTTTAAGGAGTAACTCATGAATTCGCCAAATGCAACTCGTATAGAACCTCTGGCGCGTCCTTTGGATGGCGCTGCGGTGGTTCCAGGAGATAAATCGATTTCTCATCGTGCCATCATGTTTGCTGCTATGGCGCAAGGTACTTCTCGTTTAACGGGTGTGTTGGACTCCGCTGATGTGCGCTCTACTATTGCGGCAATGTCGGCGCTTGGTGCCAATGTTGCTCTTGAGCGTCAAATTGATGGTTCTCTTGCAGGTGGTATTACTGGTTGGGGATCTAACGGCCCAAAGCAGCCCAGTGAACCTATCGATTGTGGTAATTCTGGTACAACGGCACGTCTTTTGATGGGTATTTTGGCGCCTTGGAATATTCGCGTCGAAATTACTGGTGATGATTCCCTGAAGAAACGCCCTATGCGTCGCATTATTGCGCCATTGATGAAAATGGGTGTTTGTTTTGAGCCTGAAGCCTGTGAAACACTTCCTGCAACCATCATGGGAACACCAAACCTCAAGGCAATTACCTATGATTCTCCTATGGCGTCAGCGCAGCTTAAAACGGCAGTACTTCTAGCGGGGCTAGGAGCTAAAGGTGAAACGGTTATTAACGAACCCGCTATTTCGCGAAATCATACTGAACTGATGTTGCCTGAATTTGGCGTTAAGGCTGGTATGGCTTTCCGTCGTGCATGGGTAGAAGGTCCTGTGACCTTGCAGGCAAACGAAATCGATGTTCCAGGCGATCCTTCATCAGCGGCATTTTTGATTTGCGCAACATTGCTAAAGCCAGGAAGCTCAATTCAGATTGAAAACGTAAGCCTGAACCCTGGTCGCGTTGGTTTCATTCGCACCCTTGAACGTATGGGTGCTTCTATTGAGGTTCGCTATCTTACCGCAGAGGGCAAAGAGCCTATCGGTATTATTGAAGCGGCCTATACACCCAATTTGCGTGGTTGCGAAATTCCTTCACAGCATATTGCATCAGAAATTGACGAAATCCCTGTTCTTGCCCTTGTGGCAGCACACGCTTCGGGCATAACGGTATTTCGCGGGGTAAATGAATTAACCAAAAAAGAATCTAATCGTCTTGAGGCTATTATTGAGGGCTTAGAGCTTATGGGTGTTAATGCCTGGGCAGAAAACGATAATCTCTATATCGAAGGACAACCTGATTTGGAGATACCTAAAGGTTTGGTATTCGATTCTCGCAAAGACCATCGTCTTGCCATGACGTGGGCTTTGGCTGGTCTGTGCTCGCGCAATGCGGTAGAGATTATTGATTTTGACTGCATTTCAGTAAGCTTCCCTCGTTTTTTGGATGTATTAAGGGGGCTTGCTCAGTGATTATTGCAATAGATGGACCTTCGGGTGCTGGTAAATCTACCGTCGCAAAAGCGGTAGCAAAAAATCTTGGTTTTTCTTGTCTTGATACCGGTGCGATGTATCGCGCGGTAGCTTGGAAAGCACTCAATGATGGTGTAGCTCTTGATGATCAAGCAGCACTTGGAGAAATAGCGCGCGACCACGAAATTAGCTTTGGTCATGTCGAGGGAGATCCCGTTCCGCGTCGTGTGTTTATTGATGGGCAGGAAATTACTGACGAAATTCGCACGGCACAAATCGATAAAAGCGTTTCCCCTGTCTCTGCGGTACCTGCCGTTCGCCAAGCGTTGCTTGAACAGCAGCGCCGCATTGGTTCTCAAGGGAATTATGTCGTTGAAGGCCGCGATATTGGAACGGAAGTTTTTCCTCAGGCAGAGGTAAAGGTATTTTTGACGGCATCAGCTGAAGAACGCGCGCACAGGCGTGTGCGTCAAAATGTCGATCGTGGTGTTGGTTCTATTGACTACGATGAAGTTCTTGCCGATATTATTCGTCGTGATGAATTGGATTCGAGTCGTGATACAGCACCACTGCGTCCAGCAGAAGATGCCATTCAGATAGATTCCACGGGCAAATATATTGAAGATATTATTGCGATGATTTGCGCTCAGGCACAAGCAAGGATGTAATTCATGAAATTTAACGTTCATGAGGAATTTTGGGATCGTCCCTGTATGGGCAATGATCAAACAAACCATGTTCCACGACTGTTAATTTATATTATTGCAGGAATTTTGAACTTCATTTTTCGTGTCTTTTTCCGCATGAAAATTGAAAACCAAGAAGTGATAGATAAATTTAAGGGCAAGACAACAGGTGCAGTGCTCATTGCGCCTCATTATTCGTATCTTGATGTGGTTGTTGCTTTTCTTTCGGTTCGTCCTCGTGCGTGGTTGCGTTTGATGGCACGTGATTCGCTTTTTGTTGCGGGAAACAACTTGCTGGGAGAAATAATCTCTCGAGCAGGAGCGTTTCCTATCAAGCGAAACACCGCCGATCGCAGTGCGATGAAACGAGCCGCTCGTATGCTTAAAAATGGCGAATGGGTTGGTATTTTTCCTGAAGGTACCAGGCGTAGCAAGGGCAGCAACAAGCCAGAACTTCATGCTGGCGCGGTATTGATTGCTCGTATGGGTAAGGCGCCCATTGTTCCTCTTGGCTTAGAAAATGTGGCTAACATCAAGCGCAAAGGGGAGCGGGTGCGCTTTCCTAAGGTAATCGCACGTTTTGGAGAGCCTATTTCGCTTGATTCGTTTGACTTTTTACCTAAAGATGAGCGAATGGACGCTTGTGCGTGGTATACCATGCGTGAAGCCTATGCACTTACGTTTAATTGTCCTGTCCAGGAAATTAATATGGTTGAGTTATTTCCTGATGCCAAGGATTACACTGCGGTGTTTGAACAGCATCCCATTGAGCCTTTTGATCCAGCTACCTTGCCCGATTATAAAAAGGAGTCATAAGTGGCCACATTAAGCGTTATTCGTGCAGAACATGCTGGTGCTTGCTATGGTGTTCAGCGAGCGCTTGATATGACTTTGAAGGCTTCAGCTGAAAGTGGGTCGGTTTGTACTCTCGGCCCTCTTATTCATAATCCTCGTGTTGTTGCTGAACTTGAGGAACAGGGTATTCATGTTGCCGATTCGGTGGAGGCAATTAATGCTGATGAGGTAGTTATTCGATCTCATGGAGTAGTACCTCAGGTAATAACCGATATTAAAGAACATGGATTTAAAGTAGTTGATGCAACATGCCCTCATGTAATGCGTGCTCAGCGTGCTGCCGCTAAATTGGCTAGCGATGGTCGTCATGTCATTGTGGTGGGTGAAGAGGGACATCCTGAAGTGGAAGGGATTTCTGCTCATGCTCGTGTTGCAGGTGGTCAATGCACTATCGTTGGCGACGTAGATGATATTCCTTTTGATTTACCGCAAAGAATCGGTGTAGTAGTACAGACAACTCAATCTGAAGCAAAGCTTACTGAAGTGCTTTCTGCTTTAGAGGGGCGCGGGCTTGATGTTGAGGTTAAAAACACTATCTGCTCTGCCACAACACAACGACAAAAATCTGCTATTGCGCTTGCTCAACAAGTTGATGCTATGGTGGTAATTGGGGGACGTAACTCTTCGAACACCACACGCCTTTTTGAAATTTGTTCTCAGCACTGTAGCCATTCTTATCATATCGAGTCTCCTGAAGAGATAGATCCTCAATGGTTTCATGGTCTCAAAACAGTGGGGGTAACGGCGGGTGCTTCTACTCCTGACAATCAAATTGAAAGTGTAGTAGCCTTTTTAAATCAGTTATAACCGCATCCCGTGGTATCCTGAAAGCTTGAGAAAGAAATATCCGCAATTATCCGCATATGAGGAGCGAATATGTCATTACCTATTGTTGCTATTGTTGGACGTCCTAATGTAGGTAAATCAACAATGGTAAACCGCCTTGCGGAAAACAATGAAGCTATTGTTCATGAAATGCGTGGCGTAACGCGCGATCGTTCGTATCACACTGCTGATTGGAATGGTCGTTCTTTTACTCTTATTGATACTGGTGGTATTGAAATGGGAAGCGACGATGCTTTCCAGAGCTCTATTACCTCTCAGGCGCTTGCCGCAACCGATGAAGCAGATGTAATTATTTTTTTGGTTGATGGTCAAACTGGCATCAATGCAGATGACGAAGAAGTCGCTCGTATTTTGCGTCGTTCTAAGAAGCCTGTTTTGCTAGCGGTAAATAAGCTTGATAGTGTAAAGCAGGAAGGTGAAATCTGGGAATTTTATCAGCTTGGTTTAGGCGATCCCCATCCTGTGTCTGCGCTTCATGGAACGGGTACGGGTGATTTGCTGGATGTAATAGTTTCGTTGTTCCCTGAAGATAAGATTGAAGAAGACGAATTAGATTCTGTCAATGTGGCAATTATTGGTCGTCCAAATGCGGGAAAATCTTCTCTTACTAACAAGCTTACCAACAATGATCGCTCTATTGTTTCTGATGTGGCAGGAACAACGCGCGATGCTATTGACACCACGGTAGAACATGAAGGTAGGTATTACACCATTGTTGATACCGCAGGTCTTCGTAAGAAGAGCGTAGTCCATGAAGATGTGGAATACTACGGATTCGTTCGCGCTATGCGCGCCATCGACCGAGCTCAAGTAGTTCTTTTGGTAATAGATGCAACTCTTGGTCTTACCGACCAGGATCAGCGTGTTGCTGGTATGGCAGCAGAACGTGGCTGTGCGATGGTTGTGTTGCTTAACAAATGGGATTTGGTTGAGGGTCCTGAAGCAAAGGCGGAAATTCGCGAACGCATTGAAGACCGCTTAACCTTTGTTGGCTATGCTCCTGTTATCGCGATTTCAGCACTTTCGGGTAAAAATGTTCATCGAATTTGGGATGCGATTGATACTGCCTACGAACAGTATTCGTCGGTTATTTCTACGAGCCGCTTAAATGTATGGCTCCAAGATATTCGAGAATTTGGTCACACCATTTCAAAGGGAAAGCGCATCCTTAAGCTCAAGTACGTTACGCAGACGGGTACAGAGCCGCCCTTCTTTACGTTTTTCTGCAATCACCCCGATTTAATTGAGCCTTCATTTGAACGCTACCTGGAAAACCGTCTTCGTCAGACCTTTGGTTTCGAAGGTACGCCGATTCGCATGAAGTTTAAGAAGAAGGACTAATGTAATGCTTGATTGTCTTGGTTATCTGGGATTGTTGTTTTTAATTGCGTTTTTGTTGGGTTCTATCCCTTGGGGCGTAATTATTTCTCGCGGATTTTATCACACAGACGTTCGTGAACATGGCTCAGGCAATATTGGGACTACAAACGCTATGAGAACACTTGGAAAAGTGGGCGGCTCTGCGGTGTTTGTGCTCGATTTCGGCAAGGGCGTTGTTGCAGGCATTATTGCTACAGTATTTGCCACCCAAGTACTTACCGATATGACAGCATTGCATGAATTTTGTATTACCTTAGGTCTTACAGGGCCAAATCCTGAAAACAACTTTTTGCATTATCGTCTGACGCAAATTTGTTTAAGCATTGCATTTTTGGGTTGTATTTGGGGACATATTTTTAGTCCTTGGCTTAAATTTAAAGGAGGGAAAGGAATCGCTGTTGCGGTGGGTTGCCTTGTCTCTACCTTTGGTATAACGGGAACGTTGCTCGAACTGCTGATATTTGTTGTGTTGGTTGCTACGACAAAGTATGTCTCTGTAGGTTCTATTGCGGCGGCAGCGGCATGCCCCTTCTTCTCGATGTATTATCTTGCGGGTAATTACATTTCTGTTGTTATTTGCACCATAGCGGCACTGACGGTAATTTGGGCTCATCGCGAAAATATCAAGCGACTTATTGCGGGTAATGAAAACAAAATTGGTGATAAGAAAGCTGATGCTGAAGAACAAACCGATGAGGATCTAGAAGACAACGAACAAGCCGATCAGGACTTAGAAAAAGCTGAAGAGGATTTAACAGAAGAAATCAAAGAAGACTTCGATAAAGAAGACTCTGAGGATAAAGATTCTAACGAAGAAGATTCCAGCAAAGAAGAATCAGAGAACGCAGACTCAAACGAAGGAGATTCTAACGAAGCACAGGAAGAGTCTAAAGAAGAACCCCATGATGATACTTGCGTAGAGGAATCCGAGGAGGAACCGCCGCAAGAGACACAAAAGGATTCTGCGGAAGAAGACAAAAAGATATCTGAAAAGTCTGATGAGTCTGAGATCCCTGAGGGTTCTGAGGAATCTGAAGAGTCCAATAAGAAAGAGAAGCCTGAAGAAACAAAAGAAACCAAGTAAAAGTAAGAGGCACGCTATGGCAAAGATTGCAGTTGTAGGCGCCGGGTCGTGGGGAACTGCTCTAGCGCAAACATTGGCTTTAGGTGGAAACGAAGTATGTATGTGGGCGCGCAAAGCTGAAGTTGCCCAGGGTATTACTCAAACGCATCGGAATCCCCGTTATTTATCGGGCATAATGCTGGCGGAAACTATTTCTGCTACTGACGATTTAGCTGCATGCGTCGATGGAGCAGAGGCAATTGTGATGGTAACTCCATCTCGCCTCATGCGTTCTTTTGCTCAGCAACTGGTGCCACTTGTTTCTTCAACTACCCCGATTATCTTGTGCTCAAAAGGCGTTGAAGAAGATACGGGTTTAGTGCCTATGCAGGTTTTTGAGGAAGTTTTAGGCAATATCAATAGGCTTGCGGCGCTTTCGGGACCTAATCATGCTGAAGAAGTGGTGGTTGGTATTCCGGCGGGCACCGTTATAGCTTCACCTGATGCAGAAATAGCTTGCTATTTTCGTGATCTATTTACGACGCCAACGTTTCGTTGCTATACCTCCGAAGACTACATCGGGGTTGAACTGTGCGCTGCTTTCAAAAATGTTATAGCAATTGCGGTAGGTGCTTCGTATGGCATGGGGTATGGCGACAACACAGCGGCAATGCTTATGACCCGCGGTATGGCAGAAATGAGTCGCCTTGTTACAGCGTGTGGCGGTAACGCGCTTACCGTAATGGGACTTGCTGGCGCTGGCGATTTGATTGCTACCTGCACCTCAGAACATTCACGAAACAGAACTTTTGGAAAAGCGCTTGCTCAAGGCGGTACGCTTGAAGCATATGAAGAACGTACTCATATGGTGGTAGAAGGTGCTCTTGCTTGTAAAACCATTTGTCCTTTGGCGCAGCGCTATGGCGTGGAGCTTCCTATAACGACAGCGGTTCGTTCTATTGTGTGGGAACATGGCGCACTGGATGCTATTGCAACAGAGCTATTCAGCAGACCGCTTACTACAGAATTTTGGGGCTTGAAGAACCCTGAAGAGCTTCAATGAATGAAGTGAAATCATGCCTGCAAAGCGTATGAACACCGTCCATCATTCGTATTTTATTTATCGTACCCCTATGGGCAGAATAACTATAGCCTGTGATGGATCAGCGCTTACTCATGTTGCCTTTGGTGTTGCGGAATTTGAAGGCGAGTATAAGGCGTGTGCGTTAACTAACAAGGCATCAAGTCAAGTCTTGGAATATTTAGCGCACAAGCGCACCTCTTTTTCTTTGCCTCTCAATCCTATAGGAAGTGCTTTTCAGAAAAAGGTATGGGAATATGTGCTCTCCATTCCTTATGGACAAACACGCACCTATGCTCAAGTGGCGTCCGATTTAGGAACACCCAAGGGTCTTCATGCGATTTCTTCTGCATGTAGCCATAACCCGCTTCCGTTTTTTATTCCCAGTCATCGTGTTATTGGAATGCATGGAGATATGGGAGGGTTTGTTACCAATCCTGCAGTAAAACAATTTTTAATCTCTTTGGAAGAGCAAGCGCCCAATACATTATGACGTACAAGAAAGAAATAAAGTCTTAGAGAAGTATCAACTAAGAATCCGATTGAATATAATCAGCCTACATCACAAAAACAGGAAAGGGGTCAGCGGTGTTTGGCGAAATAAAAATTGCACCTTCAATTCTTTCAGCTGATTTTATGAATATGGAACGAGATATTCATATGCTGGAGAGAGGTGGCACTGATTTCATCCACGTAGATGTTATGGATGGTCATTTTGTCCCAAATCTTACGCTGGGTGTTCCTTTCGTTAAACAGCTAAAACGCATCACAACTATTCCGCTCGATGTGCACTTGATGATTTCAAATCCCTTAGAGCAGCTTGATTGGTATTTAGAAGCAGGCGCTGATTGGGTTTCTGTGCATATGGAAGCGTTACATGATGATTCTGAAGTTCGCACAGTAATTGAGCGAATTCGCAGAGCTGGAGCACATCCTGCTCTTACTTTAAAGCCAGACTATCCCATTGAATCATTGGAGCCCTATATCGCTGATTTGGATATGGTTTTGGTAATGAGTGTCTTTCCTGGCTTTTCTGGACAATCCTATATTGAAGGCAGCGAAGAGCGAGTTGCCAAGGTTGCAGAAATGGCAGCGCGTCTTAACCCCGATTTGCTTATCGAAGTGGATGGCGGCATTAGTGCAAAACGTACCGCCGGGCTTGTGTGTGCGCAAGGGGCTGATGTTCTTGTTGCTGGATCAGGTGTTTTTGCTCAGCCAAATCCTGAAGAGGCAATTGGGTTCTTGCGCGACGCAGGCGCAGCAATGCAGCCTTAATGTGAGGTAAGCTAAACTTATTGGATGATATCCGTTACGTTGAAAGTTACTTTTAACGTGCCTTTATGGGGTAAACGTAAGATTACCGCTTTGCTAGTCTAGGGTGGCAAAGCATACAAAATACTATTTCAGGGAGAATATATGGCAACTAACGCCAAAGACGAAACTACTATTACCTATCTTGACTGGGCAGCAACAGCGCCTTTGTGTGAAGAGGCACGCACGGCAATGTTGCCTTATTTGGAGTCAGGTGTTGACGGATTGCGCTTTGGTACCGGAAACGCTAATTCTTTGTACGAAATGGGCCGCGTGGCATTTCGCTCTCTTGAGCAAGCGCGTGAAACGATTGCACGTGGCATTGGTGCTCGCCCCGATGAAATTGTATTTACTTCAGGGGCAACCGAGGCAGACAATGCTGCTTTATTTGGCATTGTTGATGCCTGCATGATGAAAGCAGAACAATCTGGTGATCATGAATGTGTGCCGCAAATTGTAGTGTCTTCAATTGAACATGAAGCAATACTGGAAGCGGCAGAAGTGTTGGGTCACTGGGGTGCTCAAATAACCTACGTTGATCCTGATGCTTCTGGTCATATTACGCCTGAGGCACTTAAAGAGGTTTTGACAGACCGCGTGATGCTGGTTTCCATTATGGCTGTTAATAATGAGGTTGGTAGCGTGATGGATATTCCAGCTTTAGCCGATGTTGTACATAAGGCTGGTGCGCTATTTCATGTTGATGCCACCCAAGCGCTTGGCAAAATATCTTTGTCGGTGAAAAAATGGGGTGTTGATGCTCTTTCTATTTCCTCGCATAAAATTGGAGGACCAAAAGGGATGGGCGCTTTATTCTTGAAGGCTCGTACTCCTTTTACTGCGCAAATTGTTGGTGGTGGACAAGAAAGCGGAAACCGAAGCGGTACTCAAAACGTTATGGGAGCGGTAGGCTTTGCAGCTGCATGCCAAGCAACACTTAATGCTATGGATGAAGAAACGCAGCGTTTACGTGTTTTGCGCGATGAATGTTATGAACGTTTTGCTAGCTATTCGGCGGTACGTCCAACGGTTGCGGTAGAAAAGGATGCTTTGAGTTTTGCTCCCCATATAGTAAATGTCTTAGTGAAAGGTATTGAGAGCGAAACACTTATCATGCAGCTCGATCGCCAGGGCATTTGTGTTTCGGGTGGTTCTGCGTGTGCTTCACATGACCTGGATCCTTCTCATGTACTGAAAGCACTTGGTGTTCCGCGAGATGATGCGTTAGGCGCTCTTCGCCTTTCTTTTGGTAAAGATACCACCGCTCAAGACATTGATAAGTTCTTTACGGCATTTGATGAGGTTATCGAAAAGTTCGCAAAATAAAATAGCAGCATGATTAACTTCGCTCTACAGCAGGTAGGGATCTTGGGCAGATAGAGAAAAAGGCAAGGTAGCGGATGGAATTAGTAAGTCAGCACAATCATACCGATATGACTAATCATGGTCATGGCAGTATCGAAGAATTGGTAGCGCAAGCACATAAACTAGGGATGACTAACATTGCCGTGACGGAACATTATCCGCTTACTCATGAAGTTGATCCACGCGACTATGTTTCTATGCCCGCATCTCGCCTAGATGAATACATCACTCGTATTAAGGCTCAGCGAGAACTGTATCCAGATATGGAAATCTTGGTAGGTTGCGAACTTGACTGGTTGGGTGAAGGTGAAGATCGTGAATTTACCAGTGAATCCTATGAACCCTTTGATTTGATTTTGGGGTCAGTTCACTTTTTGGATTTATGGCCTTTTGATGATCCTGCGCAACGGGGTTACTGGGATGAAGTAGGACCAGATTATATATGGCGCCGTTACTTTGAAGTATGGTGCGAAGCGGTAATGTCAGATGTTCCTTTTACCGTTATGTCTCATCCTGACTTAGTGAAAAAATTCAACCGTATGCCCAGTTTTGACCCTCTTCCACTCTTCAAAGATGCTGCAGAGGCAGCGGCAGAGGCACAGCGCATGGTAGAAGTTAATACATCGGGTCTTACCTATGCGTGCAAGGAAATGTTTCCTTGCCAAGATCTATTGCGA
Source organism: uncultured Eggerthella sp. (assembly GCA_900542065.1). Taxonomy (GTDB): domain Bacteria; phylum Actinomycetota; class Coriobacteriia; order Coriobacteriales; family Eggerthellaceae; genus Anaerotardibacter. Next base: position 83,318 of record UQLU01000008.1, on the reverse strand, counting down.
GAATTTAGACGTGCTGGCGTGCGTTGCACTATTGGCGCCGATGCACATCAGCCTTCTAAGGTAAATCAATTTATCGAAGAAGGATATCGTTGGATGTATGAAGCAGGGTATCGCGAGGTAAGCGTTGTCCGTCCTGATGGAGATATTAGGACCATTTCTCTTGCTTGATATTTTACGTTGACGAAATAACGTAAGGTATAGGATAGAATACGTAATTCCCTGCAAGGGGCTTTAAAAATGGTATAGATGAAAGAGGGTATTGCTATGTCAGGGCAAGAAACATCTCTTAAACGCAATGATGCAGCAACGCTTGCACCGAAAAACACGGCACTTTTAGTGGGTGATTTAGAGCGTCTGCTGTTAAGAGAAATGCCCGCGCAGGATGCTTGTTCTTGGGATAGAACGGGTATGCTGGTAGGAAATCCTCTTGAGGTAGTGCAAGGGGTGGCTGTTGCACTTGACCCCACACTCCCTGCCTTAAAAGCAGCAAAGCAATCTGGTGCTAATGTTTTAGTAACTCATCATCCTGTTTTTCTTGATCCTCCCACCTCATTTGTTCCTGCATCCATTCAGGGTCATACTTCTGGTGCTGTCGTTCGCTATGCGTGCGAACAGGGTATGAGCATACTGTCTTTTCATACGGCGCTAGATGTGTCCGTGGCGGGTCTTGATGTGCTTCCAGAACTTTTGCGTTTGCGCGGAATTGGCGTGTTGGAACCTTTAGAGTTTGACAGTTCCAAAGGATTTGGCAGGATATGCAAACCTCGTGACGAAGAGCAGGTTTCGCTACGTCATTTAAGTGCGCGATGTGTTTCAGTATTTGGATCTCATCCTCGGGTATGGGGTTCACCCACTAAAGAAATAAAGTCTATTGTGACCAGTGGTGGATCTGCAGGTTCTCTACTGGATGCGTGCTTAGCACAAGGGGTAGAGTGCCTTATTTGTGGTGAAGTGAAGTATCACGAAGCTCTTGATGCATCACTTTCTGGCCTTTGCATTATTGAATTGGGTCATGATGTTTCGGAGCTTCCGTTGTGTGATGTACTTGCAGCTCATGTACAAGCTGCAGGGGTTGCCTCGGAATGTATTACTATGATTAACCAAAAGGATAACTGGTACACGCCTGAATCTTCTCGTCGCTAAAGCACGTTGGGGCATTCAGAAACCAGAGATATTGTATATATTGATTTCCTCTAAATAAAAGAAAGGCTTACGGCAGATGAACGCTACCGAACAAGACATTTCAATTCTTCGTAAACTTCAAGAAGCAGACCGTAAGGTGCTTTCTGCAAAAAAAGAATTCCAAAACCTTCCTCATCGTGAGGCCATTCTTGAAGTACGCACGAAGAAAGACGAGATATTAAAGAAAAAAGTGCAAGTTCAAGACATGCTTGACAATGAAGAAGGCAAACTTACTTCATTGGTTCAAGAAGATGAACAGCTTGCAACAAAACAAGAAGAAATCACTGCAGAATTAGCTGAAGTTCAAGGCGATTATCGCGCAGTAACGTCTAAAACACGAGAACTAGATGGCGTTCGCAAACGTCGTGAAAAAGTGGCGCTTGAATTGAGCCGTGTGGAAGAGCAGGTCAATAAGATTAATCCTGTTATGAAGCAGATTATGTCAGCACTTACCACTATGGAGGAAAAGGAAAAGCAGCTTGTTGAATCATTCCAGAAAACAGGTGGTTCTCTTCGTGCGGTAATCGCTGAAGGCGAAAAGGTGCGTACCGAACTAGCATCAATGGTTGATCCTGCTTTGCTTAAAGTCTACGAACAAACTCTAGAGCGTTGCGGTGGTGTTGCTCTTGCTGATTTGGTTAATGATTCTTGTGGTGCGTGCCGCAGTTCATTCGATTCGAGTCGTATGAGCAAGATTCGTTCAGAGGCACCTATCGCTACGTGCCCTTCATGTCATCGTTTGCTCATTGTTGAAGACTAGGGAAGCTGAGTACGCAAAAACTTACGTAAAACTTAAGGAGCGCAAGCGTTATGAAACTTGTTACGAGAGAAGATCAGGAAGAACAGGAACATACCAGACTTTCCAGCGATGCTGCGTTTTCTGATGAGTCTGAAGGTCGTATGTTTTCAACGGAAGGCGATTTGTATCGCAGTGAATACCAGCGCGATCGCGATAAGATTTTGCATACAAAGGCATTTCGCCGTTTGTCTCACAAAACCCAGGTATTTTTAGCACCGCAGGGCGACCACTATCGCACTCGACTTACTCATACGCTTGAAGTAGCCCAGATTGCTCGTACGATTGCTCGTGCGCTTGGTCTCAATGAAGATTTAACGGAAGCTATCGCTCTAGGACATGATTTAGGGCATACGCCTTTTGGCCATGTGGGAGAACAAGCTATTTCTACTTGTTTGGCAAAACATAGAGGACTTGATCCTAACGCGCCTGAAAACCAGCAATTATATCGCCATAACATTCAGAGCCTGCGCGTGGTTGATGTTATTGAAAACAATGGCAAAGGGTTGAACTTAACCGCTGAGGTGCGTGATGGCATTGTGTGTCATACCGGTTCTCAGCGAGCTGAAACGCTCGAGGGTCGTATTGTGGCAACGGCTGACCGCATTGCTTATGTTAATCACGATATTGATGATGCTATTCGAGCTGGTGCTCTTGAAGAAAAAGATTTACCTGCATCAACTCATAAAGTACTTGGAGAAAATCATTCCACCAGAATTCAAACGCTCGTACACGACATGATTGAAACATCGGCAAAGACCGATGATATTACTATGAGCCAGCCCGTTTGGGATGCCATGATGGAATTACGCTCGTTTTTGTTTGATCATGTCTATACCTCAGAACCTGTCATGATTGAGGTTGCTAAGGCAAAGCATTTAATTGAAGATGTTTTTGATTACTTTGTTCGTCACTACGATAAAGTTCCTCAAGATTTGAAAGCTATCTCTGGCGGAGATCCTCTGCGTGCAGTAACGGATTACGTTGCTGGTATGACAGATAGGTACGCACGAAGCTTCTTTATGGATATGTTTGTTCCTCATACCTGGAATCATTAATCCAGACGAATCTTGCAAGCTGCACCTAATAGCTCTCGTCAATCATATTTTGATGATTGGGGAGCTATTTTGTGATGGATTTCATTTCGCTAGGGGATAAAACGATTCCTTTAACTTTTTGAGCGCGGTTCAATAAAAGCGTGCTATGCTTTCTTGCGCTATGAATGAGGATATACAACAGTCAAAAACAACAGATATCGATCAAGGAACTAGTGCCCAGGAGAGCTTTTCTGATCAAGTTTCAAGTAATGCTTCTTCAGAAAAATTTTCTGTGAAGGCTCGTGAAGTTTTAAGCGCGGCATTGCCAGTAATGTTGGGCTATGTATTTTTAGGTATTCCTTGCGGCATTTTATGTCAGCAGGTAGGACTTAGTGCATTGCAGGTATTTTTGCTGTCGATGCTGTTTTATTCGGGTGCTGGGCAGTACATGATTCCTAATATGTGGTTAGCGGGATCTCCTGCCTTGGCCATTATTGCTTCAGTGACACTAGTGAATTCCCGTCAGCTTCTTTATGGAGCTTCACTTTCGCGTTTTTGCGGCGAAGCAAAAAAGAAGCTTTCGTTCTTGTTCGGCGCAACGGTTACCGATGAATCCTTCGCGGTAAATTTAGGTCGCTTTGAAAAGGGCACCTGGAGTGTTGGTAGGGCAACAGCGGCTAATATTTGCTGTCAGACTACCTGGGCACTCGCGAATGCTGCTGGGGTAATTCTGGGTTCACTCTTAACGGTTCCCAGCGCCTTAGCGTCATTTGCGATGACCAGTATCTTCTTATGCTTGCTCTTTTCGCAAAAAGGAACCAAAGCCAATATCGCTGCAGCACTTATGGCGGTACTCGGCGTGTTCGTTTGTAAGTGTCTTGGTTTGAGCGGCCCTGCAATTTTGATTGGTGCCTTGATTGGCGTAGCAGCAGGCATTGTGGTGGCTCGTAAAGGGGGTGAGGCTCATGTCATGGACTGATTTCGCCTTCATTGGTTTAGCTTGCGCGCTTACCATTTTGATATTCCGAGTAGTTCCCGTTTTTGCCTTGCGTGGGCGTGATCTACCTGGATGGCTCTCTCAGGCACTTGCCTTTATTCCTCCTGCAGCTTTTGCTGCTTTGATCGCTAACGATTTGCTTTCGCCTGATATGTTTGCTGCGGGGTTGTGGCCTGGTGCTTTGCCACTGGGGGCTGCTGCCATTGTTGTTGTGGTTGCCATTAAAACAAAATCGCTGGTGTGGTGTATTGTGGCAGGCGTTGGATCTTACGGCCTTTTGATGCTTCTTTAGCTTGATATCGTTTGTCCCTAAAAACTTTCCTCTATACAAAAAAGTTAACCAACAGTAACATTTGTCACTAGTATAAAAAATCGCAGTTTTTATACTTCATCGCATGTGGCAAATCATGCCCTTTTGTATTTATGCAAAAGGGATTGTAGGCCGTCTGTTGCAGACGGTCTTTTATGTGTAGTGGTGTTAGCCGAGGCTTACATCTGCCGCTATTGTTGGAAATAGTTCTCTTGTGTGCAAAAGGGACAAAACAAGAAAGGAGTGTGAATATGCAGACAATATCAAGGCAGAGTAATAACGTTTTACGAACCGTTATTTCCATTTTGCTGGCTTTCGTGCTGATGGTTGGGCAAATGCCTGCGCTGGCTTATGCGGATACCACTAATGAGCAAGCGGTAACTCAGCAAGAAGATACTGCTGCGACTTCATCTTCTGAAACTGATAGTAGCGATAATTCGTCTCCGGACGATACAGGAGATTCGTCTGCTGGAGCGACAGAAGAGTCTGAATCAACTTCTACGTCAGATGACAGTTCTGAGCAAACATCAACGGAGAGTAAGGGCAGTTCTGTCAATAATACAAATGCTTTAAACTCGGAAGAAAACCTTACCGTTCTTGAAAATACGCTTTCAAAATCTGATGATGTTTCAGAAAAAACGGATAGCTCTGAAAAGACATATTCGTATCAATGGGAAGGTGCTGATTTTCTAACGCATTCTGAATTTGGAATGATTGAAATAACCTCAAACTCGGATACCTTGCCTAAACCTGAAAACGCCAAGATAGTTGCGACTCTAAAAGATACTGCACCTATATTAGATGCCTTAAGCAAACAATTTGAAGGAACCCCAGGGTTTGTTAAGCTTTATGATTTTTCATTAATCAACAACGAAAATGGTCAAGAAGTTGAGCTGCCTTCTGATGTAAAGATAAAAATTTCCTACATTTCAATGGAGACCTATGGGGTTGTTCCTGCTGCCTACTCTTTAAATAATGGGAGCCTTTATAAGAATGAAGCAACACAGTTAGATAGCTACACAATACCAGGGTATATGTTTGGCATTTCGTTTAATGTTTCAACTTTAAGTGATGTTGCTTTTGTGGATATATCTAATCTCACAGAAAAGGTAGAAGAACCTACTACTTCACATTACTCTAAGACTTTTAATACGGTAGGTACTCTGTTTACGATTACTATTTCCGGGGAAAGTTCCGACGCATCATTTCTAGCCGCTTTTGAAAACGCCCAGCTTAATGCTACCGTTATGGCTCCCGACAAATACTCTGAAGATGAAGAGTATAAGGCTATTGGCGAGTTACTGTCCAAGGAATATGAAGGTAATCTAAACTATTATTACTCAACTTTTAGCTTAACAAGCGATGGTCAGCCGCTTACTTTACCTGATGATGCTAACGTTCAGATATCGTATGACCGTGCAGGGTTTCCGCCATATCAAATTTTTGAAGGAAATCCACTTTATTTTAATGTGATAAATGGCCAACTTTCTCAATTGACAGTGGAGTCCACTGCTGATGTAGTGCCAGGCATGATGTGGCGCGATAATCTTGCTGCGACAAATCAGCTCGGTGGATTTATTGCTTTGGATGGAAATGGTCTAACGGAAAAAGAAGAAAGCCAGGCATTAAAACCTGGTACTTATGTAGTTGATGCGAATTTGTATGTTCCTGGGGATCAGGCTCCAATTGGCACGAATGCGTATATGACCACATCAGACTTTCCTCCAATAACGCCCGATCAACAAAATGGTGAACTTGTTGTAGGTGATGATGGGACAATTACGGTAACTGTTTATCCAGTGCAAGAGATATTTACTTTGCAGCACATTGAGGATGGCGATAATGTTCATGTTCAAGCAATCGAGCGAGGTGGATATAGCGAAAATTATGGCTCGCATGAGGATCGTATTACCAAAATTGTTGCAACGTTAGATGATTACAGTGGAATATATAAGTTTTCAAATTGTGTTCAATATCCAACAATTCTGCAGCAAGATAAAAACTGGGATGTCTATTTAGAAGTTGATTTTTCATCTGCGATAGAAGGCGGCTACGACCCAGGTGATGAAGACGAATATACTAAAGTTTTCACAGATGATTCTACTGGCATTTCAGCAACGGTTTCCACTACAGAAAAAGATCTTGGAGAGAAACTCGATAGTTTATTGTTTCAAGCAAAATCAGTGACATCTGGTGATGACTACGAATCGGCTAAAACTTCATTGAGTTCACAGTATGTGACAGAGCCGCCTTTTTCTTTGTATGAACTATCCTTGACGGATGAGCTAGGAACTGCAGTTGAGCTTAATGGAAACACTTCTGTAATGGTTGCGATTCCGAGTGACAATATTGATAGCCAATATATTGATATTTGGAAGATTAGCTCTGAGCAAGCTGATTCTATGCAAGCCATTAAACAGGATGGCAAGCTGCTAGTTCAAGATAATTCACTGGGTAATTATGCGGTAGTAGATGCAAGTTCTACTAATAAATATATTACAGGTACATTTGAAGATGATGCCACCGGAATTTCCGGAAAGCTATCTGTTACTGATGAGTCTCTTTCGGCGGCAAGTATTACTAATCCGACGTTTACTACTTACACTTTCGGAAAGAGTTCTACAACTGATGGCACTGCTTACACGATGTCGATGATTTATGATATCTCTTCGGTAAGTGTTACGTATAAACAGGAGATCGAAGAGCTCGCTCATAAATACATCAATAGTGGAATGAGTAGTGATGAAGCGTATAAATTAGCTGAAGAAGAAGTCAAAGCGAGGTACCATATTCCTCCAGATTTTTGGTTCCATCCAAATGAAGCGTTACTGGAATTGTCTATTCCTGTTGAGCATGAATCCGATCAAGTTCTTTTAGTTAGAGATGATGGCACTAATCGGTATGCCGAGTCAGTAGCATATGAGGTTGTAAACAATATTGCTGTAGTTGATTTACTGTCGTCGCAGCCAAGAGATTATGGCAAAACATTGTTGAAGCATATGCATAACGCGCAGGTCAATGGAATTGATTCTGCTACTAAAGATGCACCGGTAGCGTATTTGTTGGTAATTTCAGAAGATAAGAGAATCGCAGGTGCTCCTAGTGTTGTGGCAGATTGGCTTGATAGTGGTGCCTTGATTTATTCGGGAGAGTTACAGGAAGGCGTAACGTTAGGTAATAATAGCCGAATTGAATCAGGAGCGAATGAAGCTAGGGATGCTGGTACTTATTCGGTTACTGTAGTGCCTGAAAATGGCTACACCTGGATTGATGGAACAACTGAACCAATAGTGCTTCAATGGAGTATAGAAAAAGCATTATTAAAAACAGAACTTCAGAATCGCTATATTGCTTATAATGCTGTTCCGGATTATGAGCTGCAAGTAAGTGGTTTTGTAAATGGTGAATCGGCTGATGATATTGAAGGGTTTGTTTTACCTGCTATTATTGAATCCAGTAAACCGCAGCTTGTAGAACCTGGCAAAACCTACTCTTTAAAGATCGATTATTCAAAGGCTCAAGCGGGAAACAACTATCGCTTCTCAGAAACTCCAGGTACATTGCTTTCTGTAGGAATGCATCCCTCTAGTGAACCTGTCGTCAATTCAAATTTAGTATATACGGGATTAGAGCAAACTGGTGTTACAGAGTTTTCCAACTTATATAATGCGAATAGTAGTGTAAGTACAAAATCAGCTGTGAATGCCGGTACCTATTCAGTGACTTATTATTTGTCATCAAGCAACACGGCATGGTCAGACGGATCAAGAGGTAGCAAAACACTTACCTGGTCTATTGCCCCTGCTGAACTGACGGCTACCTATGCGGGCGAAGAAATAGCTCAAGGCACTGAGCCTAACCTTGCCGTTGAGGTATCGGGTTTTGTTAATGGCGAAACAGCAGAAACGGCTGCTGGATTTGAACCCCCCAGCGTTTCTTTGCCAGAAGGGGTAACGACAGACACTCTTCAGGCTGGGCAAAGCTATGAACTTACCCCTACTGGTGGTAAGGCAGACAACTATACGTTTAGCTATGTTGGCGGTACATTAAAGGTTGCACAGGCAGAAAAAACGCTAAAGTCTGGCACCTATACCATCACGGCGAACTTGCAGATGCCCGCTAAATACAACCCTGTCCTTCCTGTAGCGGTTTATCCTAATAACCCAGACAACCCCTTTGCGGACAATAAGGGTAATATGCCTGTGCTTGATGAAAACGATGCATCTGAGGTATCCAATGCCGTTCCTATGACGCCGCTTTCCATGAACGCACAGCTTATTGTGGGTGAAGATGGAACTAAGACGTTGGTGCTTCCCATCAAAAACCCGGTGTTTACTACACAGGATTTGGGTACGTGTGAAAACCTTAACAATGTAAAGGTAGAGCGCGTCGCGCCTGCCGATGCTTCAGCGTGGGATTATGGTAAGTACGACACGCGTATCCATATGATGTCTGCGGAACTTACTGACACTCTAGTAGATGAAGGCACGGCAACGTATATATTCAAGGGAAGCAAGCTGTATGCAGTGCCACTGGATATGGATTTGGCTCCCGAAGGAGACGTTGCTCTTCAGCTTGATGTTGATTACGGAAGTGCAGAATGGCAGTCCGATAGCACCGAAGTTCCTGTATTTAAAGATGATTCTGGTACCGGTGGGGAAGACCCCGATAATCCTGGAACCAATCCTGGTGGCAATACTGGGGGAGAAACTGGCGGTAACACGGGTGGCAATACCGGAGGAAACACTGGCGGAAACCAGGGCACCAATCCGGGTGGTAGTCAGGGTTCTGTTACCACTACTGAAGATGGTCATATAGCACCAGGTACCTATACCGTTTCTGCCAATATTTGGTTCGACAAGGCAACAACTGGCTTGCCATTAAATCCTCACATTACTAATGGTGGATTCCCGCCGAAGGATCCGGTGTCGAACAATGCAACGCTTAGGGTAGACAATTCAGGACGTGCAACGGTAACTATTCCTATTACTATTCAAGATCGTGTAATGCAGGTACGTTCCATTAGTGGACTTAATATCGTGGATTACGCTACTTCTGGCGGAAAAATTACCAGCATTACGGTTGACTTGGGCGTATTGGACAGTTCCAACACGGTCATTCGTAAGTCCTGCCAGGTAAGCGTTCATGTTGGCGATTTAGCCATGACTATTGCAAGTGGCATTTTCAATGGAGTGCGTGATCATACCTGGAATGCTACCTTCCAACTGAACTTTAGTGGAACTGGTCTTCCTAGCTCAGGTGGTGGCACTATTCCAGCAGAGGCCTTGGCTCTTATGAGTGGGACCGATGCAGTAAGTGATACCGCAACCGCGCAGGCAGAAGCACTCGATGCTTTGGCGGATTCGAATTCGTCCGCGACTGCAAACGGTACGGCTGGTAATCCTTTAAAGGCGGTAGCAGATTCTGTAGCTCACAATCCACTTCCGTGGGTTATTGGCGGTGTTGTAGTGGTAGCAGCATTAGCGGGAGCTATTTACTGGATTCTGCGCAGGAGAAAAATCTAGCCTTTTCTGCAGGTAATGAGGACAGGTTATCTGCCAGACCTCTTTCAGTCCACATCAATACGCCGTCCTGCCTATTGGCAGGACGGCGTTGCAGCTAAAGCGATCCCATCATCAATGGTAGAAATACGCGATATTTTTAAGTTTTGGAAGGGCGCACAATATGGAAAGTAACGGCCTTAGTAGACGAACATTTGTAAAACTTGCAGGCGTAGTGGCGCTTACGGGACTTACCTCAAGCTGGTTGTATGGGTGTTCAAGTGAGCAATCATCGTCCGCTTCTTCGGGTATGCCTACATTTTCTGCTCAAAGCGAAGAGCGCGACTTGTGGGGCTCGCCTGATCCTTGCACCGTACGGGTAGGCTTAATTATGGGACCACCTTCTATGGGACTTTCTCAATTCATTTTAGCCTCGCAAGCAGGGCGAACTACTAATACCTTTGAATTTAGCATCAATGGGGTGGATTACACTGGTTTGGCTGCAGCATTTAATCAGGGTGATTTTGATATTTGCACGCTACCGAGCAATATTGGTCCCATTTTGTTCAATAACGATGAACTGCAAAATGAATACCAAGTTATTAGTGTTAATAATTTAGGTGTTTTGTATGTTATGACCAACGATAGCTCGGTTACTTCGCTTGATAATTTAAGCGGAAAAACCGTGTATAGCTATGGGCAGGGTGGCACGCCTGAATACACCATTCAAGCACTGTTCAAGAAGCTTGGCATTGATGAATCCATTAATGTTGAATTCAAATCGTCTCCTTTAGAAGTGCTGAATTTAATGCAGGAACAGGAAGGCTGTATTGCTATTTTGCCGCAGCCCTTTGTGTCGCTTGCAAAAATTTTGGTAGACCCGCTTTATATCCCTGTCGATTTGACGGTGGAATGGAATAACGCTTTTTCCGATTCCGGGTCCCAGGCAGTTACTACCACCACCATTGTTAATAAGCAATTTCTTGAAGAACACGAACAGGCAGTTGTTGAATATTTGAACATGGCTGGGCAATCGGTTCGTTGGACTCTTGATAACATGCCCGATGCCGCTGCTTTGCAAGAACAATTAGGTACCTTCTTGAATGATGAAGTTGCGCTTGATGCCATGCCATATATCAGCATGGTTAACTTAACTGGTGGCGATATGCGCACAGCGCTTTCCGGGTTCTTGAATGAATTGTATATTGCCAACCCCGATTCTATTGGCGGCGCTCAGCCAGGTGATGAATTCTATTATTTGCCGCCGGTAGGTGCGCTTGATGAAGCCTATGCGCAAGCGGGATTAGCGGAAGCAACGCAACATGAATCATCGGTAGGCACTGAAGGGGAAAGCTCGGCGTCAACTGAAGATGCGCAGGCGGCAGTAAATTCTTTTGCGGGGCAGGAATAGAGCATTATGGTTGGCTCGCAAAAACAATCAGAACAGCACAACAATGCGGATTCTAAGGATGCTGCAACATCGTCGTTTTCTTCCAAATTGCGCAAGGTGTGGGGGCGTGTAACAGGAAATTCTTCTGGCTACAAGGCGGATGATGATGTTCCGCGTATGCAAATTTCTGCTATAGCGGCAAAAATTGGTTTACCTGAAGAACGGGTAGCACAAATTGCTCAAATGATTAAGAAAAATGGCCTTGCTGATGCGCAGATGGCGCCTATGATGCAAATGGCGCTTTCAAAAGGAGTTACCCCAGCAGAAATTCTTGCCATGCTAACTTCTCTTGGTGTTGCAAAAAGCCAAGTGGTGCGTGTCATGAATGGACAGGGGGTTTTAGACGACGAAGAAGCTCAACGCCTTCTAGAGGAAGAACGTCGCTTGGAGGAAAAACGGGCGCAGGCGGAAGCAGAAAACAGGCGCAAACGCTACCTTAAAAAAGCAGGCATCATTGTATTTTGGCTGGTTATTTGGGAACTGCTAGATAGGTTAGTTAATAATCGTTTGGTATTGGCAGGTCCTATTCGTACCCTTGAAGCATTAGGGGAACAAATTATTCAGCCCGATTTCTGGCTTATTTGCGGTGGATCATTTGGACGCATTGCGCTAGGATTTTTGCTTTCGTTTGTTGTGGGCTTTTTGCTGGCTTTGGTTGCGTGCCGAGTTTCGTTGGTGCGCGATTTTGTGGAGCCTATTATTTCGCTGCTGCGTACTATTCCGGTGGTTTCATTTATCATCATGCTGCTTATTTGGGTAGGCAACCAAGCACTTACGGTGTTCTTAGCGTTCTTTATTGTATTGCCGCTTATTTACACCAATATGGTTACGGGCTTTGAAAGTGTTGATAAGCAAATGCTCGAAATGGCTCGGACCTACAACGTGTCTAAGTGGCGCACGTTTTTGTATATCTATCGTCCTGCTTTCATGCCCTTTTTAATGAGTAGCTCCAAAATTTCTTTAGGTATGACTTGGAAAAGTGGCATTATGGCGGAAGTTTTGGCAACGCCGGCGCTATCTATTGGTAAAGAAATGGCAACAGCACGGACGTTTTTGGATACGCCAGATTTATTTGCCTGGACTGTGGTGGTTATGGTGCTTTCAGTGCTGTTTGAAAAGGCATTTATGGCGCTGCTTAAGCGAGCAAATCGTCCTTTGGGAGGCATGCTTGGTAAGCGGGGTGATAGCAATGCTAAATAGTGAGGGCGCCGCTATTTCATTTAGCCATGTGGATAAGTTCTATGGAGCTAACCAAGTGTTGCGCGATGTTTCGTTTCGCTTAGAAGCAGGTAGTATTACCTGTTTAATGGCACCTTCTGGCTCGGGTAAAACCACCTTGTTTCGAGTGTTGCTTGGGTTAGAGCCAGTGACTTCAGGTGTTATTGAGGGGGCTATTCCTGGGAGCATTGCCATGATGTTTCAGGAAGATCGCTTATGCGAAATGCTAACGCCTATTGAAAACGTAGCATTGGTTTTGCCAAAACATACTGCTCGAAATGAAATTAAACAAGCGCTTACTCAAATTTTGCCTACCGATTGCATGGATAGGCAAGCGCTTCATTTATCGGGCGGTATGCGCAGACGAGTATCGCTTGCGCGGGCCGTGTTATTCCCAAGCAACATGATTGTGCTCGATGAGCCTTTTACGGGGCTTGATCGTGCAACCAAACAAACAGTAATAGACTTCCTGCTTTCAAGGCGTCAAGGTCGCACGCTTTTGGTGGCAACTCATAGCGAAGAAGACATTGAACTCCTTGGGGCAAAGAAACTGATGTTGGATGCCGTACAAGATGGGGCAAACAGGATAGCTCTCCGTAAGTAGGTAGTACTCAGGGCAGTTTCTTTCAAAAGGAAAATATGCAGGATGGGGGTGCGCTGTGAAACTTATTCTTGATGAAAGTGATCTAGACCTTTTAGAACACTCTTCGTTATTTGCCGGAATTCCTCGGAGTGAATACGAAGCTATTTTAGAAAAATTACACGCTTCTATTCGAAAGTACCGCGCAAATGGGGTTATGCGTCGTGCGGGTGATTCATTGGATTTTTACCCTTTTATTCTTTCGGGATCTATTCGGGCAACGCTTTTGCAAGGGGGCGAACCGCGTGAAGTAGCGCGATTTACTAAAGGAGATTCGTTTGCTGAAGCGGTGCCAGGAGCATTGAAACATTGTCCCGTGGATATTTGGGTGATAGAAGATGCAGCCATTTTGTGTATACCCGCTGAAACACTTGCGCAAAGCAATGAACTGTGGGCGTTAAAAATGAGGGACAACCTAGCCAAAGAGATGTCAAAGAAAGTAATGCGTCTATCGGAAAACTTACGCATTCTAGGGGAGCCACGCTTGTCGGATAAGATTCTTGCCTATGTTCGCGCCCTTCCTGCTGATGCTGATGGATATGCAACGATCCCTCTTTCGCGTATTGAATGGGCAAGTTATTTACGAGTGAGCGATAAATCACTTATTCGCGAATTGCGAACCATGAAAACCCAAGGGGTACTGGATGTAGATGGTAGACGAATTCGCATTCTTACTGAAGATCGACCAACGTGTGATGGATTTCCTAACGATTGTAAAACGTGCCTGGGAGGAGCCCGATAATGGATACTACAAAAACTATGCGAGCCTTGTGTGCCGATGAACCCCTTTTGGAAAGCTTTTTGGTGCTAAAGGGTTTTCCGTTTTCTTTAGAAAATCCCATTGTTGATTTAGTTACCTTTGAAGATGTGGTGGTTGTTCGCCAGCTTGATAAAGAAGCATTCTTGTCTGAATTCGAAGAATACAAGCAAAGAGCAGCTGAAGCAGAATCGCTATAAAACTAAGGTTGGAGTGAATCTTTATGTATGACAAAAATAAGCACTACACCTTAGGAATAGATTTAGGAGCAAGTTCAGTAAAGCTGGTAGCGCTGTTAGGCGGCGATGAAGCAAGGGGTAAAGCGCAGGACCTTGAGATATCGACTATCGAGACGCAGGGCTTTGGTTATGTGAAACGAAGAACGTTGTGTCGGCTGTATAAACTACATAAAGGCAATGTGGCACAGTGCCTGTATGAACAACTTGAAGTTTTACAGCGAGTACTTTTGGGGAAAGGGTATAACTTTGATGATTGTATTGGGATATGTTTGACTGGCAGTGCGGCAAATATCGTTGCTGAACATGGAATAACGATCCCAGTTATTGGTGATGTTCCTGCTCTTACTCGTGGTGCAGCGTTGCTTGCTCCTCGGGCATTATCAATAGCAGCAATTGGAGGTCAAACTGCGTGCTATATCGTATCTCGCGCAGAAAAGAACTGTGCGACGGATAACGTCGTAGATAATTCGAAAGAAGATAGCACAATATCAACTCTGCCTGACGAACAGGAAAACCCCTTTAATGCAAACCCTGCGCAACGTTGGTTGGTTAATGCGCCCGATTTTGAGATGAATGATAGTTGTGCGGCGGGTACTGGCTCATTTTTTGAAGATCAGATGCAGCGCTTGGGACTTTCTATTGAAGACTATTCTTCTGTGGTTGCAAAAGCTAAAAGCATTCCGCGCCTTTCAGGAAGATGTGCAGTGTTTGCTAAAACCGACATTATCCATCGCCAGCAAGAAGGGGTTGCAGTTGAGGATATCTTGCTTGGGCTTAGTTACACTTTAATAAGAAGCTATAAGTCCATGGTGGTGCGAGGTTTACCTGAACGAAAACCATTGTTGCTTGCGGGGGGAGTCGTACATAATGCTGGTGTTATCCGGGCAATAAAAGATGTGTTTAACCTGGCGGATGACGAACTGTTCGCCAGTGAAGACACGGCATTATTGCAGGCCTACGGCGCTGCAAGTGCTGCTCAAGCACATATGAGGGGAAAAGATGTGACTAGAGCTGCATGTGCTAGCAGTAATGGTGCTAGCAGTAATGATGCTGGCAGTGATGGTGCTAGCAGTAATGGTGCTAGCAGTAATGGTGCTAGCAGTAATGATGCTGGCAGTGATGGTGCTGTTAAAAGTGCTCCTGAGCTTATTTATTCACTGCAGCAGGCATTACTTGGATCCGCAAAACAACAGACTCTTCCTCGTTTACACCCTTTGGCGGATGAGGGCTATCTTCCAGGAGTAGGTTACTCCCTTCGTGAAGTTGATTGGAAAGCGACTTCTCATAACCCTATTGCTTGTTTTTTGGGGGTGGATGTGGGATCTACCAGCACCAATTTGGTTTTGCTTGACCAGAGCCACTCCTTGCTTGATGCGCAGTATTTGCGTACGCGGGGCGATGCTAAACTTGCTGTGCGCGAAGGGCTGACTTCACTTAAAGAACGCTTAGACGGCAAAATTCGTATCTTAGCGGTAGGAGTTACTGGCTCGGGTAGAACTCGTATGGGTGAATTTATTGGCGCGGATACCGTTCGTGATGAAATTACCGCACAGGCGCAAGCGGCAGCTGAAGCTAATAATGAAGTAGATACTGTTTTTGAAATAGGAGGGCAAGACTCTAAATATATTTCCCTTAAAAGCGGACAGGTAGCAGATTTCCAGATGAATAAAATCTGTGCTGCGGGTACTGGTTCGTTTATCGAAGAACAAGCGCTCCGGCTTGCTATTCCGCTTAACGAATATGGCGCGCTCGCTTTTTCTTCTCAGGCGCCCGTTGATCTAGGAGAACGGTGCACCGTATTTGTGGAAACTGCAATTAATGCGGCACTTTCTAGAGGCGCTGAAAAGCAGGATATTGCAGCGGGCTTAGCGCTTTCTATTGTGCGTAATTATTTACATAAAGTTGTAGGCTCTAAACCTGTAGGATCGCACGTGGTTCTGCAAGGTGGTGTTGCCTATAACCCCGCAATTGTGGCAGCATTTCGTCAATTTTTAGGGGATAGGCTTACCGTTTCACCGTGGTTTGCGGTATCAGGTGCAGTAGGAGCCGCACTGTTAGCTGAACAAGATTTCGAAAAAAAACAACGTAGTGGGAAAAACAGCCAAACCTCTTTTAGAGGATTTGATCTTTCTGGCAAAGCGGTGCAAAACAAATCACTCGATCCAGCTCAGATTGCTCTTAATCGAAAGTTTTTCCAAAAAACTGAAGAATTCTATTTAGAGGGATACGACTCCCAGATTGATCCAGGCAAAAAAACAGTGGGTATTCCTCGTTGTTTGATGCTTCATAAATTATTTCCTTTGGCAAATGCTTTCTTTAAAACGCTTGGCTATAACGTGCAATTAAGTGATGCTTCTCATGAACAAACCATTGCGCTTGCTCAGCAGCTTTCTCAGGGAGAGGTTTGCTATCCAGTTAAGTTGCTGTATGGGCATATGGAACAGCTTGCTCGCAAAAACGTCGACTATATTTTTATGCCTCATATGCATACCATTCGTCATGTTATGTCGAAGGTTGATCATAATTATGCTTGTCCCTACATGCAGGCAGCGCCATTAATGGTGGCACGAGTGCTTGGTTTGGAAAATCGGGGCATTGAACTTATTAGTCCTTTAATGGATATGGACTTTGGTCAACAGGCGCTTGCGAATGCGTTGTTAGGAGTAGGTAAGCAGCTAGGTCATACGCCTCAGGAAAGTGCGCGCGCTATGATGGCGGGTGGTTTTGCAGTACAGGAATTTACGCGCAAAACAGAAGCGCTAGGGGAAGAACTGCTGAATTCGCTTGATCCTAATGAGCGCGTTTTGGTAATTATTACCAGGCAATACAATACTGCAGATCCGGCTCTTAACATGGGTATCGCTAATGCGCTTATTGATAGAGGGCAGAAGGTAATTACCGTAAGTCATCTTCATGCGCATGATCTAGATATATCGCAGGATTATCCGCATATGTATTGGCCGTTTGGTCAGCATTTGCTGTCAGGGGCGAAGTTGGTGCGTCGTGACCCGCGTTTATTTGCGGTGTACTTAACTAATCATGGTTGCGGTCCTGATACTATGGTGAGCCATTTGTTTGCTGAAGAAATGGGAGATAAACCTTATCTTCATATAGAAATGGATGAGCATTTTTCGCAAGTAGGTATTATTACGCGTATTGAAGCATTCTTAAACGCTCTTGATAACTATCAGACAAAAGATGAATCTACGCGTCCTCAAGCAACAAAAACCATCACAAGTGGGCATGACAAACTTGACAGGCAGGCATCGGCAGCCCTTTTGTCGGTAGGACCCTATGGACCACTGGTGGGTGAGTGGCTTGCGCGGCAAGGAGCGCAGGTAAGCTTAGCTAAAATGGGCACTTCACAATCTTTGAGTGTTGGACGTGCGGAAGTAAGATCGAAAGAATATTATTCGTTTGTGTTAGCGCTTGGGGCAGTGTTGCAAGCAGTAGAGGGTAATGCCTCAGACAATACCAATTCCATACTTTCCGAACAAAGTTCAGTTCAGCAGATTTTGATGCCTTCCTCTGAAGGTGCGGAAGCTGATGGGGTATATGATCGAGTTGTGCGAAGTATTCTGGATGCAAAAGGCTATACCAATGTTCGCTTAATTGCGCCTAGCTTAGAAAAGCTTCCGTGGCTTGTTCACGATACTGATCAGCTCTTTTTGATGCTTATTGCGGGAGATTTATATTGGGCGGCGCACTATTCCTATCGCAGCACACTAATGGAATGGTTGCTAAAAGGGCCTTTTACCTTTGAACGAGTTCTTGAAGCCGCGAAACGGGCGAAGCTATCATGGCTCGACCAGGAATCATCTGAAGAAGCAGCCTTAGGCAACAAGGTGCTTGGTGTTGTTGGTGAATGGTGGCTTGTCTGCGATGATGAATTAATGGGTAAGGTAGGAGCGAAATTAGAAGAGGCGCAATGGCGTCTTTGGCGCATGCCCTTAGCTGAATATTTGTTATTTAGTTGGTATGACGCAGCAAAAGAGGATGCGGTTAAACGCTCCCGCACACCGTTTTTCTTAGATCAGGTATCTACAGGCGGGGGCAGTTCTTGCTTGTTGAGGCGGGCAAAGCCTAATGCGGCGCAGCAGGAAAATCTTACAGCTGAAGAGCAGGCCGATCTTGCAGCTAAAGAGCAAGTAAATCTTTCCGCAGTGAAACAGACAAAATCTGTTATTCCTAGTAGTGAAGAGCCTTCTTTTGAAGAAAAACGCACCATTCTTGCTGAATATGCATCCAAACTTAGTAAGGTTCACCATGTTCTTGGGGTAGTATCTCCCTACGAAGATGATCTTGATTCGCACAGGGTAAAGGCAGATTCTTTGCTGGGAGAATATCGTGGAGCTAATGGAAGATATCGTGCAGCAAAGATGGAAAGTATGGCAGCTAGTGCTAAAGGTGTTATTGCCGTATCGTCTCTGTATGAAAATACCGATACGGTGTTGCGCTTATTGGAAAGAAAAGTAGCGGCTCCTGTTCTGCATCTTTCTTTTGATGGGACGCTTGAACAGGGGTTACAAGAAAAACTTGATTCGTTTTTGTATTATTTGTAGACGCGCATTTGTATTTTGCTCTTGATTTTACTTTTCCTCTTGCGCAGAGGTGTAAATAAGAGTACAATTCTCTGCTGTGTCAAAAGACACCACATAAGTACATACAAGTATTTACTATATAGAAGGATAAGGAAAACCATGGATATCATCCGCGCAATCGAACAGCAGCAGATCAACCCTGATGTTGCAGAATTCAATGTAGGTGACAATGTTAAGGTTCACTATCGCATTAAGGAAGGCAACCGCGAACGTATTCAGGTCTTCCAGGGCGATGTAATTCGTCGTCACGGTGCTTCCAACCGTGAAACCTTCACCGTACGTAAGATTAGCTTTTCCGTTGGTGTAGAGCGTACGTTCCCAGTACATTCTCCAAAGATTGAAAAGATTGAAGTTGTTCGTCGTGGCGATGTAAGCCGCGCAAAGCTCTACTACCTCCGCGACAAGGTAGGCAAGGCTGCAAAAATCAAGGAAAAGGCATTCTAAGTCCTTTTTACTCAAATATGTTAGGGCACGAAGTAATTCGTGCCCTTTTTTGTTTTAGATGGTTTCAGCGCAGGTAAAGGAAGTGAACTCTATGTCTCAGACCGTTGCAGATATCCGTGCACGATTATCAAAGGTTACTGCAGATGAATTTGCGGTACTTGAACGTTCACTTTGTGCTGATACGCGAAAAGGTGTTCAGCTCGCGCTTAAACAGACTCGTCATCGTTTGGAAGCAGAAGAAGCTGAAAAGCAGCGCTTGGAAAGGCTGTATGCCTTCGAGCACGAATTGGCTTCAGATAAGCTAGTCGTTGGTCTTGATGAAGTGGGACGTGGACCGTTAGCGGGACCATTGACGGTTGGTGCGGTAGTTTTGAATCCAAAGATGCCCCGTATCGAAGGTCTCAATGATTCGAAACAGGTGGCAGAAGCGCATCGTCCCGCTCTTGCTCAGAGAATCAAAGAGTGCGCTTTGGCTTGGACGCTAGTAAATATCCCGCCTAACCAAATTGACGATCTTGGTATGAGTGCTTGTTTGCGTAGTGCTTTTAGTCGCGCAATTGCTGAAATAGAGCAACAAGGGATTCACCCTGAAGTGGTGTTGCTTGATGGAAATCCCTTGCATATTGATCCGCGAGAAATAAATGTAGTGCATGGAGATGCCCGTTGCGCTTCTATTGCTGCGGCTTCGCTTATTGCAAAAGTCTCTCGTGATGCTTTGATGGTTAGCTATGACGAAGTGTATCCTGGCTACGATTTTGCTTCCTCAAAAGGTTATGGAAGTGCCCGTCATCGCCAGGCTATTCAGGAAAAAGGCCTAACACCCATACATCGTGTTTCTTTTTGCCAAAACTTTTTACAGGAAACGCTCTTTTAAGCGGAGTTTATTGCCGCTCGTTTACTTATGTCTCTTATGCTGTGGTAGCTTTCTTGTTTTATGTGAGATATACGTGCCTAAAATGTGACTCTGATGTGCACTATCTATGCAGTTTGTGATGTAAAAATGTGCACAAACTGTGCTTCAAACTTCTCTTTTATGTGAATTTTGATCTTTATCCTCTTAAGTGTTAGGAGGACAAGATGAACAATTCACCAACACAACTATCTGATGTTCTGGAGCAAGAACATGGTTTAAGCGAGAGCGCTTGTGCCGAAGGGCTTACGGGAAATGATTTTGGACAAGCACGGGAGGATGCCTCATCTTGTTCCTCCTTGCCTAAATACACTTCCAAAGAACTAGGAATGAAGGGTGAACAGGCGGCGGTTCGATTTTTAAAAAGTAAAGGGTTCGACATTCTTGAAACAAACTGGACCTGTTTTGCGGGTGAGGCTGATATTATTGCTCGCGAGGGGGATACTCTGTGCTTTATTGAGGTAAAAACGCGCTCGCAACTTCATAAGGGGTTTCCTGCTGAAGCAGTTGATGCTCGCAAACGCGATAAATACGAGCGAATTGCGGCTTGCTTTTTGAGAACTTACCATGCATGCGATATTCGTGTCCGCTTTGATGTTATTTCGATTTTGGTTTTGTCTGAACATCATGCCTTTTTACGTTTTCACACCAATGCGTTTGGGGCTGAATAACAATGCATCAGCGAAGTTTTGCCATTCAAAGTGCCACTATCCAAGGAGTTGAGGCAATTCCCGTTTTGGTTGAGGTGGTAATTTCTAATGGTATTCCTTCTTTTTCGATCGTAGGCATGGCGGATGTAACCATTATGGAATCGCGCGAAAGGGTTAAAGCAGCGCTTCGCGCAAGTGGTTTTGTAATGCCTACCGATAAGATCGTAATCAACTTAGCACCTGGAGCGTTAAAAAAGACAGGCTCTGGGTTTGATTTACCTATCGCATTGGGTATTTTGGCGGCAACAGGGCAAATCGAAAAAGAACATATTTCTTCTCGTCTTGTTGTAGGTGAACTTCTTCTTGATGGTTCAGTCAGAGCTCCTAAGGGAATGCTTGCTTATCAGCAATGTGCTTATAGTCAGGGATATAACCTTTTGACAGGCGTTTCTGATCAGGGGATATTCAACATGGAGGGACTTACCTGCTATGCGCTAGAGCATTTGAGCCACATTCGAACGGGACGTTTTGCCTTGCATAAAACGTTTGCTCCCCATGAGCAGCAGGAACAGGTTGATTATGCTGAAGTGATAGGGCATGAGGCGGCAAAACGCGCATTGCAGGTTGCCGCGGCAGGTAACCATGGAGTGTTGATGGTTGGTCCTCCAGGGTCTGGAAAGACTATGCTTGCTCAGCGTTTTGCTACGATTTTGCCTGAACTCTCCGAATCGGAAAAAATTGAAGCTGCCTTGGTTCATTCGGTGGCAGGGGAAGATATCTCGCCTATTTTGTCAGGACGGCGTCCTTTTCGAAGTCCTCATCATAGCGCTACTGCAGCTGGTTTGATTGGGGGTGGAAAGCCTCCTCATCCAGGAGAGGCATCCCTTGCTCATCGGGGAGTTTTGTTTTTGGATGAGTTAGCTGAATTCAAGACTTCGGTTCTTCAAACGCTGCGCCAACCTATAGAAACTGGATCCATTACCCTTACGCGCGCAGATGGAACGTATGTATTTCCTGCAAAGTTTCAATTAGTAGCTGCTACTAATCCATGTCCCTGTGGGTATTTTGGTGATCCGAGCGGAAAGTGTCGCTGTGGTGTTGTGGCGGTGCAAGCCTATCAAAACAGGATGGGTGGTCCCTTGATAGATCGAATCGATATGCGCATTGATGTGTGGCGCGAAAAAAGTGATGAGTTGTTTTCTTCAGGAAAAGGACGAAGTTCTGCTGAGTTGCGTGAGGGAGTAGAACGAGCACGTGCTTTTGCGAAATGGCGTTCGTCCAAAAGAAATACTGCGTCTAAAGGCCTTCGAGCATTGAAGGAAGCATGTTGCTTAGACATACAAACAGAAGATTTTTTCTTGTCGTTGGCAAATTCGCAAGAAATGAGTGCACGCTCTATCGCGAAAACACTTCTTCTGTCGCGGACTATTGCCGATATTGCCGAATCGGAACAGGTTAAAAAAGCCCACATTGCTGAAGCTTTTACGCTGCGATTTGGAGGGGGATTGTCATGATGAAAGAATTAAGTTTAGAAGAGGCGAAAAAACTTCATGCAAAGCGGTTTGTATCGGTGCCTTCAAAAACACTCAATGGTGATCGTTGGAAGGTGTCGGTAGGGCAAGAAGGGTATCCTGAATCGTTGTTGCACTTGTCCGATCCGCCAGAGATTCTCTATGGCATAGGTAATATTCATACTCTTAGAGATGGCCTGTCGATTATTGGGGCGCGTAAAGCGACGCCCTATGGGAAATCAGCAGCTCATCAGTTTGCTAAATTAGCGGCTCAACGCGGAATTCCTATAGTTTCAGGAGGAGCGCTTGGATGCGATTCAGAAGCTCATCGGGGCGCACTTGAGGTGCATGGTGAAACGGTTGTGGTATTAGGTGGCGGATGTGATCAGCTCTATCCTCAATCGAATGCGGCATTATTTCAGCAGGTAATTGATGGGGGAGGTGCTGTTGTATCGGAGCATCATTGGGATTTCCCACCGCTTCCCTATACTTTCAGAGCTCGAAATCGAATCATTGCAGGCCTTTCACGAGCAACTCTTATTGTCGAGGCGGGGCTTCCTTCAGGAACGTTTTCGACGGCGGATGATGCTCTCGCAGCTGGTAAGGAAGTACTTGCGGTTCCAGGTCCTATTACTTCTGTAACTTCGCTTGGTGCGAATCGATTGATTTATCAGGGAGCTACTCCTATCGTCGATGCCGAGAGCTTCGAAGACATTTTGGTGGGGATATATGGCTGCCTTCGTATGGAAGATGCACGTTCGCCCGAACAGCGTCGTTGGGTTGGAGATAATCCAGAGGTTTCTTCTGAGGATTCTTTACTTAAGGCATTGTTGGCAAATCCTATGAGAATTGAACAAATGCTTTCATTTCGTCTTGGTAGTGAGAACGGCGATAAAGACAGGGATGGTGAGGATAGCGAAAAAACCCAAGACCACCTTACTCAAATTATGGTTAAACTGGCTCAGTATGAAAGAGATGGTTTAATTGCGCGGTTTCCCGATGGGCGCTATGGACCTGCTCGGGTATAGTAGTGTGTCATTATGAGTATTTCTAAGATCAACAAAGTAATTGATGTTATTGGTGCGGGACTTGCTGGAAGCGAAGCAGCGCTTCAGCTTGCCAAGCGTGGATATACGGTGCGCTTGTTTGAAATGCGTCCAGTTACCAAAACAGCTGTTCATAAAACGAGCTATTGCGCAGAACTTGTTTGTTCTAATTCGCTCAAATCAACCAAGCTCGATAGTGCTGCTGGTATGTTGAAACATGAACTGAGCGAATTAGGTTCATTTGTTTTGGAATGTGCCTATAACAATCGCGTGGCAGCAGGTGGTGCGCTTGCGGTTGACAGGGATAAGTTTGCCGAAGAAGTAACGTATCGCATTGATCAGTATCCAAATATCATTCGCGTTAACGCAGAAGTAGTGGCAATAACACCTGAAGGTGCACTTGCGGTTGCGGGCGATTCATTGCAATCTGAAACTATTGAAGAAGCTCTTTCTTTGCAGGGTACTTCTGCAGATGCAAGTAAGCTCGCTTCAGGGTTGTCAGGGACATCTTGTTCTTCTTCTGATGAAGCTTCTTTGGTTTTGTTTAAGCCTGCTGATGCTATTCTGGTCGCTTCTGGTCCTCTGACTTCTGAAAGATTTGCCTTATGTATGCAGGATTTAACAGGGCAAGATCAGCTTGCGTTTTATGATGCCGCAGCACCTGTAGTAATGGCGGATTCTCTTGATCGGACTAAGGTATTTAGCCAAAGTCGCTACGAGGGTGAAGGTGAAGGGGACTATCTGAATGCTCCTTTCGATAAGGAATCGTACGAGCGTTTCATAGAAGAGTTACTTGGGGCAGAACGAGTTATTAAGCGCGATTTTGAAACAGCGGATTTGTTCCAAGCATGCCAGCCAATAGAAGAAATTGCTCGACGAGGCTTTGATGCGCCTCGTTTTGGTCCTTTAAAACCAGTAGGATTAACTGATCCAGCGACTGGTCGTCGTCCGTGGGCGGTTGTTCAGCTTCGCGCAGAGGACGCTCATGGCCAAAGCTTTAATTTAGTTGGTTTTCAAACTAACCTTACCTTCTCTGAACAAAAACGGGTATTTAGAATGATCCCTGGATTAGAGCAGGCAGAATTCGCACGTTATGGAGTAATGCATCGCAATACGTTTATTAACGCTCCTCTTTTGCTGGATTCGTCTTTACGTTTGTGTAGCGAAAAAGCAAAAGCTATACCAGTGCCGATTTTTGTTGCTGGTCAGTTTGGGGGAACAGAAGGATATTGTGAAGCTATTGCTTCGGGATTATGGGCTTCTCTCAATATTGTCGCTTTGCTTACAGAACATTCCCTGCCTGCATTACCTAAAGAAACTGCTTTTGGGGCGCTTTTGGCTTATGCAACCAATCGCGAAACCGTTGATTATCAGCCTATGCATGTAAACTTTGGCATTATGGAGCCTATTGTTCCTCATATTCGCAATAAGCGTCAGCGTTATGCTGCCTATGCGCAACGCGGTGATCAGGCTTTGAAGAATTACTGCAACAAGGAACTGTGGGTGTTGGAGTAATTCGTGGTAGATACTACTCCGAAACAGGATCGTTCTCTTTCTACTCCCTGGGATTATCTTGTGGAGGATTTTTGCGAGGCACTTGCTGCTCAGCAAAACCGTTCTGCGCACACTATTCGGAACTACCGGATTGATATTCTGGCGTATTTGCGTTGGTGTAAACGGGAAGATTTGGATCCATTTCGTATTCGCCACCAGCAAATTCGTCGATATTTGGCATATTTGGATCAAGCGCAGTATTCGCGCAAGACCATCAATCGTCATTTAAGTTCGATTAAAGGGTTCTATCGTTGGTTGGTGGTAGAAGGGCGTTGCGATTCGAGCCCCGCTGAGATTTTGCAAGGTCCCAAGCAATCCAAAACGCTTCCTCGAGTAATTGGCGCCCATGAAATGGATCAATTACTTGAAGGGCAAGATAGTCAAATTCAAAAGGAATCGGAATTGGCACCTGCTGCCGACAAAAAGAAATCCCAGGAGCTATCGGCAGCGCTTGAAATACGTAACCAGGCATTGTTGGAGTTGCTGTATGCGGCAGGCTTGCGTGTTTCTGAAGCTTCTTCTCTTAGTCTTGAGGGACTTGATACAAAACGAGGATTTGTACGTGTTATGGGTAAAGGGTCCAAAGAACGCTTGGTGCCTTTACATGAAAAAGCATGCGAAATCTTAGAAGAATACCTTCATACCGCAAGGCCAATACTTGCAAAGAAAGGTAAACACTCCAATTCGTCTTCTTTTGTATTTCTTTCTGCTCGAGGCAATCAGCTTTCTACCAATACGATAAGAGCGGTATTTAAGGAAAAGCTTCACGAATCGGGTTTGGATGAATCGCTTTCACCCCATGCAATGCGCCATTCTTTTGCTACAGATTTACTTTCTGGTGGCGCGGATTTACGAAGCGTGCAAGAAATGCTTGGTCATGCCAGTTTGTCTACGACGCAAATATATACCCATTTAACCTCTGATCATTTAAAGCAGGTTCATCAAGCAAGCCATCCTCGCGGGTAACGTTACAAAGAATAAAAGAAGTGCGAACGGATGTTCTCATTCTTTACAACGTGGAGTAGAATAAGTTTTCGTAATCTTTTCCTACATAAGGAGAACTCTTCATGGGACAAAGCTCCATTGTTATAAAGGGTGCGCGTGAGCACAATCTGAAAAATATCGATGTCGAAATTCCTCGCGACAAACTGGTTGTTATCACGGGTCTTTCAGGATCGGGTAAAAGTTCTCTGGCGTTCGACACAATTTATGCCGAAGGTCAGCGACGCTATGTGGAAAGCCTCTCTAGTTATGCCCGCCAGTTCTTGGGGCAAATGAGTAAACCCGATCTTGACTCTATTGATGGTCTTTCTCCTGCGGTATCTATCGATCAAAAGACAACAAGTAAAAACCCTCGTTCTACCGTTGGAACGGTAACGGAAATATACGACTATTTGCGCCTATTGTTTGCCCGCACGGGTATTCCTCATTGTCCTGAGTGTGGCAGAGAAATTAAAGCTCAAACAACTGATCAAGTGACCGACGATGTACTGGCGCTTGGTGAAGGAAAACGCGCTTTGATTATGGCTCCTGTAGTAACAGGTAAAAAAGGTGAGTTTACTAAGCTTTTTCAGGACTTACAAAAAGAAGGATTTTCTCGTGTCCGCATTGATGGCGAAGTGCAAAAACTTGGAGGAGAACCTCTTGTTCTGAATAAAAAAATTAAGCACTTTATTGATGTGGTAGTAGACCGCGTAGTGCTTAAGGAAAGCGCAACAACACGTATCTCTCAAGCAGTTGAAATGGCATGCAATCTTGCAGATGGTCGTGTTTTGGTAAAGGTTATGGAAAAGGGTAGCGAAGAAGTAAATGTAACAACTTCTTCAGGTGCAAAAGGTGGCCTTGCTAAAGGGGAGCATTTGTTCTCACTGGCGCTTGCTTGTCCTGAACATGGCTATTCTATGAATGAATTACAGCCTCGTGATTTTTCCTTCAATGCTCCTTATGGTGCATGTCCTGATTGCTTGGGTATTGGTAGTCGCGAAGAGGTGGATCCAAGTTTAGTCATTCCTGATAAAACCTTATCGCTTGAAGAGGGTGCGGTTGCTCCCTTTAGGACTGGAAACTATTACCCTCAGGTTATGCGTGCTGTCCTTAAGCATTTCGATGTTGATCCTGCAACGCCTTGGGAAGGCATTCCCAACAAGGTACAAAAGGCGCTATTGTATGGCGTCCCTGATGAAAAAATACGGGTCGATTATCTTACCGTTGATGGACGTGAGACGTATTGGTTTATAGAGTGGGAGGGCATCTGCGAGGCGATAATGCATCGCTACAAAGAAGCTTCTTCTGATCGCCAAAGACAAAAATACGAACAATATTTCTCTATCATTCCGTGTGCAACCTGCGGAGGCAAGCGCCTTAATCCTCTTATTCTGGCAGTAACCGTGGGTGGAAAAAACATTCACGAAGTATGCGAGATGTGCGCGCTAGATTCGCTTGCGTTTTTTGACACGTTAACTTTTGATCAATCACAGCAAGCTATCGCACTTCCTATCGTAAAAGAAATAAAGACGCGCTTGCAGTTCTTGGTCGATGTTGGATTGGATTATTTAACGCTAGAACGAGCTACCGCAACACTTTCTGGTGGTGAAGCGCAGCGTATTCGCCTTGCGACACAAATTGGTGCAGGTTTAATGGGCGTGCTTTATATTTTGGACGAACCTTCTATTGGTTTGCATCAGCGAGACAATGAACGTCTGATTGCTACCCTTGAGCATTTACGTGATTTGGGAAATACCGTAGTCGTTGTTGAACACGATGAAGACACCATTCGAAGTGCCGATTACGTTATTGACATGGGTCCTGGTGCTGGCGAATTGGGCGGCGAAGTGGTTGCTGCAGGTACTCCTGAAGAAATAATGCAGGTATCTGAGTCGCTTACTGCGCAATATTTAAGCGGTGCAAAAGTTATTCCTATTCCAGCAGTTCGCCGTAATCCAAAGAAGGGAAGCATCCAGCTTAAAGGGGCAACGGAAAACAATCTGAAAAAAGTTGATATCTCGATTCCTCTTGGAACACTTACTCTTGTTACTGGTGTTTCTGGTTCAGGTAAAAGTTCGTTAATTACCGACACACTTGCCCCAGCGCTTGCTAATCGCGTTAATCACGCTCATCGCAAAACGGGAGAATATCGCCGTTTGGTGGGAACAGAGCGGATCGATAAAGTTATCAATATCGATCAAAGCCCTATCGGAAGAACTCCTCGTTCAAATCCTGCTACCTATATTGGCCTCTGGGACGATATCCGTGCTTTATTTGCTTCGACGCCAGAGGCTAAAGCGCGTGGTTATGCGCCAGGTCGTTTTTCCTTTAATGTGGCGGGCGGTCGTTGTGAAGCCTGTAAGGGTGACGGACAAAAGAAGATTGAAATGCACTTTTTGCCCGATGTATATGTCGCTTGTGAAGTATGTGAGGGTAGGCGCTACAACCGCGAAACGCTGCAGGTAACGTATCGCGGAAAAAACGTGTATGACGTTTTGGAAATGACGGTAGATGAAGCGCGTGATTTCTTCTCGAAAATTCCTGGCATTGTACGAAAGCTTGACACCTTACACGATGTAGGATTGGGATACATTCGCCTTGGTCAGCCAGCTACGACGCTTTCTGGTGGTGAAGCGCAGCGCGTAAAGCTTGCAAGCGAACTTCAACGAAGGCAAACAGGAAAAACCTTCTACATTTTGGATGAGCCTACGACGGGTCTGCATTTTGATGATGTGCGTCAACTTCTGGAAGTGTTGCAGCGTTTGGTCGATGCAGGCAATACCGTTTTAGTAATTGAGCATAACCTAGATATTATCAAAGCAGCAGACTACGTCATTGATTTAGGCCCCGAGGGCGGCGATCGAGGAGGTAGTGTGGTTGCTCAAGGAACTCCTGAAGAAATTGCCGCTGTTCCTGAAAGTCATACAGGAAGGTTTTTAGCGCGTATTCTTGGATAATTGTTGTGTTCAAGAAGTTATTATGTGCGCACGCTTATTTTTGCATGGCGCTCGTAATAATTTGCCGTAGGATACGTATTCATGAAGAAGATCTCTCGTGAAAAAGCAGCGCTTGGCATTTTTGCCTTTTTGGCCCTTGCGGGTCTGGCAGCGCTTATTGCCTATATTGTTACCGTGGGGCATTCACTAAACGTTGCAGCAAGTAATATTGATGATGCTACGGGAAATCTTGATGAATACACCGCTATTCTTTATGACGGTACAGCGACAGAGCGCCACGAAACGGTGCTCGACACGCTTAGCGTCGAAGACAAACTTTCTTCGCGCGATTTGAATAGACGTTCTACTCAGCATAATACAGAAGACACCAGCGGTGAGGTAAGCGCAAGCGATGCAGCGGATAGTGCTTCGCATTCTGAAGAAGATGAAGAGGCAAAGCCGGTATCGGTTTTTGCTCTAGAACGCTCCTATGTTGAAAAGGGCGCACGAGTCTTTAGTCTCGATTTGGAAAACCTTGCTCAATACAACACAAAAACGGTAGTGCGTGCAGGAAAGTACACCTTTGGCATTATGTCTATTGATGAGGTAACGGCTCAGCCGAGTTATTTCCAAAAGCGTATTGAGCAATACGAAGAGCTTGAGGTAAACATTATTGTTTGCGTGGTAAGCGATGTTTCTCTGTTAGAAAACTATGAAGGCGCCGACATAGTAGTATCTGCGCAAGACGAAGGATTTGCTCCTTATGGCGCATTTGTGGATGGCGTTTTCTATGATGATGCAGCTTTGAAAGGTCAGGTGGGTACCATACTGGTTTCACCGTCACGCACCATCACCGCACGCGATGCGGTCTCTCTATGATTTCTCCATTTTTCTTTCAATAAGTAGAAGAAAGT
This sequence comes from uncultured Eggerthella sp., assembly GCA_900542065.1. GTDB lineage: Bacteria > Actinomycetota > Coriobacteriia > Coriobacteriales > Eggerthellaceae > Anaerotardibacter. The sequence continues at coordinate 53,641 of UQLU01000008.1, read as the reverse complement.
TAGGCACGGAGCGCTGGGTTTTGCTATTATATCGAAGTTGCCGTCATAGATGACGGTAGTGTTGCACACAAAATGCGGGTGTGGCGGAATTGGCAGACGCGCCAGGTTTAGGTTCTGGTGGGTAACCCCCGTGAAGGTTCAAGTCCTTTCACCCGCACCAGTGCAAACCATTTGTAGTACCCAAGAAGGAGTTAATTCGTGAACATCAATGTAGAGGCCCTCGAGAATAATCAGGTAAAACTTTCGTTCGAGGTTGATGCTGCCGATGTAGACGCACGTATTAAGCGTACGTATCGCCGCGTTGCAAAGCGCTACAGCTTCCCTGGTTTCCGTCCTGGTAAGGCTCCTCGCCCCGTTATCGACAACATCATGGGTGCCGATTCTGTACGCACTACGGTAACTGAGGATCTGGTTAATGAAGTTTATCCCCAGGCTCTCGAAGAGAATAATCTTGTGCCTCTGCAGCGCCCAAACTATGAGTATGAACTTGACCTGGTTGAAGATCACAAACCTTTTAACTTCACCGCAACTATCGTGGTAAAGCCAGAGCTTGAGCTTACGAGCTATGAACCAGTAGAGGTTGAAATTCCTTCAACTGAAGCAACTGATGAAGAAATTGACGCTCAGATTGAAGAGCTTCGCAACTACTATCATGACTTCAAGGATGCAAATGCTAACACCAAGGTAAAGCCTGGTGAATTTGTGGAACTTACCATGACCGTAACCAACGAAGCTGGTGAAGAGGTTTCCGCTCTTAGCGCTGAGCATCGTCTTTATGAATTGGGCAAAGGCGTTTATCCTGCTTCTTTCGATGCTGAACTTATTGGTCTTAAGAAGGGTCAGGAAAAGAGCTTTGACCTTGATTTGACCGACGATGATTCTTTGATCACCTCTAACCTCGAGGAAAAGGGCATGTTCCACTTTGAGGTAAAGGTTGACGTAATTAAGCGCAAGGTTGTTCCTGAGGTAACTGAGGAATGGGCTAAGGACACCTTCGGCTTTGAAGGCCTTGAAGACATGCGCACCAAGATTGGCGATAGCATCAAGGGTCAGAAGATGGCTAGCGCTCCTCGCCGCAAGGAAAACGAATGCTTGATGGCTTTGGCTCAGCGTCTTGAAGGCGAATTGCCAGAGATTATGTGCGAAACCCAGGAAACTCGTCTTCTGTCTGACTTCTACGGTCAGTTGAGCCGTATGGGTCTTACTTTCGATCAGTATCTTAAGACCATGGAAATGACTGCTGATCAGTTCAAGGAAGACAACAAGAAGCAGGCTGCTGATATGGTTCGCCAGGATCTTGCTTTGGATGCTTGGGCACGCCACTATGAAATTGTTGCAACTGAAGAAGAAGTTCATGCTGAATTTACTTCAGCTGAGCTTGATGATCCTGATGCTATTGAGGCAGAATGGCGCAAGGAAGGCCGTTTGCCTATGATTCGCGAAAGCATCGTTCGTGCAAATGCCCTGCGCGATGTAGCAGCGAAAGCAAAGGTTTCTGAAGTTGTAGAAGCAAAGGTTGAAGAGTAACAACAACGACACAAAGTACGTTGTGCTATAAAGCCAGCTTATAAAAACTCTATAGTGTAAGCTTGGTATTTGTAGGGTAATAGGGGGCAATCATCGCAAATACGCGATGGTTGCCTTTTTTCAACAAAAGAAATGAGGCATACGCATGTATCAAAATTCTACACAAGCAGCACTCATCCCTTATGTTATTGAACAGTCTCCTCGTGGAGAACGCAGCTACGACATTTATTCTCGTCTGCTCAATGAACGCATCGTATTTTTAGGCGAAGCAATTGATGATGCTGTTGCGAATACGGTTGTAGCTCAGCTTTTACATCTTGAATCTGCTGATCCTGACAAGGATATTTCTCTCTATATCAACTCTCCTGGAGGATCGGTATCTGCAGGCTTAGCAATCTATGACACGATGCAGTACATCAAGTGTGATGTATCCACGATCTGTATGGGTATGGCAGCATCTATGGGCTCTGTTCTTCTGTGCGCCGGTGCTCCTGGCAAGCGTATTATTTTGCCTAATGCTCAGGTTATGATTCATCAGCCTATGGGCGGTTCGGGTGAACGTACTCAGCAGACTGATTTTGAAATTCTTGCTACAGAAATGAAGAAGACACGCGACCGTTTGGAAGGCATTATCGCAAAGCATACAGGACAAACCGTTGAGCGTGTTCATGCAGATTCTGAGCGTGACAATTGGATGACCGCTGAAGAAGCTTGTGCCTACGGCTTGGTTGATAAAGTTGTAGCTTCCCGCTTCGCATCTAACGAGAAAGCTGAATAAGTATGACAGACCAGTCTGGCAACATTCCTCCAGCGCGTACAGAAATACGTTGTGCATTTTGCGGCAAAACGCCTGATCAAGTTAATGCGATGATTTCAGGCCCTAATGGAATTTATATATGCGACGAATGCATTTCTCTTTCTGCTGAAGCTATGATGACTGATTTAAATATGCGTGGTCTTGAATCGGATGCGCTTAATCAGGTGTTGCAGGTTACTGCAGGTGTCGACGAAGAAGAAGCAAAAGAAGAATTTGCTTTGACTGAACTGCCTACTCCTCGTCAGTTGTTCGAACAGCTCTCCGAGCATGTAGTAGGTCAAGACGAAGCAAAAAAGGCACTTTCAGTAGCGGTTTATAACCACTACAAGCGTATTAGCTTAGGCGAGCATGCTCATGAAGGTGATGTTGAGGTAGCCAAGAGTAATATCATGTTGCTTGGTCCTACGGGCTCTGGTAAAACCTTGCTTGCACAGACGCTTGCTCGTACCTTGAAGGTTCCGTTTGCTATTGCTGACGCTACCACGCTTACTGAAGCGGGCTACGTTGGTGAAGACGTTGAAAATATCTTGCTTAAGTTAATTACGGCGGCAGATTTCGATATTCCTCGTGCTGAAATTGGCATTATCTATATCGACGAGATTGATAAGGTGGCAAGAAAGGCAGAAAACCTTTCTATTACGCGCGATGTTTCAGGCGAGGGTGTACAGCAAGCTTTGCTCAAAATTATTGAGGGATGTGAAGCAAGTGTTCCTCCGCAAGGGGGACGTAAGCATCCTCAGCAAGAGCTTATCCATATTGATACCACCAATATTTTGTTTATTCTGGGTGGCGCTTTTGTTGGTCTTCCCGATATTGTTGCAGAACGTGTGGGCAAGACAAGCATTGGATTTGGTTCAGAGATGCCTGAATCAAAGCGCGCTGCGGACGCAGAGCTTTTAAACCAGGTACTTCCTGAGGACCTGCATAAATACGGCATGATTCCAGAATTTATTGGTCGTATTCCTGTTATTACTTCACTCAAAGAGCTTTCCAAGGAAGATCTTGTGCGCGTATTAACCGAGCCAAAGAATGCTTTAGTTAAGCAATACAAGGCTATGTTTGCCTATGAAGATGCGGAACTTATTTTTGAAGATGATGCTCTTCAGGCAATGGCGGAACAGGCTATTGATCACCAAACAGGAGCTCGCGGTTTGCGTAGCATTTGCGAACGTGCTTTGCAGGATGTTATGTATGATCTTCCTGATCACGATGGCACTAAGCGCGTGGTAATTCGCAGAAGCGACATCGAAGGTGCTACCAAGCCTGAAATTGAACAAATTGACACAACTCCTGCGCAAAAAGGCGCAAAAGAATAAAGATACAGGAAGGAAGGATTCCATGTCGTCAGACAATAAAAGCGAAATGCCGGCTTATGGTGACTGGGAAAAGCCGCTTTTCGACGCTTGGAAAGAACAAGGGTATTTTTCTCGTACGCCAGGATTTGGCAAAAATGGAGCAGATACCTATACCGTGGTAATTCCTCCTCCTAATGTCACGGGTATGCTACACATGGGTCACGCCCTTAATGACACTATCCAAGATACCTGTGTTCGCCATGCGCGCATGCAGGGTTATCAGACTCGTTGGATTTTGGGTACTGACCATGCTGGTATTGCCACTCAAACGAAGGTAGATAAGAAACTTGCCGAAGAAGGCATTTCTCGTCTAGAAATTGGTCGCGAGAAATTTCTAGACGCTTGTTGGGATTGGCGTGAAGATTACGGTAATACCATTGTTAAGCAAATTGCAGGCATGGGTTGCTCGTGTGACTATTCGGATGAAAAGTTTACGATGTCACCTGAATATGCCAAAGCAGTGCGCAAGGTATTTTGTGATTGGTATCACGATGGACTAATTTATCGTGGTCGTCGTATTGTTAATTGGTGCCCTTCTTGTACTACGGCTATTGCTGATGACGAAGCAGAATACGTAGATGAAAAAGGACATCTTTGGTATCTTCGCTATCCGCTTTCTGAACCTGTTGATGGCATTGAATACTTAGTTGTTGCTACTACTCGTCCTGAAACCATGTTAGGCGATACGGGTGTAGCAGTTTCTCCTAAGGATGAGCGTTACAAGAATCTGGTTGGTAAGACTATCGACCTTCCTATAGTCGGACGTAAAATTCCTATTTTTGCTGATTACTATGTCGATTCTGAATTTGGCACGGGTGCGGTAAAAACAACCCCAGCGCACGATCCGAACGACTATGCTATGGGTCAGCGCAATAACCTCGAGCAAATTAATGTATTCGATGAACATGCGGTGGTCGTTGAAGGCTATGGCAAGTTCAGTGGCATGACGCGTGACGAAGCACGCGAAGCAATCGTTGCTGAATTTGAAGCATTAGGTTTACTTGATCATGTTGAAGATCATGATCATTCAGTAATGACCTGCTATCGCTGCCATACAAAATTGGAACCTTGGCTTTCCGAACAGTGGTTTGTTGCTGTTGATCGATTGAAAGAACGCGCTGCTCAGGTTGTAGAAGACGGTGAAGTACAGTTCCATCCTGCTCGCTGGAAGCAGGTATACCTAGATTGGTTGGCTAACTTAAAAGATTGGTGTATTTCACGTCAGCTTTGGTGGGGTCACCGTATTCCTATGTTCTACTGCGATGAATGTGGTTGGGAAGATGCACTTATGGAGGATACTGAGGTATGCCCTAAGTGTGGTGCTAAGGTACGTCAGGATGAAGACGTATTAGATACCTGGTTCTCTTCTCAGTTATGGCCTTTTGCAACTCAGGGCTGGCCTGATTCTACTGAGGAGTTGGATAAGACCTATCCTACGCAGATGCTGTCTACTGCTCGTGACATCATGGGCTTGTGGGTTGCGCGCATGGTTATGTCATCGCTATATTTCACCGATCAAATTCCTTTCAAGGATGTCATTATTCACCCAACTGTTATGGCTGCTGATGGTAAGCCTATGTCTAAGAGTCGTGGTAACGGCGTAGATCCTTTGAAGCTGATGGAAAACTACGGCGCAGATGGTATGCGATTTGGTCTGCTTATGCAGGTGACGGGCGCCCAGGATTTGAAATTCAATGAAAACAAACTGGTCAGCAGCCGTAATTTTGCAAATAAGATTCGCAATGCTGCTCGTTTCGTCATGATGAATCTGGATGACTACACACCAGGTGCTCCAGAGCCTACTACTCCTGCAGACCGTTGGATCTTTTCGCGTTTGGCCCGTTTGGTTGCTTCAATCGATGAAGCATACAAGGGATTTGAATTTAGCGATATGACGCGCGAGTTATACGCTTTCTTCTGGAACGAATTCTGTGACTGGTATATCGAACTTTCAAAACCACGTTTAGCTGCAGGCGGATTGGATCGTGCTGCATGTCAGCGAAATCTGGTCTTTGTGCTCGATACTGCATTAAGGCTTTTGCATCCTGCTATGCCGTTTGTTACCGAACAGATTTATCAGGATATGCCTGGTGAAAAAGAATCTCCTTACCTGATGATGGCTGCATGGCCAGATGCTCAAGAGCTTGAGCGCTACATTGATCCTGATGCAGAACGTGCACTTGCAATTGTTACTCAAAGCGTTTCTGGTATTCGCTCTATTCGCGCCCGTTATGGTATTTCTCCTAAAACTCAGTTAGAAATGGTAGTAAAAGCGCAGAGTGCTGAAGCTGTTGATTTGTTCAACGAACAGCAAGGCTTAATCGTAGCTTTGGGTAATGTAGAAGTGCTTGAGGTTTCTGAAACTGCTGAAAAACCAGCAGAGTCCACCATGCGTTTGGCTGATGACGTAGAAGTCTATGTAATTTTGAGTGGATTAGTAGACTTTGCCGCCGAGCAAGCTCGTTTGGAGAAGGAACTTGCTAAGCTAGAGAAGGATCGTGTTAAGTTTGATAAGAAACTTTCCAATCCTGGCTTTTTAGCAAAAGCTGCTCCTGAAATTATTGAAAAAGATCGCGCTAAATTGGCAGACATTGTAGATCGTATGGATCGCTTGCAGGCTGAATTAGCGGAAATGAAGCAGGAAGGGTAAACGATGAGTGATCTTCTTTCTCAGATTCTGACACCAGAGGTAATGGGCGCTATAACCGTTATCGCTGTACTGTTCATTATTCTCTATGTTCTTTCAATTTTCTGGTCCGTACGAGATGCTTCATTGCGTGATATTCCTTGGGCGCTCGGTTTACTCTCTATCATTCCTGTAGCTGGCTTAGTTGCCTATTGCATGATTCGTCCCGCACTTTTGAAGAGCGATCGTGAAGAACAGGATTTGGAGATAGCCCTAAAGAAACGTGAGCTTATGCGTTATGGTGATTGCGCTAATTGCGGCTATCCTGTAGAAGAGGATTACGTAATGTGCCCTAACTGCCATCAGCGCTTGAAGAATCTCTGTCCAACTTGCCATCATGCGCTTGATCCTTCTTGGTCTGTGTGCCCTTATTGCACCACACCAATTGGGGGAGGCAGAAATCACGAGTAAGGTTTTTGTGCTACTCGTACATCGCTTTTCTTGTTTTGTTATAAGTTGCCTCTAAATATGATATGGTGAAGCGAAGGGCGGCTCGTTCGTTGTAGGTAGTGCAGATGCTTTGTACGCATCCGGCACAAGAAAGGAAACAACTATGGAAATTAAGCTCCCTGATGGATCAGTTAAGACCCTCGATGCCGGAGCAACCGTGCAAGATGTAGCGGCAAGTATTGGTGCTGGTCTTGCTAAGGCGGCTTTAGCAGGAAAGATCAATGGTGAACTCGTTGATGTAACAACGCCAGTAACCGATGGTGCTGCTATTGAAATCATTACCGATAAAAGTCCTGAGGCCCTAGGTATCATGCGTCATTCCTGTGCTCATATCATGGCAGAGGCGGTACAGACGTTATTTCTAGGAGCTCAAATTGCTTTTGGCCCTGAAACCGAAGATGCCTTCTTCTATGACTTTGAGCTTTCGCGTTCAATTTCGACTGACGATTTTGAAGCTATCGAAAAGAAAATGGCCGAAATTATTGCTGCCGATGAACCTTTTGTTCGCGAAGTAGTAACGCGCGATCAGGCTAAAGAAATGTTTGCGGATCAGCGTTTTAAGGCAGAGCATATTGACGATTTGCCAGCTGATGAGGAAATAAGTGTTTATCGTCATGGTTCATTTATTGATTTGTGCCACGGTCCTCACATTCCAAGTGCAGGAAAAATTGGTGCGTTCAAATTGATGAAGGTGGCAGGTGCTTATTGGAAGGGCGATTCCAATAACGAAATGCTGCAGCGTCTCTATGGCACTGCTTTCTTCAAGAAAAAGGAACTGACCACGTACTTGCATAATTTGGAAGAAGCAGAAAAGCGTGACCATCGCAAGATTGGCCGCGAACTTGGTCTATTTATGCTTGATGAGCAGGCAGGCGTTGGTTTGCCTTTGTATCCACCGAAGGGTGCTCGTGTAATTCGCTTGCTTCAAGAGTGGCTTCGTCGTGACTTATATGCGCGTGGTTATGAGGAAGTTATTACGCCGCACATTTATAAGTCTGATGTGTGGAAGACTTCTGGTCACTATAACTTCTATAACGAAAACATGTACTTTTTCGAAATCAATGAAGGTAGTGACGATGCTCCTCGTATGCAGGAGTATGGTGTAAAGCCAATGAACTGCCCAGGTCATGTAATGTTGTATAAGAACGATATTCATTCATATCGTGATTTACCACTGCGCTTGTTTGAGTTCGGTACGGTATACCGCCATGAATTGTCAGGCGCTGTTCATGGTCTTTTGCGTGCTCGAGGATTTACTCAAGACGATGCTCACGTATTCTGTACGCGTGAACAGGTAGTAGATGAAGTGGTTGCTATCCTTGATTTGGTTGACCATATCATGAAGACCTTCGACTTTACCTATGAAGCAGAAATTTCCACTCGTCCAGAAAAGTCCATTGGTTCTGATGATATGTGGGAACATGCTACTAACGCTTTGAAGCAAGCTTGCGAGCGTCACAACCTTGCTTATGAAATCAATGAAGGCGACGGTGCTTTCTATGGTCCTAAGATCGACATCAAGGTAAAGGATGCTATTGGTCGTACCTGGCAGTGCTCTACGGTTCAGGTTGACTTCAATTTGCCAGAGCGTTTTGAGCTAACGTATCGTACAGCCGAAAACACTGAGGAACGTCCTTGGATGCTGCATCGTGCAATCTTTGGATCAATTGAGCGTTTCTTCGGCATTTTGATTGAGCACTACACTGGTGCACTGCCTTTGTGGTTGGCTCCTGTTCAGGTTGCGTTGTTGCCTCTTGCTGATCGCCATGTGGATGCCTGCAAGGCACTGGCAGCAAAAATTACTGCTGCTGGTGGTCGCGTTGAGGTGTATACCCAGAATGAACCAATGCGTGTAAAGATTGCTAAGGCTCAGTCTGAAAAGATTCCTTACATGGGCGTTATTGGCGATAAGGAACTGGAGCAGGGTGGCGTTTCTATTCGAGAACGTCATGAAGGCGATTTGGGCATTTGGAGCGAAGAAAAGCTACTCGACATTATTCGCGAAGCTGCCTTGTAGTCAGTAACGTTTTAGTGACTAAGTCACGTTTGTGGTTTACGTCTCCTTTTTTAAATGATACCTTTTAGGTGTCAAATAAAGCGCGAAGCGCACAATATTGTTTTACAGGTTAGTTGTAAGCGTATGAAGATTACAACTAACCTAAAACAAAAAGCGTTAGCAAGCATGTGAAGAGGAGATACAAATGGCAACCCAAATTACCACGAGTGAATTTCAGGAGAAAGTTCTTAATGCTTCAACTCCTGTTCTGGTTGATTTTTTTGCAACTTGGTGCGGTCCTTGCAAGATGATGGCGCCCGTTTTAGATGAGCTTGGTCAGGACATGGCTGGTTCTGCAGCAGTATATAAGGTTGATGTTGACCAAGAAATGTCATTGGCTCAGCAGTTTAACATCATGAGTGTTCCGACCATGATTGTTTTTAAAAACGGTCAGCCTGTTCAGCAGTTTGTAGGCGTTCAGCCTAAGCAAACTCTTGCAAGTGCATTAGCTTAGCCAGATATTCACCGATCATATTAAGAGGGACTTCTGTTATGGGGTCCCTCTTTTGTATGATACAGACAGTTCTGCTTTTAAGTATTGCTTGTTTAGATAAGGACAGTATCCATTATTCGCAGAGATGTTATTCATTCGTCTTTGCTGGGAATACTATCTATTTGTTCTTGCCAGGAATACTATTCGCTAAGAAAGGACTTGTTCATATGATAGATGTTGCAATTGTTGGAGCGGGTCCAGCTGGGCTTGCCGCGGGTGTATATGCAGCACGTGCTGGCTTGTCTACTACGTTGTTTGAGGCATTGATGGTTGGTGGTCAGCTGACATCGATTGATCATTTAGAAAACTATCCAGGATTTGCGCAAGGGGTAAATGGCTTTGAAATAGCTTTTGCCATGCGAGAGCAAGCAGAGCGCTTTGGCGCACAGATAGTATCTGAACAAGTTGAAGCTTTGCAGCCAACGGTTGATGAAGGGAATAATCCTATTTTTGTTCTTAAAACGCCCGCAGGTGAATATCAAGCAAAAGCGGTTATTCTTGCAATGGGCGCAAAGCCCAGACAGCTGCCAATAGCGGGGATAGAGGAATTAGTAGGTCGTGGAGTATCGTATTGCGCAACCTGTGACGGAAGTTTCTTCCGTGATAAAACTGCTGTTATTGTTGGTGGCGGTGATACCGCATGTGCTGATGCAGTGTATCTATCACGTATCGTAAAAGAGGTTCATCTTGTGCATCGTCGCGATGAGCTACGTGCAAGTGCTTGGTATGCTCGCCAGCTTGATGCACTTGAGAATGTAACTATCCATTGGAATAGTAGGGTAGTTGAAGTGGAAGAGCGTGATGGGAAGCTGGGTGCAGTTACCCTAGAAAATGTTTTGGATAATTCAAAAGAACAGCTTGCAACCGATGCGCTTTTTATTGCGGTAGGTACACAGCCAGATACCGCATGGCTTTCAGATGTGGTTGAACTCGATCCTTCTGGTTATGTGGTTACCTATAAAGAAGGTGCAACTTCGACGGTGGGAGTCTTTGCGGCAGGAGACACACGCACTACGCCGCTGCGTCAGGTAGTGACGGCAGTATCTGATGGTGCACTAGCTGCAGAAGCTGCTGCTAAATATATTGCTTCGTGGTAAAATATTGGGCTGTGATTTTTCGAATGTGCTTTGGGACATCTCAAGGCACATTCTTGCTGTGTATATAGGCTTTTAGCGTAGCAATGATGAAGTAACAAGAAGTCTTTCTGTAGAGCTGATAAGTAAGAAGGGCTTGAGATTTGACAAATAGTTCGTCATTGGGGGACTTGTTGAAAACCTATATTGATGTGGCGATAGAGCGTGATAAGGAAGAGTAATGCGCGAAAAACTTGAAAAGATTATTGAGGCATATAAGGAACTTGAGACCAAGTTAGGCGATCCTGCTGTTTTGGCTGATCAGCACGAATACAACAAGCTAGCAAAAAGCTTTTCTGACCAGGGTCCTTTGGTAGCGAAAGCGCGTGAATATATTCAGTGCCTGGACGATTTAGCAGAGGCAAAAGAAATGCTTTCTGAGCCAGACATGAAAGAATTTGCTCACGAGGAAATTTCTCGTATTGAAGGTGAGCTTCCTCAGCTTGAAGAAGACATCAAGATTATGCTTATTCCTTCTGATCCAGCAGACGAAAAGAATACCATTGTAGAAATTCGTGCTGCTGCTGGTGGCGATGAAGCCGCTATTTTTGCGGGAGATTTGTACAAGATGTATTTACGCTTTGCTGAGCATCAGGGCTGGAAGGTTGAAACAATGGATATTTCTCCTTCTGAAGCTGGCGGATACAAGGAAGTACAGTTCAAAATTACAGGCGATAAAGTGTACTCCTTGATGAAATTTGAATCAGGTGTACATCGTGTTCAGCGTGTCCCCAAGACGGAAAGTCAGGGACGTATTCATACTTCCACGGCTACCGTTGCAGTGCTTCCTGAAGCGGATGAAATCGACGTAGAAATCAATGAAAACGATCTTCGCATTGACGTTTTTCGTGCAGGTGGTCCTGGTGGACAGTGTGTTAACACGACAGACTCTGCGGTTCGTATTACGCATCTTCCTACAGGCTTGGTGGTTCAGTCTCAGGACCAGAAGAGCCAGTTGCAAAACAAAATTGCCGCTATGGCAGTTTTGCGTGCACGTTTATATGAAAAAATGTTGGCAGAACAGCAAGCTGCTGAAGGTGCTAAACGTCTTGCGCAAATCGGCTCTGGTGATCGTGCTGAGAAAATCAGAACCTACAACGCACCTCAGGATCGCGTAACGGATCATCGTATTGGGTTTAACTCGACCTACAACGGAGTGCTTATGGGTGATTTGTTGGGCGAAGTTATTACGGCGCTTCAAGCAGCAGATCGCGCTCAGAAACTCGAAGAAGCAGTTTAAAGAAGTATCGTGGCATCTACTGACATTTGGACCATAAAAGCAGCCCTTGATTGGACTGTTGGCTATCTTGATCAGAAAGGCGATCCGAATCCGCGCCTTTCTGCGGAATGGCTTATGGCGGAAGCAACAAAGCTTTCTCGTATAGAGCTGTATGTCAATTTCGACAAGCCTCTTTCTATGGATGAACGCAATGTTTTGCGCACTTTTGTTGCGCGTCGTGCGGCAGGGGAGCCGTTGCAGCTTATTAGTGGTACCGCACCTTTTCGTTACTTAACTCTAAAGGTTGCGCCTGGTGTATTAATTCCTCGTCCAGAAACTGAGGTGCTCGTTAGCGAGGCGTTAGCGGAGCTTCATTTGCCTCGTGTAGCGAATTACGTTCATGAAAACGAAGAGGGTGAAGAGCTTATTAGTGCCGAGTTGCCTTCTCTTTCAGTGATTGATTTATGTACGGGGTCAGGATGTATTGCGTGTGCTATAGCAAGCGAATATCCTGCCGCAAACGTACTTGCTCTTGATATTGCCGATGAAGCTCTTTCCCTAGCGCAACAAAATGTAGATGAGCTTGGTCTAAATGATCGAATTGAAGTTCGTAAAAGCGATTTATTGCAAGGTGTTCTGCCTGAAGAACAGGGCAGTTTTGATTTGCTTATTTCTAATCCGCCTTACATACCGACAAAAGTACTGGAAACACTCGATAGAGAAGTAACGGCTTTTGAGCCTCGTCTAGCGCTTGATGGCGGAACGGATGGACTCGATCTCGTTCGAGTATTCTTGCCAGATGCTCTCAATGTTCTTCGTCCTGGAGGAATAATGGCTCTGGAGCTGTTTGAAGGACATCTTGAAGAGGCAATGCAACTTGCATGCGATGCTGGATTTGAAAAGGTGCGTATGGTTAAGGATTTGGCAAATCGCCCTCGTGTTTTGATAGCTCAAGCTCCTGTAGCGTAGGGACTGATGGCACACAGAAAAGACATTATGGTTCTTGTTCTTATCAAGTTTCTATAGCGCAGGGATTAAGGTCGATGAGTTTCATCTTTTGTTTTATGGGGTAGAGTAATAAGTTCAAGACGTTACAACCGTAATTAGAAGCAGTAGGACAAAGGATGTGCTTGTGAAAATGAACCCTAATTCAAATACTCATAATGTTCTTGATGCTCGTCTCAACGAATCTTGTCATGTTTTGCAAGAAAAGCTTCAGGGTCGTATGCCGACGGTTGGTATTATCCTCGGTTCGGGCCTTGGTCCTTTAGCAGAGGATATTCAAGATGCTGTTTATGTGCCTTTTGCTGAGGTTCCTTTCATGAAAACAAGCACTGCTTCTAGTCATGTAGGGCGGTTTGTGTGTGGCACGTTTGCAGAAAAGTGTGTGATTGCTATGCAGGGTCGTCTTCATGGATATGAGGGCAATGAAGCATGGGAAGTGGCGTATCCTGTTTGGCTTATGCAGCGTTTAGGCGTGTCGATTCTTATTACCACGAACGCGGCAGGAGCAATTAACGAATCCTTTAATGTGGGCGATTTTTGTTTGATGGAAGACCACATTAATCTAACAGGTAGAAATCCTATTGTGGGAACCGATCCTAATGGAATTGCGCCTCGATTTATTCCCATGAAAGATGCTTATGATCCTGAACTGCGCAGTGTGGCGAAATCAGTTGCTCAAAAACGGGGTATTACGCTTCAAGAAGGGGTGTATCTTGGATTATTGGGTCCAAGTTTTGAAACTCCTGCAGAAATTAGGGCATTTAGAATTTTGGGGGCAGACACGGTAGCTATGAGCGTTGTCGAAGAGGTTATTGCAGCGCGGCATGTGGGCATGCGTGTGTTAGGTATATCACTTGTTTCTAATATGGCATGTGGTATTGAAGGTGCTTCCCCTAATGACGATGAAGTGTTAGATGTAGCTAAAACGCGTGAAACCGATTTTATTTCTCTTGTCGAAGGAATAGTTTCAAAGATATAGCGGAAACAGAGCAGGTTCTTACTAATGCACTTACGCGCTATATGTGTCTACGCGTGCCGCGAAGTTCCTAAAGTTTTGATACAAGTATCCTTATAAAGAAACTTAATAAGAATATTAGAACATTTATATTCATTTATAACACGTTCATCTTTTCTTTAAGAAATATATTGATGAATAATTACACAATCTCTCTTATATGTGTAACAAATAAGAGGTTATGAACGTGTTATTAGGAAATATCAAACTAAGTTTTGATTATTCGAAACTTGTGATTTGCAAATCTCTTATCTCATGTTTTAATAACTATAGTTGATTTGGAACACGTTCACATTTTGCGTTGTCGATGCTGGGGGAGTTTCCGGGGATGCATATGTGAACGTCGTTCCTTGTAATGGAGTGAGTTAAACCGCGAAAGCGGGAGGGGTTAATAAGCTAAGGATGCTCACGAGTCCTTAGCGAATAAGAGGCCCGTTGCAGCTGTGAGAGGGTAGCTGCAACGGGCCTTGTTTTGTATCATGATGAACCATGAATAGATACTCTTTTAGCAAGATTCGAAAATCATCTCGTCGTAGCTTCGATGCTTCCTGCGAACTTCAGGTTGCCGATATGTCTGTTTTGGTGACACGTAAGTCTATGAAGTCAATTCGTCTAAAAGTAACTCCTTTAGGTGAAGTTCGCGTTTCTGCTCCCTACAACGTAAGCGATGATGAAATACGTCATATGGTGGAATCGCGCCTTGAGTGGATTTATTCACAACAACAAGCGTTTGCGAACTCTCCTCAGTCAGAAGCTGAACGCGCAACTAAAGAAGAACAAGAGGCTTGGCGTGCTGTCGTGAAGGCTTGTGTCCCATCTTTGGTGGAAGCATGGGAGCCCATTCTGGGCGTACAGGTAAAGCAATTAACGTATCGCAATATGAAATCACGATGGGGAAGCTGTCAGCCTTCAACGGGAAAAATTTGCATCAATACCCGTTTGGCATTGTATCCGCCTGAATGTTTGGAGTATGTGGTGGTACATGAAATGTGCCATTTGCTCGTTGCGAATCACGGCCCTGACTTTAAAAAGCTTCTTACTAAGGTGATGCCTGACTGGAAGAAGCGAGCCGATAAGCTTCGCGCATAATAAGGCTAGTTTGTAGTGGCGTTGTTTACTGTGATGTTCTGTTTGCAACGATGAAACGCCTGCTATGATGCGATGCTTGCGGCAACGTGCTGCACACAACGATGTTCTGTTCGAAACGATGTGTAATTTGTGGCGATGTGTTGCGTGCGATACTGTAGCGCCGCAATGCTCGTAGCACTCGTAACGATGTAGCACTTGTAACGCTCATTACTATGTAGCACTCGTGACGATGTAGCGCTCGCAATAATGTAGTGCCTTTATCTATTGTTTCTTGAATAGCTCTTTTGCCAATTCGAGAAATTCATATACCGCACTATTTTGTAGAGCACTGAGGCGATAAACAATATAGAGCTGTCGGAAATCTTTAGGGGCCTCATCAATAGAGAGAAGACGAATTTCATCGGTGTAGGCTTTCAGCAGCCACGACTGACAAGCAAGTGCCATAACATCAGGATTTGCAAGCACGATAGAGGCAAGAGTGATTTCGTCTTTATAGCGATATCCCACTTGAAGAGGTTTGCCATCGATAAGGGCAGCCAGATCTTCACCTAAAGGTCCTTGCAAATCGTAAGAAATAAGGTAGTGGCCTAAAAGGTCGTCCAAAGAAAGAGAAGACTTTTTTGCAAGGGGGTGCTGCTTGTTAACGAGTAGCTTTAATTCTTGGCTCCAGCAAGGTAGAAATTCAAGTTCACTGTTCGATAATGGCTCATCAATAAAAGCCATATCAAGCGCACCGCTTTTGAGCTTTGCCTTTAGTGTTTCAGAGGGAGCTTGAATAATATTAAACGTTACTTCTAGTTTGGTTTGTTTGCGGAATTCGTAAATTAGGTTCGACCATTCTTTGCTTTGAGCCGAATAGATAGAACCTAAGCGAATTTCTTGTTTTGTTGAAGAATCATTCTGTGCAGATTCAATGCCAGCATGCAAGAAACGAAGTGAAGTGCTGACATATTGATGAAATTGAGCGCCCTTTTCCGTTAAGTCGACAGAGCCTTTTTTTCGAATGAAGAGCTGGCAACCCAGTTCCTTCTCAAGACCGTTTATTGCCTGAGAAAGGGTAGGCTGCGTAATAGATTCTTGTTGTGCTGCTTCTTGGAAGTTTTTGGTTTGAGCGAGTGTTTCAAAATAATGCAAATGAGAAAGATTCACGATGTTCTCCTTGGGGGGTTCGAAAATATTTTAGCAAAGAGAATTCGCAAAACAGAATTTCTAGAAAGACACCAAAAGAGAATCATCAAAAGAAGTGTTATGTGTTCGAGTGAGACGGGAAGTTAATAAAAGAAGCGTTGTGTGCTCGAATGATATAGGAAGTCAACCAAAAGAAAGGTTACGTGCTTGGGGTTACGTGTTCGTGAGATCAGGGAATTAGCCTGAATATGCCTCTTACCGTGGTTTTGTTTCGTTTGCGTTAAAGGACTTTTTTATTCGGAATACGGTGCTATCATACTTGTTTGTAAAAGGCGTTGATGAGGAAAGTAGGGACGAAACCCATCATCCAGAGAGTTGGCGGTTGCTGGAAGCCAACGGTGGGACGGTCTGAAAGGCACCTCGGAGCAATTCTGTCTGAACTTTTTTATTCAAGCGGAGCGATCCTCACCTTGGTAAAAAATCAGTAGGCTGAATCGGGTGGCCCCGTAATCGGTCAGTGGAGTAAATTCTCCCTTTCTTTTGAGGTCCTGATGCAGTCTACTGCACAGGAATTTTTTTATTTAGTAAGAAAATCGTAGAGTTGGGGCTCTACGTGATAAAGAAAGGGCGTGATGTAATGCGAAGCGACGCGATTAAAAAAGGCCTCGCGCGTGCTCCACACCGTAGCCTCTTAAAGGCAGACGGTTTGACCGATGAAGAATTAGAACGCCCGCTTATTGCGGTTATTTCTTCTCAGAACGAAATTATTCCAGGTCATACTCATCTTGATAAAATCGCTGATGCGGTAAAAGCGGGTATTCGTATGGCTGGCGGTACACCACTTCAGGCTACTACCATCGGTGTGTGCGATGGTATTGCTATGAACCATGATGGTATGCATTATTCTCTTACCAGCCGTGAAGTTATCGCAGACTCGGTTGAATGCGTTGTGCAAGGTCACGCATTTGACGGTGTAGTACTTATCCCTTCTTGCGACAAGATTGTACCAGGCATGTTGCTGGCAGCTTGTCGTTTGAATCTTCCTACTGTTCTTGTTTCTGGTGGTCCTATGCTTGCTGGTCATGATAAGCAGGGTAACCAGACCGACTTGAACACTCTTTTCGATGCGGTTGGTCAGGTAACGGCTGGTACCATGACTGAAGAAGAATGCAAGTGGTTTGAAAATACCGCTTGTCCTACCTGCGGTAGCTGTTCTGGCATGTTTACGGCAAATTCTATCTGCTGTCTTTCTGAAGCATTAGGTATTGCGCTTCCTGGCAATGGCACTGTTCCTGCTGTGTATTCCGAGCGTATTCGCTTGGCAAAGCAGGCAGGTATGAAGGTAATGGAATTGGTCGAGAAAGATATTAAGGCACTCGATCTTATTACTCCTGCTGCAATCCATAACGGCATGGCGCTCGATATGGCTTTTGGTGGCTCAACGAATACCATGCTTCACCTGACCGCTATTTCTCATGCTGCAGGGTGCCCAGTAACTATGGAAGACTGGGATGAAGTTTGCCAGAAGATTCCGAATTTGACCCGTATTGCACCAGCTGGTCCTCTTCATATTGAAGATTTGAATGCAGTTGGTGGCATTTCTGCAATCATTGGCGAACTTGGTCGTCATGGTTTGCTTGATACTTCTGCTCTTACTTGCCATGGCACGATGCAGGAATGGATTGATGCCTGCCCTCCAGTGGATGGGGAAATCGTACGTACTGTAGAAAACGCATATAGCCCCTTCGGTGGCTTGCGTGTTATGAAGGGCAATCTTGCTCCAAATTGTGGTGTTGTTAAGCAATCTGCGGTTGCAGATGATATGCGAACTCATCGTGGTCCTGCTCGTGTATTCGAATCCGAAGAAGAAGCTTGCGAAGCTATCTTTGGCGGCAAGATTAATGCAGGAGACGTGGTAGTTATTCGCTATGAAGGTCCTGCTGGTGGTCCTGGTATGCGTGAAATGCTTACGCCTACTTCTGCAATTTGCGGTATGGGTCTTGATCATGATGTTGCTCTTATTACTGATGGTCGCTTCTCTGGCGCGACCAAGGGTCCTGCAATTGGACATGTAAGTCCAGAAGCAGCTGCAGGTGGTCCTATTGCGCTGGTTCAAGAGGGCGACATTATTGATATTGATATCAATGAAGGAACTCTTACCTTAGAGGTAACAGATGAAGAATTGGCAGCACGTCGTGAAGCTTGGGTAAAGCCCGAACCTAAGCATAAGGTTGGCGTGTTGGCTCGTTACGCAAAATTAGTTTCGAGTGCTGATAAGGGGGCGTATTTCGGATGATCATCGACAAGGAGTATGAAGCCAAGATGGGTCTTGGCCCCTACACTGAAAAGCAGGGTAAAACCATGCTGGGGTCGGAGGCTATCATTGCTTCGCTGGAAGCCGAAGGCGTTGATACCGTTTTTGGCTATCCAGGCGGACAGGCTATTAAAATCTACGATGCTCTGTACGATTCAAAAAAGATTAAGCACGTATTGGCACGTCATGAACAGGCAGCAACACATGAAGCTGATGGTTATGCTCGTTCCACGGGCAAAACAGGGGTAGTTATTGTAACAAGCGGCCCTGGTGCCACCAATACGGTAACGGGTATTGCAACTGCGTACATGGATAGCGTTCCTCTGGTAGTTATCACTGGTCAGGTACCTCGTAATATTATTGGCACCGATGCATTCCAGGAATCGGATATCGTGGGCATTACTATGCCTATCGTTAAGCACAGCTATTTGCTGCAGAGCTGCGAAGACATGACGCGCGTATTCCGTGAAGCATTCTATATAGCGAATTCCGGTCGTCCAGGTCCTGTTCTTATCGACGTTCCTTCGGACTTGGCAGGCGCAGAAATGGTTTTTGAATACCCTGAGGATGTTCATATTCCATCCTATAAGCCGACCGTTAAGGGAAATGCTCGTCAGATTCGCCAAGCAGTAGAAATGATGAAGAGCGCTAAGCGTCCTATTTTCTACATTGGTGGCGGTATTATCGCGTCGCATTCAGAAGAGGAATTGCTAAGCGTAGTAGAAGCGTTGCAGATTCCTGTTGTTACTACTTTGATGGCAAAGTCTGCTTTCCCTTCTTCTCATCCACTTAATTTGGGACACGTTGGTATGCATGGTTCCAAATTTGCAAACTATGCCGTTACCAATGCTGATTTATTGGTGGCAGTTGGCGCTCGTTTTTCCGACCGCGTCACTGGCAAGCTTGCTGACTTTGCACCTGAAGCAAAGGTTATCCATGTAGATGTTGACCCCGCAGAAATTGGCAAGAATCGCATTCCGCAAATTCCTATCGTAGGTGATGCGAAGGTTGTTCTTGCTGGCATGAAAGAGCAGCTTGATAAGGAAGGCTATGAGCCTATTACTAAGGAATGGCTGGAGCAGATTGAAGAGTGGCGCAGCCGTCATCCATTCTATAGTCCTGGTTTAGTTGCACTGAATGGAAGCATTTCGCCTGAAGGCTCTTTGGATTTGTTGAGCGATATGCTTGATCCAGAAAATTCCATCGTAACAACCGAAGTTGGACAGCATCAGATGTGGGCAGCTCAGCACATTGATCGTGATGTTCCTCGCACCTTCTTAACGAGTGGCGGTTTAGGAACGATGGGCTTTGGCTTCCCTGCAGCAATTGGCGCTAAGGTAGCCTTCCCTGAAAAGCAGGTTGTTTGTATTGCGGGCGATGGTTCGTTCCAAATGAATTCGCAGGAAATGGCAACTGCTGCTTCAAAGGGCATTAACGTTAAGGTACTTTTGATGAATAACTCCGCTCTTGGCATGGTTCATCAGTGGCAAAACCTTTTCTATAATCAGCGTTATAGCGAAACGCTTTTGCCTGACATTCCTGATTTCGTAAAGCTTTGTGATGCTTATGGCTGGGGCGGTAAGCGTGTTTCGAAGCCAGAAGAATTAAAGGATGCGTTCCAGTGGTTGCTCGATTACGATGGCCCAGCACTTTTGGATATGCGTATCGATCGCGATGAAAACGTATTTCCTATGGTAGCGCCAGGAGCTCCTTTAGATGACATCATTGGTGCAACCAATGTGGGTCCTATTTCTCAGATGCTTGAGGGATTTGAAAATCTTCCGTTCGAAAATGCCGCAGAAGCTAACGTAGCAGCGCATGCTGCTCATCCAGACGATGAAGAAGGAGGCCGATAATATGGAATCGAACCAGAGGCACATCCTTTCTGTTTTGGTAGATAACCAATCTGGCGTTTTGTCTCGTGTTACGGGTCTTATTTCTCGTCGTGGATTCAATATTGAATCGCTTTCGGTTGGTCCTACCGAAGACCCTACACTTTCTCGTTTGACCATCGTAATGTTGGCAAACGATGTGGCATACGAGCAAATTACCAAGCAGCTTCACAAGCTGATTAGCGTACACAAAATAACCGACCTTACCTCCGAAGACGCGATTGAGCGCGAATTGGTTTTGATCAAAGTTCATTCCAATCCAGAACGTCGCAGCGAAATTATCGAAATCGCTAATGTCTTCCGTGCCAATATCGTTGATGTGGGTAAGTCTTCTTTGACCGTTGCGGTAACGGGATCAGAGTCGAAGATCGCAGGTATTGAAGATTTGCTTCGTGCTTATGGCATTAAGGAAATTATTCGCACCGGTATGATCGCTATGTCTCGTGGATCAAAGGTGAGCTAAACGCTTTAGCGTCTTGCGGGTTTCAAGATGGCACTCAACCGCTGTAGTTCGTCGGAGAGCTTGCTGTTTGTGCTAATTGAGACTGACAAACCTACCTATTGATTCAGGAGTAGTGATAACAAAAAAGTAAGTAATCAGTCATTAGAAGAAGGGATGAATCATGGCTGTAACTATCTATTATGAACAGGACGTAGATCCTTCAGTAATCCAGGGCATGAAGGTAGCCATTATTGGCTATGGCTCTCAGGGTCATGCACATGCTCTGAACCTCAAGGACTCTGGCGTTGATGTTCGCGTTGGTCTTCGCGAGGGTTCTTCCTCTTGGGCAAAGGCTGAAGAAGCAGGCCTGAAGGTAATGAACATGGACGATGCTGCTGAAGAAGCAGACCTCATCATGATCCTCGTTCCCGACGAGAAGCAGCCTGAAGTATATGAGACTCATGTTGCTCCACACTTGAAGGATGGCAACACCCTTGCTTTTGCTCATGGTTTCAACATTCACTATGGCTACATCAAGGCTCCTGAAGGCGTAAACGTAATCATGTGCGCTCCTAAGGGTCCTGGTCACATCGTACGTCGTCAGTATACTGAGGGTTCTGGTGTACCTGATTTGGCTTGCGTAGCTCAGGATGCTACCGGTAATGCTTGGGATATCGCACTTTCTTACTGCTGGGGTGTTGGCGGTGCTCGTTCGGGCATTATTAAGGCAACCTTTGCCGAGGAAACTGAAGAAGACCTCTTTGGTGAGCAGGCAGTTCTTTGCGGTGGCTTAGTAGAGCTGGTAAAGGCTGGCTTCGAGACCTTGGTAGACGCTGGTTATCCTCCAGAGCTTGCATACTTTGAGTGCTACCACGAGATGAAGATGATCGTAGACTTGATGTACGAATCTGGTATCCACTTCATGAACTACTCTATCTCCAACACCGCTGAATACGGCGAGTACTATGCTGGTCCTAAGGTAATCAATGAACAGTCTCGTGAAGCTATGAAGGAAATCTTGAAGCGCATTCAAAATGGTGAGTTCGCTAAGGAATTTGTTGCTGACTGCAACAACGGCCACAAGTGGTTGCTTGAGCAGCGTGAGGCAATTAATACTCACGAGATCGAAAAGACTGGTGAAAAGATTCGCTCCATGTTCTCTTGGATCAAGGCATAAGGCAAGAATCATTTGCAATAAGTCAAAGCTCTACGGCGTATAGTAACGTTTTACTAGAAGCTAATTAGGGAAGGTCGCTCTTTAAGAGCGGCCTTCTTTTCTGGTATGCCAAGCAATTTTTTGGTGCAATAGCGCAATATTACTTAAGGGCATCAAGAACAGTTTTTGTATCGACGACACGGCTGTCATAGCAACGGGTGAAGTATTCCAATCCTGCTTCTTGGGTTCCAATCAAGAAAGTGCCACAAGCATCTGCTGGAACAATAGTCTTATATCCTAAGAAATAAGCACCCGCAAGTGTTTGTAATACGCAAATATTAGTGTCGCAACCAAACGCAATTAAGGTATCCACTCCTAGTTCGCGTAGGGTCAAGTCAAGGTCGGTTTGAAAGAATCCGTTATAGCGGCGCTTGGGAATAATGAAGTCGCTTTCTTGCACATCAAATTCAACTAATGGTTGCGCTGCATCAGTGTTTCGAACACCGTGTTCGCCCCATAACTCAAGCTCGCGATCCACTCCTTCAATATGGGCATCATTGGTGAACAGTACAGGTAGGCCTGCTTTACGAGCTGCTTTTACTATACTGATAGCATTTTCAGCCATTTCTTCTAAGCCTGGGGTGGGACCGCCAGATCCTCCTAAAACATCAATCACTAAAACAGCGGTAGTAGAAAGGTTAATTTCATTGCTTTGCTGCCAAGGAGTTTGCTGTGCTTGCGGTAAGTAAGTCATGGTGCCTTCCTTTTTAAGCGAATATGAAAAAGGCATATCAAAATGAGTTTGATATGCCTTGTAGTGTAGCATCTCGGTTACAAATACGAGTTCAATCAACGTCGTTGACGCACACAAGTACCGTTACTTGCGGCTTTCGCGCAGGGCCTTCATTTGCTCGCGTGCAGTGCAGGTAATACGTAGTGAGCGCATAGCAGAATCAAGGGTGCTGTAGCATTTTGCACCAGGAATACCGCGTAATTCGTTTACGATATCCTGTGCTTGACCAAGGCCAGGATAAGATTGAACTTCAGGTGCTACCTCCCAGGTTTTCATCTCTGCTTCTTTGCGAACCCCACCCATAACTCCTTCGTGAGCTACGGCGTTTTCGTCGGCAAGTGCTTCGAAATGAAGGGGAGCGGCATTGTCATAGTAGGAGAATTCAACACTGCCTTTGTCGCCGTAAATTAAGAAGCGATCGATCGCTTTATAGGTTGCATAGCACCAGGTACCAGAAACCATTACGCGATTTTCGGTAATGCCGGAAAGAGATACGGCATCTTCGCCAGGATAGAATCCAGTTTCATTGGTAACTTCCAATTTGAAATCAGTTAAAGAACCTGCCAAAAAGTCAATCAAGTCCAGCATGTGGGCGTCGCCCTCGTAGAAATGGCTACCGCCTGAAATCTCGGGGCGTACACGCCAGGGTTTTTGATCTTCGGGAAGCATTTCTTCTGCGGTTTGGCGTTGGGTACGAATTACTTGCACGCCGCGAATCTTGCCAATAGTGCCCGCATCAAGCAGCTTCTTTAATTCACGATAACGAGGCATGCCGCGGCGGTAATGCGCGGTAAAGCAGCGGGTGCCCGATTCTTCGAAAGCGGCATGTATATCTTGCGCTTCTTCCCAGGAAAGCGCGATGGGCTTTTCCAGATAGCAATGCTTGTGTGCTTGCGCTATTTGAATTGCATACTGCTTATGAACATTCGGTGGAGTTGCTACATAGATAATATCAATCTCGGGATCAGTAAGTAATTCATCTAATGTGTCATAGGCGCGACCATGTCCATGGCGTTCACACCAATCAACTGCTTTGCTCTTTGTGCGATTCCAAATGCCTGCCAGTTCGGAGCCTTCAGCAAGGTAGAAAGCTGGTCCGTTTTTGGTTTCGACGACATCTCCGCATCCGATGATGCCCCAGCGAATTACTTCTTTCATACAATCCCCCTAAATAGTTTGTTGATTAGGAAATAGGGAAGCTTATGTGCCTTTTATTGTAGAGGTCTGCAGGGTAAATGTTGCATGAAAAAACATACGGTTATTGTTTGAATCGATGCATCATTATGATGAATCGATTGGGTGGTGTTGTAGGGGTTGTTTTAGAGGTTGTCAAATTTGTTCTTGCAAACTTGTCCTTACAATAAATTGTGTTATTGACCCAATATGCATGCTCGTCCACGTAATACATAAAGGTTTAACAAGCAAATGTCTCTCTATCGTGGTAAAGTGACCAGCACTACCAAGTTGATAGAGTCTTTTGCTGCAATTGGAAACCTGTGCGAAAAGTAGAAACTTTCGCGAAAAGCGGAGACTAGCGCGAAAAGCGGAAACTTTCGCGAAAAGCGGAGACTAGCGTGAAAGCCAACTTGGGTGTTTTATTCAAACTTAGACAACGCAGAGAAAGGACTTGGCTAAATGGGAAGGGTGTATAACTTTTCTGCAGGCCCAGCGGTACTTCCTGAAGAGGTATTGCGTGAAGCCGCTGATGAAATGCTCGATTACAAAGGCACTGGCATGTCAGTTATGGAAATGAGCCATCGATCAGCAGCGTTTAAGGGCATTATCGAAGAAGCTGAAGCAGATCTGCGTGAGCTTATGAATATTCCTGATAACTACCATGTACTGTTTTTGCAGGGTGGTGCAACGCAGCAGTTTGCAGCAATTCCTATGAATCTTATGCTTACGGGCAAGGCGGACTATATCGTATCGGGCTCTTGGTCTAAGAAGGCTTACAAGGAAGCAAAGATTTTTGGCGATGCCCGCCTGGTTGCTTCTAGCGAAGACGAAAACTTCTCTTACATTCCCAATGTTGATGAGCTGGAATTCGATCCAGAAGCAGACTACGTCTACATTTGCGAAAATGAAACTATCTACGGTACGCATTATCACAAGCTGCCTGATACGGGTGATGTACCCTTGGTAAGCGACGTCTCTTCCTGCTTCCTCTCCGAACCTATTGATGTTTCTAAATACGGCTTGGTATATGGCGGTGTTCAGAAGAACATTGGCCCAGCTGGTGTAGTAATTGTTATTGTGCGCGACGATTTGGTAAAGGAAGAATGGCTTCCCAATACGCCAACCATCATGCGCTACAAAACTCAGGTAGATGCAGATAGCATGTCTAATACGCCTCCTTGCTATGGCATTTATATTTGCGGCAAGGTATTCAAGTGGCTAAAGGCACAAGGTGGCCTTGAAGCCATGAAGAAGCGTAATGAGGAAAAGGCTGCCATTTTGTATGACTACCTTGATTCGACCGACTTCTATACCGCAACTGCACGAAAGGAAGATCGTTCCATCATGAATGTTCCTTTCATTACGGGCGATGCTGATTTGGATGCCGAATTCGTAGCAGGTGCGAAGAAGGTTGGTATTGAAAACATCAAGGGTCATCGCACCGTAGGTGGTATGCGCGCAAGCATTTATAACGCAATGCCAATTGAAGGTGTAAAGGCTTTAGTTGAATACATGAAGGAATTTGAGAAGGCTCATTCCTAAAAGGTAATTATTTAGGTCTTGTAATTTTAGAAGGTGGTTGCTCTTTATAGAAGGGTAACCGCCTTTGCTTTGAACTGCCCTTGCAGTATAAAGCCTGCTTTTACTGCATGAATTCAGTGTATTAACTCAGCGAATTATCTACTCCGAATCCTTGGAAAACTTTGAGGATAGATATTGCTGGACACTCTTGCTTGCGTCTTGAACGTTTTGCCCGATATTGCGTCCTGCATGATTGGCAGCAATAACAGCCAGAGATCCAAGTGCATTGCGCAAAACGGTACCAGGTTCGCGCTCTAGGTTCTGAGCGGCTTTGGTGATAAGGGGGATAATTTTAGCTCCTCCAAAAAAGAGTTCGCTTGCATTGGAAATCCCCGATACTTCAATTGCTCTAAAAAGGGCATCAACTATTTCAGCAGCTTGTTCATCGGAATAGTTGGAAAGCCATTCGCTGAATACTTCATTAAAGAACTGAGCACTGTCGGCTATTTTTCCTGCGTAAATAAAGTTGCCTGCTTCAATATTGACATCCCAATTGAAAATACTGTGCTGGTCAAAACCGTGTTCTTGTGCCTGTACTACATGTGCAGTAACAGGGCAGTTCATAAGCATACCAACAATGGATTCCTGAGGGATAGTTCTATTAATCTTTCCTTCAAGACGCTGCCATTCTTCAGGCAAGATAGCTCCCTCTTTAAAGCCAGGAGCGTCGTGTGCAAAAACAGTGTCAATTCGTTGCTGAATATCGGGATGTGCTTTGAGTGCGGCATATAAAGCGAGATTTCCTCCTTTTGAATGACCCCCGATATAGATTCGGTTAGGAAGAGAAGGAGCAACTGCTTCTAAATAACGAAGTGCTTGTGCTTGGGCGGGAACGGGAGACGTGAAAGCCATGTTGAAGTTTTCTCGCCATCCTGTGATAGAAGTATCAGTTCCGCGAAAGCCTACATAGGCGAATTCTTTTTGGGGATCTTTGCTGCTATAAATAAAGGTGATAGCAGCAAACTGATTGTTTGTTTCCTTGTCGAAAATACTTAAATAGTCCTGCAAAGACAAAACCCTAAAGCGAGGACTGGCGGCAAGTCCGATCAGGGCAGATTTAATTCTTTCAGGCACCAGTCCAGTAAACATTTCTGAATAACGTTCAGCTCGAAGAAGGTTGGTGAATCTTGCAGGATGAGTGCTGGCTTTTTGTGCGGGCTTTTTTGTCAGAGCGCTAAGAAACGCAAGAATGCCTGGTTTGCGGTTTTGAGATGCGCGTGAGGGTTTGTTTGGATCAAAGGCGGGTACTAAACCTTCGCATCGAACCATGCAAAATTGGGAAAGAATGGCAGAGTCAACCACATTGAAAGACTTGTTTTCAAAGGAACTAAATTCCGTTTCTAAATAATCAAGAATGTTCATGCCAAGCTCCTTGAAAATGCGGCGTTTGTGCAGCGTTTGAATAGTGCGTTTCTTTATCGTAAGGGTATCAGGATGCTACAAATTGAGAGGGCGTATTTGCAAAAAACTTTAATACCTACGACACGTTTGTTGTGCTATATAAAGCTACCCCTTGTTCGGAAGTTCTATTTATAAAGATCAGGAATTTTAGGGTCGGTTGTAAAGGTAATATCGTGTCTAAATGTAAACATCTGTTCCGCAAAAATGTAAACCCGTGTAAATTACGACAAAAATATGGAAGAACCTCTCTTTCTTCGTCGCCCATATGATATACTTTCCTGGTCTGTCAAGAGGGCAGGCATTGAAACTATAGGCCCCCGAGACATGTTTGCTGTTGGCGCATAGATCTACGCGTAGCATGCATGGTTAATGTTTGAAACCGCAAACACGTACGAAGGGTCCCTGATTACATTTTGAAAGGGGTCCGTTTTGACCGAAATCAAGAACACCTCCGTCATTGATTTTGAAGACATTTCTGATGAAGAAATGAATCAGATGATCGATGGCACCTTGACCGACTTCGACGAGGGCGATCTTATCGACGGCACCGTTGTAAAGATTGAGCATGACGAAGTTCTCGTTGACATCGGATTCAAGAGCGAGGGCGTTATTCCTGCTCGCGAGCTTTCCATCCGTAAGGATGCAGATCCTTCAGAGGTTGTAAGCCTGGGTGACAAGCTTGAGGCACTGGTTCTCCAGAAGGAGGACAAGGACGGCCGCCTCATCCTTTCTAAGAAGCGCGCAGAGTACGAGCGTGCTTGGATTCAGGTTGAGGATAAATTCAAGGCTGGCGAAGTTGTTACTGGTGAAGTTATCGAAGTTGTTAAGGGCGGCTTGATCCTTGACATTGGTCTTCGTGGCTTCTTGCCTGCATCTTTGGTTGACCTTCGTCGTGTTAAGGATCTTTCTGCATATCTTGGCACTGAAATCGAAGCTCGTGTTATTGAGATGGATCGCAACCGTAACAACGTTGTTCTTTCTCGTCGTGTTCTTCTCGAAGAAGGCCGCAAGAACGAACGTGCTGAAATTCTGGAGAAGCTGTCTAAGGGCATGCGCCTGAAGGGCACCGTATCTTCCATCGTTGACTTCGGTGCATTTGTTGACCTTGGTGGCATCGACGGTTTGATTCACATCTCCGAGCTTTCTTGGAGCCATGTAAATCATCCTTCTGAGGTTGTTAAGGTTGGCGAAGAAGTTGAGGTTGAGGTTCTCGACGTTGATCTTCAGCGCGAGCGCATCTCCTTGGGTCTCAAGCAGACCACTGAGGATCCTTGGACCAAGCTTGTTGAAACCTATCCTGTAGGAACGGTTGTAGACGGCAAGGTTACCAAGATCGTTCCATTCGGTGCATTCATCGAACTTGGTGCAAATGTTGAAGGCCTTGTACACATCTCCGAGATGGCTATGAAGCACATCGATTCACCTGCTCAGGTTGTTCATGTAGGCGATGCTGTTAAGGTAAAGGTTATGGACGTAAACGTAGAGCGCCGTCGCATTTCCTTGTCTATGAAGGCAGCTGCCGAGGAATTGGGTATCGAAATCGAAGTTGCTGAACCAGAAAACAAGGAAGCTGAAGCAGAAACTGCAGGCGCTGAATAACGCTTAGTCGTTGTTGTTTCTAGGGGGTCACTTAGGTGACCCCCCTTTTTATTGTTGAACTAAAGAATAATTAGGTATATAGGACAAAAATTGTGTCCGTTTTAGGGTGTTACCGCAGGTAACACCCTATTTTTATGCAAAAAAGTTCGGAGCGAGAAACTTTTCTACTCGGACAAAATTTGTGTCTGTAATGATCTGTTTCTCCAGTTCAATCCTATAGAAATAGGTATAAAAGTTGCCTGTTTTAGGGGTTGGCCATGAAGAGTCCTTTATGTAGCACATGCGGTGCCCAAATGAAGAAAAACGGAAAGACAAAAGATGGCACCCAACGTTTTCGCTGTAAGGTTTGCGGAAGTTCTTTTACTCATCGAATCAACTCTGATGCAAAAGCATTGAAAGAGTTTGTTGAGTGGCTTTTATCAAGAGAGAGACAAATTGATATGCCAGGCAGTGGTAGAACGTTTAGAAGACACACGTCAAAGTTCTGGGCTTTCTGGCCTCTGCCTGATGTTGTAGACGAGATTCATAGAGTGATTTATGTTGATGGACTCTACCTTTCAAGAAACGTTGTCATCTTAATTGCAGCAAGTGATGATTATGTTTTGTCTTGGTATCTTGCTCGTTCAGAAAACTCTCATGCCTGGGAAGCCCTGCTTTCTCGTATTGCTCCTCCAGATATGGTTGTTACAGATGGTGGAGCTGGGTTTGCTAAAGCTGTTAAGAAGGTTTGGCCTGACACTGTTGTACAACGCTGCGTCTTTCATGCTTTTAATCAGGTAAAACGTTGCACAACAACGCGTCCTAAGCTATTAGCTGGAAAAGAAATCTATCAGCTTTCTAAAGAGCTTTTGCATATCAAAACCCTCAAACAAGCTCAATGGTGGACAGAGCAATACTTGCAATGGTGCGAATTCTGGAGTGATTTTTTATCAGAGTATACCTATGTCGATGGTCGCAAAGAATACACCCATGAGCGCTTAAGGCAAGCTAGAAGAGCTCTTACGGGTCTTATAAATAAGAACCTATTATTTGCTTATCTCGATCCTTAGCTCAACACAGAAGAGCCTATGCCTTCAACTAACAATCGAATCGAAAACATTAATGGACGGATCAGATGTGTTCTGAGAGACCACAGGGGCCTGAGCTTACTAAGAAGGATTAAGGCGGTCTATTGGTGGTGCTATATGCACACAGAGTGCCCTTTAAGTTACGTGCAGATACTTAAAACTAAGCCAACAGATGAAGACATCGATCTGCTTTATGAAACCTATAAAAACACCCCATCCAGTGGTAGAGAGCCGGTTGAATGGAGTGAGGGAGTTGTCTGGAATGAACTACATCACAAGACAGAATATCCTTTTGCGATTGACTAGCCCAGACACAATTTTTGTCCTATATGCCGCTGATTGAAGGACGCTTTAATAAGTGATGCTTAGCGGGACGATGCTTAATCGTCCCGCTTGCGTTTTGTAACTAAATAGCTTCTACAAGTGGCAGAGACAAATTGCTATCTTGTGACGTCGTTGTAGCTATCGCGATCGGTATACCAAGCATACGAATACGAATTGCCAAACTCATATGACCCGTTCGCTTCGTCGAATTCGTCGACGCCACTATAACCTCCATAGGCTCCTCTGCGTCGCTGTTCGGCTTCCCATTCTTCTTGTTTTCGAATTCTCTCCATTGCTTTTTTATGGCGTTCTTTTTCTGCACGGTCACGCCTTGCGCGTTCTTGTTTTGTTAAGGGGTTAAGCCTAGTTAAGTGAGGTTTAAAGTAAAGTGAAGCATTCCCAAAATTGCCGCACATTCCCCCATATACTCTAAGCGTGTTAATCAGTAACTCAACATCATCGAAGCATTTATTCGTGAGAAGCGCTAATTCAATTTTGCGATGAATAAGCTCTTTGCCCCAGTCTTTTTTAATAGGAAGCTTATCTT
The DNA here is from genome assembly GCA_900542065.1 of uncultured Eggerthella sp. Lineage (GTDB taxonomy): Bacteria > Actinomycetota > Coriobacteriia > Coriobacteriales > Eggerthellaceae > Anaerotardibacter. The sequence goes on along the minus strand of UQLU01000008.1, from coordinate 23,376 downwards.
CAGGTTTTCTGCCGTAATATAGCTTCGACCATCCGCCAACTTGCCCATAGGCGCGTCTTAAATTCCGCGAAAACGTTCCAAAGGCATTCCAGTATTCATGCTCACAAGATTTTATGCGTTCATGAATTTCGGTAGGCAGAGCAATACTAAAGGCGGCAGCGAAGTTAGGTAGCGGCGGAGTATTTTGTAGAAAGTTCGAAGAAAGTCCTTCAGCATCTTTTCCATCCAGAATCCGATCAATGTTCTTTTGGAGAGCCTCGATAAGCGCTAGATTAAATCTGGGCCTAGGGATGCCTTTGAGAACTTCTGCTTCGTAGGCAAAATACATGGCGGTTTCGCCTACGTTCATAGGGGGAATTTCCGGGGTGTTTTGATCGGTGTTTTCCGAAATTAAGATCTTGCCAAACCTTTCAACGTCTTCAAGATAAATGTTGAACTTCCAGTCCGATCCTAAGCTGCTTGCTTTGCGATAAAGGTAGTCTTCCCTAAAAATGTTTTCTTCAAGCACCTGTTTGGCACTCATAATATGAGTATCGCAACCTTTTAGATCGTTTACGTAAGGGTTTTTGGCGTCGAATTCGGTAAGGATTTTCTTGTAAAACCAAGGTTCGCTTTCCTGGTAGTTGGGTAACCCATATTTCTCTTGAATAGCTTTACATTTTTGAGCTATGTTGAAAGTGTCTTTTGCTTTCCCGAAAGGTAAAAGAGGCTTTGACAAAGCACCTTTGCACGCCTGTTCCCAAATCTGAGTGTTGTTTGATAGATATTTCAGGTCATCAAGATAGGTAGCCATTGTAGCTCCTTTCAGGATGGGTACGATACTGGTTAGTATATCGTAAGGAAGTAAATAGAAGGAGCGCTTGAAGTCTTAATTACCCTTTGAATTCTTACGTCTAGGGGGTAGATTTTAACGAGGGAGCATTGGTAATTTCGTTATGAATGCAGGCGTAGCATTTATTTGCCATGAATGAAGGTGCAGCGTTTTTTATCAGCTTCATTAGTGTTGACATTAGTCTTTTAAAGTAAGAACAAATCTTTTACTCTTTCATTAAAGGAGGTAACCGAAATGGCCTTCAAGATGGAGTTATACAAGGGTGGAGAGCTGCATTATCGAGCGGCGCGGCAGAGACGATATTTCGTTGGAGCGTTTGTTCTTTGCGTTGTTCTGTTCGTAGTTGGATGTCTAAATAATGCACAATTCTTTGATCAAGCAGGAGCGCTGTTCATTCTCTTGTGGTTGCTTTGCCTGTCGCTTGCTTTTCATGGGGCAGTTTGCGAATCTTATGCAGAACAATTTCCTTCTAGTGTCAAGCCTTGGTATTGGGCGAGCGTAATTGTTGCTGTTGGAATTCCTTTGTTGTCGAGTGTTATTGTTGTTGCGATAACGGGTCAATTTGCGTATTTGCTGATTTTTGCAGTAGCGGCGTTCTTTGTGCTGCGCAATCACCGTCTTGTGCATGTGGCGCTCAAATAACAACGCAATAGAGTGTGAATTCTAGGTTGACTTGCATGTGATAATTAAAAACATACCCATGCGAGCATAGTAACTTTGCTCGAGTGCGCTGCAAAGCTAGTGAGAGGGGATTGCGGTGTTAAGCATTTTTGTTACGGGTGGAATTGGTTCAGGAAAATCCACGTTGATGGAGTTCCTTAAAGAAAAAGGTGCAGGTATTGTTCTCGCCGATGAAGTGGGCCATGAAAACCTGCATAATCCAGAAATGAAGGCAGAACTGGTACAGGCCTTCGGTAAAGAAATACTCGATACGAATGGTGAAATTATTCGCTCCGAACTTGCTGCTCGTGCCTTCGCCACGCCAGAAGATACCGCGCGTATGGATGCCATTACTCAGCCTAGACTTTACGAAGGCTGTTTGCGTCACGTTGCGAGCGTGGGTCAAACTCACGAAGTTGTTGTTTTAGAAATGGCAATTCTTGACGGACGCGATGATTTCTACAAACATGCAGATATCGTGGTAGCAGTTACTACATCGCCTGAGGTGCGTGTTCGTCGCTTGATGGAATCGCGCGGTTTTTCCGAAGAAGATGCGCGAAACCGTCTTGCAAGTCAAGTACCAGAAGAAAACCGTCTTGGTATCGCGGATGTGGTGTTTACCAACGATGGAACCTTACAGGAATTTCAAGACCAAATTCAGCAATGGTGGGATTCTGACATCGCCCCAAGGCTTTCTTAGGTAAGTTTGTGTTAAGTTGCTTTGACTGTTCTGAATGATAGTGCAACAGTTTAAGAGAGTTTCGAATTGCAGAATCTGCTGAATTGTATAATCTGCCGAATTCCAGACGCTGTCGAATTGCAGATTTAGATTGTAGATTCTTTCGAATTACAGATTCAAATTTATAGGTAGGAATACAGGGAGGAATTGTGGCGCATCTTCAAAATTTAGAGGGCCATCAAATGGAGGGTAAATTACCCATGGCACGTCTGTCGTCTCAACCCTTTGAGGTGGTTTCTCCTTATGAGCCTGCAGGTGACCAGCCAAAAGCTATTGCTCAATTAGCTAAAAATATTGAATCTGGGATGCGTTATGAAACGTTGTTAGGTGTTACGGGTTCGGGTAAAACCTATACCATGGCTAAAACTATCGAGGCGGTACAAAAACCAACACTCGTTTTAGCGCCCAACAAAACACTTGCTGCTCAATTGGCGGCGGAGCTAAAAGAGTTTTTCCCGAACAATGCGGTGGTATATTTTGTCTCGTACTACGACTATTATCAGCCGGAAGCTTATGTTCCAACAACTGATACCTTCATAGAAAAAGATGCTTCCATTAACGAGGAGGTAGAAAAGCTTCGTCATGCCGCAACTTCAATGCTTTTATCTCGACGTGATGTTATCGTTGTGGCTTCAGTTTCTTGCATCTACGGTATTGGATCGCCGATGGAATACGCAGGTATGGCGGTATTTCTTGATAAAGAGATCGAACAAGATCGTGACGAACTTATACATAAGCTGATAGATATCCAATATGATCGAAATGACTACGAATTGAAGCGAGGTACCTTCCGCGTTCGAGGCGATTCGTTGGATGTATTTCCTCCCTATGCAGACAATCCGATTCGTGTGGAATTCTGGGGAGACGAAATAGAGGAAATATCTGAAATTGATAACGTTACGGGAGAAGTACTGAATACATACGAGGCACTTCCTTTGTGGCCTGCCTCCCATTACGTAGCAGCCAGGCCAGCGATTGAGCATGCCCTTCAAACTATTCAAGAAGAATTGCAGGAACGCTTGAAGCAATTCAATGAAGAAGGAAAGTTGCTTGAAGCGCAGCGCCTGGAGATGCGCACTTCCTACGATGTGGAAATGATTGAGACGATGGGCTTTTGCTCTGGCATTGAAAATTATTCGCGACACCTGGATGGACGCGCTCCAGGTGAGCCTCCTTATACTTTGATCGATTATTTTCCCAGTGATTTTCTTTGCTTTATTGACGAAAGTCACGTGACGGTTCCTCAGATTCGCGGAATGCACGAAGGAGACCGCTCTCGTAAGGTGACTCTGGCAGAACACGGTTTTCGTCTGCCTTCCTGTTTGGATAATCGCCCGCTTCGATTTGACGAATTCGAAGCGCGAGTTCCGCAGTTTGTTTATGTTTCTGCAACGCCAGGAGACTATGAGGAACGAGTAAGCGAAGCAAAGGTGGAGCAGATCATTCGCCCAACGGGATTGTTGGATCCAGAAATCGATGTTCGTCCTATCCTTTCGCAAATTGACGACATTATCGATGAAGCAAAAATACGTGCAAAGCGCGACGAACGAGTCCTTATTACAACTCTGACCAAGCGCATGGCGGAAGATTTGACTGAACATTTGCTTGATCAGGGGGTTCGAGCACGCTATATGCATTCCGATATCGGGACGCTTGAGCGTGTTGAAATTTTGCGAGATCTTCGCAAGGGCGAATTCGATGTTTTAGTTGGCATCAATTTGCTTCGAGAGGGTTTGGACTTGCCAGAAGTTTCACTGGTTGCCATTTTGGATGCAGATAAAGAAGGTTTCTTGCGCAACCATCGCTCACTTATTCAGACTATTGGTCGCGCAGCGCGTAATGCGGGAGGTCAAGTGATAATGTATGCCGACAAAATCACTGACTCCATGAATCGCGCGATCACTGAAACGCGCCGTCGTCGTGCAATTCAGATGGCGTACAACGAAGAGCATGGCATAGTTCCAAAGACAATCCGCAAGGGTATTAGCGACATCACTGATTATCTTGAGACCGACGAAGGTAAACGTAGCGCCGAAGAAGTTAACGCTGAATTGGCAGGTTATTCTCGTAGTGAGATGTTGCGCATTGTTGCATCCCTTGAAGAAGAAATGCTTGAGGCTTCGACGGCGATGGACTTTGAGCGTGCTGCGGCGGTGCGCGATCAGGTGGTTAAACTGCGTGCACAACTTGAAGGCAAAGCTGAAGAGGATATTTTGGGCGATTTGAAAAAGACTGCACGAAAGGGCAGTGCTTTTGGTGCACGAAAAAGTTCCTACGGTGGCGGTCGACGCTCATAGGCAAGAACGATTATGCCTGCCGCCCTTTATATGTAACAACTAAAGACACTTGCGTAACAGTTGGAGACACTTGCGTAACAGCAAGAGACGCTCGTAGTGACAATTGCGCATAATTTTCCACCTGTGCTCAATTTGTGGGGGAGTGCTACTTTTACTTGCGTTTGCTTATCTATCCCTCTATCCTTTCAATTAGTTAGATAAACTAAGTAATTGTTGAACGAGAAATCTTTGATTTCTTGCGAAAGGAGAGAGAGCATGGGATTCGCTGTTGTAGTTGACTCAACGTGCGATTTTACTCAGGACGAATACAAGTCCCTCGATGTTCATATGGTTCCCTTGAGCGTTCTTATCGATGGAGAAACGTTTAAGGATCAGTTCGAAATTTCTTCTGAGCAATTCTATGAGCGTATGGCTGCAGCTGAAAATCTTCCTCAGTCTTCTCAGCCTACCCCTTATGACTTTGAGCAGATGTACAACGCTCTTGCAGAAAAAGGATATGACGGAGTAATTGCAATTCATATTGCAGGTGTTTTGTCTGGCACGATCGAATCTTCTCGCACTGCTGCCGAACAGGTTGATATCGATGTCCGTGTTCTTGATGGCGCTCGTGCAGGCGCTACTGCCCCTGTGGCATTGGTTGTAGAGCAGATTTGCAAGATACGTGATGAGGGCGCTACGCTTGATGAGGCAGAGGCAAAGGCAAAGGAGCTCTTAGCAACGGCAGAGTTTTTAGTGGCTCCAGAAACCTTGGAGAACTTGCTTAAGGGTGGTCGTCTTTCTGCTGACCAGGTTAAAAACGCAAGTCTTTTGAATATCAAGCCAATTTTCACCTTTAATGAAAAAGGTATTCTTAACGCCTATGGCAAAGCAAAGGGTATGCGTGGAGTAATTAAGACCTTTGTTAGCGAAGTGGAAAACCGCACCAACGAGCATGGAACGCTTCGCATTCGTTTCTGCCACAGCGGTAATTTGAAGCCCATCGAAGATATGAAGGCGGCTCTTGCCGAGGCTGGCATTGAGTACATCGATGGCGGCACCTGCCCTTGTGGCGCAATTATTTCTACCCATCTTGGTCCTGGAGCATTGGGAATTGGCATTTTGCCAGCAAATGCATAAAGCATTATTAACAAAACTATTGGTTTTAAAGGAGTATGGCTTTGAATAAGAGCATCGAAACACCTGATTGGCAACGCGAAGGCAAAGAAGTTGTCAATGAGATGCTCACCGAAACATTCAATTCTATATTGCGTATTGAAGAACGATCACTTAACAATCGTCTTACTGAAGGATTGAGTATTGCTGAACTTCATACGATTGTTGCGGTTGGACTTCATGAAGTTAACCCTATGAAGGTGGTTGCTTCGCGTCTTGATGTTACGTTAGCTACTCTTACGGCTTCCATGACCAAGCTTGAACGGAAGGGCTATGTTCAGCGAACAAGAAGCGAAGTGGATCGCAGGCAAGTGCTTGTTCAGCTTACTTCTAAAGGACGTAAAGCTTTTCGTGCTCATGATGCCTTCCATAAAAAGATGGCGGATAGTGCACTGGAGTGTTTAACGCCTGAAGAAGAGGCTGTTCTTTATAAAGCATTAGGTAAAGTCAAAGACTTTTTTGATCACGAGAACGAAGCTGCAAAAGAATCTGCGGCTCAATAGAAAGGAACACAAATGGCAACTTTGGATGCAATTAAAGAAATTCTTGAAGAGACCCTCGACATCAATCCTGAAGATGTAACAGAAGATGCAACCTTTGAGGATCTGGGCATCGATTCTTTGGACATGGCAGAGCTTATTTGCGATATCGAAGAAAAGCTTGATATCGACTTTGGTGAGCCAGAAGGTCTTGAAACTATCGAAGAGCTTGTAAGCTACATTGATTCTTTGTAAATAACCAAGCTATCGGGCATTCTTTGTTCTAAGAAGCACTACAGTAGATTGACATGTACATAAGCGAACCAGGCTGAATAGAAAGTACTCTGATGTATATCATGCAGAGAAATATATTCAGGTGGTTCGCTTGTTGCTGTCAGATACCTCACACGAAAGAGATGGTTAGATATGAAAACACGAGTAACTGAGCTTTTGGGTGTTGAATATCCTATTATTCAAGGCGGTATGGCAAACATTGCTGACGCCCGTCTTGCTGCTGCGGTAAGTAACGCTGGCGGCTTGGGCATTATTGCTTGTGGCGCTGCTCCTGTATCTTGGGTAAAAGCAGAAATCGAAAAGGCTCGTGAGCTGACTGATAAACCAATCGGTTTGAATATTATGCTCATGAATCCTGAAGCACCCCAGCTTGCTCAGCTTGCTGCTGATATGAAAGTTGATGTAGTTACCACAGGAGCAGGAAATCCTGGTTCATATGTTCCCATGTGGAAGGAAGCGGGCATTACCGTTGTTCCTGTAGTTGCATCTGCTGCTCTTGCGCGTCGTATGGAACGCTGTGGTGCTGATGCTGTTGTTGCGGAAGGTTGCGAAGCAGGCGGACATATTGGCGAGCTGAACACCATGGTATTAGTTCCTGCTGTTTGCGATGCAGTATCGATTCCTGTTATTGCGGCAGGTGGTATTGCGGATGGTCGCGGAATGGCTGCAGCTTTTGCACTTGGTGCTGAAGGTGTTCAGGTAGGAACGCGCTTTCTTACTGCTGAAGAGTGTTGTGTAGCTCAGGCTTATAAAGATAAGGTAATTGCCGCAAAAGACTCCGACACGATTGTTACTGGTCGTGCGGGTGGTCATCCAGTTCGCGGATTAAAAAATAAACTTACCCGCGAAATTCGCCAGATGGAAGCTCAGGGTATGGGCGATAGCGCTGAAGCTGAAGAGCGTCTTGCGGGTTCTCTTCGTCGTGCGGTTCAGGGCGATGTGGACAATGGATCTATGATGGCAGGCCAGTCTGCATGCTTAGTTCATGACTGCAAACCTGCGGTAGAAATTGTTACCGAGCTTGTATCTCAGGCAGAAAAGTGGGCAGCTTTTGGTTTGCAGGAAATGGCGGACAAGAACGCAACGCGTGCCTGGAAGTAGGGATGAGCGTAATGAGTGTATGGATGATGCCAGGGCAAGGAGCTCAAAAGGTTGGCATGGGTGCTGATCTTTTGGTTTTGCCTGAAGTGCAAGAAACTTTTGAAATGGCAAAGGCAGCAACAGGAATTGATCTTGTTGCTTTGAGTAAAGAAGGCGATCAAGCGCAGATTAACGATGCGCTTAATTCTCAGGTTCTTACCTCAGCTATTTCGGTCGGTTTATCACGTGCTCTTTTAGCACGTGGTTTTCAGCCTGAGGCTATCGTTGGTTTTTCTTTAGGTGAAATTAGTGGCCTTATGGTTTCGGGTATTCTTTCTCTTGAAGAGGGCTTTGCGCTATTAAACGAACGCTCACATGCTCTAGCGGCAGCTTGTGAAAAGAATCCTGGTGCCATGCTTGCGCTTTTGGGTGCAACTCATGAAGACGCTCAAGCAGTTTGTGATGCTTGTGCTGAAGGTGAGGTGCTGGTTAGCGCAAACTACAATGCTCCAGGCCAGGTTGTAGTTTCGGGTAGCGTTGGTGCGATTGATCGCGCAGAGGCATATTGGAAAGAACAGTCTAAGCGTTGTTCGCGTTTGCGCACAGCTGGTGCGTTCCATAGTCCTTTGATGGAGGAAGCGGCAGTACGAGTTGAACAGTTCTGCAAAACACTTTCTTTTATGCCTGCAACATATCCATTGATTTGCAATACCGATGCGAAGCCTTTTGCGGTAGATGAAGCGGTAGAGCGCTTGTCTGCTCAGGTAAAAAGCTCTGTTATGTTCGAACAGAGCATCAGCGCTCTTGTTTCTCAGGGCGCATCTGAATTTATTGAAGTTGGTTTTGGTGGTGTACTTACCAATTTGGTGAAGCGTATTGATCGAGGTGCTACTCGCAAAAAGATTGGTACCTATGCCGAATGGGAAAAAGAGTTAGCTGAGCTTACTTCTCAGGCAGAGCAAACTCAAACTAATAACTAGAAGCTAGGCAACTAAAGGAGGTTTGTATGGCTGAAAAACAAGAAACCCAAGAACAAGTTGCACTAGTAACTGGTGCAAGTCGTGGAATTGGTGCAGCTATTGCGCGCGCTCTTGCGGCACGTGGATGCAATCTTGCGCTGAATCATTCAAGCGAACATAGCGCTCAGGCATGTGCTGATTTGGCAGACGATCTTCAGCGTGAATACGGTATTAAAGCTGTCGTATTTTGTGCTGATGTTTCTAATTTTGAAGCTGCAAAAGAAATGGTAGAAGGCGTTCGTGAACAGCTTGGTCGCATTGATGTGTTGGTAAACAATGCGGGGGTAACGCAAGATGGTTTGCTTGCCCGTATGAGCGAAGAAGCTTTCGATAAGGTTATTTCGGTTAACCTTAAAGGTGCCTTTAATTGTATGCGTCATGTTGCGCCTGTCATGATGAAACAGCGCAGTGGTCGCATTATTAATATTTCAAGCGTAGTTGGACTTTATGGCAACGCTGGTCAGGTTAACTATGCTGCTTCTAAAGCGGGCATTGTTGGCATGACTAAGAGCGCTGCTAAGGAATTAGGTGCGCGTGGCATTACGGTTAATGCGGTGGCACCAGGTTTTATTGATACCGATATGACTCGAGCTTTAAGCGAAAAAACACGCGAAGGCGTTGTTTCGCGAATTGCTTTGCGCGAATTAGGTAGCGTCGAAGATGTAGCAGGGGCAGTCAGCTTTTTGGCTAGCAAGGAAGCTCGCTACATTACGGGTCATGTTCTAACAGTAGATGGAGGATTATCGCTATGAGTTCACAGAACAATACGATGACATTGCATCGTGTCGTTATTACCGGTATGGGTGCAGTGTCTCCTGCTGGACTGGGCGTGGAAACTCTGTGGTCAAAAGTCACCAGTGGTGAGTGTTGCTTGTCTCTGTTCCCTGAAGAGCGTCGCGAGCAGTTGGGCGTTAATGTAGGTGGTTCCATTCCTAATTACGATCCTCTTGAGGTGGGTTTCACCAAGAAGGAATCTCGCCGCTTTGCTCCTTTCGTTCAGTACGCTATTTTGGCTTCTGATGAGGCTATGGCTCAGGCTGGCATAGATATGGAAGCCGAAGACGCCGATCGTTTTGCTTGTGTGTTTGGCTCTGGCATTGGTGGACTTAACATGTTTGAACATGAATCAGTTGTTCTTCATGAAAAAGGCGCCAAGCGTGTAAGTCCTCTGTTTATTCCTACGATGATTTCCAATATGGCAGCAGGCAACTTGTCTATTCGCTATGGCTTGAAAGGCGATTGTCTGAATATTGTTACCGCTTGTGCAACGGGCAGCCATTGTATTGGTGAGGCATACCGCCTGATTCGTTTTGGCTATGCAGATGCTGCACTTGCAGGTGGTAGTGAAGAAGGCACTGCAAATATGTCTTTGGCTGGTTTTGCTAACTTGGGTGCGGTAACCAAATCCGATGACCCAAAGAATGCTTCCATGCCTTTTGACGTTCGTCGCAATGGTTTTGTTCCTGGCGAAGGTGCAGGTGCGGTAGTTCTTGAATCGTTGGAGCATGCCCAGGCACGTGGCGCAAACATCATTGCCGAGGTTACGGGCTTTGGTTCTACGGGCGATGCCTACCACATTACTGCTCCTGAACCCAGTGGTGAAGGTGCTGTTCGTGCAATGAAGCAGGCCTTAGCTGAAGGCGGCTTTAGCGTAGATGATATTGGTCATTTGAATGCACATGGAACGGCAACCCCAGTAAACGACAAGACTGAATCTGCTGCTTGGAATGCTTTGTTGGGCGATCGCGCTGCAAAGATTCCTGTAACTTCAGTAAAGGGTTGCGTTGGTCATATGCTTGGTGCTGCTGGTGCAATTGAAGCTATTGTGGCGGCTCTTTCTGCTGCACGCAGTGTTGTTCCTCCTACGGCTGGTTTTGCCGAGGCGGATCCAGAATGTCCCGTCTTGGTGCCTACCGCTGCTATGGTGAATTATGAACAGAAGGTAGTACTTTCTAATTCGCTTGGTTTTGGTGGACACAATGCAACGTTGGCTTTATCGCCCTTTGTTGAGGAGCGTGCATAATGGCTGATGAAAAACAAACTACGTGTAATGCTTCTGATAGTGTTGCCGTGCCTGTTGAATTCCCCTGCGAAAAGGAAGGTGTTTTAAAACTCCTTCCGCATCGTGATCCCTTTGTTTGGGTAAGCCGTGTTTTGTCTTGTGAACCAGGACGGAGTGTTGTTGCTGAATTGGATGTTAATCCTGAACTACCACTATTTGCTGGTCATTTTCCTGGACATCCCGTTCTCCCAGGCGTAATTTTAATGGAGGCACTTGCTCAAGCTGCAAGTATTTGCGTGCTTGTTCAGGATGGCAAAGAGGGATCTTTGGGATATTTAGTAGGTATCGATAAAGCGAAGTTCCGCAAAACCGTACTTCCTGGTGAAACGGTAACGCTTAAGGGTACTATCACTAAGAATTCTTCACGTATGTGCGTTGCTGAAGTTGAGGCAAGTGTAGATGGGGAAATATGCGCAACAGCAGTACAAAAGTATGTTATTGCGCCTGGTAAAAAGTCAGAGGGAGGTAATCAGTAATGACTGCAGTTCAGCAGAATACGCAGGCAGCAGTAGTAACTGATGGTCCTACTATCGTATATCAGTTGCCAATTTTGGCAGAAAAGCTTGATGGTCCTTTGTTGGTAGTTGGATACGGCTCACCTATGAAGGCAACTGTTAAAGCGTGCGTAAAAAGCGGTTGTTCTCAGATTTGGGTAACAGGCACCGATGACAAAGCTCGTGCGTTTGCTTGTTCAGGTGCTGCGCAAGTGGCATCTCTTGGACCTAAGTTCGATGCGCGTTTGTTCTCTAATGAATACGCCATTATGGATGCGGTTCGCAAAAGTGGCGCATCGGTAATGTTGGTTTGCAATCCAGAAACTGCCAATAGTCCTCTTCTTCGCATGGTGGCACATCAGGCAGGCGTTCAGGTGCTCGGTCCAATGGATAAGGATCGCACTCACACTATGTGGGCAGAATGTGCACCTGATCCCGATTTTGGGGATTATGAGGTAACCTGGCGTAAATGTCCTAAATGTAAGTTGAACCATGACGAAAAGCCTGTTTTGGCTACGGGTGGTGTTTGTCCTACCTGTGGCGAGTTGTATCGCCTAACTTCTGATGAACGTCTTGAATATCTTTTCGATAAAGACTCCTTCGAGGAATGGAACACGGGTATTCCTGAAACAGATCCGCTCACCTTTCCTGACTATGATGCAATTATCGAAAAGAATCGTACCAAGAGTGGCTTAGAAGAAGCGGTTCGTTGTGGCTCTGCATACTTAAAGGGTCGCAAGGTGGCTGTTTGTATCATGGAGTCTACGTTTATGATGGGCTCCATGGGTTCAGTTGTGGGCGAGAAAATCACGCGCACTATTGAACGTGCAACTGACGAGCGTTTGCCTTTGATTATTTTCACCGCATCGGGTGGTGCTCGTATGCAGGAAGGCCTTGTGTCTTTGATGCAGATGGGCAAGATTAGTGCTGCGGTAGAGCGTCATAGCCGTGCAGGCTTGCTCTATATTTCGGTTATCACCGATCCTACCACCGGTGGTGTTACGGCATCATTTGCAACCCAAGGCGACATTATTGTTTCTGAGCCTCATGCGTTGATTGGTTTTGCTGGTCGTCGTGTTATTCAAGACACCATTAAGCAGACACTGCCAGAAGGCTTCCAGACGGCAGAATTTGCTCTTGAGCATGGCTTAATTGATGCCATCGTAGAGCGCTGTGATTTACGTGATTATCTTTCCGATGTGGTAGATATTCATTGTGCAACACAGGATCTTGAGGAACTGCCAGCAGGCAAGGGCAGTGATGGAACCATCCGTTCTGTTGTTCGCGCTGCTCGAGAAGCTGCGGTTTCGCGTACCGAATCAGAAGAATCTGCCGAACAGTCGGGCGCTGGAAACAACCAAGGCGCGGGTGCAGCAAAGACTATTCCTGCAAAACAGGGCGGAAATCCCTTTGCTCGTTTGTTTGGCAGAGCTGGCGCTGCGCTTTCTGGTGATGAATCATTCCCGCTCAAGCGTGCATTGCGCAAGCGCGGTGTTGCCGATGCGCCTTCCATTCTTCCTATGAAGAAGGCCGAAGCGGGATCTGATGGAGACGACAACCCTGCATGGGAAAGCGTTTTGCTTGCTCGTAATGTTCATCGTCCTACCGCTCAGTACTATATTGACCATATGGTGGATGGCTTTATCGAACTTCATGGTGATCGTTCATTTGCAGATGACGGTGCAATTGTAGGTGGTATTGGTTGGATTGATGGTATTCCTGTTACGGTTATCGCAGAAGAAAAGGGTGCGGACTTGCATCAGCGTATCGCACGTAATTTCGGTTGCCCTCAGCCTGAAGGTTATCGCAAGAGTTTACGCTTGATGCGTCAAGCTGAAAAGTTCGGTCGTCCTATTGTGTGCTTGGTAGACACGCAAGGTGCTTTTTGCGGAATGGAAGCAGAAGAGCGTGGTCAGGGTAATGCAATTGCAGATAATCTGGTTGCTATGTCTGGCTTTGGTGTGCCTGTCGTATGCGTAGTTCTTGGCGAAGGTGGCTCAGGTGGTGCTTTGGCGCTTGCTATGGGTAATCGCGTAGCTATGCAAGAGCATGCCGTTTATTCGGTTCTTTCTCCTGAAGGCTTTGCTTCTATTTTGTGGAAAGATCGTTCTCGTGCTGCAGAAGCAGCGGCGGTTATGAAGATGAGCGCTGCCGAAGCTTGCGAGATGGGTTTGATTGAGGAAGTTTTAAGCGAAGGCGAAAAGCCTGCGCATGAAAACCCTGAGCAGGCAGTGGTTGCTGTCCATGACTTTGTGACGCGCTCCCTGGAGGAATTGCTGCCAATGACTTCCGAAGAGCTTCGCCAGCAACGCTACGAGCGCTTCCGCGCTTTTTAAGTTTTAGGTTGGTAGGTAACCACCCATCAAGCCAAAAGGGAATGCATTTAGAGAGAATGCGCTCCTAGTAGATACAAAAAATCAGGCAATCACCTGAAGGTGATTGCCTGATTGCATTTAGATCCGAATTAGTGGAGCATGATCTTATTTGGTGGAGTAAGACCTCATTTTCCGAAGCGAGATCCGATTTGGTGGAACGAGATCTCATTTGGTAAAGCGGGATCCAATTCGGAATACTCGCTCGATGTATCTTAGCCTAATCCTAGCCACGTCATAATTTTTGGTGCATAACCCATGATAAAGATGATGATGATCAACACAGGAATGCCGTAGGATACCCAAATGCGGCTCCATGCGGGGAAGGCAATGCCTTTGCCCATATTTGCTTCTGCAACAAAGTTCTTCCAGCCCCAGCCATAACGGCGTGTACAGAATAAAACGAAGATCAAGGAACCCAAAGGCAGCATGTTGTTGGATACGATGAAGTCTTCGATTGATTGAATATCGCCAATAGCAGGGATAGTAACGCCAGATAATACGTTGAATCCGAGTGCGCAGGGAAGGCTCAAAATAATCACGAGAACACCGTTGATAGCAACTGCTTTAGAGCGGGTCATGCCCCATTTATCCATGCACCAGCTGATAAGGTTTTCGAAAACTGCGATAACCGTGGAAAGTGCTGCAAAGCTCATGAATACAAAGAACAAAGCGCCCCAAAGTTCTCCCAAGGGCATTTGTGCGAATACTAATGGCAAAGTTACAAAAACCAAAGAAGGTCCAGAGTCGGGGGTTACTCCGTAAGCGAAGCATGCGGGGAAAATAATCAAACCAGCAAGGATAGCAACAACGGTATTAAGTGCCGTTACAGAAATTGCTTCACTGGTTAAACGACGCTCGCGCTTGATGTAGGAACCGAAAATTTCCATTGCGGCAATACCTAAGGAAAGCGAGAAGAACGCTTGTCCCATTGCAGCATAGGTTGCCTCACCGAAGGTCGACCATCCGTTTTCAAACAAACGAGAGAAGTCGGGAATCAGATAAAAGGCAATACCTTCGGCACCGCCTGGTAGCGTCATGGTTCGTATACACAGCGCAATCATGACAACGAACAAAATCGCCATCATCCATTTCGTGATGCGCTCTACACCTTTTTGTAGGCCAAGGCTGCAAATAGCAAATCCGATAGCAACAGCAGCTAACATCCAGCCAATAAGCTCGCTAGGATTGGCGAGCATTGCACTGAAGACGTTTGCGGCAACTTCGCTTCCGCCACCATTGAAGGTTCCTGCTGCCATCTTTGGAATATAGGCAAGCATCCAACCTGCAACAGTGGTGTAAAACATCATCAGAATCATGCAGCCAATATAGCCCCACCAAGAAAACCAGTGGAAACGACGTTTTGGCTCAAGGATATCGAAGGCCTGTGCAGCACTTTTTTGAGCAGCACGACCTACTGCAAATTCCATGACCATAACAGGTAGGCCTAGAATTACCAAGAAGATCAGATACAACAATACAAATGCGCCGCCACCATATTCGCCGGTGATGTAGGGGAAACGCCAAACGTTGCCGATACCAATTGCGCATCCAGCAGCAATAAGGATAAATCCAATACGTGAGGCAAAATGCTCGCGAGAAGAACCAGCATTTGCTGCTGTATCAAATGCTTTGTTACTCATGGTTCACTTTCTCTTTAGTCGGGAACAGAAACGTTCAGAATTTTACCACTTTGCAACAGTTCTATGATGAAGGTATTGGCAGCGAGCTCTGCATCCCAGATTTCGGTCATAACAAAGAAACCTGGATGCTCTTTGGCATACGTAAGTGCCGTAGTGATGCATTCGGTCAAGTCGTTGTTTTCGATGCGAAATCCTGTGTACGTATCTTCGGGGAGGTATTTGATATCTGCTTCGTTTGTTTGTAGGTTGGTGTCCGATTTGCTGGGATACAAATCGACCGCCACATACGCTTGGCATGAAGACGTTTTTTCGGTTGAAGTTGTATCGATGAGCAATCCCTGAAAATAGAGCGGCGTTGTGCCAAGTTCGTCGGCAAGCTGATAAAGATCGCTCATAGTTTTTAAGTAGTTCTTTATTTCAAAGGGACGACTAATATCCCAAGGTTTGGCACAAAAATAGCGCGAAGGCATTGTTCGCGTATAGGTGTTAGGGCAGTGACGAAAACTGTCTTGTTGTTCAATTTCTTCCAAATATGTATTGATTTGAAGAAGCGATTGACGAGCTCGTTTTATCTTTTGTTCGGCAAGCTCAGATCCCTCGATAAGCAATTGACGCAAATCAATGGTGCCTTGTTCGGTTTGATAGTCAAGGATGTGTTTAAGCGGTATGCCGAGTTCGCCACAGGTCAATATCACATCAAGATCAAAGAGCTGAGCAGGTGAATAGTAGCGGTATCCGCTTTGTGGATCAATGTAAGCAGGATTGAAAATGCCTAGTTTTTCGTAATAGCGAAGTGCTTTTATGCTGACGTTTTTCAATTTTGCTGCTTCACCTATTGAAAGAAGTGAATTTCTCATGATGGCTCCTTGATTCTACCCTTGGGGCAGAGTTTAGCATAGCAATTCGAAAAAGTAGGCAATTGCAAACTGTCTTTAATTGCAAAACGGCGTCTAACAGAAAACTGCTTTTGAAAGCGAAGCTCGTAAAGGCAGAGTTCGAGCCGATGAAACATTGAGTCGATTTGAAAGGGTAAAAATGAATCCTTATCTCATGATAGCCATTGCGGTATGTGCGGAGGTGTTTGCTGACTCCATGCTTAAAGCGTCGCAGGGCTTTAAATATAAGTTGCCCGTTGTGGGTATCGTTGTGGGTTATGTCGTTGCATTTTGGTGCATCTCGCAGGTGCTTATGATGTTGCCTCTTGGGCCTGTCTACGCTATCTGGACGGGAGCAGGTATTGCTCTTACTGCAATCGTAGGTGCCATTATCTGGAAAGAGGGATTCAACTTAAAAAAGATTGTTGGGCTTACTCTGATTATTGGCGGTATTGTAATCCTGAAATTAGGTGTTTAACCATGGGAAATATTGAAACATTCCAAAACGAAAAAAGCAGGAAATCAAGAAATTAAGTGCATCAAAACGGTTTTGGTTTTTGCTTTTAGGTATTTCGATTGTTTGCGAAGTAATAGCAACGATATCTTTGAAAATGGCAGAAGGTTTTACCGTTCCAGCGCCAAGTGTTATCACTATCGTGGGTTACTTGGCGTCCTTTACCTTGCTGGTTCGCATTCTTGAACACATGCCGCTTGGTTTGGTTTATGGCATTTGGGGTGGTGTAGGATCGGCGCTCACCATGTTGGTAGGCGTGCTCGTTTGGCATGATCCGTTTACTCCGCTGACTGCTTTAGGTTTGGGCCTTGTAGTGGTAGGCGTGTATTTCTTGAATACGGGAACTGACGAACTTGAAGCTCGAAAGTCGCAAGAAAAAGCGCAAGAGGCGCAAAACGCCTAGGATGTGCAGAGCGCGTAAGATTTGTAGAGTGCATAGAACGCGTAAGGTTTACAGAACACACAGAACGCGCTGAATGCATAAAGGCAACTAAGCTATCCCTAAACTGCCCACAAAGGAAACGATCGCAAACCATATAGGTGGCACGAATAAAGCGGGTAGCATATTCATCGTGGGTATTTCTTTAATCTTTAAAAGATTGATGCCTGTTGCCAAAATAAGCAGACCACCCACGATGCCAATTTCTGCCATAAGGCCACCGCTCATATAGGGAGCTAAAAAACTCGCCAGCAAAAAGATGGTGCCCTGCCAACAAAAGAGCACTACTGCGGCAAGCGCAATGCCAATACCAAATGTGGCGGCAAGAACGATAGAAGAAACAAAATCGAGCGTTGCATTCGTTAAAAGAAAGGTTTCATCGCCATAAAGTGCACTGTTTATTGGTCCTAATATAGATAGCGTTCCCACGCAGAAAAGCATAATGGCAGTAGAAAGTCCACGAGCAAATTCGGTGCCGTTTTTTGCTCGTTTGGATACGGCCTTTTTGAAGCGTTCTTCTAAATTCAGCGCAGTTCCAATTACCGCACCAAGTGCCATGCTTACGATAAATAAGACAGGGTAATTGCTGTTCGGTATATTTTGAATAGCAGCATTCAGACCAAGCCCGATAGTAGCAACGCCAAGTGAGGTGAAAATAGCTTCCTGATATTTTGGCTTTAGCCCGCGTTTAATTACGCTACCGATAGAACTTCCTACAAGAATGGCACACGCATTGATAATGGTTCCTATCATGCGGTGGTACTCCTTTCTTGTAGGTTATCCCTGTGTGTTAATCGTGCTCGGTAAATCTCGCAGCGCATTCGCGTAGCACGTAATGGTGCAAATGCGGTTATCGTTACAAATGCTACGCTGCAGCAGATGCGTATGTTATTTACCATAGCGCAGATAATTCTAACAAACGTTTCTTTCACGTGAATAATCTACCGATGAACTATCGATGTGTTGCGTTGGTCGGTTTTCTATTACACTAGTTAATACATGCAGGGGTGCCTTGGATTTGCGAAAGGCTGAGAGGGCAAAAGCCCAACCCTTTGAACCTGACAGTTAGTACTGGCGTAGGGAGCAGATTCTTAGGTTTTCTAGGAGCGCTGTCTATGCAGCGCTCCTTTTTGTTTGGGTCGCAGCATGGAATTAGGAAACGTCTAATGTAAGGAGAATGCGGTGATTGAATCCGAACAAATCAAGCAAAACATCGTGAAAGCAGTTGAAGAAGTTCGCGCTACTAATCCTATGGCAGGATCAGTAACCAACACGGTAACGATTGACTTTGTGGCAAATGCTCAACTTGCGGTGGGTGGATCGGCAGCAATGGTGTATCTGCCCGATGAAGGTGAATGCTTAGTTGCGGCAGGGGGAGCGGTCTATCTTAATATGGGTACTCAATTCCCTATCTATACCGAAACCATTCCCCGAACTGCAGCAGCAGCGTTTAATGCAGGAAAGCCTTGGGTAATTGATCCTGTTGGTATTGGTATTGGTCAGCAGCGCACTGATCTGCTGCTTGAGGTAAAGCAATACAAGCCCACGATCATCCGTGGTAATGCTTCAGAAATTATTGCTCTTGCGAGTTTGTGGAATCTGGAAGGCACTACAGAAGATCTTTCCCGTGCTCGTGGAGTGGATAGTACCGACGAGGTTGCTGCCGCACGTGATGCTGCGGTTGCGCTGGCTCGTTACACAGGTGGTGCTGTTGCGGTATCGGGGCAAACCGATCTCGTTACCAATGGTGAAGTAGTGGCGTATTCACATGGTGGATCTTCTCTTATGTCGAAAGTGACTGGTTTTGGATGCTCGCAAGGTGGAGTTTTGGCCGTGTATGCTTGTGCTACAGATCCTTTTACCGCAGCGTTAGCGGGTGTGGCGCACTACAATATAGCTGGAACCCGAGCCGAGCAGAGCGCAAGTGCTCCAGCAAGCTTTAAGGTTGCGTTTATTGACGAGCTTTATAGGGTTTCGCCAGAAGATATCGCAAATAATCCCTTTGAGGTGGAAGAGGCTTAAATGAATACTCTGGTCGCTGTTGCTATTGCGCCCTTTGGTGTAGGGGACGAACTAGCAGAACACGTAGCTGAGGTAGTGAAAGTAATTCGTGAATCGGGATTGCCAAACGAAACTCATTCCATGTTTACCGAAATTGAAGGTGAATGGGATGAAGTTATGCGCGTGGTAAAGGAAGCCACGTTTGTTTTGGCTGAAAAAGGTATTCGAACTGAAGTTATCTTGAAGGCTGATGTGCGCCCAGGTCACGAAGATATGATGCGTAAAAAAGTTGCCGTAGTAAATGAACTACTTGGCGAATAGCGTAAGTGGTCGGACTACTTGCCAATAAAGCGCAAGTTGTTCTGCTTATAGAAAAACTTGGCGAACAGAGTGGCTAACTAAAAGGTTAGGTAAACGCAGACTGGCAGATGAATTGTTAGTTAAACAAGAAGGAATAGGGATTTCTGTGAGAAATGCACTCGATATTTCAGCTTATTTGGTAATAGGACCAGAAAATACTCTTGGAAGACCTGTTGCGGATATTATTCGCCAGTCTTTGGCAGCAGGTTTTACCTGTATTCAGATTCGCTCCAAGGAATGTTCTGCGCGCGACTTAATTGACTATACCGCGCAGGCAGCACAGGTAATTTCGGAAGCAGGAAAGAGCGATTCGGTAGCGCTTTTGGTTGATGATCGCTTAGACGTAGTGCTAGCTGCTCGCGAAGCAGGGGTTAAGGTAGACGGTATTCATGTTGGTCAAACCGATATTCCTGTTGAAGTGTGCCGCAAATTGCTTGGACCTGATGCAATTGTTGGCCTTTCAGCACGAGCAGATGAAATGCTGGAATACGTTAAGACGGCAGATATGAGTCTTGTCGATTATCTTGGCGTGGGGCCCTTACATGAAACCCCTACAAAAAAAGATTGTGGACGCAGTGCGGATGGCACCATTATTACTAAAAGCATTGATGATTTATGCGAATTAGCCCAGGCGAGTTCAGTGCCTATTGTTGTTGGTGGTGGCGTAAAATTAAATGATATTCCTTTAGTAAAAAGCACGGGGGTAGACGGTTTCTTTGTTGTGTCTGCTGTTTGCTCGGCAGATGACCCTTATCAATCCGCGCGTGCATTGGTTGAAGCTTGGAATCAAGTGTAGAGCTTATCTGTAAGCTGGGGATAAACTAAAGGAAAACACCTGCTGGTAAAGGGGGAGTAATTATGCCAGATGAAGTAATGCCGTATAGGTTTTCAGGAAGAACGCAATTAGCAGAAGTTTCACCTGGTGTTTTCGCTCTTGATTTGCCAACACCTTTAGCAATAGGATCTACGAATTCGTATATCTTTAAAGCTGATGGAATTCACGATAACGGTCGCTCTCTTATTGTGGATACTGGTTGCAATTCTTCTCTTACTAAGGAAACCTTCGATAACGCCCTTGCGGAATTGCATATTGCTTGGGAAAACGTGGATGTTTTCATTACTCATTTTCACTGGGATCACTGTGCTGGACTCGATCAAATTTGGCAACCAGGAATGAAGGTATACGCAGGGGTTCAATCCACGAAAGATCACGGAACTCCCGTGATGGCGGCACGTGAATTGGGCGAAATCGAGCGACGCACCAGTGAATACTTTGAAGTGGGCGATGAATATGATCCCGCTTACTGGCAGCCTATGACCATAAACGGAGAAAAAGATATACCTCTAACGCACGTTCATGAGGGTGAGATTATTACTGTTGGAGAATATGATCTTCAAGTTTTAGAGACACCTGGTCACGATTTGCATCACGTGTGTTTGTATGACAAGGCTAAAAAGCTTCTTGCTGCAGGTGATCAGATTTTATACAGCATGAATCCGCCTATTATGATGGAATCAGATACAGAAGATCAGCTTGGCATTATGCTTTCTACGCTTGAGCGTTTAGGAAAGCTGGAGGTCGATCTTGTACTGTGTGGTCATGGTGAAGAAGGTAGTGATTTGTCGGCACGTTGCGCCAGGGTAATTGATCATTATCACAGGCAGTTAGCATCCTTTAAGAAAGTGTGTCTTGATTATCCTGAATGTAGTGATGTGGGTAAGCTTTCTTATTATTCGACCCATGAAGGCAAGCGAACCCCCTGGGAAGACAGGCTAATTTTTGGCAGGCGCGCTTTGCTGGCTCAGAATATGGCCTATGTTGCTCATTTGGTAGCAACGGGGGAACTGCCCGATAACTATGATGTGGTTCCGTTGCGATAAAGGATTTCGTCACGGGAACGGGTTTAGTTTCGCTGAATAGTTTTGTTTCGGCAAAGAGATCCCGTTACGTTAAGTTAAATACCTTCTTTTTCGGTGCTCTTCGCTATCTGGAGGGCACCGATTTTTTGTGCAAAGAAACGGATAAAACAGAACAGAACAAATACCGTCATTCCTCCAGCGAATGCCGCTTCTATATAGAAAATTACTTCACATACAAACGGTAGAGCAATGCCTACTTCATTGAGAACACTTAGCGTATTGGTTAGTGCGGTTGCGGTAATTACAAAAGGAAAGGTCATAGCGGCAAAGCTTGGGAAAAAGCCACCGCGTAAGAATTTTGGCAATTGCGTAAGGACTACCACAAAGAGAATCTGCGCGAGGAGCTCCAACACAACAACAAAGGTGATATTTGGTTCGCTGTATACCGCTAAATATCCCGCAAGAGACAGGCTCATTGGTGCGGCATAAATACAGAATGTTGGTGCTGCGCCAGCAGTAAGAGATAACTTGGCATGACGCGCGGTAACTAAGAACAGCAAAACGATATAGGCAACAAAGCCAAACCAGAATAGGGCTTTTCCGATAGTAATCATATCAACCGCAGGACTAGTAACTGATCCAACAATAATTCCTACATAGCAAACAAACCAAGTAGCAAAAACATCGCCAAGCTTAAATTCCAGATAACGCTCTCGGGTAAACCATACCATTAAGACGAATTGACCAATAACTGCAGCGAACCACAAAACACGAGCTGCAGGTAGAGAGATAGGTGCTAGATAGGTGGAAAGTTGCATGTAAGTCATAAAAAACGTTCCAAATACCGCGGCTTGAACAGGCTGATGTAAGTCATGCGCGAGTGCTTTTCTGCAAAACAGAGCCTTTGCCGTTACAAGTGCGATAAGAACAATACTTATTGCTGCGCAGGTGATTTCAAAGTAACTGTTGTAGGGGCCAATTAGCTTACCAATTGCTACTACGCCTAAAGCAAGTCCAGCAGTGGGAACAGGTACTTCTTTTAGGAAATCACGAATCATAAGGGGAAGCCTTTCAATACAATCCTGTTTTAGAGCAACGTCAAAAAATGAGCTTTTGTTGTAGTATGCCTGCTCTTGAGTAAAATAATCCCTAATGATTACTTTTATTATCATAAGGAATTGTTATGCTTGATTGGCGTATCGATACATTTTTAGATGTGTGCGAAACCTTGAACTACACCCATACAGCTGCACGTTTAAACATCACGCAGCCAGCGGTATCCCAGCATATTTCATGGCTGGAAAAGCAATTAGGTGTTCAGCTGTTTATTCGACAGGGTCGCAGTCTTTGTCTTACTGAACAAGGTGGTTTGGTCAAAGAAGTTCTTCAAGCACAGCGAAATGATGAATCTTTACTTAGGCGAGAACTAACCATGCTGGATTCAGGCAACAGCACCCTTTCTATTGGTGCTACGCTTACGGCTGGCGAATACCTTTTAGCGCACCCTTTAGCGCGTTGGTGTAAAGCGCATCCTCAGGTTCATGTACGAGTTGATACCGCAGACACGCAAGACTTGCTTCAAAAGCTCGATGCGGGAGAAATTGATTGCGCTTTGGTGGAAGGCATTTTTGATTCAACACGCTATTCATATAAAGAATGGTCGCACGAGCGTATGGTGTGCGTTGAAGCTGCGAATAATAAATTGCCAGAATTAGATGCATTTCAGGACTTGTCAGGCAATCAAGCTATTACAGTTCAATGGGACAATGAGCATCATAAAAATGATCAAGACGAAAAGGATGGCTGCTGTTTTCACTATAGCGATTTACTCGATCGTAGCTTAATCATCCGCGAGCCAGGTTCAGGATCTCGAGCAGTTCTTGAAGCGTCATTAGCTCGCAGAAATTTAGTTCCTGATAGTTTTGCTCGCGTCATTGAAGCCAAGGGTGTAGGACTGGCTTTAGAGATGGCAGCAGGTGGGCTTGGCATTACGTTTGCTTATGAATCGGCAGTAGTATCTCGCATTGCTGCGGGTGAGTTGCAAGAATTGTCGCTTGAAGAAGAAGGACTCGATCATTCGATTTGTTTCGTTTGGCGCCGTGAAACGTATTTTTCTGAGCGATTTGAAAAGTTGTTCAAAGAACTACGCGGAGTAATGTAACCCCGAAAGTAGGGGATGTAGGCGTAGAAAAGAAAGGCTGCAC
>UQLU01000007.1 GCA_900542065.1 uncultured Eggerthella sp. | reverse complement strand
GAGGATGAGTGGTAACGCCACGCCCAGTAGGCGCAGACAGGCCTTCGATCCTGTGATGAGGCCCGTGTCGGTGATAAAGCCCCACACCACGTTGCCATCGCGCATAAAGGCCAGCTGGAGCACCAGCATGATAAGCGCGAGCGGGATCAGCAACTTGAGCAGCGAGAACAGACGGTCGACGACGCCGGCATAGGCACCCAGCGCAAGGGTGAGTGCCAAAAAGCCCAGCAGCGCCACGTAGGTGTCGGACAGGAAGATGCCGATGATGATGGCGGCGGCGAGGCCCAGTTTGATGACGGGGTTCAGGCGGTGTAGCAGCGTGTCGCCCGGCATGTAGTCGATGACGTTAACCACGGTGGACCATCTCCTTGGTAATTCGAACGACATCGGTGACCTCGCTCACCTGCGCAAAAGCGGGCGAGACGGAAGATGCCAGACGGCGCGAGAGTTCAATAACCTGGGGAGGCTCCACGTAGGCACGCCGCATGAGATCGATGTTCGAGAATAGCTCGTGCGTGCGGCCGCGGTCGAGGATGCGACCGTCGGCCATTACCACAATGCGCTCGGCAAAATCCGAGACGACTTCCATATCGTGGCAGACCATGATAACGGCGCAACCGCGCTCGGCCATGGTGCGCACCGTTTCCATGACGGTCATGCACTCGCGGTAATCAAGGCCGCTCGTGGGCTCGTCGAGGAGAAGCGCCTGCGCCCCCGATTCCGACGCGATGGCGCAGACGCACCGCTGCTTCTGCCCTCCCGAGAGCGATGCGGGATGGCGGTCGGCGACATCTCCCAGGCCAAACTCCTCCAGGACCGCTTCGAGACGAAGTTCGTCGACGTCGGAAGGAGACGGGGCCGCGGATGCCAACTCGTCGCGCACGCTCGGGCGAAAGAGCTGGTAGTCGGGGTCTTGCATGACCAGAAACGCATGATTGGGTCTTCTCTTGGGAGGGATCACCGATCCTTGGAACCGAACATGCCCGAGCTCTTCTTTCTTGATCCCCGCCAGGCACTTGAGCAGGGTGGACTTGCCCACTCCGTTACGCCCGACCACGCCGACGACCCTCCCGGGGTCGAACGCGACGGTAATCCCCTCGAGGACCGGCATGCCCCTCTCGTACCCCGCATAGATTCCCCTCGCCTCGACGGCGGGAAAGGCGGAGGCGGGACGGGAAAGGCGCTGCATCAGGTCGGCGAGCTTCGGCGGCTCGGAGGACCTGAGCCCGCAGGACTCTCGCTCCGCGTCGGACAGCCCCAGGAATCGCTGCGCGTCCCATTCGGCGGCGACGGAACCGCCTTCGAAGAGCAAGTACCGGTCGGCGACGCTCGCGAGGTAGGAGAGCCTGTGCTCGGCGATGATCACGGCAGACCCGCTCGACTTGGCTTTCGAGATGAAGGAGGCGAGCTTCTCCATGGAGGGAGGGTCCAGATTGCTCGAAGGCTCGTCGAGGACGTAGACGCTCGGCTTGCAAGCCCATGCGCTCGCGAAGGCCACCGATTGCATCTGGCCCCCGGAGAGCTCGAAGATGCCTCTGCCCATCAGGCACTCTATGCCGAGCTCGCGCACGACGTCGCGCACTCGCCTGTGCATCTCCTCCCTGGGAACGCCGAGGTTCTCCATGCCGAACGCAATCTCGCCGGTCGTGTCGAGGTTGAAGAACTGAGTGCGAGGGTTCTGGAAAACGCTGCCCGTCAAAGACGAGAGCTCCCAATCCTCCAGGTCGTCGACATCCCTGCCCGCTATGAGGACCTTTCCCGTCCGACTGCCCTCATAGAACCCGCCCGCCAGCCCGTTGACGATCCGGGTCGCGGTGGTCTTTCCGCAGCCAGATTCCCCGCAAAGAACGATGCATTCGCCCGGCGCGACGGCAAAGCTCACGTCGTCGACCGCCGGGGCATCGAACCCCGCATAGGTGAAGGAGACGCTTCTGAGCTCGACGGCGTTTTTCGTCACAGCAGCCCTCCGATCCCCTGGTTGGCCTTAGCAACCACAAGAAGCAAGCAGCAGGCGGCAAGGATCGAGAGAGGCAGGAAATCGACCCATCCGAACCGGGGCGCGTTGTAGGAGGTCTTCCTTCCAGGCCGGTCGATGCCGCGCGCAACCGCCGCAGCAGCGAGCTCGTCTGCGATCTTGGCGCAGCGCAGCATCACGGGCACGACCGCGGATTCGAACATCAGCGCCGGCTTCGAAACGAGATTCTTAAGCGAAAGGGCGAGCCCCCTCACCCTCATCGCGTCCGCTACGGCAGAAGACTCCTCCTTGAGCGTCGGAAAGAACCGCACCGCTATCACCAGCGGAACGACAACCGCCTTCGGCAGCCTCATCCCGTAGAGGGCGGCCGTGAGGTCGCCAATCTTGGTAGTGGTCGCGAAGACCGCCGCGAACAAGCAGATGGGCATGCAGGTGCGGCAGGCCAGGGCGAACGAGCCGAGGGCTCCGGCGGCGTTCGGCGGAAGCATCGTCGTGACCCAGAAGATGCCCATGAGAAAGAGGTAGGCGAAAGAGAAAGACGCCGCCATCCTTCCGCGCCCGATTGCGAAGGAGAGGAGGACGACGACGGCAAAGAGAACCGAGCCCAGAACGTAATCCTTCACGATAGCCCCGGTCGCTATGAGCACGACGAGCATGGCCACCTTCGTTCTGACATCGATGTCCTCCGCGAGTGTTTTCCGTGTTCTTCTTCGCAAAACCAGAGAGCCTTTCTTTTATCGCTATAATTGACAAAGAAATGTTAGCCTTGGTTAATCTGAATCAGGTTGCACCTGGAGGGAAAAGTCCGAGCGCGCAAGAATTGCGTCCGAACGCGAATAAAAGGATCGGAAGATGTACGACAGGGAAACGATGTTCTCCCACGCCGCCCAAGCCGCGGCGGAGACCTTTGCGGCCTCGCTTGAGCCAATCGGCCTCGTCTTGGCAGATGGATGGAACGGAGAGGGGTCCCTCTTCGAAGGCGACGGGCGCAGATGCGAGGGGTGGTACTGGGCGTGGGAGGCGCGGCGGTTCTTCTCCGTCGTCTGCTGCGATTTCACTTTGAAAGAACCCCTGCCCTTCTGTTTCGATTCTGGCGGGTACTTTGCCGTCCGCCGCGAAAGGCATGGCCTTTTGCCGCAAGCGAGCGTCTCCGCCTTCTTGGAGACGACGCCCAAGACGAGTTCGGTCCTTCTGCCAAAAGGAGCGAGATTCTCCTACACAGAGATCGAGTATTACGACGAATACTGCCGAAGCGTCTTCGGAGAAAGAATCGACAAGGCGCTGAAACCGCTGGCGACCAGTCTGAAGGGCCTTAGGAACCAGGCTTCCTGGGATCCGGAAATAGCAGAGATGCTCGGCAAGATAACTCCAAGGGAGATCCCGGGACCGGAAGCGGGCCTCCTGTATTCCGGAATCGCGAACCTGGTGATGGCGAGGCTGCTTAAGATGAGAGAGAGCCTGTGCGAGGGAGTGGCCGAGCAGGACCGCCTTTCGATCGCGAGAGCCATATCGTACATCGAGAACAACCTAGGCGGTGCAATCAGGCAGAAGGATCTGCTCGAGGCCGCGAACATGGGGTCAACCAAGTTCAAGAAGACATTCAAGCAGGTGACGGGATTGACGGTGACCGAGTTCGTCTCCTCGGAAAGAATCGAGCTGGCGAAAAGACTGCTCACCGACCATGATATGAGCATAGACGAGGTAGCGCATCGTTGCGGGTATGCACGAGCAACAAGCTTCTCCGCCCTCTTCGCGAAATCGGTCGGCATGCCCCCACGCAAGTGGAGATCGATCGCGAAGGTCACCTTCGATGACGACCCGGAATCGAAATTGCTGGATGTCCTCGCAAGCAGGCGCTCCTACGTTAGCGAGGTGGAATCTCATTCTTAGCTATCTTCGGAGATGTCGTGAGTTTGTTCTGGAATGACAGCGAAATCCTTCTGAAGAGCGAACTTGCCCCCTTTGAGTTTCGATCAGAATGATGCTTGGCAAGCCGACTCGAAATGAAGGGTATCAAGAACCCTTGTCGTAGTCGCGTTCTCGATGGGGGTTTCATTCGAAAGAAAAGGATTCAATCGAACGGGGATAGCGGGTTTTCACAGGTCACGCAGCAAATCCATCCTTCGTCTAAACTCAGGCGTAAAACTCACGAAATGGTAAAGTGAAAAGAGCTGAGTTTGGGATGAGTTTTCTCTGAGAGAGGCCAACCGAATACAGCTGACAACGAGAAGAAACTGCGGATAAAACAAGGACGAAATCGTAAAAATGGAACACTATTGTTTTATCGAGTGGGAATAAAGTTCCGCCTGATTTTCTCCATTTTTAGCTCTTTTACGGCCTTATTTTCGCCAAACCGTGAAAACAAGGCCGTATCTGTTTTATTTGGGGCTTACTGGCCCAAGAGTATTTCTTACGTTCCTTTTCATATTTTTCCAACTGTTCTATTTCGGCTTTGGTTAAAGAGTGTTGAATTTTTTTCGTTTTCTCAGATATCTGCAGCTCGATACCTTCCCCAAAAACCTCAAATCGAAATGGCTCCTTCATTGATCCGCCCATTTGTTCCACTGCACGAGCAAGAGATTCGGTTATCGATAGTGCCCGACGAACGCTCTTTGCGCTTATTGATTCATCAAATGAAAACCACTGTGGATGATTGACTCGGCGAAACTGCTCAGCAAAATAACACTCGGTCTTAAGCTTTTTGAGACAAGAACGCAGCTGAATGCGCTCCTTGTAACATAATTTATCCAGCGCTAAAGTTAAAGATGCTCTTTTCTCGCCGCTCAAGTAATCCAAAGAATTCACAATGATTGCGTTGGACTTCAACGGCTGCTCGTAGTAATTCACATCCATTGGTTAACCTTTTTCCCTAAGAACTTCTCTTGCTGGGTTATCTGTATCTTCGACAATGTTAAAATATCAACGTCAAATATAATAATATTGTCGAGGATACAATCAGAATGACGAGAATACTATGGCGCAGTTCGATTACGAAAAAACTCTAGCAAAACTGATGGTTCCAGAAGTGGTCTCCGCTCTTGGAAATATCCGAGAGCTCAAGGGAAAGACCACATCGCTTTCCTCAAGCAACCCTGAAACATTTTCGTCTTTGGTCGAAGTCGCCAAGATCCAAAGCACAGGCGCCTCGAACAGGATCGAAAATATCTCCACTTCCGACAAGCGACTGCGTGAACTCGTGCTTAACAAAACGAATCCGAGAAATCGCGACGAAAGAGAGATTGCTGGCTACCGTTATGTCCTGGACGAAATTCACGAGAGCCACGACAACATCCCCATCACTTCGAATGTGATTCTCCAACTCCATCGTGACCTATACCGCTTCTCGGGTGATTCCTACGCTGGTAGATGGAAGGATTCCGACAACGTGATCGCCGAACGCACGAAAGATGGCAGTCTGGTCGCACGATTTATGCCCACCTCTGCCGCAGCAACCCCCGCCGCCATCGAAAAAATCTGCTCCGAGTACTCAAGGCAGATAGGTGCCAGAACCTATGACCCTTTACTTGTTTCGCTCGTCTTCGTATTTGACTTTGTGAGCATCCATCCGTTTAACGATGGAAACGGACGCATGAGCAGACTACTCACGCTGCTGCTTATGTATCGAAGCGGATATGATGTAGGTAAGTACATATCAATCGAGAGAGACATCGAAAAAACCAAGGAAACATATTACGACGTACTTGCCGCAAGCTCGTCGGGCTGGCGAGAAGGCGAAAATGACTACATCCCCTTCATCATGTACATGTTAGGTATCGTAACCGCCTGCTACAAAGAGCTCGACAGTAGGTTCTCTATTATGGTTTCACCAAAAAGAAACGAAGAGGCAATCAGAGCATTTTTCAACAGATTGGTCGGAACAGCGACGAAGCGCCAGATTATGGATGCAAATCCTGGCATGAGCCAGCGCACTCTAGAACGAATTCTCGCAAAACTCCAAAATGAAGGCGTTGTCGAAAAGGTCGGTGCCGCAAGATCGACGGCATACCGAAAAATAGAACAACTATGATCGCTTCGTATGCGTAAAAAGCTCGGCTTTAACCGATGAAAGCAAGCAGAAGCACGCGCTCGCCTACTTGAACGCATTACGATTTCCGAACGCAAACGAACTGAAAGCAGAGATGTTGATGCTTTCGAGACAACCGAATCCTTAAGGGAGAAGTATGGTCTGTACAGTAAGGATCTCTCTTTCATCAAAGCTAAGACTGCGCGAGTATTGTTCTAACTAATAAGCAAACGCTATACCAAGCTTGCAAGTATGTAATATTGTTTCTGAAAAAAATTAACGAAAGAATCTATATGGAAACTCCAATCAATTCCGAACAAATTGGGAATTCTCAACAAGCAGAATTCCCTGTTAAAAGAAGCAAAAATTACCCAGAAGAAACTGCTGATGCCCGAAAGTACGTAAGAGCATTCATTACAGCATTTAATTTTCCTTCAACCCTCGATGAACTTCTTAATGAATACTTACTAGAAGAAGCATACCTGGACATCGAAACACTGCTTTATAAAAGATTCCGAGAAGGAAGAACAATCGAGTGGACAGTTCCTAAGTGGGCAAAGCCTGGTGATATTTGCCTGTTTTATTTTGCCAAGATGGCAGATGAAAAGCTTCGTCGAGTCCAAAAAGAATTCGAATTACGTATAAACGAATTCGATTTTCCTGTTTTATGCGGCTTAGATATGCTCCTAAGACGCGGTTGGGAGTACTACGATAATTATTCAGGAACTATACTCGCAATCGGAAAAGTGGCAGGCATGCCCTACTATTATGATCAAATCAGTGAATTATCTCATTTCAAAAGTCCATTATTTGCTGAAATACAAGACATAACTACGCTAGCCCAACCACTTCATATCTCTGATTTTAGAGACGTAGTTTTCATCACACGAGGCGGCACTATTACTCCAGTTTTTGGTAGAGAATTTGACGTAATTCGTGATCGAATCACTAGCAATAATAAAATGCCAGACTATTTTATAAATTGCTCAACAAAGCCTATCCCGTTGAGAAATATTAACAACAACAATTGGATGAAAATTGCACAAGAATATCGATCTAGCTTTATTCTGGAACAGGAATTCAGAGGCTGCTATGTTGACTACTTGCTACAAGGCATAAGTGATGATGGAATTGTATACAGAGAATGCCGCACAAAAAAGACTGTTAAGGGAAAAGCTAAAAAGGTTTCGTTGACAATGTGATTTTATTCAACGGAAAATATCTTCCTGTTGAAGTGAAACTTAACATCAAAAGCGAAGCTGGCATAGTTTCTCAATGCGAACGTTACTGTCATCTGGATAGTCTGTTTACCACAAAAGATACCTTCTTTCCGCAGAAGAAAATCTACAGAGATAACGTACTTATTGTAGATACCGTTGGAGTATATCTCTACTCGGACCAAAAACGAGAGATAGACACAATATTTGATCTTAATGCCGTTTCTCAAGAATCCTTGGAATCAATTAGAACCCAGATTGCACGCAGTTTTAAAACTATCAATTAGAGTTCAAACCGTCCAACAACCTGGACACCCCCATCTTAAGCAAGCAATTATCCTAAAAATGAACACTAATCAGGTTTAACACCTCTATACTGGTGAATATGCAAAATGCCTAGAAAGGACCGCTATGAACGACAATCACGGATGTTGCTGGTGGATTCTTGTTATTGCTGTAGGTATTGCGGCAGGACTATTTCTTTTTGCTACATGTTGATAAATCTACAAATAATCATGAAAAACATGACCGAGCACGAAACAAACGCAGCAACATCAACCAGCTCAAAAGCAAATCTTATAGATAAATCGACTAAAAACACCGAACACAGCTCGAAAAACGAATCTTTTCTCAGTGAATCGCTGCTCTATATTCGCGGTAATTTTGAATCCGTAAAGTTCAACACCTTAATTGACTTGGGCATATTGACGTTATGTGCAATTCTGTTCTACGCCAACGAATACCTCATAACGCCTTTTATTTCATATTCTGCAAGCGGAACAATCTGGTATTACCTCATAACTAGTCACGCTAATGATTTTCTTGGCGGCGTAGCATTCATGACTTACACGAATCTGCTGCTTTCACTCGTAAGACCAGAGTTGCGATTCAAAAAACTTGCTTCAATTGCAGTCTATATATTCTTCTGTGGACTTTTCTGGGAATATATAGCTCCTTTATTCGTCGCAAACAGCATCAGCGATCCGTTGGATATCCTTGCCTATCTTATTGGCGCCACCTTATATTGGGCCATCCTATTAGTGACAAAATCCAAGCATAAAGAAGAAAAATAGAGTTGAACTCTATTCCTAGAATTCAACTCTATTAATGCCAGCATAAATACGCAAAGTGCGCCCTTCATTAAGGTAGCGGAGCATCCTTAACAACTAATGTAGGCTCAATGGCGTTTTGAATATAAGAAGAATAATGGGTTTCATAACCAGAAGGATTTGCCGCAACTTCGCTATAACTTAGCTCACCACCAGTAGAAAGGTTTAGAAGCTGGTCATATTGAGATTCTGTAAGAGAAACTCCTCTTGGGCCTTGATTTCCATTTTCGCTATATTGTGCTGCCCAGTAAGCCCAGTTGTAAGCCCAAAGATCAACCGCAGTTGTTCCCTTCGTCTTACCGCCTGCCGAACCACCAGCAATATCACCACCGTCGCCAGCTTCATTGGTAGATCTTGCATACACTTCAACAAGGGTGACTGCTGGATATCCCGACAGATGCACTAAAGTCCTGGTTCCTTCGGTTCTCCATTCAACCTTTCCAATCCATTGTTCAGGAATATCGAATTCATACCAATCAGTTGAAACATGACGCTGAGCTGCTTTTTCGGCAGCTTTCTTGGCCGCCTCTTCTTCAGCTTTTTTGGCAGCTAATTCATCTTGATATGCCTTCAACTTGGCTTGAGCTGCATCACTAAACGCAGTCACTGCCTCCTGGCTACATCCAAGAGAGAGTAACTTATCAGAAGATGCACTAATCATATCTTCGGTCATATCTTCAACAGGAAGAGGATCTATGGTTATTGAAGCACTGTTTTTTGAATCGCTGTCTTCAGAGGTGCTGGCCTGGTTGCCATCGGAAGTGCCAGCCTCGTCATTCGAAGCGTCAGCTTGATTATCCGAAACAGCACCTTGATCGCCCGAATCGCTATCTCCTACCACTTCAAATTCTGCCGTTCCAGCCGATACATCAAACATCGAACCATCCTCTAGAAATGGCGAAGCGCTTACCGAAATTGTGTAGGTACCACGCATAAGTTTGATGGGTTCTGTCATATCAGCGCTTACCAACGTTTCAATGGAAATGGAATTGCTTTCGAAATCAGTGCCCTCGATTTGAATCGGAATAGGACTCGAGGTTTCAGCATCATAACCATCCGCAACAATAGTCAAATCAAGAGGATATTCTTTATGCTCTTGCTCCCAAACTGCTTTGTTATGTTGGTCGATTAAGAACCATGCCAAAAGTCCGCCAAGAACAAGAACCGCTGCAACAACCACCGCAATAATAATCTTGGTTTTCTTGGCTAGCTTATTAGTTTTAGCAGTATCAGAGCCTAAAGTCTTCTGGTCAGAGTTCTCCTGATTCGGACCTTGCTGGTCTTGCACTCCCGCAACTTTCTTTTCTTCACTCATACAGGTTCCCCACTAACTAAACCTAAAAGGCTCTGGTTAATACAAATCAATAGCGTATTTTGCGTAACTGCATCGCTAAATATAATGAACATAGGTAGCTTAAATTATATATTCATCAGCCGTTCTAGCTAACTAAGTAAATTAGATGCAAATACCTTTAGCGTTTCAACTAAATCAAATGACATCAAAGTAAAAGCCCACTTCCCAGAACGAGAAGTAGGCTTTTATTGTATAGCCATCAAGTACACTTACGGACCACGGCAATAGCTGAGAAGTGATCGGTACTAAAAGCTGGGAAGCGAGCAGCGCCAAACGTCCTTATCGCCCGCCCTATCACACCTTAACCGCACGTAGCGCTGTAACGTTTCTTACTGGCCAACTGCTTCCATGTATTCGTCATACACGTAAGCAACTTTGCCATTGCTCATTTCAAAACGCAGCCAGCTGTTTTCATCAGCAGAAACCTTTACCTTATCGCCCTTGTGCAACGTGCCAATGATTTTAGCTTTACCATTTGCTGACTCGCGAATGTTTAGCGCAGATACCGAGCAAGCCATGGTCTGAGGAAATTCTGGCTTCAGATAGTTGTCGTGAGCATAAACGATCTTGCCCTCGTATTCACACTGATACCAATCAGTATTCAATACATTGCCCTTTACATGAATTTCGGTTCCAGGCTTAACGCTAGTTACAACCTTGGACTTCGTAGAAGGCTTTTCACGCAAATTGAGAGCAGACTTTACATCAACGGTCATCATCATATCAAGCGTGCGAATATTAGAATTGTCATTCGCTTCCTTGTGATATTCACCTTCTGGAACAAGATAGCTTGCATATACATAGCCACTTACATCGCCAGAAATCTTGTACCACATACAGTCGGGGCATTCGCCAATAACCTGATAGGTTTTACCTGGCTTAACGCTTCCTAAGATCTCACCGAAAGGCGCCTTGCGAATCATGGCATTTGCCGTAGCTACATACTTTCCATCAACCGCAATAAGCTCGGATTCATCATATTCAGCATGACCACTCTGATGAGCATAAGCATTGTAATTATCTTGAGTTACTGCCTCTTCAATGTCCCCTGGCATAGCGAATGCTGCTACAGGCAATGCGGCAGTTAAAAGCGTTGCTGTTAAAACGCCCGTTGCAAGTTTCAATCGTTTCATTTGAACTCCTTTTAAGACATTCGATTGTCTATTCACGAGCTCGAAACGATAGCATATTAGGCACCCGCAAATACGCTCAACGCACTCAAATCATTCGCTTCAACCAATAGATAAAACCGCCTAGAAATAATTCGCTTTACTCTTCCCCTTTTTCATAGGCGGTAAATTCAGCGAGAAAACCTTCGTCATCAAGGGCCTTTACGATTTCATCCAACACTTCTTGCGATTCGGCACTGATGTGATGGAAATGATATCCGTCGGTAATAGCCGACAACGGGCTTGAAATACCATTATTAAGACGCTCCACAAACTTTTGAACGTCTCTGCGATTTTTAATATTCAGAGGTGCTTCGATCTTTGCATATGTTCTGTGGTTCACCAGAACATCCTCGACACAACCACCCAAATCAACAACGAGGTTAAGTTCTTCTTCAATACGATCAGAGCTATGTCGCACCTTT
Source organism: uncultured Eggerthella sp. (assembly GCA_900542065.1). Taxonomy (GTDB): domain Bacteria; phylum Actinomycetota; class Coriobacteriia; order Coriobacteriales; family Eggerthellaceae; genus Anaerotardibacter. The sequence goes on along the minus strand of UQLU01000007.1, from coordinate 113,261 downwards.
ATCAACCTGCAAGGATTAGCATTCAGCTCATTTAAAACATAACCACGATTGGTGGAAATAATGTCATAACCTGAAGTACGAAGCAGCGCAATATCCTGCACAATAATCTGTCTACTTACGCCAAGCGCCTCCCCTAAAGCAGTTCCAGACTGAGGAGCTTTACTTTCCTGAAGAATCTTAATTATTTCTGAACGACGAGAAGAATTTGTCATAAAAGACCCTCTCTTAAACAAAGTATCTTCTCTATTGTACAGGCACGCTTGTAAATACCTAGACTATTTTGCTGATAGGCAGCACTAACTCTACATTTCTTCATTGCTAACGTCGGTAAGAGGACGTCCTTTCGTTTCTATTCCGAAAAGCGCAATTACCAATGCTACTACCGCAAATGCTGAAGCCAACATAATGAAAACGACCGTAAAGCCAAGTCCTCCACCAAACGATGCATAAACCAAAGGCACAATGAAAGGAGCAATGAACGCGCCTATGCGTCCAAAGCACGCTGCCCAACCCGTACCTGATCCACGCACATCGGTGGGATATACCTCTGGCGTGTAAGAATACACACAGCCCCAAGCACCCAACGCAAAGAAATATAACAAGCAGCCCGAGGCCAAAATTTCAGCCTCCGATGCTGCATGACCAAACAACCATGCGGCAAGTGCTGTACCCGCAAAGTAAGCAATAAGAACTTTCTTTCTACCGATCCTTTCAATGAGCCAAGCAGCACTGAAATAACCAGGAAGCTGAGCTAAGCACATGATTACCGTAAAGCCGAAACTGGTAACGAGAGAAAATCCTTGAGCTACCAGCAAACTGGGAGTCCACAAAACAAAGCCGTAATAGCCAAAGTTGATTCCAAACCAAATGACCCACAAAACCAACGTAGCGCGAAGATTCTTTTTTGACCACAACTGGGCAAAGGATTTCCATGCGGAAGTTTTAATGGCGCTCAAATGGGTCTTTTGTTCATCAGGAACAACAACACCAGCAGAAGCTTCCATTTTGGTAACTATTTCATCAGCCTGCTGATGCTTACCAACAAGATCAAGATATCGTGGCGATTCGGGAACCATAATACGAAGAACAGCGGCGAACAAGGCAGGAACAGCACCCACCAAAAAAGCAATGCGCCAGCCATACATAGGAATAAGTAAGTAGGCAACCAGTGCTGCAATAATCCAGCCCCAGGCCCAGAAGCTTTCCAAAAGAACTACGTTTCTACCACGATATTTAATGGGAGAAAATTCACTTACCAAAGTTGATGCAGCCGGTAATTCACCACCAAGACCAAGGCCAGTAATAAAACGGCACACAACAAGCATGGTGAAATTAGCAGAAACACCGCAAAGAAAGCTTCCTACGCTATACATAAGCAAGGTGAACAGAATTACCTTACGACGACCCCACTTATCTGAAGCGATGCCCGAAAATGCCGCACCAATAATCATGCCAAAGGTGCCCGCACTTGCCAGCATGCTCTGATGCAAAGGAGATAAAACCCAGTCGCTCCCCACTGCCGCCAAAACGCCTGAAACCATGCCTTGATCCATTGCGTCAAATAGCCAGCCAATACCAACTATTAAAAGAACCTTATTCATGGTAGGTGTCATAGGAAGACGTTCAAGCCTTTGTGCGATATTCATTGTCTATTGCTTCTCCAATCCATGCTTCGCCTTTTCCCTGAGAAGAAATCAAGCAAACATACTACCGTATATTCAACTGACAAGACACCTGAATTGATAATTATTTCTAAAATCGCATTCAATTTGCCTGCAGAAAACCAGACATGGCATCACCTATGACGAGATAGAGCTCTAAACTACACCATTCATAAAGCATGCTGCTATTCACTACACTGACTGCTAATATAAACATTAGTAAATGTGCCTTTGCGCACACATAGTATGTGTAGAAATATACTGTACGCATACTAAACAATTCTTATCCAAGGGAAGGGACAGCTATGCTTCACGAACTCACATTCCCCTCATCGAATGGACGCGACCAGGTAACAGGCTGGATTTATGTGCCCGCCACTGAACCAGAAGGCATTGTGCAACTGGTACATGGCTTTGGCGAACATTCTCGCCGCTATTTCCACATGATTGTTGCCTTGATGGACGCAGGCTACATCGTTGCTGCAGATGACCATGTTGGTCACGGCGCAACCGCTATCGCAAACGACACCTGGGGCGACTGGGGCGATGCTGGCCCTCACACCATGATGGAAGATGAAAAACTCTTCAAAGACTTGGTATGCGAAAAGTACCCTGATCTTCCCTACTTCATGTTTGGTCATTCCATGGGCTCCATGATTGCACGTGATTTCTCCGCCAAATACGGCGAAGAATTGACTGGAGCAATTTATTGCGGCACACCTGGCATCTTTAAGAACACCCATGAAGTTCGCGCTAAGCTCGACCAAGTTGTTGAAGCAGGTGGCGCCCATGATTCCGATCCTACTTTCGTAAATGAATTGATGGGTTGGATGTTTGCTCGCTGCTCAGAAGGCGCAACGCTTGGCAACGAATGGATCTGTCATGATCCTTATGTTCAGAAAGATCATGCTGAAGATCCCTTTGATGCTTTCACGCATCCCACTCACAACATCAGCCTTCGCGACTTTATCGACATGATGCTTTGTATTGAAGGCGAAGATTGGGCCAATAAGGTTCCTCAAGAGTTGCCAATCCTTTTAATTGCTGGCGATCAGGACCCTGTTGGTAACTTTGGTGAAGGCGTGTATCAGGTTGCCAATTGGCTGATCGATACTGGCCACGAAGATGTTATTACAAAGCTGTATTCGGGTTATCGCCACGAAATTCACAACTATGACGACATCAAGTTCGACGTAGAAGAAACGCTCATCAACTGGCTTGACCAGCAAAACTAAGTAACAACCACGCGTAAATCAGCAATAGTACAAGGTTGCTAGTAATTATATTTGCTAGCAACCTTTTCTATTATGTCATGCCGATATATTGCCAGGATCGCTAGCATGTGCATTTTAACCGCCAGCAACCGTAATTCTGCGGGCAGTGTTTTTCTGTCTGTCGTCGTCAAAATTAGCTATTATCAAACCCGATCTTTTTTATGTCCAACAACGTAAGGAGAAACTTGTGCGCACCCCGCGATCACGTCTTTCAAAAAGCTTTTCTTTAAAAGAACGTCTCACCACATGCGCGCAAGCTATTGAATTCAATCCAGAACATTGGCGTGGTTCATGGCATTCATGGGCACCTGAAAAGCCCGAAAACTTAGAGGAAATAATCGATGCAGCTATAGAGTCATACCAGACTAAAGCAAACGGTCCTCAACATCCCCGTGAAAATGGCGGCAAAAACACCACTAACAATAGCGCGAACGATGCGCCACGAAACCACAGCGAAAATGACGCCACCTATACGGCACAAAATACCGCCAAGAATTCCACCGAAAGCTACATCGAAACTCGCACCGAAAACAACCCCGAAACAGATTGCCTCAACACTCACAAAACCGAAACAGCTCGCACAAATACTCTCTACAAAAAGGTAATCCTTGATCTTGGTTGCGGAAAAGGTGAATACACAGTTGCTCTTGCGAAGCTTCATCCTGAAACGCTTTTTGTTGGACTTGATATCGAAGAGATATGCATGATACGTGGTGCCGAACATGCCCTTGAGCACAACGTAACCAACGCAGTATTTATGTGCGCGGACGATCCCGACCTTACTACGTTGTTTGCGCATCAGGAATTAGACGGCATTCTTTTGAACTTCCCTACGCCATTCCCGAAAAAGAAAAGAGCACATCTGCGTCTGACCTACCTCGATAGATTGCTAACCTATCGTGAAATTCTGGCTCCAAATGCTTCGATTCGCCTCCGCACCGACAGCTTCCCTTTGCGCGATTTTTCTCTTACGCAACTAGAATTGGCAGGATATGAACCGAAATGGAACTCCGATGATGTTCGCACGATGTACCCTAATGAACCTGTAAGCGCCTACGAATCGAAACTCATAAGCGACGGTATTAAGGTATACGGGTTTGAAGCAGTACCAGGACTTCTGCCAGAAGTTATTGAGCAAACAGCCCCCTTGAGCCTAGTAAGCTACCTACCTGAAAACATAGAAGATTTGGATCATATTCCCTACGGTATGCAGGGTTGCGTTGCCAATATGCGCGGTCGTCGTGCAAATCGTCGTAAAAAAGGATTGCCTGAGTGGACTCGCCCTATTGTGTAGGCAAACTCAAACAGACATCGCTTTTTCGAATCTACGCGCCGCACACGCCGCTTGAATAAACCCACACACCGCTTAAGCCAACGTATACAATTCGTCTAACAAAGCACGCGTACGATCCTGAACTCACCTATATTCCAAATGTATTTGAATTCAGAAAGGGTTGATTGTGATCCGCATATTCTCCGCTGAAGATATAGATTCCATTATGGATATTTGGCTTGAAGGTAATATCCAAGCCCATGAATTCATCCCAGAACGCTACTGGACACATAACTACGACTTAGTACGCTCGCTTATTTCTGAAGCTGAAGTGTACGTTTATGAAAACGTCACAGAGAGTAACAGTATCGCTGGATTTATTGGACTACAAGATAACTATATTGCGGGACTTTTCATTAGAGAAGACGCTCGTTCCAAAGGTATTGGTAAGCAATTGCTCGATTTCGTAAAACCACAAAAACAGCATCTTAGCCTGCATGTTTACAAGCAAAACGAACGCGCCGTATCCTTTTACCTTCGCGAAGGTTTTGCCGTATATTCGGAAAATCTTGATGAAGCCACAGGCGCAATTGAATACGAAATGCACTGGAACTGCTCTTAAACGTTCACAATCTTTTATAATCAGTCAAAAGTGATGTAAGGAGACTCTATGGGCGGAATTAGCGTGCTCGTACTTTTAGCCACAATGGGCTTTTTCGCTCTCGCCTTCCTTGTTGCAGCGGCAATGTTTATAGCCGCCATTATTGTCACTATTGTTTTTGCACTGCGCACACCATCACGGCATCGACAAGGCAAAAAGCTTGGTGGTCTAATTGCGGTCCCTATTGTTTTGTTCGTCCTAAGTCTGCTAGTGATAATCCCTATAACCGCATCAGTAATTATTCCTACCTACCAATCAAGCACGACCCCCAACTATAACGACTGCTCAAATGCAGTCGTATCGCACGACGCAGATCGTTTAGCACAAGCGCTAGACTCAAACGATTTGAATCTAGAACTGGAAGGCCAACAGTCTTATCGAAACCTACTGAGATTGGCAATCATTTACGGAGATGCTGAATGCGCTGAAACCATCCTTGCTGATGCGCAAGAAAAGGATTTAGCGATTGATCTAAACGAACCACTTATCGACTACGACATAGACGGAAATGTAACCGACTCCGAATATGCGCTTATTATGGCAACCTCAACGCATTATTCTTCACCTGAAATGGTGAATGTGCTTATCACATATGGCGCAGACCCTTCGATCCAAGATGAAACAGGACTTACGCCATATGATTATTACCGCGAAACTTTAGACGAATTAGCAGATGACAACGAAATAACCGAAAAGGAAAAAGAAAGCGCACTTACCGAAATGAATAAAGCATTGGATGATGACTAGATAGACATTAACTCTTTTTGCACTTTCTTGGGCAATGTCGCAAACACTAACTCATAACTTCTTTTACATAAATCAAAAACAATATCTTCAGGAAGATCCGTGTCTAAATCAATAGATATCCATGTTCGTCCATCTGAATAATAACCAGGAAAAATAGATTCAGGATATTCGGATCGCAACTCAATTATTCTTTCGGGATCACATTTCAAAGAAAGAAGATGCTTTCCCGCATAAGGTAGTTTAGCAGTGGTTTTAGCCTGGAACTCACAAGCAAACTGTTTACCGCCAACCCAATAAACCATCCAGCCCCACTTTTCGTGAAAAGCTTTGGTAGCTTCTGAATAAGAAAGTAGCCTTTCATCGATTTTGGATAGGTTCATTTAAACATCCCTTCCCAACTTTGTTTCTGAATACGCATTCAAAACAAGCAAAAGCCTACTTAATCGGATGGCGTATCACTGTTTTTAAATTCTCTGGCTTTGTACGACGAGGATCTCCTAGATATATTTCGTGATGCAATCGAATCGTCGGGCAGTCTCCATCCACATCGAGAGCTCCTAAGATAGTTTCAGTGTCAAACTCGCAAAATGCATTATGACCCACAGGCGATTCTCCACCTTCCGCAATATCAGTTTGCATTCCTTCTGATGCAATAAACTCAGAAAGCTTTGCAATTGTTTCAGGCTCGTCATCATAAGATCCTTTATGCATTATTTGAGCGCACTTGCCTTCCGAAAAACGTAAGAATCTAAGCTTACCCAATTCCAAATCAGCAGAAAGCTCTGGCTTTTTTACTGAAAGCTGTTCACAAATTCGATCAAAGACTTCACGCGTAACAAAATCAGGCTGACGAATAAGAGAAACCCATGAGAGCGCATTTTTATCCACGATTGACGCACCATCAAACGCACCAGCACCTGCCCACCACAAGCCTTCCAATGGTGGGACTACATAATCAAAATAACCATCTGGCTGCCAGCTACCCATCTTGGACATTTTCACGGCGTATGAAAACCCGTAAAGTAAACCCATTGCTTGCTGATAAGCACCGCCCTCTTTATTAGGGTTACCTGCACCCGCAACAGCAACAAAAGTCATTGCTGGAACATCGATGAACATAGGCTTTTGTTTCGGCAAATATAAGTCCTTGTATTCTTTCTTAAAGTCATATGCCATGAGTATTCCCTGTTCGTTTCGAGGTTAATCAATGACTATATATTATCAAGAATATACTTGCTGCACTTCTCTACGTCACACTATATTAAGGCTGTTGTTTCCAACGTTCCAAAGTTGGAAGTACTGCTCCAAGCAGAGAAGCGCTTTCATCAACAGTCCATCCCATGTATTCAGCCATACGAGGTGCGCACTCTTCGATCATATCTTCCATGGTTGTTTCGTAGGTATACTTACCATGTTCATAACACCAACGACAGTAATCTTCATTTTCTGAACCATCAAGTTCGTGTCCATGCTGGTTGGGGCCCGTAAACATCATTCCACAACTTTGACAATAATTTTCCGGCATCTCGAGCAAATCAGTTATAGGAACATCAAGTTCACGAGCAATAAGCTTTGTCATATCAATCCCAGGCGTAGTTTCTCCCGTTTCCCAACGACTGATTGCCTGACGAGTAATAAATAATTTCTTTGCAAGATCCTCTTGTGTGATACCTCGTTCTTTTCGCAGAAGAGGAAGAATGTCTTTTACTGCCATTTTTTGTCCTAAGAGATTAGAGCTATTCGATATGAATAGTATTCGGTTTTTTCCTCCATTACTCAAGCAACAGATTGTTGCTTGAGTAATGGACATTTGTCTATTCTGAGAGTCTCTTTAGATATTCTCCTCGAGTGCTTTTACCAAAAACTCTGTTGCACCCTTTCCCGCAGCACGGTCGTAATAATCGATAAAACGCTTATCCGCTGCATACATTTTTGCTAACCCCAAATGAGCTTCACGACTGTAAGCGTTTTCTCCCCAATGCAAGCAAATCCATCGTGCATGCATTTGCGCAAGCTCCCTAGCCTCAATGCTTTTTGGGTCCCCTATCTTCATAGCGTTTTGAAGTTGAGATTTTATTTGCTCTTCTAGTGCTTGCTTTTCATCCCACTCATCCTCAGACAAACCCTCAAGATGTTCATTTGCCGCATCGATTACTTCGTCACCATAGAGCGCACGCGCTTCATGTCCGTACTCTTTTTCATTTTCGAAAATCGCTTGTTTTTTTAATTCTTCAAATGCTTTTTTTGACTCCATATTCGAAATCCTCTCAATTGCCTTAATTGCCTCTTCAGAACGGACAATTAAAGCTTCTATCTGTGCTTTCTGCTCAAATAAATGTTGAAGATGTTTTTCGAGAGCAATGGATAAGCTACTACCAGAATTATCGAATATACCTTTGATGTCAGCTATAGAAAGACCACAAGCACGCATTGCAAGTATTTGCGCTAATTGCTTTGCATCGTTTTCGTTATACACTCGATAATTTGCCTCATTACGCTTTGGTTTAATAAGCTCTTCGCTTTCGTAATAACGTAATGTTCGCGTACTCACTCCAGATAGTTTTGCCATATCGCCAATGCTATAGAAACGCATTTCTTGTTCCATAAACACCTCCTGGTGGCATTGTGAAGGTTGACGCTACGAAAAGGTCAAGTACCTTAAATCAATCAAAAGTTTGTCAACAATAACACTTTTTGACAGTACAATTTCGATAGTAAGAAATTAGTATTCCAAATGCCTAACATTTCGAATACTTACTATTCCAAACGCCCCTATTTAAAAACGAAGGTCTCTCATGGAAAAAGAACTTATGGACTACATTGCCGAACGCGTTGATATTCTGTCCACTGCAGACACCAGCACTCAAGTTACGAAAGATGCTGCACTCGCGTGGAAAGAAGCAGTTGCTACCGACAATAGCGATGCTGCGGTTGAGAAAGCAACCACCACCCTTCTTGATATCTTAGAAGGACGCCCTACAACCATTGATGGTGTAATCGCTTTCCTTGAAGGACCCGCTAAAGAAATATTTGGCGAAGAAGATGCCGCAAAGCGTCTTGCCGATCAGCACAAGCGTAAGGAAGCTGGTGCAAAATGGTGCGATTGCCCATCCTGCACTGCAGCAACAGAAATCCTTGCAAAGTTTGGTCGTGTAGAACTGTAAAAAATCGATGAAAGTGAAATCGGATTAAAAAGTTTTCGATTTTTTGATTTTCGCCTACACATTCAATTCAAAACAAAAGCCCCAGATTTAGCATAGAATCTGGGGATCTTTGATTACAGCCGAATATACATAGTTACATCTGGGTACGCACAGTTGTGGTCGAACATACACAGCTAATCTCATGGGAGACTAAACTCGAGCGCAAACTAACGTCATGCACCCATACCCATAACCACCGCAGAAAGCGCCACTAAAACACCAACGATACTTTCGCCACCAAGAAGACCTGAAGCCACAACAAGACCCGATTCATCTTGCTTCTTCTTCAAAACTTGCGCACCTTCATCGTCAAGACCCTCTTCTTGCTTTTTGCGACGGCGAGCCTTCGTAATTGCATCATATACAACCTTTGCCATAGCACCTAAGAATGCCGTGAAAGACATATAGAACGGCAAATAAATTCCAAGACCAATCATCATGGCAGGTGCTTTCACACAGTGAAGAATCAAACCCGCTACCAGGCCTATCACGAAAGCAGGAATGGACGGAATACCAGAAATCATAGTTGCTACAACCGATGCCTGAGCAGCAACAAAACTACCCTGAGTACCAAACGCCGTTGGACCATAAGCCTGAACCAGCAGCACCATAACTACCGTTGCAACTACTGCGCCGATAATGCCGCCAAATGCCTGGCCAAGCCACTGCGCAGTAGGATTGGTATGAAGCACATATCCTGCATGGAAGTCATTCATAACATCACCTGCAAGACCGCAAGCAACTGCCACGATACCTGCAATAAAGAACAACTGCATAGCTGGCAAATCAGCAATGGCTGCGCAGAACAGCAACACGATCAAACCAAAGATTTCCATCGGATCGATGCCTGTTTGACCAACAGACTGAGCGCTCATTGCTGTGGCGATCCATACCATAAGCACTACGATAATGCTTGGCAGTGGACCAAGTTGCAGCGTAAAGCAAATAACCAGCGCAACTGCTGCCAGAATGAACGCAACAGCACCACCCATAGCCTTTCCAGAAATTCCTTTGTTATTTCCAGAGCCAATCATGCCTTTAGCGATACTGGGTAGCTTAGGCAAAATGTTTTTAACGATAACGCCAATACCGCAACCCATCATGACACCCATACCAAGGCTAGAAACAATACCTTGCGCTGTGGCAATATCCCAAATACCAAGAGAGCTGCCGCCCACGATAAGACCAAAGTTTGCAAAAACTGCGCCCGCAAACCAGGCAATTACTGCACCTGTTCCCACCAAGAAACCAACAGCAAGCATCATGGGCGAATTGTAGATACCAAACGTAATACCAGGAATGGTTACGTTGGAAAAGAACATCGCTGGCAATACCGCAAACCAGTCGCGAAGAGCCGTATACAACCCCGCAATGCCAAGCGATCCAAACAACTTAGCGCCCGTTTTTCCACCTGAATCGCCCGCAATAAGGGTTTGCGCGGCAGATTCACCAATAGGAAATTCCAGATGAGCTTCTTCAATAAAATGACGGCGAATAAAAGCGGTTACCACCAATCCCAAAATGGTACCTGCAAGTGCCACGATAAGCATCTGCCACCATTCAACAGGATTTTCTCCTGTCAAAATCCAAATACCAGGAATAGTGAATGCAAGACCGCCTGCCACCATTGAACCAGCAGACATAATAGTGTGCGTTACGTTCGCTTCATTAAGCGATGTATTACCTAACGCTTTTAAGAAGAATAAAGAAATGATTGCGGCAAAAATAATTGGCCAAGGAAGTGCACCCATCTTGAGTGCCGTGTAAGCCGAAGCCGCCGTGAGAATGATACAGCCGATGCCGCCAATAACAAGGCCACGCAGCGTCAGCTGACCCTTAATAGTGTTCATATATTTTCCTTTCGTATATCCGCTTTCCCGTTGGAAAGTCGGGTTACTCGTATGAACCTTGAACACTATACGACTTTTTTATTTCAAAAGAAATAAAAATTGGAAGAAACTCGACACGAGCATCAAATAAGCCAGAAGCAGCAAATCCTGAGCAGATCACCTAAAGAAAGAGGCGCGTCCGGCAGAACACGCCTCTGTTAAATTCAGTATTTAATTAGGCCAGATCTTTAGCGATTGATCTTTGGCACTTTAGCCGAAGTAGCGCTTCAACAAACCAGCGAATGCCTTGCCGTGACGAGCTTCGTCGCGAGCCATTTCATGAACAGTGTCATGAATAGCATCCAAGTTAGCAGCCTTAGCACGCTTAGCAAGATCGGTCTTGCCAGCGGTTGCACCATTTTCAGCCTCAACACGCATCTCAAGGTTCTTCTTGGTGGAGTCGGTTACAACCTCGCCCAGAAGCTCTGCAAACTTAGCAGCATGCTCTGCCTCTTCGTAAGCAGCCTTTTCCCAGTAAAGACCAATCTCTGGATAGCCTTCACGATGAGCAACGCGAGCCATTGCCAAATACATGCCTACCTCAGAGCACTCGCCTTCGAAGTTAGCGCGAAGATCGTTAACGATATCTTCTGGAACCTCTGGAAGCTTGCCAACGCCTACTACGTGTTCAGCAGCCCAAGACATCTCGGTGTCAGCCTGCTTAATAAAACGATCGCCAGAAACGCCACACTGTGGGCACTTGAAATCAGCTGGCAATTCGTCGCCGTCAAATTCTTCTACATAACCGCATACAGGACATACAAATTTCATTGTCTTCTCCTTTAAAAAAGTTGAATAACCAGGCAAAGCAATTACAGGTTCCGACCTCTGCTCTTCGGTTGATAGCCTAAGCTTTTGCCTCTGTGCTTAACTATAGACCATTATCGAGACAAAATGGTCCAGATTCGCAAAATAATGATACTAATTTGGTAACATTTTACAAACAAGAAACGCTTTTGCTGTGAGTCGTACCTTGTTTGCTCAGAATCAAGCAGTATGCGGCTCAAATCTTATGCTCTAGAGGTCAGAAAAATCAGCGCTGCGTTCTCTAAACAACAGGTAAAATAAGTTGATCAAAATGAGAGATATAGTTGCTTACTATACCGATTTATAAACAAGCAACTACAAACAAAGGCAACGTTAGATAGGGCTTCGATTCATGCATACTAATATTTCGCTCCAACAACTTCGCTACATCATTGAAGTTGCCGAATGTGGATCTATCAATGCAGCAAGCCAGCAGCTCTACGTTTCTCAGCCCACCCTTTCTGCCACCATTAAAGATACCGAACAGGAACTGGGAATCTCTATTTTCAACCGTACTAATCGCGGCATTACTCTTACCAGTGAAGGAACTGAATTTATTGGCTACGCCCGCCAAATCCTAGAACAGTTCGACTTATTTGAAGCTCGCTATTCGAATACCCACAATTCGTCATCGGGTCGTTTAGCTATTTCTTCTCAGCACTACGCATTTTGCGTAGAAGCTTTTGTTGATTTAGCTGAAGAATACAATGAAAAAGAATACGATTTTTCGCTGCGTGAAACCAGAACAGCAGACATTATTGATGACGTAAAAGATTACCGCAGTGAACTGGGTATTATCTATTTAAGTGACTTTAATTCTAAGGTTCTTACCAAAGCATTTAGTGATGCGGGCCTTACTTTTGTCCCTCTATTCCAGGCACATCCTCATATTTTTGTTGGCAAGCAACATCCTTTGGCGCAGCGCAAAAGTGTAACGCCTGATGATTTACAGGATTATCCCCGCTATTCTTTTGAACAGGGTACAAACAATTCATTCTTCTTTTCCGAAGAACCTCTAAGTCACCTACCCCACCGCCAAAACATTACCTATTCCGATCGCGGAACACTAACTAATCTGCTTACTAATCACAACGGATACACCGTTACAACAGGTGTTCGAAGCGGCGAAATGGGACAAAGCAACATCGTTGCTATCCCCTTAGAAGTAGATGAAACCATGACAGTAGGATATGTTTGCCATGAATCGCGCCCACTTTCCACTCTCGCAAAACGCTATCTGGAAAAATTGCGCGCTCGTATAGAAGCTAACCCAACGGTAAGCACCTACTACCCCTACAAACAATAAGGCCAACCTTGCAGAACCAGTTTACAGCCTCAGTTCACTACTTTCAGCTTATCGACTGAATCGTTGCTCCAGCTTACACATCCCAGCTGATAAAAGCCCACGGAACTATTTGCACTTCATCGAGACGCCATGTTCCCTCAACTTCTCCAGGAACTAAATGAACAAGCAGCCAATCACGAAGCCTTTGCTTTGCGGTATCGGGATCAACCTGCTCTGCATCCGAATCAAGGTAGTCTAGTGTTTTAAGAAGCGAGTGATATGCTTCATCGCGAGAAGCATACATGCGCACTCGAGGTGAATGGATATAAGAAACTTCAGGCTCAAAGCCCAATTCGTGAGCAACACCAAAAACAAAAACGGCATCATTATGCTTTTCGAGCGTAACCCCCATAACCTTCGCAATTGTAGGATTAACCCTTGGAGATACTCCTAAATTTGCCGTTATACACACACGGATTCGCGCACTATTTGAAAGTTTACGAAGTGAATCTTCCAAGTCGTGCGTAATGATGGAACGAGACGCAAACGCAATATCAACCATGTTGTCGCACAGACCAAAAGAAGTCCAATCGTCATCCCAACTCATTTGAAGCGGGATGATAAATCCTCCTTGTACATCGGGTATCTGGAGCATTCCCGTGTGTTCATCTTTGCACGGTAATACCACCGACACTCCCGCCTTTTCTGCATCTTCGCGCAAGCGCGCCAACATGCCTTCGCTGAAATCCGCCGCTATAACACCATGCCCCTGTTTGGCAAGCGGAATAGCTAGAAGTCCCGTTCCGCAACCCATATCCAAAATAATACTGGGCTTTTCTAGGCGCATTTTTTCAATAAAACGAGAAACATACACATCGCTGGCTTCTTTATTGCTGTCTTCCTTACCGTAGGTAAGGGAGCGATTATCCCAATGTTTGGCTGAATCTGGAGTTCGACGAACCTTATCTAAATTTCGCCACTGTTGCGCCATACTTTCCATGCGCTCCTCCTTAAAGCCAACACAATCGATTGAAACCACTAAACGCTACTAACCAAAACCAGCCACTTACAAACAGCAACCATATTCACAATTAATTATGTATCAATTTGCCTTTATTTTGGTATCCGCTAAGATAGGCAAAGTAAATTTACATTTGTTGAATAATGCAGATTGGAGATATCTGCATACAGTCCATAGAAAGGATAGTTAACATGGATACCATGGAAATTATCACTAACCTGCTGCATGACAATTTGGATATCGATCCTGAACAGGTTACCGAAGATGCTACCTTTGATTCTCTTGGCATCGATTCTCTCGACATGGTTGAGCTCATTTGCGATCTTGAAGACGAATGCGAAGTTGAGTTCGGCGAGCCTGAAGGTCTCGAAACGGTAGGCGACCTTGTAGAGTACATCGAAGGCCTTAAGTAAATAACTTTACGAGAAAATCGGATGAGTTTGCCCCTTGTCCGATTTTCTTTTTTGTTTACTCTGCCCTGTATTTATCCGCCCAAAAGACGCCCTAGATAAGCTTGAACTAAAACCGTCATCGGGAATTATTCACTTAAGTGGTGCCGTGCCATTTTTTAGTGGCGCCCTGCCTCTTTTTATTTGGTATTCCCCTGAATCAGTATGTCGTAGTTTACATGTCCTAGTTTTAAGGTGTTAGCAATAACGCCTGATCTTTTACGTCTTTTGCTAATCGAAAGACAATTCATGGTTGAAATCTTAAATCAAATTGATGCCTTTGTTTGGGGTCCCGCAATGATCGTCTTATTGCTTGGTTCCCATATTTTCCTTACCTTCCGCACGGGCTTTATTCAAAAGCGCCTTCCACAAGCAATCAAAATGTCTCTTACTAAAAAAGAAGGCAACGAAGGAGACATTACCGCATTTGGTGCTCTTGCCACCGCTCTAGCCGCAACCATCGGTACGGGTTCTATCGTTGGTGTTGCGACTGCTATTTTGGCAGGTGGTCCTGGTGCAGTTTTCTGGATGTGGCTCACCGGTATTTTCGGTATTGCTACCAAGTATTCCGAAATTTTTGTAGCCATTAAATACCGCGTTAAAGACCACAACGGCAACATGCTTGGTGGTGCCATGTATGCTTGGCAGCGCGGTTTCACCAAAAACGGCAAGGTGCCTTGGTATGCAAAATTAGGTGCGGTAGCATTCGCCTTATTTGCCGCTATTGCAGCTATTGGTACTGGCTCTGCCGTTCAGGCATCTGCAATGACAGGCATTCTTACCTCTTCTGGTATTAATGTTGAGCCTTGGATCATTGGTCTTATTATTGTTTTCTGTGTTGCCATCGTTATTTTTGGCGGCGTTCAGATTATTTCCAACGTGTGCGAAAAGCTTGTTCCCATTATGGCTATAGGCTATGCCGCAGGATGTCTTGTTATTTTGATCTTTAACTGGGCATATCTTTGGGATGCAGTTGTGCTAATTTTCGAATGCGCGTTTACCGCAAAAGCAGCCTTTGGCGGCGCTGTTGGATCAGGCATTATGGTTGCATTACAGTTTGGTTGCGCTCGTGGCTTATTCTCTAATGAATCTGGTCTTGGTTCTGCGCCAATCGTTGCTGCTGCAGCTAAGACTCCAAATCCTGCTGAGCAGGCACTCATCGGTATGACAGGTACCTTCTGGTCAACCGTTGTGATCTGTGCGCTTACGGGCATTGTTTTGGTTTCTACCATGCTTGCATTCCCCACCATTCAAGAACAAATTCTAGCTAACCCTTCAGTGTTCTCTGGTGCGCAACTAGCAAGTGTGGCATTTGCACAAATTCCGTATATCGGAACTCCCCTTTTGGTTCTTGGCATGATCAGCTTCTCTTATTCCACTATTCTGGGTTGGTCTTACTACGGAAGTCGCTGCATCACTTACCTCTTTGGCAAACGCGCCATTAAGCCTTACCAGGTAATCTATGTAGTAGTTGCTTTCTTGGGCGCGATTGGCGTTGGTGATATTGTTTGGACGATTTCTGACATCGGCAATGCACTGATGGCAATCCCTAATATCATTATGGTTTTGCTCTTGTCTGGCATGATTGCTAAAGAAACGAAATACTACATTTACGACGACAACTTAGAGGAAGTAGACGAAACACCTATCCCAACTGTCGCTTCCAAGTAGTGTTTGCGGAGTTTTGAGGCTCACAAGGAATTACAGGGTTTATAGGGGTTAGATGCCTGCAAGAATTAGCAGGCATCTAAAACAACAAAACTCTAAGTGCTTTTAATTGTCTAAGTACTTATAATTGCGGGGTTTTGACTACGTTTTTTGCGAAATTCGGCACCACCCTGCAGAAAAACGCGGAAAGTGAGAGACTTTCCATCGTGGCTACAAAATGCACCGACCAACAATTCATCGGTCGGTGCATTTTTCTTTTGGATAATTACAATTAATTGGTCTTGATGCTAAGCGAATAAGCCTTCTCAGCAACGCGACCCTCTCACTTTCGGGGTTTTTCTGCAGGGTGTAGGCTTATTTCTTGAAAAAAGCCTTGATACCACCTTTTTTGGGTGCTTTTTCTACATACACCACACCGCATGCATTAGGTCCAATATGAGATCCGATGACATACCCAATTTGGCGACGCTCAGTTACAGAAATACCCGCCTCTTGCAAGCGAACCTCTAGGCGTTCGCAGTTTTTAGTGCCGTAGGAATAAATGGCATAAACAGGAAACCGATCATCAATCTCTATAGACTCAAGCTGCTTCATGATGGTGTCGAAAGCGCGCTTACGTCCCAAGCATGCCGAAATCATAGCAAGGTCGCCCTTTTCCGTAACTGAAATAACAGGCTTTAACTTAGCTGCTTCTCCAATCTTTGCAGCTGCCTTAGGAATGCGACCACCTCGCTGCAAATACTCAAGCGTATCCACCATAGCGATAACCTTGGCGGTTCCTTTCAGCTCCTCAATAGCCTCAACAATCTGCGCAGCAGGCATACCTTCATCGCGAAGTGTTGCAGCATAATCAGCCAAGATACTTATAGGATACGTTGCTGTAAGAGAATCGATTACATAAACGCCTTCGTTGCCAACCATGGCTTGTGCCATACAGGCATTTTGATACGTACCACTCAGCGCAGAAGATAAAATGATTGCAATTACCTCATCCCCTGCATCGAGCGCCTCTTTAAACTTTGCCGCAAACACATGAGGAGTTATTTGTGAAGTGGTGGGAAACTGCCCCGTTTCTTCTAAGAGCTCAAAAAATTCGTCTCGTCCCAAATCGAAACCATCACGATAATCATTGCCACCAACATTGGTAACAATAGGCAGAACTTCAATACCTTTAGCCTGTGCTTCTTTAGGCAAATACTCAGAACCCGAATCGATCAAAATTCGAATCATGAAAACGATCCCCCTTCAATCACAGAAACATAGCTCCAATACCCCAAGTATTGAAAGCTACGCTACAGTAATCACTAGCAGCACAGCGCTTACCATACATCCCGTAGTTTTTATCATTGCGAAATCTGCAATGATATTTCTCGTAAGCTATCATCCATCTCAAACGGCACTACCCTTTGCTGCATTAAGGAACCTGCCGCTAAGTTTCAAATAGCAGTTTAATAAGTCTAGCCTTACCAAGATAAAAGTGCGCCTATAAATTCGTATACGGACAGGCGGTTTTTGTAGATAGACACAAAAGAATTGTATTAGGGCGGTAATCGTTGCAGGTTCTAGGAGCAAAGCCAGCTTCTAAACGCTAAGATATAGAGGTCTATCAAATTGACTTGATGCGAGCCAGTCCAGTTTATCTGTTCCACGCCGTGCAGTCGCGCCATTACAAACCACCGCGTAGTGTCACGTCGCAAAATGGCAACAAAACGAACTCGAACTGGAATCGTATAAACCGAAATCGTATAGACCGACCGAAAGAGATGAACATGGAAAACCTTGACTCTATTGTTGGTGCCATAGCTAAAAACTACAGCACTCCCGAAATATTCTTCACCGATCCCGATAAGCACTTTCCTAACAAAAAGGTAATCATCGGCATTATCAAAGATATTCGTCGCGTAATGTTTCCTCGTTATTTTGGCGATGAAACCCCTACGGGCACCAATCCTGAATACTTCATTGGCGAAACCCTTATCCGCATCGAAGATGCTCTGCGCAAACAGCTCTACGAAGCCCTCGCCTTCCGCTGCGCGCGCGATAACGAAGATCCGTCTAAATGCATGGCATGCGAAGAAGAAGTGGATGCACGCGTAGATGAAATCTGCAAAAACTTCTTTGACAAACTTCCAGAAATTCAGCGCATTCTTCTTACTGACGTGCAGGCGGCATTCGATGGTGACCCTGCAGCACAAAGCAAAGAGGAAATTATCTTCTCTTACCCAGGATTCTTCGCCATTTTCGTTTATCGCATCGCTCATGAACTGTATTTACAGCAGGTGCCTTTGATCCCCCGCATCATGACCGAATATGCTCACAGTGGTACAGGCGTTGACATCAATGCGGGCGCAACTATTGGCGAATACTTCTTCATCGACCACGCAACGGGCGTTGTAATTGGCGAAACCACTACCATCGGGAATCACGTAAAAATCTACCAGGGCGTAACACTTGGTGCACTTTCCACTCGTGCTGGCCAGAAGCTTGCAGGTGTAAAGCGTCATCCTACTATCGAAGACAACGTAACGATCTATTCCAACGCAAGTGTTTTAGGCGGCGAAACGGTTGTTGGCGAAGGTACGGTAATTGCTGGTAGTGCCTTTGTTACCGAATCTGTTCCTCCAAATTCTCGCGTAACTTTAGAAGGCCAGCGCATTAACGTCCGCCAGCCAAAGCCCAAGAACGGTCCAAGCTGGGAATAATACTCTGCGTAAACTTCTGCACGTATCGTTTTGCGCTTCTGAATAAATGATATCTTTAGGAGCAAGTTTAAGTATTCAGCACAGCATTTACGTTTGCTGAGTAAACGTTCTGAAGCGCCGTTTTGGAAGAACACCTATAAAGCGAAGCCTCTGATTAGCCAGCAAATATTCTGGGATAGACAGGAAATGCGGGCGTTATTACCGCTTCGCTCTTAGTGTTCTTTCAAAACGATAAAGCGCGAAAGCGTTTACGAAGAAACGTAAATGCTGCACTAATACAAAAACTTACGGAGCGCATTACGTTAGTGGCGTATAACGAATTGAAGATAGTGAGAGACTAAAATTTCTTTGTTGAAGGCGTGGTATACCGCGCCTTTACTATTTCGGTACGAATGCGCTTAAAGGCTGCCTTTTCGCCCTCTTCTGCAAGCCAGGTAAGCATAGTTTCAAGAAGCTGCTGCGATTCAGGATGAAACATCAATTCGCCCTGAGCACTTTGTTCTAACTTGAAATAATTGAGTGCACTATCGTCTTGGTAGGCACTCCCCTGGTACACCTTGCTCGCCGCAACGCGATCGCACAGCATCTCTACCACATAGCGCGTAGGAATAGGCTTCCCTTCAAACGTTGCATCACGATTAGCTCTCATGTCAGTCCAGTATTCATAGTGATGCTTGTTGCGTCCCTTATGGTGCATCCAAGCCGTAGAATACCCAATGTCAGCACGTTCTGCGGTGTTAGGGCTTCTGTCGCCCTGATAGTAGTGAACACCAACGCGAAATTCGGTCAAAGAATACTTCGATAGGTCATGCACGACACCCTGCCAGTAAAGTCCCACACGAAAGCAATTACGAAGCACTAAACCCTTATGGTGAGTAATAGTGCAAAAGTGATGCCATCCTCTAGATACTGAACCCATCGTTACCCTAACCTACACTGCCGTCTTTTCGCATTCTTACTTGCAATTTGCTCGCGATCACGCAAATTCTTGTGCCTAAATCCAACCAAAATGCTTGCAGGCATTCATAATGCCATCAGCATCACAGTCGGTCGTAATGTAATCTGCCCGCTCTTTAAGAACCTCGCGTGCGTTTCCCATGGCAATTGAGGTCCATTCAGGAAGAAACATAGACACATCATTAAAACCATCGCCAAACACTACTACATCTTCAATAGGAGCATCAAGCAGATTCATGAGGTATTTAATGCCACGTTGTTTATCCATTGGCTCAATGAAAATAGTATCGGAATTATAACGAACGTGCGGTACCCCATCTAGCGCGCCCGTTTCAAGCACCTTATGCTCATCTTCGGCCTTGCAAGGAATATAGGCTTTATATACCGTCTGAAGACTTTCAATTGTAAGGTTTGGATCGTAGTGCGTTGGAACATAATAGTCGCCCGCAATTTCTGCAAAATCTTCGCGTGGCGAATAACGTACTAATTCATTAGCAGTTGTTACTGCCCAAGGAATGCGGTAATCGTCAAGAATATGCAAACACTGCTTTACAGGCTCAAGCGGCAGCGGATCCATCCACTTCAAATCTCCCGCCAGAGTAACCGAATACCCGCCATCGGCAACCAAATTATCTATGCCAATAGACGAGATAAAATCTACCGCATTTATCTGAAGTCTGCCCGTTGCAAGCGCAATGAAGTGACCGTTTTCTCGCAGACGTTTGATTGTTTCTTGCGTAGAAGAAGGAATCTCGCGTGTACGCGGAACCGCCAAAGTACCGTCGTAGTCGAAAAAGAAATATTTTCGTTGCACGAATATCCCGTCCTTCCCAAGAACCCTGATAAAAGCAAAACATCTAGCGAAACCAGAAGTAACACTAGAAGCAATACCAGCAACAATGCTAAAACGGCTAGAGCAAACTAAAAGTAAAGCCCACGCTCTGCCCTACCTTAGCGCTACTTACCTTAGCGCTCTTTGATGGTTTTAAGCAAAGCGTGGGCTTAATGTTTAAAAAAGTTTACAGAATGCGCAGAGCAACTTCTTTAAGCTGACGCGTTGTTACCTGGCTAGGAGCACCTGTCATAGGATCAGATGCGCTTGAAGTCTTCGGGAACGCAATAACGTCACGAATAGACTGCTTGCCTGCAAGCAGCATAACCAAGCGGTCCAAGCCCAAAGCAATACCACCATGAGGAGGAGCACCCAGCTCAAGTGCGTGAATAAGGTGACCGAACTTCTCTTCGATCTCTTCATCAGTTAAACCGCAAACGCGCAAGATGCGCTTCTGTTCTTCAGCGTTATGGATACGGATGGTGCCGCCACCAACTTCAAAGCCGTCCATAACCAAGTCGTATGAATAGCTACCGCATTCAAGAGGAGCAGATTCGATCTTATCCAAGTCCTCTTCCAGAACATGCGTGAAAGGATGATGTTCTGCAGCATACTTCTTTTCGTCTTCGTCATAACGGAACATTGGGAAGTTAACAACCCAAAGCAAAGCATGACCTTTGCGCTCAATACTAAGAGCGTCAGCCATGTGCAAACGAAGTGCTGCCAAAACAGCGTTAGCTACCTCATAGGTATCAGCAGCAAACAAGAGCAAGTCGCCTGGCTGAACATCGGCAGCTTCCTTGATTTTTGCGTAGGTTTCATCATCGAAGAACTTGATGATTGGGCTCTTTTCCTTGCCATCAGTAGTAAAGGCAATCCAAGCCATACCCTTAGCGCCATTAGCAGCAGCCACATCGGCGAGCTTTTCAATTTCGCCACGGCTCCAGTCGCCTGCACCACGAGCATTAATGCACTTTACGATGCCGCCAGACTGAACAGCGCCAGAGAATACCTTAAAGCCACAATCCTTAACAATGTCGGTAAGATCTACCAGTTCCATACCGAAGCGAATATCAGGACGGTCGCAACCAAAACGATCCATTGCTTCGGAGTACTGCATACGCTGCAGAGGGAACTGATGCTCAACGCCAACAGCCTTCAGGGTTTCAGCCATAACGTCTTCCATCATGACCATAACATCTTCGCCCTTTACAAAGCTCATTTCGATATCAACCTGAGTGAATTCAGGCTGACGGTCAGCGCGAAGGTCTTCGTCACGGAAGCAGCGTGCAATCTGGTAGTAGCGCTCAATGCCGCCAACCATAAGCATCTGCTTAAACTGCTGAGGGCTCTGAGGCAATGCATAGAACTTACCAGGATTTGGACGAGAAGGAACGATATAGTCGCGAGCACCTTCAGGAGTTGAGTTTGCCAAAATTGGAGTTTCAACTTCCAAGAAGCCACGTTCGTTCAAAGCGCCACGCATTGCCTGAGCAACCTGATGACGCAACTTAAGATTTGCATACATTTCTGGACGACGAAGGTCAAGATAGCGCCACTTCATACGAGTGGTTTCGTCGGTTTCAATACCATCTTCAATAGAGAACGGAGGAGTTACCGAAGAATTCAGAACCTTTACCGAGCTCGCAAGAACTTCAATTTCACCCGTAGCCATATTGGGGTTCACTGCTTCGTCCATACGAGCGCGAACCTTACCTGCTACTTCGATTACGTATTCACGTCCGAGATGTTCAGCAACAGAAAATTCTTCAGCGCTTACACAATCAGGGTCTACTACGCACTGAGTGTAGCCATCGCGGTCGCGAAGGTCGATAAAGATAAGGCCACCATGGTCACGGTTGTGCCATACCCAACCCGTCAAGGTTACTTCAGTGTCCACGTCTTCACGACGCAACTGACCGCATGTATGAGAATGCATGCAGTACTCGTTAAGGAAATCTGTCATGATTTCACTTTCTCCTCGTCCAACTTATGATTCTTCCCAGTAAAAACGCTCATAACACCAGCAATGGCATTTTGTTTAGGAATTAATCATCCCTTTTAAAAATATCGCCGTTGCTACAAGTTCTTCTACATTTTTTGTCAACCGTAATACTATAGCGAAAACCGCTTGCCTCAGGAATAACTAACAAGCGGTTTTTATAAAAAAGAACAGTTTTATCACTGTTTGAAGGCAGGCTACTGCTCTGTCTATATTTACAAACGCAACCTGCTGCTTGTTCATAACTCTTCAAGAGCAACTACGCGCTTAATCGTTTTTCAAGAAGGCTTTACGTTAACCAAGCAGCTTTACCAAACCATCAAGTGCAACAAGCTGTTCTTCATGGTTTTCCATATTGCGAACCTTCACGCTGTTCTGCGCAAGTTCATCGGGACCTAAAATGGCAACCCACTTTGAACCAAGCTTATCAGCCAACTTGAACTGACTCTTTAAGCTGCGCTGCTGGTGATCCATCTCGGTTGCAATTCCTGCATCTCGGCATTCCTGAACCAGAGAAAAGGCGCGATCACGCACTGAATCGTCAACACAGGCAACGAATAAATCGAGTGTTGCTGCTTCAGGGAATTCCACCCCTGCAGCCTCTAACGCCAACACACAGCGCTCATATCCAAGCGCAAAGCCAAGACCAGGCACATCGCGACCGCCAACCTCTTTAGCAAGCTTGTCGTAACGACCGCCGCCGCCGATGGCATTTTGCGCACCCATGCCGTTGTCTACTTGTACTTCAAATACCGTACGCGTGTAGTAGTCCAAGCCGCGAACAAGACGGGTATCTTCTACAAACGAAAGACCCGCTACTGTTAAATGACGCTTCACGGTTTCGTAGTGTTCGCGACAATCGTCACACAAGTGATCAGTGATACGAGGTGCACCTTCCATGATTTCAGCGCAGGTTGCAATCTTGCAGTCAAAAGCACGCAGAGGATTAATTTCTGCACGATGATTGCATTCATCACACATATCCGCTTCGTGTTCGTGGATATACTGACGTACCAATTCGCGATACGCTGGACGGCACTTTTCACAACCCATCGAATTGATAAGCAAGCGCATATCGCCTGCAGGAATACCAATTGCTTCATAAAAGCGCATAAGCATGATGATTGCTTCGGCATCTACACTTGGATCGTCTGCGCCTAAGCACTCAACGCCCACCTGACGGAACTGACGCAAACGCCCCTTCTGAGGACGCTCGGCACGAAACATAGGACCTGCATACATTAACTTCGCAGGAGCGCCACCTTGTGGCACCAAATCGTGCTGAACAACCGCGCGTACCACGCCTGCAGTACCTTCAGGTCGCAGCGAAAGCTTGCTCTTAGATTTAAGGGAGCCTCCCTCAAGCAACTTTGTCATGTTACCACCCGAAATAACGGTAAACATTTCTTTGGAAACTACATCGGTTGCCTCACCAATGCCACGGACAAACAACTCCGTCTGTTCAAACATAGGAGTCTCAATGGGCTGATAGCCATAGCGTCCAAAAATAGAAAAAGCAGTGTTGCGGAAATAGTCCCAAAACATCGCATCGCGAGAAAGCAAGTCGAACGTTCCTTCAGGAGACCGAATAGCCATAAACATGCAGCCTTTCGCTTAATCTGTGTACCTTAATCTGTTTAACTAACCTCTACAAACTAAACCACCCGCACTCCCCAATGCAAGGAAAAGTGCGGGTGGCTCGTAATAATTCATCAATTACAGATGTTCTACTACTAAATCGCCCATCTTGGTGGTGCCAACAATCTTATCTGCTGGTGTGGATTCATCGGCAATATCGCCCGTGCGCCAACCTTCATCAAGAACTTCGGTAATAGCGCGTTCGATATCGTCAGCCGCATCACCCATGTCGAAACTATAGCGAAGCATCATGCCAACAGAAAGAATCTGAGCCAGTGGGTTCGCAATACCCTTGCCTGCAATATCAGGAGCACTACCATGGCTTGGCTCATACAGAGCAACGCCATCGCCTAATGATGCACTTGCCAACATACCAAGCGAACCGGTAATCTGAGCAGCTTCGTCAGAAAGAATATCGCCGAACATATTTTCCGTAACAACAACGTCAAAGTCTGCTGGACGATTGATAAGCTGCATAGCGGTGTTGTCTACCAGCATATCTTCAAGTTCAACATCTGAGTATTCTTGTTCGTGAATGCGATGAACGATTTCACGCCACATACGACTGGTTTCTAAAACGTTAGCCTTATCAACGCTTGTTACCTTATTGCGACGCTTACGAGCAGCTTCAAATGCCTGGCGTGCAATACGCTCAATTTCATATTCACGATACTCAAGAGTGTCATAAGCACGCTGACCCTTTGCGCCATTGGTACCTGCGCCCTCTTCATCATAGAAGCGCTCGCGCTTACCAAAATACAAACCACCCGTTAATTCACGAACAAGCATCATGTCAACGCCATCAATTACTTCAGGCTTAAGCGTAGAAGCACCAGAAAGTGCAGCAAAAATCTGTACAGGACGCAAGTTGGTATACAAACCAAGTGCCTTACGAATTCCCAACAATCCCTGTTCAGGGCGAGGCTTTTCAGGATCAGTGGTATCCCATTTAGGGCCACCTACTGCTGCTAACAGTACCGCATCAGATGCATTAGCAACTTCGAGTGTTGCTTCTGGCAGTGCCGTGCCACACTCATCAATTGCACAACCACCAATAAGCGCGTCAGTGCATTCAAACTCAGCACCGTACTTTTCGCCTACCGCGTTAAGTACCTTTACACCTTCAGCGATAATCTCTGGACCAATGCCATCGCCAGGCAAAGTACAAATTTTATATGTTTGAGCCATGTTTTCTCCTTTAAGCCAAACCCAATACCTTGCGGGTACGATTCAGCAAACCGCCCTGCTCGATAATATCTGCGATAAAGGGTGGGAAAGGCTGTGCAGTAAAGACCGCACCTGTGGTTTCATTGGTAATAGTTCCGGTATCGGTATCAACTGAAACAACATCGCCATCAGAAATAGCATCCACTGCTTCAGGGCATTCCAAAATCGCAAGACCGGTATTAATAGAGTTGCGATAGAAAATACGTGCGAAGCTCTTAGCGATAACTACATCAACACCCGATGCCTTAATAGCAATTGGAGCATGTTCGCGAGAAGAGCCACAACCAAAGTTTTCATCAGCAACAATAATGTCGCCCTGCGCTACCTTGTTTACGAAATCGGCATCAATATCTTCCATGCAGTGCTTAGCCAGCTCGGAAGGCTCAGAAGTGGTCAAGTAACGTGCAGGAATAATTACGTCAGTATCAACATCGCGACCATAGCGATGAACAGTTCCCTTAAATTGCATGTGCTTCTCCTAATCTAAATCTTCAGGAAGACCAATATGACCAAGCACAGCACTAGCTGCTGCAACTGCAGGTGAAGACAGATAAACTTCACTCGTTGGATCGCCCATACGGCCTACAAAATTACGGTTAGTCGTAGCGATAGAACGTTCGCCTGCTGCCAGAATACCCATATAACCACCCAAACAAGGACCACAGGTTGGCGTTGAAACAGCACAGTTTGCATCCAGGAAGATTTCCATCAATCCCTCTTCAATGCACTGGCGATATACCTGCTGAGTTGCGGGAATAATAATGCAACGAACATTAGGGTTAACTTTATGACCCTTCAATACTGCTGCTGCTTGACGCATATCCTCGATACGGCCATTGGTGCATGAACCAATAACAGACTGATCGATGGTAATGTCACGAGCTTCAGCTGCAGGACGAGTATTAGAAGGGAGATGAGGGAATGCAACCGTTGGAACAATATCTGCTGCATTGATGTTGTATACCTTTGCATATACCGCATCAGGATCAGAATGATATTCCTTATAAGGACGCTCGGTACGACCATCCATATAAGCACGCGTTACATCGTCAACTGCAATAAGGCCAGCTTTGCCGCCAGCTTCGATTGCCATATTAGAAATAGAAAGACGCTCGTCCATAGTGAGCGATTCAATAGCGCTGCCGCGGAATTCCATTGCCTGATACAATGCACCGTCAACACCGATCATGCCAATGATGTGCAAAATGATGTCTTTGCCCGTAACGCCTGGCTGAAGTTCTCCTTCAATGTTAAACAGAATTGATTCAGGAACCTTAAACCAAGCCTTGCCCGTTGCGTAACCAATTGCAGCATCCGTTGAACCAACGCCCGTAGCAAAAGCACCCAAAGCACCATAGGTGCAGGTGTGGCTATCAGCACCAATAATAAGGTCACCAGCACCGACAACGCCCTGTTCAGGTAGAAGTGCATGCTCAACACCCATGCAACCTACCTCGTAAAAATGCGTAATACCCTGTTCACGTGCAAATTCACGGGTCATTTTTGCCTGTTCAGCACTTTGAATGTCCTTATTAGGAACATAATGATCAGGAACAAGCGCAATCTTAGTAGGATCAAATACCTTATCTACGCCAACCTTCTTGAATTCCTTAATTGCAATAGGGGCGGTAACATCGTTAGATAAGACAAGATCAAGATCGCACTCGATTAGCTGGCCAGGAACTACTTCTTCGAGTCCTGCATGAGCGGCAAGAATTTTCTCGGCCATAGTCATCGGGCGTGCCATGTTCTCTCCTTCTATTTTTGTCTTGTGATAAAACCATTTAAGTATATCACCGCACTATTTGTTCCATTCAACTTGAAGTCAGGTTTCCGTGTTACAACTTTGTTTCACCCGCGAACGGCCAGCCTCAGACGACCACCCGCAATTCGCCACGATATATGCGCATAAGCATGCGCGTGAAAACACATGCGAAAACACGCGAAAGCACATTGATTCTGAGCGAAAACCGCAACCATGTTTGCGCGAATATCCATAAGCAGCAAATATAGATGCGGCTTCAGCTTCCATTAACCGTCTAAAATATCCACAGACTGCCCTGAACAGGTAGAGTTCTCAGGTTTGGTATACTTGAAAAGTTATAACGGATTACGCAGATAGGTTTCTAACGCAGTGAAATTCAACTTCCGAAATCTTTTTGCCGGTTTGGTCATTATCATTGTGCTGGCGTTCGTCTTTTTACGAGGCGATCAACTCAATGAATTAGCAGCCACCATGGCACAAGGTGCCATGATTCCTTTAGTGATTGCAATCCTAACCCAGCTCTGCAAATACTTCGCACAAAGCTTCGCCTACAAGTTTTCATTCCAAGCAGTTGGCGAAACCATGAAGCCAAAACATACCCTTCCTTTAGTATTTGGCACCTTCTTTTTGAATACCGTATTCCCAAGTCTTAATCTTGCAGGCACCACACTTGTTGTTGACGACGCACGCAGGCGAGGCATTGCTCCTGGCAAAGCAACCTCTGCCGCAATCTTGATGCAAATCACCGTTGATTCCGCTTTTGCCACCATTATGGTAATTAGCTTTACCATTCTTGCTCTTACGGTTGGCTTATCTCCCCTTTGGTTACTTTTGGGATTACTGGTTATTTTGCTGGTAAGTGTTCTGATTGGCATCATGGTGCTGGGCAACAAAAATCCTGCCCTTATCATTCGCATCCTTACCCCAATAGCTAACTTCATTAACAAGGTGCTCGTACGCTTCAACAAAAAGCCCCTAGAGCCTTGGGTAGAAAAAACCATCATGAGCTTTTCGGGAGCCGCAAAACTTATTGCCAAAAATCCGAAATCCACTGCTAAAGCATTCGGCTGTTCCATCGTTGCTAGTTGCTGCGAACTTTCAGCGTTTTGTTTAGTGGGTTTTTCCTTTGGTGTAAGCGTTCCAGAATCGCTTGTTTGTGGCTACGTGGTAGCTACCTTGTTCGCCATGATTTCTATTACCCCGCAAGGCGTTGGCGTCGTAGAAGCAGCGGTTACCGTTGCCTTTACCGCTTTTGGCGCTTCTGCCACTGCTGGTATGGCAATTGGTTTGGTATACCGCGGTATCGTATTCTGGATGCCATTCGTTATTGGCGCTATTTTGATTCAAACAACCAAAACATTCCGTCCTGATTCCAAAAAGAAGAAGGTGGAAAAAGAACCAATAGGCAATTTCAATTACGAGCGCGAACGCGAACAAATTACCGAAGTAGCTAAAATGCAACGTGAAAAAATGAATGCTATTCGCCCTCATATTTCCTCTTCAAAACCAGAGAACTCCGCAGCAAACAAATCGTCTGAGCCAGATAATCGCGCATCCAATTCCGACACTTCCAAGTCTGGACCCGATACTTCCTCTGCCAAAGACGGATCAGATACCTTACCCGTCAAAGATGAATCAGATGCCTTCCCTGCCAAAGAAATAGAGAACGTATAAGCATTCTTTCACGCAGTAAATCAAGAATACAGAACCGATATAATTCTTCCCCGAGGAAGAAAGGACAACTATGCCTAGCTTTATTGAACATTTATCCCACACCACGCGAAGCTGTCGACGTTTTCGTGGGATTTATCCTGTTACTAAAGAACTTATGACTAAGTGGGTAGACAATGCCCGCCTGACCGCGAGTGCGGGCAATAAGCAGCCTCTTCGCTATCGCATCGTTACCGACAAAGAACAGTGTGCCGAAGTTTTTACTACCCTTTCATGGGCGGCGCAACTACCTGATTGGGATGGCCCCGTAGAAGGAGAACGACCTTCAGGCTACATCATTATGGCGGTGGATTCAGAAACCTTTAAAGGCGAACTTTGGCGCTTCGATGCTGGTATTGCTGCTCAAACTATCATGCTCGCATCCACTGAAGAAGGATTTGGCGGATGTATGATCTTGTCGTTTAAACGAGCTGAATTGAAAAAGATACTTTCTATGCCTGAAGGATTAGAGCCAGTACTGGTATTGGCGCTCGGTCGCCCTATTGAAGACATCCGCTTAGTTGATGCAGAAAATGGCGATACGACCTATTATCGTGACGAAAATCAAGTTCATTACGTTCCGAAACGCAGGCTTGAAGATATTTGGTTTTAACGACTATATAAGAGCCGCTTCGGTGGCTCTTTTGTTATGCTCAAGCCTACGTGTTCATCTTAGACGTTGGGTTTACTTATGAAAAAATCCGTCGCATTAAAAACGCTTGGTCTTTCTGAAGGGGCTTCAGACGAAGAAATCAAGAAAGCGCATCGCAAACTTATCATCGAAAATCACCCAGATAAGTTTGGACAAGATGCCGAAGCGCGCGCAAAAGCCGAAGAAAAAACTAAGCTCATAAATGAAGCACGCGACGTGTTGCTTAATCGATCCTGGGATCCCGAATATGCTTCTGCGGGCACTGCCTATGGTGCTCCTTTCTCGTACGATCCCTTTGCTGCTGCCTATGGACAAAATCCTTTCGGTACCTACGCTACGCACCGCGGTCAAAACGCTACGACAAGTGCACACAATTCTGGTACCAATTCTCAGGGCGGCACATACAGCGGAAATCCTTTTGCGGGATGGCCTTTTGGTGAAACATTCGTTTGGACCACTTGGGATTCTTCGGGTCAGCAGCATACCTACACTTCAAATACGGGATCACAAAGACCCTATGACTCACAAGGTTCGTACAAAACATACGCAAGTGGCACTTCACAAACTGATCCCTTTGCAGGATTTGACCCTCACGTTAATCCGTTTAGCAGTTCCTATACCCCGCGCGGAGCCAATGATCCCTTTAGCAGCTTTTTCAATATGTTCTTTACCCAAGAAAAAACCTTGGAAGAGCAACTAAAAGATGCAAAGAAAGATTTAGCGCTTGATCTAAAACTTGTTGGTGTAAAACTCGTCCTTTTAGTCTTGGCACTTTTGCTGACGGTTCCTGCCACGGGACTGTTCTTGTATACGATTATTTCCATTGGGCAGGGTGTCTGGAAACGATTGCGTTATCTTTCCCTCATATTCTTAGTACCTTTCGCAATGCTCGCGCTTATCTTTGCGCCTGCAGGCACCGCACATATTGGAATTATCCCCTTTGTTGTGTTTGGATGCGCAGTGGTCTTTGACGTACAAAATGTGTATCGCCACGCAAAGCGAATCAGCCAAATCAAAAACGCAATGAAGAAATAACCATAATGGACCTATAGTTATAGCGACACATTTTTATAACCCTATAAACCCCATAAACCCTATAACCCCTGTAATGCCAGGCAATAAGAAGGCTTCGAACTTTCTAAATCCTTAAGTTCGAAGCCTTTATGTTGATACAAATTGCCAGCAAGTGAAGTTTCAAAAATTAACTATTTCAATTCACTTAGCAATAGTTACTTTCGTATTGCAATACCCACTTTTATTTAGCAATACGCGCTTTTAGAATCTGCTCGTCTTCTTTGTTCTTAGGTTTTTTGTCAATCTCTAAATCATCAACAGTCAAAGGCATATCCACGCCCGTCCAAAGCTTAAACTGCTTTGCACCCTGATAGAACAGCATCGAAAGACCATTAGTGTACTGGCAACCTGCTTCATCTGCCAATTCAAGAAGTCTAGACTTCGCAGGACTATAAATTGCATCCTGCACCGCAAGTCCCTTATGGAAGAACGACACATCAGGGACAACCGACTGACCTTCAAGTTCACCCATTCCAACATTGGTGGTATTACCCAACATCTGCGCATCAGCCATTTCTGCTTTGAGTAAATCCTTATCGTTCAAGTCGCACAACTTAGCCTTGCAGGAAGTCTTTTCGTTGATCATCTTCACTACTTCTTGCGCATGCGGCCAAGACTTGCCGTTGGCACGATTAAACACCGAAATTTCGCCCAAATCGTATTCCATAGCAGCTGTAAGAGCCACGGAAGAACCAGCGCCACCTAGTCCAAGAAGTACAAGTTTATTGCCCGCAATCTGAACACCCATTTCTTCAAAGGTATGAAGGAATCCGTAGCCATCGGTGTTGTAACCCTTAATTTTGCCATCATTGACAACAAAGGTATTAACTGAGCCAATCATTTCTGCAGTGGGATCGATTTCGTCAAGATAAGGAATGCAAGCAAGCTTATTTGGCATAGTAACGCTACAACCACGAATACCTAGCACACGTACGGCATTCATTGCTGCCTCGATTGTTTTTTCGTTTGCCGTAAAAGCTACATATACCCCATCAATATTTGCTTTATCGAAGGCTTTGTTGTGGAGTCTAGGCGAAAAACTATGCTGTACCGGATCGCCAAAAACGCAATACAAACCAGTGTATCCAGAAATCGGAATTCCCATTGCTGCTCCTTTTATTCCGCTACACCTGAAAATAGGTAGCGCTTCCCTCTCTCATGTTGCGGCATAAGCGCTCAAACTTGTCATGATGCCTAAACGTCATACCGCAAATTCCACAGCACTAATAATACTTATTTTATTTTGAAATGTTTTGCAAAATAAATAAATTGATTCGTTTTCCGAAACGGTTTGATAGAAAAGGGAGCCCTGACGTTCATTATGTAATTCGTAAATAGGCGATTAGCTAATTCAATGCTTGAAAGCTACACAGACTATTCATATTTGTAAGCATGATTGGCAATTTCTGAAACACTGCAACTGATTCCCTAACGCTTCGGTTTTGAGGTTAAATGCCAACCATTACAATATTGGCACTTATAGCAATGAAGCCCTGTCGTGCCATGCTCAGCACAGGCAATAATAGCTGCTTCAGCATCGCTTTTGCAGGAATAGCGATTCTTAGACTCACAAGCTTTTCTTCGCAGCGCAGCATCTTTTTCTGCTGCCTTCTTCGATTTTCGAGCATCTTCACGAGCAAACACGTCATCCATGCCGCCGA
This sequence comes from uncultured Eggerthella sp., assembly GCA_900542065.1. GTDB lineage: Bacteria > Actinomycetota > Coriobacteriia > Coriobacteriales > Eggerthellaceae > Anaerotardibacter. The sequence continues at coordinate 81,103 of UQLU01000007.1, read as the reverse complement.
GACCAGCCTTGAATTCAGCAATACGCTTAGCCTTTGCCGATCCTTTTCTGCTGCCCATAAAGACCCTCCTTGTCACAGCTTTATCTCAACACCTAGAAGATTCGTGCTATTCAGAATATGCATACCAGTTTTTCAATATAAGCATTTTAACGAGCTTCGTATGCAACCTATGATTAATCTCGAAAAGAATTAAAAAGTGGCGCACGAAAGTACGCCACTTGAAAACTTCCTAATTACAGTTATTTTTTCAACGAACGAGCCACATTCATGCCTATTGCTACGATCAATATCACAAGTCCTATTGGCATTAAAGCGCTAATCCATTCTACGGGTGTTGGAAAATACGACTGCACAATAGCAAATGCCGTTGCTTGCTTGTCGAACAAACCAGTGGAAACGGGATACGCCCAGAAAGGAGACTCTGCATTGGAAAGCGAGACAAATAAGGTTGATCCCGCCAATGCAGGATAGAGCAGCATCATTCGGTGAGCAAACATGCCTACTATTACTACAACAGAGCACCCAATCGAAATCTTTGAGGTAAGATTTTTGCGCTTTACCCATAAAACTACCGCAGCGCCCAATGGTAAAACCAGTTCGATCAAGTAGAGCGGTAAATACTGAAGAATGATGCTCTTTACCGCAAGGGATGCTGGGGTGGTCTCAGATACGAGAATACCTAACTCCGCTAAAGCAAGAATTAAATGCGCCGCTATCGCTATGCATAACAAACTAGAAAATGAACGCAGTGCTTCAGGAGCTACTTCTTTGCGAGACAATGCAACAAGAAGTGTCATGATAGCAAGACCGCAAACGAACGCAACTGCCAAAAAGTCAATTACCACAATGGGACTATGCCACCATAAGCGTGCGCTTTGCTGAGCAAACAATAAGCCTTCCACGATTTGTAGCGCCACGGCAGCTACAAGACCAATAACCATCCATACACGAATACTCTTCCAATTTCTTATAAGAGCAACCAGACAAATTAGTGACACCACCACAAACGCACTTAGAGCAAGCATATCCCACGTTAAAGGCGATGCTGGATTAGGGGACAAAATCATAGCAAGCATATTCCAAGGTGAACCCAGATCGGCGATAATTGCTACCCCTGCACCACAACCACCTGCAAGAGCAATTGCCTGAGCTAACGTAGCCCAAGGAAGCAAGTGATCTTTTTTAAGAAGCACTATCAAAGACGCAAGAAATTGACTACCGGCACCAAATCCTACCAAGAAAGCGAAAACCGCGATCAGCAATCCCCAGCTCATAGCATTGCCCACATTGGCAGTATCATACAGGCCGAAAACCAGCATAGATAGCCAAGCAACCCCTCCAACCACTACCATTACAGCGGCAAGGAGAATGAGTTTAGTGTTCTTGGAAAACAAAATCTCTTTCACGTTAATCACCCTCTGCTATTCCGCGCTTTGAAGAAATGTACAAAACCTTAGGATTGGTACCGTATTCTTCTCCTAAAACAAAGGATTCCTTTCCTTTGAGATATTGAGAGATTTCAGAATCAGGGTCGTCCAGATCACCAAAAATTCTTGCATTACCAGGGCATCCCGCACAGCATGCCGGCTCTATACCTTGACTTGTATACTGAACACAAAACGTACATTTTTCAGTTATCCCCTCTGGAGGCTTAGGGCTATATACCAAGTGTCCATCTTTGCGATATTCGGAAGGGTAACCATAGTAATATCTTCCTTCTATGCCCTCTACACCCTCTTCCGCTCCAAGGTTAAATTGACGAACATTGTAAGGACATGCCGTCATACAATATCGACAACCGATACATTTTTCGTAATCAATAAGCACCGCACCTGTTTCAGGATCAGTGTAGGTAGCACCCGTAGGGCATACACTTTCGCAAGGAGCATTTTCGCAATGCTGGCAACTAACGGGAGTAAACTCCATACGAGGTTTACCATCAACCATTACCGATGTTCCATACTCAGGAGCACCAGGAACAAACACACGGTTCCACCACATGCCTTTAGGTAGCGCATTGTGGTCTTTACAAATAACCGCACAGGTTCTGCACCCAATACACCTATCTAAATCAACTACCATGCCGTATCTCATGAGATTACCTCCTCAAGTGCACCACCCTTTTCAAGAAGGCGAACATCACAAACGCATTCGTTCCATGCCATATTGGGAGACCAAACGCTTGAAACGTAGTAAATTTCATGAATGGGGTTAATCCAGGGATAAATAAGAGAGTTATAACTTTCGTTGTTGGTATAACGACTCCACCAACCTTGATCAAAAACCACCTGTCCAGGGTACATTCCCGGATCAGTAATTAATGCGCCACTTATTTTTCCTCTGGAGTTAAATACCTCAACAACATCACCTTGAGTAAGTCCTTTAGCAGAAGCATCGTCTGGATTCATAAACACCTTCGGAGTATTATTCTGCAACTCCAACATAAAAGGATTATTGCTATAGGTTGCATGCACGCGGAACAAGCTATTACGAGTGATATACGAGAAGGGATACTTTTCCTTTGCTTCAGGATCTAGCGCATATTCAGTTTCCTCGAAAGCAGGTTTGTAACAAGGAAGTTGTTCATGCATTTGCAAAAACATATCCTCATCCTTATAAAACTCAATGCGACCAGACTTTACAAAATGTGCTGTTTTCTCTAAATCGTTAGGGCGCGACACCGTCGGAAAAGGTTGCCCGCCATGAATTTGCTCATAGAAAGGTATTTTCTTTTCACCCGGATTAGTATGAGCAAGCTTGCAGGGACCAGCTTTCAAATCTTCTAGCGTAATATGATTAATAGTCGAACCACCCTGTTCAAGAAGCATGCGCAACACCTCTTCAGCAGTTTGCTCTGCTCCCTCTGGGCCAAATTCAGGCCACTGATCTGCCAAAGAAGGATCAATACGACATGCCAGCTCTTTGCAAGTCCATATTTCAGGACGAGCTTCTCCGGGAGGATCTACCATAGGCTGCATGATTTGAACCCATGGATGAAGCGGCGTAATAACTAGTTCTGTCTTTTCGTACCAACTAGCAGACGCAAACGTAACATCGCTGCAGTCAACGGTTTTAGTATGCTGAAATTCGAAACATATCACGCATTCCAGCTCGCCAGAATCACGCGCCTGCTGTAGCCAGTTAGCAACATTATGCTGTTCAAAAGGATTACCCCAGCCAACTACGAGCGCTTTAAGTCCATTTTTAGGGAACGTAGCACTCATGGTCTCAGTACGACCATTCACGGCATAGTGAAAGGGAGCTGAAGCGCGTTTTGCTTTTTCAGGAATAAACCAAGAAGCTGTATTAAAGCGTGTTTTGTACTGTCCAACATAGGTTGAAATGCCGCCGCCCAGCTGCCCAACGTTTCCTGTTAATACCGCTAGAAGTGCGCAAGCACGCCCCTTTAAATCCCCATGATGCCATTGCATAGCAGAACCACCAAAAATGATGTGCATAGGTTTAATGGTTGCACATTCCCGCGCAATTCGAGTAATTGTTTCTTCTGGTACTGCTGTTATTTCACTTGCTTTTTCAGGGGTGTATTCCTCAAGACTTTCACGGAGCAGCGTAAAGGCCGTTTTTGCCTGAATTGTGGATCCATTCTTAAGTTCAAGAGTGGTTGTGGCCTCCAAATCCAAGTCAGGGGTATTTCCAATATGTTCGGGATCAAGTGCTATTGCATTACCGTTTTGCAGCACCACATAGGTCTCACGATATTCAGGCGCATCAAATGCACGTAATCCAGAAACATCACGCGCTAATACGCGCTTTCCTGTAGCGACATCAATGAGAATGGGTAAATCAGAAAAGTTAGAAACGAACTGTCTGTCGTAGAGATTCTCATCAATAAGATACTTAGCAACCGCTAAAGCAAAAGCTGCATCGGTATCAGGCTTTATCTGTACCCATTCGTCGGATTTTTCTGCTGTAGCAGAGTAATTCGGATCAAAACAAACAACTTTCCCGCCGGCTTCACGTGAGTAATTCAGAAAATGAGAATCAGGCAATCGCGTAACCATAGGATTGGATCCAAAAATCATGGTATAGCGCGAGTCTTCCCATTCATAGGATTCCAGCTCTTCGCTTTGACAGCCAAAAGTCTCGGGCCAAAACATAGGCAAATCGCCATTGAGTTCATACCCGCCAATAGCGGACCAGCCCATCATATTAGTCAAACGAACAAGCGATCCTTTTTGAACATGACCGGTACCCTGAACCTGCCAAATAACACCAATGGAATCAGGACCATACTTTTCAGCTATATCACGCAGCTTTGTTGCTGCAGTATTAAGAGCAGTGTCCCAATCCGTTTCTTCCATCTGACCTTGTTCATTACGAACAAGAGGAGCGGTTAATCGCTCTGGTCCATGAATCATCGTATTAATTGATAAACCCTTTAAACAACCACGTGGGTTGTAACGTTCATAGGGATAATCTGCAGCTTGCGAAATCATCTTTATCTGTCCGTCTTGCACGAAAGCTTTCATACCGCAAGAACCCGTACAGTTTGGTGCACACGTGGTACGCACCCACATGCCTTCAGGCGGCGCTGATTCTGCCAACGCTTTAGCAGCGGGGACGCTCATAGAAACAGCACCCATGCCTGCAACACCAAGTGCTGCTGCAGACGTCAGCTTAACAAACCCCCTGCGCGTTACCTCTCTAGCCATATAATCCTCCATCTCCTGCTCGCATAGCATTCCTTGTTGTACGCCATGCGAAATCTTGCCCATAACTATTGTGGAGCCCAGAGAACTAAAGAGATATAGGGGAACACCCTATGCGCTATAGGGGTTTACCCTATAGCGCATAAATAAACCTTTTCTAATATGAAAAACTAGATAAAATAGGGCGTTTATTATTCTTGATTGAGAATAATAACGAGCTAGATTTTTACTAAACCGTGACGAACCGCATAGTCAAATAGTTCCGGCTTAGTTTCAATAGCAAGCTTATGCATTATTTTCGACTTTTGTCCTTCGACTGTTTTTACAGAAATAGCCAGCATTTGTGCAATTTCTTGATTGGAATACCCCTTTACAGCCAAAGAAACAATTTCTGATTCTCGGGGAGTAAGAGACTCTGCCGCAGGATCAACGTGAGATAGTGCATTGTGAACAAATCCTTGCAGCATTTCATCGCAAATAAAAATTTCTCCAGCTGCCGCTTGACGGATTGCTTTAAAAAGCTCTTCATCGGATGAGCTTTTTAGTAAATACCCTACCGCTCCAGATTTTAGTGCCTGACTAAGATATTCCTGCTCGTTATGCATCGTAAGAACTACGGAATTTGTAGAAATACCAACATCATAAAGACGCTTCACCAAAAGAAGACCACTTTTCTCGGTACCCATAGAAACGTCGGTAAGCAATACCTCAGGAGACAATTGTTTCACAAGCTCAAAAGCTTCATTTGGATCAGATGCTTCACCAACTACTTCGAAATCCTTTTGCTGCATTATCAGCATTTTAAAGCCCATTCGTACCATAGAATGGTCATCAGCAAGAACGATTCGAATCATGATTGCTCACTTACCTCAACTCGCAGAGAAACAATACTTCCCTGGTTTTTCTGGGACTGCAATGCAAGAACACCGTTAACTAAAGCAGCCCGTTCTCTCATTCCTTCTAAGCCAAGACCAGAACCCTGAACTTCAGGGTTCTCAACATCGAAACCTCTTCCATTGTCACTGACCATTAAGACAAGTACATTCGGTTCATCTTTGTCCCAATCTAGCAATACTCGAATTTCGTTTCCCCCTGAATACTTACAAGCATTATTAAGGGCTTCTTGAAAAATTCGATAAACCGCAATTTCAATACTGCTATTTAGAGTGATATTTTCTCTTATGTTTTTCACTACAGTAATCCCAAAAGCCTCCGCAGAAGATTCGCACAAAGCATATACGGCAGCAGATAGCCCCAATTCATCAAGCGCTAAAGGTCGTAATGCGCGGGAAATCGCCGATATATGACTCATAACGTCTTTGAGCATATTGCTTGTTTTACTTACCACATCAGGCCATTCCTCATAGGGTAAATATTTCAAGCGTCTTAATTCCATCTGCGCAACAAGAACTTCTTGAGAAATGCCATCATGAAGTTCTCGTGCTATACGCTTGCGTTCTGCTTCCTGCGCAATCAGAAGATTCTTAGAAAGATCGTTATAAGCAAAGCCTTCTTGATCACCGTGAATATATACAGGGGCAGACTTGCTTGGTTTTAAATTAAATTCTTTGGCGGCAAAGCGCTGAATAAGACTCATTTCATGGTCGTTTAATGCATGCAGAAACCTAGTCCCACAAATTATAATTACCGCTATTTCATTTCCCTTCAGTAAAGGGAACGCGAAAAAACTCTTAAGCGCTTCAGCCATTACGATAGGATATTGAAACAGCTCGTTTTCAGGAATATCTTCTTCTACGCTGTTTACCATAATGCCTTTACGCAGAGCATGAACTTTCCCCAGCGCTCCCACACTTGCTGGAAGCCGAATAAGCTCATAGCTTTTATTCGTGCTTCCATCTGCATAGCCCCACTGCATAACAGGGTTAGGCCCCTTTGGGATCAAAGAAACCCCCACAAACCCAAACGAAAAAGACTCCCGAATAGCCCGAGCAGCGCGGATCGCTAATTCGCCTGTCAATTCAGGACATACTAAAGTATCAGGTTGAGACATTGATTACCTCTTCACGCAGATCACACTCATATTATAAAGAGAATTAACGCAATCAGTGCCCACGAGCATTATTACTGGATAATTGCCCTGAAAAAAAAATGGCGCACAAAAGTGCGCCATGTAAAAACTCCCTTTGCTACAGTGCGTTGTATTGATCGTCATCCACAGGCTCAAGCCATTCGTTTGAAGTATTTTCTCCTTCAACTTCAATAGCTAAATGAGAAAACCAGCTATCGGATGCAGCACCGTGCCAATGCTTTACGCCCGCAGGAATATTTACCACATCTCCAGGATGAAGTTCGCGAGCAGGCTTGCCCCATTCCTGATACCAGCCACGACCACCAACACAAATGAGCATTTGCCCACCGTCCTTATCAGCATGATGGATATGCCAATTATTACGACAACCTGGTTCAAATGTTACGTTAAACATTGGTACTTGCTCGATACTAACAGGAGCCAAATAACTCTGCCCAATAAAATACTGAGCAAAGCCGTCATTAGGATTGCCTATTGGGAACATCAACGTGCGTTCATACTCTTCACGGCCTTTATCATCTGCGCCTTCCTCTGCCCAGATTTCCTTAGCCATACGAAAGACCGCCCAAGCCTTTGGCCAGCCCATATAAAATGCCGCATGTGTTACGATTTCTGCAATTTCCGTCTTGGTAATGCCGTTCTTTTTCGCCGTTGCCAGGTGATACTCAAACGAAGAGTCAATCAAACCCTGACTCATTAAAGAAACAATAGTTACCAAGCTCCGATCACGCAAAGAAAGTGCATCTTCCCTGCTCCAGACCTCACCGAACAGTACGTCGTCATTAAGTTCGGCAAATTTAGGTGCAAATTCCCCAAGCTGATCTCGACCAGCTGTTTGTTTTACTGCCATGGTTCCTCCTGAAAACTCCAGCTTAATCTGCTTTTGTTTGATTTGTTCTTACTCTCTACAAATATCGTATGCACTGCGTTTATCCATGTAAAATAGCTATAGTGAAAACTTTGTATGCAGGTTTTGCATACATACGCTTCTGGTTAAACCTTTCCAATAAAGAGGTTAAGAAACTAGAAGCTCAAACAAGAAAGTCAGCCGATTTCTGAATAACTATTGAATATTTGCTTTCATGATTACAACCCAAGAAGGAAGCCCGCATGGAATTACGTGTTTTGGAATACTTTTTAGCACTCACCCAGGAAGGCAGTATTTCTGCTGCAGCTAAAGCACTGAATGTTTCTCAGCCTACTCTTTCCAGGCAGTTGATGGATTTAGAAAAAGAATTAGGGTGTGTCTTATTTGAGCGAAGCAAGCAAGGCATTATTTTGACCGACGATGGCATGCTTTTGCGACGCCGAGCAGGAGAAATATCTCAACTGGTTCATACTACCGAATCGGAATTACAACTTTCTCATGACGTTATTGCAGGAACTATATCTATTGGTTGTGCAGAAACAAAAGCTATGGAAGAGCTTGGAGATATTATGCAATCAGTTCGCGCTACCTATCCCAATATTTCCTACAATATTGTGAGCGACACGGCAGAAAACGTAGCAGAAAACATCAACAAGGGACTACTCGATTTCGGATTGATGCTGCGCCGCACCAAAAACGAAGGGCTCGATTACCTGCCATTTAAATGCAAGGAACACTCTGTTGTTTTATTCAGAAACGATTCTCCACTCGCGCAAAAGAATGTTGTTAGCTTAGATGATCTTATCGATATCCCTCTTCTTGTGCCATCAACCTATATACACAGTGGAGTATTGGGAAGGTATCGAAGCAAAGATGAAGGTGGGATTCTTACGTTTGTGGCAACATACAACCTTCTTAATAACGCTGCACGCCTTGTAGAAAAAGGATTTGGTGCAGCAATTACCATCGAAGGTTTGGTAAATGCTTCCCGAGCAAATAATCTTGACTATAGACCTCTCAAAGATTCTCCCACCTTACAGGCATACCTTGCTTGGAAACCTTTCCAATTCCGATCAAATGCCTGTAAAGTATTCCTAGAAGAAGCCAAAAAGAAGCTAGCGAAACAATAACTGGCTCTGGAATACATCCAGAGCCAGTTATTAAACAAAGACGTTTGAAAAGTCTTTACAAAATCAGACTTTGGCTAATGACCAAAACTATCTTAATGGCGGAAATGACGATGGCCCGTAAATACCATTGCAATGCCATGTTCATCCGCTGCCTGAATTACTTCTTCGTCACGAATGGATCCACCAGGCTGAATGATCGCCTTAACGCCATATTCTGCCAAAGTATCAATGTTGTCTCGGAATGGGAAGAATGCATCCGATGCGCAAACCAAACCAGTTGCTTCAACCCCCATGCGCTCACATGCTTCATGAGCACGCTCGCAAGCAAGCTTCGCCGAATCAACACGATTTGGCTGACCAGGACCCATACCAATTCCTGCATGATCCTTAGAAACTAAGATGGCATTGGACTTTACACCCTTGCAAACCTTCCAAGCAAACAGCATTTCATGCAGCTGATCATCGGTTGGCTTAACCTTGGTAGGAACCGTAAATTCAGCAGGATCTTCATTTACACGATCAACACTTTGCGCAAGCATGCCGCCATCAACACTGCGGAACTCAAGTGCTGCAGGAGCATCTACGCCACCTGTGCGCAATACGCGAACGTTCTTCTTCTGCTGCAAAAGTTCAAGAGCGCCTGCTTCATAATCAGGAGCAATAACTACTTCAATGAACTGCTTGTTTTCGTTAATGTGCTCAACCATTTCTTGGCTGACCGTAACGTTAGCAGCAATAATGCCACCAAAAGCGCTCTTGGGATCGCAAGCAAACGCCTTATCGTATGCGGTAGCTACATCCGCAGCAACAGCAGATCCACAAGGATTCTGGTGCTTCAAAATAACAACTGCAGGCTCGTCGAATTCGCGTACCAGCGACCAGCAAGCATCCGTATCAAGAATGTTGTTGTAAGAAAGCTCTTTACCGTTAAGCTGTTCGGCATTTACCAAAGAATGAGCCGTTGCAAATTCGTCTAAGCGATAGAACATTGCATCCTGGTGAGGATTTTCGCCATAACGCAAACCCTGTTGCTTTACGAGATGAAGGTCATAGGTTTCAGGCAGTGCCGCAGCATTTTCTGTACCATCTTCGCCGAGCTGACCACTTAACCACGTAGCAATTGCACCGTCGTAAGCATTGGTTGTCTGGAATACGCGAAGAGCAAGCTTAGTGCGCGTTGCAAGCGTAGTAGCACCATCATTGGCCTTCATTTCAGCCAAAATTGCGCCATAAGAATTAGGATCGGTTACCACAGCTACACTGGCAAAATTCTTTGCAGCAGAACGCAGCATGGAGGGACCGCCAATATCGATGTTTTCAATGCAGGTGCCAAAATCTGCACCAGACTCAACTGTTTTTTCGAAAGCGTACAGATTAACAACAACCATATCGATCATTTCGATACCGTGTTCTGCTGCCTGCGCCATATGTTCGGGATTGTCGCGCTTTGCAAGAAGACCCCCGTGTACGACAGGATGAAGCGTCTTTACACGGCCATCCATCATTTCAGGGAACTTGGTAACTTCATCGATAGGAGTTACTGGAATGCCCGCTTCTTCAATAACACGAGCCGTTCCACCTGTAGAGATAATCTGAGCACCGAAATCCTGCACGAGCGCGCGAGCAAATTCAACAATGCCCGTTTTGTCTGTTACCGACATAAGAACACGCTTAACTTTAGGATCAGCCACCTGCTACCGCCTTTCCTCGTTGAGTAACCTCTATGCCTTTAGCATACCAGCGAAGCCTCTATGCTAAAGCGCGAAATCCGACTTTGTTTCCAGTTATTGTTTATACGGCACCTAGAAAGAACTAGGTGCCGTTCTTGTTTCTTTACTACGCAGAAATATGCACTGTTCTGGTTTCTTCATCTATTTGTACGCGGCCTGCAGCTAACCAAGAGATAACTTCAGGATACAGGGCATGTTCCGCCTCATGAATACGCTCTTCAAGCGAATCAAGCGTATCATCTTCGCGCACCTCCACAGCACGCTGCGCGATGATAGGGCCTTTGTCATAGTCTTCATTGGCAAAATGAACCGTAATGCCTGTTACCTTAACCCCAAAATTGAACGCATCTTCAATAGCATGAGCGCCCTTAAATGAAGGAAGAAGCGCTGGATGCAAATTAACCACCTTGTCGGGATAGGCATCCAAAACTTCATTGGTAAGTTTGCGCATGTAACCAGCCATGATTACGTATTCAGCGCCAGCTTCTTTTAGCGCATCTGCAATCTGCTGGTTTGCTGCAGGTGCATCCTTATACACTTCTCGATTAAGCGCAATGGTTGGAATACCCGCCTTTGCAGCACGCTCTAGACCATAGGCATCTGGACGAGAAGAAATTACCAAGACAATTTCTGCATTAAGAGAGCCTTGCGCAATACGATCAATTATTGCTTGTAAATTCGATCCACTACCACTGATAAGTACCCCAATTTTTAATGGGTTTTGAGACTCAGACACGAAAGCTCCTTTTGATATTCAACTATTCAGCGTCCTGCTTATCTTGTGTGTCAAACGCGAAAAGCTGGTCTTTATTTACGTATTCAACTTCACCGTTACCAGAAACGATACGACCAACAATACCCGCCTCTTCGCCTTGTTCTTCAAGAATTGCAAGCACATCATCAACTTTGTTTGGAGCAACAACAAGCACCATGCCAAGACCCATATTGAAAGTCTTAAGCGCCTCTGTTTCGTCCAAACGTGCGGCACGACATACAAACGGAATAATAGGAGGCATACCCCAACTGCCAACTTCAACTTGAGCATTCATGTTGTCAGGCAAAGCACGATTTAAGTTTTCGGTAATGCCGCCACCGGTAATATGAGCCAAGGAACGAACTGCACCAGGTAACTGACGAAGAACAGCGCGAACAGGCTTTACGTAAATTCGAGTAGGCTCGAGCAGCGCATCAAGAACACTCTTGCCGCCCAAAGATTCTTGCGGCATACGCAATTCATACAAGGTTTTACCATCGGTTACTACCTTACGAACCAAGGAATATCCGTTGGAATGAATACCAGAAGATGCCAGGCCAATTAATACGTCGCCTTCTTGAACCTTGGAAGGATCAAGCATTTCAGGGCGATCTACTACGCCAACACAGAAGCCAGACAAATCGTATTCATGAGGATCCATAACGCCAGGATGCTCTGCCATTTCGCCACCGATAAGAGCACAACCGCTCATCTGGCAACCATCGGCAATACCAGAAACAATTTCAGCTACCGCTTCACTCTTGAGCTTGCCGATAGCAATATAGTCAAGGAAGAACAGGGGTTCAGCGCCAGTCGCCAAAATGTCATTTACACACATAGCTACCAGGTCGATACCTACGGTATCATGCTTGCCTGCCAATTTAGCAAGCTGGATTTTGGTACCAACGCCATCAGTACCAGATACCAAAATAGGATCTGCCATATTTTTGGCTACCCCAATAGAGAACAGACCGCCAAAGCCACCAATATCACCACGAACTTCATCGCGATAGGTACGATGAACAGCATCTTTAATGGCATCTACCGCACGAGCTCCTTCTGCAGTATCAACGCCAGCCTGCGCATAGGTAGTTGCAGCACCTTGAGCAGTCCAGCTTGGCCACTTGGTTTCATCATTATCCAAAGCGTTGACCTTGATGCGATCAGTCATAGTATCTCCTTATTATCTAAATAGCTGCTAGCCTTGAACGCTATCGTACTAATCAAGAATAGCGCTACCTTCCGACAAAAAACGCTTGTATTTAATGGTATCAGGAATTAGTACAGAATAGACTACCAGAAACACCGAAGTACGCATTAATGCTGCCACTGCCACTTAACGTGACTCCCTCTGTCGCCTAGCACGAATACCGTATCTGCAACTGGTGAAAATACCGCCACCACCTAGCGCAGCTTCCCTAGTCCGCATCCGCGTTTTCTCATTCCGAATCGCTGTACTGCGTACCCATTTCTCCTGTTTCGTTTGAAGAAATACCCGTCGTGCCCTCGGCAGTGCCCATCACATAAGGATCATCTGGCACCGTTGTTTCCACTACCGCAGCAAAGAGAACCGCTCTACCATCATTTTGAGAATACTCACACGTAGAAAAAAGCATCGACTGCTTAATATCAGCAGGCGATAAAACCTCGCCTTGCTGAGTTACCACGCTGCGATCCAATTTATCTTGAATATAGGACTGGTAACTTTCTTCAGAACCAAAAGAAGTTTGAACCAAAGCATCATCGCCCGTGGTTTTCACCATGGCAAAAGTCTTAAGTCGATAGTTTCCTTGAGGCGTTAAAAGATAAATGTCTCGATGCGCATTAAATTCATCGTTGCTTTGCCAGTTAGAAAGCGATGCAAACATGGAACCATCATTCATATGATGGCCGTACAAGGCACTGTTTTGGTCAGAAAAATCTGAAGCATTAGCGCTATCCAAAAAGATCGTACCCGCAGAAGCAAGCCAGCCCGTAGATCCATCGAAGGCTTTATGCAAGTACTCTTCGTTGTCGTCCCCTTGAACCACGGGATAATTTATAGGGCTGCCTGGCACATAAATCCACGCCACGATATCAGGATTGATAGCGGTTAGCGCATCCCAATCTACCGTTAAATCGGAAAGCGCTAAATTCTCCGAATCAGAAACCGTTGCATATTGTTCCAGATCACCGTAAGCGCGCTGTTGTGAGATGTACTGGAATGCTATCGCACCAAGTCCAATGAGTGCTGCAATAAACACCACCAAAGACACGACAAACACAACACGCCAGGGATTCTTGCGGCTCTGTGACCTATAACCTTGCGAACCATAATTACTCCGAGAATACCTTTGCGCATTCTGTGGTTCAGAAATATGTTGGGCAGCGTGCCTTCCTCTGCTGTTATGCCGAGCCATACATCACCTTCAAATGATCTTTTACCAGTAAAGCAAGCTAGTAAATACCTAGTCGCTCCTCAAGAGCTTCATTAATAATACGCAGCGCCTTTACACGTGCATAGTATTTATCGTCGCTCTCCAAAATTATCCATGGAGCATTGCGCGTAGACGTCAAACGGAACATGTCTTCTACCGCGGCACGATACTGCGGATACTTATCGCGATTGCGCCAATCTTCTGCAGTAATCTTCCAACGCTTTTCAGGATTTGCTTCACGTGCTTCAAAGCGCTCCAGCTGAGTTTCAGGAGAAACATCGACCCAGAACTTCAGTAAGATAGCGCCCCATTCCACCATGTCGCGTTCAAATTCGTTAATCTCTTCATAAGCACGAGACCATTGAGCAGGACTTGCAAAACCTTCTACGCGTTCTACCAGCACACGACCATACCAACTACGGTCATAGATTCCCACATGGCCCGCCTTTGGCAAACGAGTCCAATAGCGCCAAAGATGAGGATGTAACAATTCAGGCTTGGTGGGAGCAGGACTTGGATAGATGGTATAAGAACGAGCATCTAGGGCCTGGGCAACACGCTTAATGCTGCCACCTTTGCCTGCTGCATCCCAACCTTCGTACATGATCATCATAGGAATACGCCTGATATACATTTCAAGTTCGATGCGACGCAAGCGCTCTTGCTCTGCCTTTAATTGCGCCTTATATTCAGCATGCGAAAGCACAAGAGTATGATCCACTTCATCAAGTGTTGGAATATGCTCGCTTGGAGCAAAGCGTGTCATCGTAGGCGCATGCACGCTTGCCGCACGAGCCTCCTCTTCTGCCAACGCACGCAAACGCTCATTCTCTTCAACGGAACGAGTACGTTCATCGCCTTCAACTTCCTGGGTTCCCTTTGCGGAATTTTCCTGCGCCTTCTTCTCTGCTTCTTGAGTAGAAGCATCAGCTGGTCTTGAAAGCTCCTTTTCAAGAGCGTTTACGATAGTTTGCACAACGCTTAAATTCACACGACGATGATCTTCTGCATCAAGCAAAATCCAGGGTGCAATTTTGAAGTTGGAGTGATCAAGCATCTCGTCGTATACCTGATAGGTACGATCATAATCTTCAAGATGCTCTAAATCCTTGCGCGAAACACGCCATGAAGTAGCAGGATCGCTATACAAGCTAATCAGGCGCTCACGCTGAGTTTTTTCAGAAATCTGAAGGAAGAATTTAATAACCAGATAGCCGTCGTTGCGCAGCTGCGTTTCGAAATCCTCAATGGATTTAACCATGCGCGATACATGTGCCTTAATAGCGCCACGCTCTTTCTTGGACAGCTTGCCCTTACCCTTCTTGGGAAGCGTGTTGATAATATGCTGGGCAGCAACCGAATACCAACCACGATCGTAGAACGTCATGCTGCCTCGCTGGCCAAGCGCCTTCCAGAATTGCTGCAGGAACGGATAGTAACCTGTTGCTCCAAAATCATCGTCCAAAACAAGAGCGGCTTCTTTATCGTCAAAGTCCTCTGTTACATATACGGAAGTATCACGAGCGTCCAAGTGGTACAGCAAATCAGAAATACGGCTACCTTTACCGGCGCCCTTCCATCCCTCGAACAGGACAACGGTACCGAGTTCTTTCTTTTTAGCTTCTTGCTGAAGTACAACCAAACGGTTTACGAGTTCTTTAAAACGAACCTTGTATTCTGCTTTGCTAACTTTTTGAGTTCCCATTCTTACACTATCTAGCATGAGGCATCTCCTCTCCCCCAGAATTTCCTCACGACCTAAACCGTTCAAAGGCTTTTATCTGCCGAAATGATGAATCTTGTTAAAGAAATGTGTCATATCAGATGCTACCCCACTTTTGCATAAACGAATATAGTTAAATCTAATTAACAATTGCTTTGAGCAAAATTTGTTACAGTAGCATCTGTCCGTCACGAAGAGAAAGACAACTATGGCGCGCTACGGCATTATCGATTTTGGATCTAACACTATCCGTCTTTGTATCTATGAAGTGGAACACACCCCTCGCAAGCCTTTAGCAAAAAAAGATGTTCAAACACTTCTTAATTATAAAGTTATGGCAGGTCTTGCTGCTCATATTAAAGATGGCGCAATGACTGAAGCTGGCATTAAAAAAGCAATCAAAACCATCAACGCCCACCTTCGCCGTGCTGCCCATTTCTCTTGTGAACGAATTGATATTTTCGCAACCGCAGTACTGCGCAACTGCACCAATTCACGCGAAGCAACCGCTGCTATTGAAGCAGGTATCGACAAGCGCATAACTATTCTTTCAAACGAAGAAGAAGCTCACCTAGGTTTTCTGGGGGCATGTCTTGATCGCTCGCTCGATAACGGAACTATGGTGGATATCGGTGGTGGTTCAACCGAACTTACCCATATCCAAAATGGACTTGACCTTGATAAAGTTAGTATCCCCCAAGGATCGCTTTCATCCTTTGCAAACTATGTCCAGGGACTACTGCCAACTTCAAAGGAAATTGAATCTATCGCCAAGCACTTCAACACCCTTGCATCCAAAGAAGGTGCCAATGTTTATGCCGCATCCCAGCTCTTCGGCATTGGTGGTTCTATTCGTTCTGCGGCAAAGGTATATGGTGACTTATGCAATAACGGAGAGCGCTACGAATACCTTCTTCCTGAACACCTTGATGCTATTTTGTCGCTGTACGCCAAAGATCCTGACGCCTTCGCTCGTCAGGCACTTCATACCGTACCCGATCGTATTCACACCTTCATTCCTGGATGTGTCATCATTCGCGAAATATTTTCACTTTGTAAGGCAGATCGTCTGGACATTTTGAAGTTTGGTGTTCGTGAGGGATACCTAGCAGAACGTGTGCTGGTAAAGCCGATTGGAAATGCCGAGTAGAATGCCGAACTGAAAAAGAGCAAAAGCGTTCAGAAAATGTTACACGCAGTAAAACATTTAATAGTCGCAGAGTAATTCCCAGTTCATGAGATAAAACCGTTACAATAGAATTAGTAGATAAATTCTACTAAGTTAATACCTTTACTGTTCGGTGTTTTGCACCACACAGCACATTCGATTGGTCGCTCGATTGGTTGCTCGATTCGGCTACCCGATTTAGTTGCTCGACGGACTACCCGATTGGTTGTCCATTGGTTACGCCGTTTGGCTTTTCCATTCGGCTGCCCGATTGGCCGCGTCACTCGGATGTGTATAGGGTGCATGCGCTTTATGTGCGCACTGATGTTTCTAGGTAATTTATTGGGGAAACGATAAAGGGAGATTTGACCTTATGATGGAAACAAAGTCAAAGACTGGCCGAACCAACACGCCCGAAGGAAATGAAACTAAATCAGGGCGACCCTATGTTCTTCCTTACATGCAGAATCGTGAACTTTCCTGGCTTGACTTCAACAAGCGCGTTCTCGATCAAGGCGAAGACCATAACGTACCACTGCTCGAGCGCCTTACGCGCGTATCCATTTTCTCCAGCAATTTGCAGGAATTTTTCATGGTTCGCGTGGGCAGCTTGACTGATCTTTCTTTAGTAAATAAAGAACTGCGTGACAATAAAACTCAGATGACTCCCGACGAGCAGCTTCGCGCAATTTACGATCGTTGCCACGAGCTGTATCCAGAGCAAGAGCGCATTTATAACCAGATTCAGGAAAAACTTGCCGAACGCGGTATTCGCCAGCTTAAAGAAGATGAGTTAAATAAAGAACAAGCAGCTTATCTTAGTGAATATCTCAAAGCTCAAGTTGTTCCTTATTTGTCACCCCAGATTATCAACTCCCGCCACCCCTTCCCTCACCTAGAAAACGGCGCACTTTATGTTCTTCTTCGTCTTGATGAAGAAAACGCTCCTACAAAAACCAAGGGCTCAGACAAGGGCTCAGACAAGAAGAAGGAAAAGAACCTGGGCGCTGAAGATGCAACGTTTGGTTTAGTACCACTTCCCCGTCAGGCAAAGCGTGTTATTCCGCTTCCTGGTGAAGGCACCCAGTTCATCTTGCTCGAAAACGCTCTGAAGACCATCGTGAGCGATGTCTTCTCGATGTATACCACCAAGCGCGCAAGCGTAATCTGCGTAACCCGTAATGCCGACATCGATCCAAACGATGGCACCGAGGATATGGATTACGATTACCGCGAGCATATGAAGCGTATTTTGAAAAAGCGTGCGCGCCTTGCTCCTGTTCGCTTGGAAACCGACACGCCGCTTTCTCCTGTAACCAAGAAATTCTTACTGAAGCGTCTTGGTTTGAAGATGCATCAGGTCTACGTAACAAGCGTACCTTTGGATATGGGATATGCATGGGGCTTAGACGGCATGGTTAAACCCGAGTTAGCCAGCAAGCTTACCCCCGAGCCATTCACCCCTACCTGGCCTGCATGCCTTGATAAGAAGCGCTCTATTATTGAACAGGTTTGCGAAAAGGATGCTTTGCTTATGTATCCTTATGAGAGCATGGATCCTTTTGTAACCATGCTTCGCGAAGCTTCCGTAGATCCTTCCGTTATTTCTATCAAGATTACGCTGTACCGCTTAGCCAGTCAGTCACATTTGGCCGAAGCTTTGTTGGCAGCTGCCGAAAACGGCAAAGAAGTAACCGCTCTGTTCGAATTGCGTGCACGCTTTGACGAATCCAACAACATTGAATGGTCTCAGCGCTTCGAGCAGGCAGGCGCAAATGTAATCTATGGTTTCCACGACTTTAAGGTTCATTCAAAGATTTGCGCTATTACCCGTCACACCGACAAAGGCATTCAGCATATCACTCAGCTGGGTACGGGCAACTATAACGAAAAGACTTCTAAGCTCTATACGGACTTCTCGTTCATCACTACCGATGAGAGCATCGGCAAAGATGCAGCAGAGTTCTTCCGCAACATGCAGCTCGAAAACGCATCTGATCGCTATCAAACGCTTTCTGTTGCTCCTCTGCAGATCAAGCCAATGATCTTGGCAAAGATCGACGAGCAGATTGAGCTTGCTCGTGCAGGCAAGCCAAACGGATTGATGTTTAAGACCAATTCCGTAACCGACAAAGACATAATCGACAAGATTGCAGAAGCTTCTCAGGCAGGAGTTAAAGCAACCCTGTTCGTTCGTGGCATTTCTTGTCTGGTTCCAGGCGTTGAAGGTTATACCGACAACGTAAAGGTAGTTTCAATTGTTGGTCGTTTGCTTGAACACAGCCGAATTTATGGCTTCGGTCCTCGCGACAACCGTGAAATTTACCTTTCCAGTGCGGACTTAATGACCCGAAACATGGAAAAGCGCGTTGAAATTGCTTGGCCTATCAAAAACGAAGAACTCAAGGAAAAAGTTAACGAGTACCTGGATATTTCGCTTTCCGACACTGCAAAACTGCGTATGTTGAAGAATGATCTTGAGTACACTCCTCTTGAGTTCTTTGCAGCAGAAGGCCCTGACGGCATTCCTGAATCGTTTGATTCGCAGGAATACCTGATTAAGAAAGCTCGCGAGGATTACCTGCACTCATTAGAGGTTCGCGAAGAACAGGCAGCTCAGCGTAGTGCTACTGCTCGAGTTCAACGTATTCGCGATCGCGAAATGATGACTTCCGCAGCTACCCCTATCGTGGAAAACCCCGAAACGGGCGAGCCACTTCCTGGTGTTGGTAACGTTGCTCCTCAAGCTGAAGACGCTAACGCTGCTCTTGAAGTCGAAGGCCAGGAAGCAACGTTTGATGCAGTTCAGGTAGCTGATGCAAGCGCGGTTGGTTCCGAGGCTGGCTCTGATGCCGCAACTGGCTCTAGTTCCGATACCGCGACAGAATCCGCATCATCCGTCGCTGCTTCCGCTGACGCTCCCGCTTCAGCCTCTACCTCCACTTCTACCTCCGCTCCAGCAAGCACTTCAGCTGAAGGCGCTTCTGTTGCAGGCGGAATTGAAGAGGTTGAACCTGGTGTAGCAGGTCCTGCATTCGGTGCAACTGAAGGTCAGGCTGCGGCTCAGCAAGCAGCCGCTGCGACCCAACAATCTGCCCCTGCTCAAGCTACTGCTCAACCCCAGGAAAGCGCACAAGCAGCGCCTGAAGTTGAAGTCATCCCAACTGAGCAGAAAGCAAGCGAGGCAGGTGCAATTCAGCTCGTTCCTAAGAAGCCAAGCTTGTGGACCCGCATTAAATTCTTGTTCACAGGTAAGTTGAGCTAATAGCTCATTGACTGAACCGAGCTAACGGCTAAGCCTGTCATTTAGCCAGCCAACAGCTTAGTCGAGCTAACGGTTAAGTTATCGTTCAGCCTCACTGTTAGCTTAGCTGAACTAACCGTTAAGCGTTACTCAAGCAAACCGCTTAACCAATTGCCGCAATATTACTAAGAGGCACCCACTTCAAAATGTGGGTGCCTCTTTCCTTTAACCCCCTATAACCCTATATGTCAATAAACCTCTTTTTTGTGACTTTTGGCCTATAACCCTGACTTTTTGCCACTAGCCCCCACTTCATAATGCGTACGTCTCTTTTGCGGATTTTGACTACTTCGAGGTAGATGATGCGCATTTTTCAAGAAAGTAACCTATTCAAGAAATGCCTAATCGAGAGGCATGTAATTAAGCAACCAATTTAGGTAACAACCATTGGTAGTCCTGTAAAATTCTGGGGTGCTTCCTTAAACCCCCTGATAAAAAGTATTACTTTCTCAGAAAATGCGCACCACCCCTGCAGATAAGCACCTCTAGTAAGAACAATTAGCTATCATATTCATATCGCTTATTAACCAACCATCCAGCTAGGTAGGCACCGCATGATTTGCCCTATTGTTACTTCTCCGATTATCTTGCAAATTCCCAGTACTGAAGCCACTCGAGAGGATATGCCTACTGGTCAAAACCTCAAAGAAACGCTTCAAGCACATGCGCATGAATGCGTAGGGATGGCAGCAAATATGATTGGGGTACATAAACGCATTATTGTTGTGCACGACGAAAACAACAGTGAAAAGACCAGCAAGGACGATCGCAAAAACCCCAATAAAGAATCCAAAGCCAGCAAAGCCAAAAGCGACCCAATCCTGATGTACAACCCCGAAATAATCAAGTCATCCAAACCATACGAAACCAAAGAAGGCTGCTTATCACTTTCAGGTGTTCGCAGCACCACAAGATTTGACCGTATAGAAGTTCGCTATTTTGATGAGCAATTCCGCAAGCAAACAAAAACCTTTAAAGGTTTTACTGCGCAAATAATCCAACACGAAATAGATCACTGCAATGGCATTCTAATTTAGAGCAAGCAAAACAACCTAAAACAGTACTCTTATCTGCCCTTTAGGTATTTCTTAGCAGCACACCCATAAAGGACCCGTCATGACATCCACCCACGTTATCCACGAAATAGAACCTGTATACGACAAAAATTCCCGCGTGCTTTTGCTTGGCACCATGCCTTCTCCAAAGTCGCGCGAAACGGGATTTTTCTACGGACATCCTCAAAATAGATTCTGGAAAGTGCTTGCCCTGCTCTTCGATGAACCCACCCCAGAAACTATCGAAGAAAAGCGTGACTTATGCCTGCGCCACCACATTGCGCTTTGGGATGTTGTATCAAGTTGCGATATTGAAGGCGCAAGCGATGCCAGCATCAAAAACGCCAAACCTAACGATTTGGCTCAAATTCTAAATGCAGCTCCCATCCAAGCTGTTTTTACCACGGGCACCAAAGCAGGCCAGCTTTATAAGAAACTATGCGAACCAGCAACTTCTATTCCTTGTACCGTATTACCCTCGACAAGTCCCGCTAACTCTCGCGTATCCCTAGCTGAGCTATGTACTACATACAAACAAGCATTATCTCCCTACTTGGACTTTAATCCCGAATACCCCGTTCTTGATGTTCCTGAAGTGGTACACCTTGAGCAATCAATCGCTTCATCAGGCACTTCGCTCTACACTCTAATGCATCGCGCGGGAAGATTTTTAGCATATGAAGCTAAAAAATATTTCGAACAGAAATCTGACTGCAGAGAATCTGACCGCAGCGAAATAAACCACAACGAACCCGAGCGCAGCAAAACAGCATCAAGGCAAAACCAATTCTATACTCCAACACCAAACCAGCTTCATGTCTCAATACTTTGCGGACACGGAAACAATGGCGGCGACGGCTGGGTTGCAGCAGACTATTTGGCAAAAGCAGGCTACCACGTTGATTTGATTTCTTCTGTTTCCGCACAAGAGATAAAAGCGGAACCCGCCCATACCACCGCCTGCGAAATTGAGCATGGTATTAAATGCGAAATCGAGTACGAGGCAGAATACAGAGTCGAACGCAAGGCAGAATGCGAAATTGATTATAAAGTCGAACACAAAACAGGACACGAGACAAAACAAGAAATAGAACGCAAAAGCAAATACAAAGCAGGACGCAAGATCGCTGCTTCGCCCAAGAGTAAGCAAACAATTCACCTGCTTATTAATCCGACCAATGAAGAAGTAAAAGCATCCCTTTCAAAAGCAGATCTTATTATTGATGCAATTTTAGGTACAGGATTTTCTGGCGATACCGTACGCGAGCCTTTCTCTACTTGGATAGAACTTGCTAACCAGCAAAAAGTACGTGAAGAAGTACACGAAAAACTACACAATACTGATCATCGCACTTGTAGCATACAGAATGCACGTATTATTGCAGCGGACGTCGCCAGCGGCTTTTCGGCACAAACAGGTACAGCGGCAAAGCCTTGCATTGTGGCAGACCATACGGTGACCATGATCACCCTAAAAACAGGACTCGTTCAGCCAAGTGCCAAAACCTATTGCGGCACAATCCGCGTTGCTCCCTTGGCAGTTTTTGACCTATAACCCAAGTTTTTTCCGTTTTTCGGCACCACCCTGCAGAAAAACCCCGAAAGTGAGAGACTCGAAAGCCGCCAACGCGAAACTATCTCGCGAAAAATACCGTTAGTTACATAAATTTGATGCTTTATACGCTTTCAGAAAAAGAAGAGAGTCTCTTTCATCAAGAGACTCTCTCACAAACCGCATTTTTCTGCAGGGCATAACTTACTCTGCTGACTGAGGCAAAAGCAGCAGAGCAATCTGAGTTGCATTCAATGCTGCACCCTTGCGAATTTGGTCTGCAACATTCCAGAAAGCAATACCATTTTCCACAGAAGGATCCTTGCGAATACGACCAACAAAGGCACCGTCAGTGCCTGCCAACAAACCTGGCATTGGATATACGTTATTTGCAATATCGTCCATTACCGTAATACCTGGTGCAGCTTCAAGAGCAGCGCGTGCTTGCTCAACACTTACTGGACCTTCGAATTCAACATTAATCGATTCACCATGACAACGAAGAACAGGCACACGAACGCACGTTGCTGCAACCTGAAGATTTTCGTCTCCCATAATCTTCTTGGTTTCAACCACCATCTTCCATTCTTCTTTCGTGGAAGCATCATCCAAGAATACATCGATATGAGGAATGCAGTTAAAAGCAATCTGGTGAGCAAACGCATCAATCGTTAGCTCTTCCCCGTCAAGGAACTGTCGAGTCTGTGCGTACAATTCGTCCATTGCCTTAGCACCAGCGCCCGATGCCGCCTGGTAAGTAGAAACAACGACACGCGTAATGCGAGACAGATCATACAGAGGCTTTAAGGCTGCTACCATTTGAATAGTAGAGCAGTTCGGGTTAGCAATTACTCCATTGTGCCATTCGATATCCTGAGGATTTACCTCTGGCACAATCAGCGGAACATCTTCGTCCATGCGGAATGCACTAGAATTATCGATCATGATGGCACCCGCATCTACTACTGCCTGGCGGAACTGCTTAGACACTCCCGCACCCGCACTAAATAAAGCGATATCAACGCCCTCGAATGCTTCTGGGGTCATTTCCTGAACGGTTAATTCCCCAGCAGGAACCTGACCGCAACCCTTAAAAGGAAGCTTCTTTCCTGCAGAACGTGCTGAAGCTAAAGCGCGTACTTCACTTGCAGGGAAATCGAGATCATGAAGAACCTCGAGGAATTCATGACCAACCGCACCAGTTGCACCAGCTACTGCAACAACAGGATTGGCAGGTATTTCCTTTGTCCAGGCCATAAAAAGCTCCTTTAGTCGAGACGTTTTACATTGTGTCAACCATCGTCTTACGTAGCAATAAGTAGCGCCAAATCTAATGTAGCGTCAATCTTAGTCCAGCGTAGCGACAACCTTAATCTAACGCAATTCCGATTATCGTCTAACGTCATGCTCGCCATGATGATTGGGCTCATGATACTACGCTCAACTAAAGAGCGCATAAAAACCGCCCGTTTTGCGCAAATATTTCGGGGAATAGCGCCTCACCAGGATTTTGTTAACCAAACCGAAACAAAGCGAAACATTCCGAAATCTTCTTTTAAATACGCAATTTGCACAATAAATCATATATATAACGCCCTTGTCATCAGCACATTTCCTTAAAACCTACCGCGATACTTTCACCGTCGAATTAACGTAGCTGAAACAAGCATGCAACGATCAAGACACAGTGCTTCCGTAGAGTAGTACCACCTAAACAGGCGAAAAGAGGTATACATGAACAGCGAAGCAACGTGTGCAACCCCAGCGTGCACGCCCCCAGCACCATCCACACCCCCAGGAATGTATCGCAGCTCGTTTGAGCATGATGCTTGCGGTATCGGAGCACTCGCAAACCTAAAGGGCGTGCGCTCCCACCAGATGGTCGATGATGCACTATCCGTCCTTGTTAACTTGGAACATCGCGGTGGAGTTGGCCTTGAACCAAACACAGGCGACGGTGCAGGCATCCTTTTTCAGATTCCCCATCGTTTCTTTCGCAAGGAAGCTCAAAAATACGGCAGCCTGTTGCCCGACGAAGGTAACTACGGCGTAGCCATGCTCTTCTTGCCCACTGACGATCATGGTCTTGCTGAAGCCATGCGCGTCTTTGAGGATGGATGTATCTCCGAAGGTATCCCCTTGCTGTTTTGGCGCGACGTCCCTACCGACGCTCATGACCTTGATTCGGCAGCGCTCGAATGCATGCCTACCATCAAGCAGGCATTCCTTGGTCGCCCTGCCGACTGCGAAACCGCAGACGAATTTGAACGCCGCCTCTATACGTGTCGTCGCGTGATCGAAAAGCTTGCAAAGAAGACCTACAGCCTCAACGATAAAACCTTCTATGTATGCTCAATGAGTGCCCGTACCATTGTGTATAAAGGCATGCTTATTTCGACGCAGATGCGCGGCTTTTTCAAGGATCTCGATGATGCATCGTGCGAAACCGCTATTGCCCTTGTTCATTCGCGCTATTCCACTAACACTACCCCTTCGTGGGAACGCGCTCACCCCAATCGCTATATCGTGCACAACGGCGAAATAAACACCCTGCACTGCAATATCAACTGGACCCGAGCTCGCGAACCTCATCTTTATTCCCCTGTCATGGGAGACAACCTTACCAAGGTACTTCCCGTATTCAATGGCGAAGGATCCGACTCGGCAATGCTGGACAATATGCTGGAGTTCATCGTGATGAACGGCCGCAGCTTGCCACGCGCGGTATCAATGCTGCTTCCTGAACCATGGGACAAAAACCCTGCGCTTTCCAAAAAGCGAAGCGCCTGGGGTGAATATCAGTCAATGCTCACCGAAGCATGGGAAGGCCCTGCTGCGATTGCCTTTTCCGATGGTCGCATCATGGGTGCGGTTCTTGATCGCAATGGACTGCGCCCCGCACGTTACTACATAACCTCTGATGATCGCCTCATTCTTTCAAGCGAAACAGGCACGCTTGATATTGATCCGTCGAAGATCTTGAACGCAGGCAGCCTTGGCCCAGGTCAGATGTTGCTTGTTGATCCAACAGAAGGCCGCGTACTGTTCGATGACGAAATCAAAGAAAGCCTCGCGAATAAAGCCCCGTATTTTGACTGGATTAATGCCGAAACGCGCAAGCTTGAAAGCCTTGTTGATCAGGCAGGCGAATCGAATGACAGCTTACCTGATGGCAACCTAACGCTTAGCAAGCGACAAGCGGTGCACGGCTATTACTTCGATGACGTTGAGGAAGCCATTATCCCCATGGCAGAAAAAGGAAAAGCGCCCCTCGCTTCGATGGGTACCGACACCCCTCTAGCCTGCTTATCCGAACGCCCACGCCGCTTCTTCCACTATTTCAACCAGCTTTTTGCGCAGGTTACCAATCCACCTATTGATGCCTTGCGCGAATCACACCTAACTTCAACACTGCTCTACATTGGCAATCACGGCAATCTTCTTGAAGATGCCCGCACCAATTGCCGCCTCATTCGCCTTGATAGCCCCATCCTTACGCAGGACGAATTCAATACGCTTGCAGAAATCGATAGGAAAGGCTTCAAGGGTACCAAGCTCTACGCTTCATATCCCGCAGGTAAAACCGCAGCAGATACTGACCCCCATGCTCTTCGCGATGCGCTCAACACGCTGTGCGAACAGGCAGAACAGGCCATCCGCGCAGGCGTAAGTGTTCTTGCAATTTCTGATCGTGTATCTGAAGGCGAAATACCTATTCCCTCCCTTCTTGCGGTTTCGAGCATTCATAACCATCTGCTTCGTTGCGGACTGCGCACCCAAGCCGACCTGATTATTGAATGCGGCGATGCTATTACCGCGCACGATTTTGCAACGCTTGTTGGGTATTCCGCATCAGGCATCTGCCCCTACCTTGCTCACGACACTATTGCTTCTCTTGCTGACCGCTCTGTTATTTCTATCAGCGCCGAAGAAGCCATCGCAAACTACAACAAAGCAATTCTTTCGGGAATCGTTTCCATCATGTCTAAGATGGGCATCTCCACCATGCAGGGCTATCATGCGGCACAGATTTTTGAAGCAGTTGGCCTATCCGAAGAGTTCGTCAACACCCACTTTACGGGCACGGTAAGTCGTATCGGAGGCCTTTCAATTGACGATCTTCAGCACGAATGCGATCTGCACTACGCTGAATCGCTTGACCAGATGCACTCTCCTGCCCCTGATCAGCTGCCAAGTTCTGGCATTACTACCTGGCGTCCGCGAGGCGAAGAGCACTTGATTACACCAGAAGTTATTTCGCTTTTGCAGCGCGCCGTGCGCACCAACGATGCCACACTCTTCGACGAATACAGCAAAGCAGTTCACCAAGCAGGCCGCACCATCGTACTGCGCGACTTACTGGAATTTGTTCCCACGCGCCCGTCTATTCCGCTTGAAGCGGTTGAACCAGCTTCCGAAATCGTAAAGCGATTCAATACAGGCGCTATGAGCTACGGCTCCATTTCAAAAGAAGCGCATGAATGCCTTGCCATTGCTATGAATCGCTTAGGTGGTCGCTCGAATTCTGGCGAAGGTGGCGAAAACCCCGCACGCGAAACCCCACTTCCTAATGGTGATAGCAAATGCAGCGCCATCAAGCAGATTGCTTCAGGCAGATTCGGCGTAACAAGCCGCTATCTGATGAGCGCTAAAGAGCTGCAAATTAAGCTTGCCCAAGGAGCTAAGCCAGGCGAAGGTGGCCACTTGCCCAGCAGCAAAGTATGGCCCTGGATTGCACGCACTCGTCGCTCAACGCCTGGTATCGGCCTTATTTCTCCTCCTCCCCATCACGATATTTATTCGATTGAAGACTTGGCGGAACTTATTTTCGACCTTAAAAACGCTAATCCCCACGCCCGCGTTTCGGTAAAACTTGTTTCCGAAACAGGTGTTGGCACCATTGCAACTGGCGTTGCAAAAGGTGGCGCCAATAAGATTCTTATCTCTGGATCTAATGGCGGCACGGGCGCAGCACCACGCGATTCTATCCATCATGCAGGCCTACCCCTTGAAATGGGCTTGGCCGAAACACAGCAAACCTTACTTCAAAACGGCTTGCGTTCTCGTGTCGTTCTTGAAGCTGACGGCAAGCTTATGGATGGTCGCGACGTTGCCATAGCGTGTTTGCTGGGCGCCGAAGAATTCGGATTCGCAACAATGCCCCTCATTGCTATGGGATGCCTTATGCAGCGTGACTGCCAGCAAGATACCTGCCCTGTGGGTATTGCAACGCAAAACCGCAGCTTGCGTTCCTGCTTCTGCGGAAAGCCTGAATACGTGGTGAACTTCATGATGATGGTCGCCGAACAGCTTCGCACCATCATGGCAACCCTTGGTTTTGCCACCATTGATGAAATGGTCGGACAGGTAGAATGCCTGCGTCAAACGAATAATGCGCGCAGTTGGAAGGCAAACCTTATGGATCTTGCTCCTCTTCTGGTAAAGCCTGAAGTTGAATTCGGTCGTGCGATTCCTGTTGCACACTGCCCTCACTACTTACCAGAAGCCCAAGCGCCCAATACCCTTCCGCAAACACTTGATGCCACCTTGTTTGTTCCCTACACCGAACAAGCCCGCCAACATCTTGAGCCAATTACCTTCCATGCAGACATCGCTAACATCAACCGCTGCGTTGGTACCATGCTTGGCTCAGTTGTTACCGCATCTCACCCTGAAGGTATTCCCGAAGACACCATCACCATTAACTGCACAGGTTCTGGCGGCATGAGCTTTGGAGCGTTTTTACCTCATGGCATAACGCTTTCGATCACAGGTGACACCAACGACTACTTCGGCAAAGGCCTCTCAGGCGGAAAGCTTGCTATTACTCCGCCAACAAACGCAACCTATCGCCCCGAGGAAAACATCCTCGTAGGTAATGTTGCCTTCTATGGCGCCACCGAAGGCAAGGGCTACGTCAATGGATTGGCAGGTCAGCGTTTTGCGGTTCGCAATTCTGGTGCCGAACTGGTTGTTGAAGGCGTTGGCGAAAACGGCTGCGAATACATGACAGGCGGCACGGTGCTTGTTTTGGGCGAAGTTGGGCAAAACTTCGCAGCAGGCATGAGCGGCGGCATAGCGTATGTCTACGATGAAACAAAAACGCTCAAGCGCCGTTGCAATCTTGAGTTGGTAGAACTGGTAGCGCCCACCACCCAGGAACTTGCCACGATTCGGAGACTGCTTGAAGAACACGTCCAAGCAACCGCAAGTCCCCTTGGTGCAAAGATGCTCTATCAATTTGAAGACATCGCAGTGCACTTTACCAAGGTAATCCCTGTCGAATACGCAAAGATGCTCGACTTAATTACCGAATTTGAAGCACAAGGTCACGAACGCCAAGAAGCCGAAGAACTTGCTTTTGAAGCAACGAGAATGGGAGCATAACGATGGGACGAATTGGAGCATTTTTGCAGGTTGATCGTGTCGATCACGCCATTCGGCCTGCCAATGAATCAATACAAGATTTCGACGATTTCGCACTACCCCTTAGCCTTGATGAGCAGTGCGAACAAGCAAGTCGTTGCATGAACTGCGGTGTCGCCTTCTGTCAAAGCGGCGTTGCGCTTGGCGGTTCAAAGCATGCCGTTGGTTGCCCATTGCACAACCTTATTCCCGAAACAAACGATTTGCTCTATCGCCATCGTTTCGAGGAAGCAGCAAAGCGCGTATCGCTTACCAATCCCTTCCCCGAATTCACGGGGCGTGTTTGCCCTGCACCATGCGAAGTTGCCTGCAATCTGGGTCTTCACAAAAAGCCAGTCACCATTAACGACAACGAACGCGCCCTTTCGGATTTTGCCTGGGCACAAGGAATCGACCCACTTGATCAACCATCCGATGACGCACCCCTTGTAAGCGTTATTGGGTCAGGCCCTGCAGGCTTAACCGTTGCCTGGGAAATGGCACGTTGCGGATGGCGAGTAAACGTATACGAAAAGGCCGATCGCCCAGGTGGGTTGCTTATGTATGGCATCCCCAATATGAAATTGCCCAAGTGGGTTATCGATCGTCGTATCAACCTTATGAAACAAAGCGGAATTCAGTTCTTCTGCAACACCGATGCCAGCGAACATGCCGAAGAAATTACACAGGCATCCGATGCCATCGTACTTGCCATTGGCTCTCGGGTACCCCGCGATGTCAAGCTTGAAGGACGCGAACTTGAAGGTATTCATTTTGCACTTGAATACCTTACTGAAATAACCAGCGCCCACCTTGATGAGCGCACCTGTTCAATCACTGCCAAAGACAAAGACGTGGTAGTTATTGGCGGCGGCGACACGGGAAACGACTGCGTTGCAAGTGCCCTGCGCCAAGGTGCGAAAAGCGTCACTCAGGTTATTCGCGCCAAAAAAGCACCTGATACCTGCAACACGCAAGAGATTTGGCCCGCTGAGCGCAACGTCTTTACGCAAGGATACGGTCAGCGAGAAGCAAGCGAACTCTTCGGGCAAGACCCACGCATCTTCTCTACCGACACCATTGCCTTTAGCGGAAATGGTCATGTCGAAGCAGTCCACACCCAAGCGCTTTCCTACGAAGGCGGTCGCCATTTGGTCGAAGGAACCGAAAACAGCATTCCCGCTCAACTGGTCTTAATAGCAAAGGGCTTTACTGGCAGCGACACCTCTGTTTTTGAAGCGTTTGGCGCTTTGCCCACTGATGCTAAAGCATTTGACGCCCTACCCACGGACAGTGAAACACTAAGCCCTCATTGTGTACGCGTAGCACAAAAAGAAACGAACCGTCCCGCCGTTTTTGTTGCAGGAGATGCAAATCTTGGCTCGACGCTTGTCGTTAACGCTATTGCCGATGGCCTTGCGTGTACAAAAGAGCTTATTGCCGCCTACAAAAATGCGCATTAATCAGCACAAATTAGACTAAATGTTGCTGATTGTTGCGGGAGTATTAACCGTTCTGAATCATGTCTGAAACATTTGGAATTTAGGCTGATGACTAGTAAGTAGAAACCGTTTAAACAACTGGTTTAAAGTTCGCGAGCATCCACAGTGAAGGAGTTCTCATGACTAACGCGACAGCAACCACAGCGAGCGCACCCGTGAATGCAGCTGGTTCAAACAGACAAGCAAACACCCCTACGCCTACAAATGTTTCCGAAATCTATGGCGCTATGGTTTTCGATGAACGCGTAATGAAGGAACGCTTACCCAAGCCAACCTTTAAAGAGCTTATGCGCACCATCAACGACGGCGAACCTCTTAATCTTGATGTCGCTAATATCGTTGCTCATGCTATGAAAGAATGGGCTATCGAAAATGGTGCAACGCATTTCACCCACTGGTTCCAGCCCCTTTCTGGTGTTACCAGCGAAAAGCACGATTCTTTCATCAACCCTCAGTCTGATGGCAACGTTATTATGACGTTTTCAGGCAAGGAACTTATTCAGGGCGAACCTGATGCCTCCAGCTTCCCTAATGGCGGCCTGCGCGCCACCTTTGAAGCACGTGGCTATACCGCATGGGATCCAACGAGTCATGCTTTCATTAAGGATGAAGTGCTCTGCATCCCTACTGCGTTCTGTTCCTACACCGGCGAAGCTCTTGATAAGAAAACCCCTCTTTTGCGATCCATGGGTGCTATCGAAGATCAGGCAAAGCGTGTCTTGGCGCTCTTCGACGAACATCCCCATCGCGTTACCACCACTGTTGGAGCCGAACAGGAATTCTTCCTTATTCCTAAAGAAGAATACGAACGTCGCGAAGATTTGGTGTTAACGGGACGTACTCTTTTTGGTCATTCACCATGTAAGGGTCAAGAACTTGAAGAGCACTACTTTGGTGCAATTCGTCCTACGGTAAACAACTTCCTTAAGGCACTCGACGATGAGCTCTGGAAGCTGGGTATTCCTGTTCGCACCAAGCACAACGAGGTTGCACCCGCGCAGCACGAAATTGCTCCTATCTTTACCAACGCTAATCAGGCAATCGATCAGAACTTGCTTACTATGGAAAAAATGACCATGCTCGCAAGCCGTTTTGGTCTGGTATGCCTTCTTCATGAAAAGCCCTTCGATGGCGTAAATGGATCTGGTAAGCACAACAACTGGTCTATTTCCGCTGACGAAAAGAACCTGCTTGATCCAGGCGATAATCCTACCGATAACCTGCGATTCCTTATCTTCCTTGCTTCAATTATCGAAGCGGTTGATGATTATCAAGAGCTCTTGCGTATGTCAGTTGCAACAGCAGGTAACGACCATCGCCTTGGCGCAAACGAAGCACCTCCAGCAATTATCTCCATCTTCCTTGGTGATGAATTGGGTGCCATTGTTGATGCCATTATTAAGAGCGAAGAATACATCGGCCAGAGCAAAACCAAGATCGATTTGGGCGTTCAGTCTCTTCCTCGTTTCGCAAAGGACAACACCGACCGCAATCGCACCAGTCCTTTTGCCTTTACCGGCAACAAGTTTGAATTCCGTATGCCTGGATCACACAACAACCTTGCTGACTGCAATATGATCTTAAATACCGCAGTGGCAAAGAGCCTTAAGAAATGCGCTGACAAGCTTGAAGGTGCCGCAGATCCTCGCGCTGCAGCTGCTGCCTACATTAAAGAGACCCTGACGGATCACCAGCGCATCATCTTTAATGGCAATGGTTATTCAGAAGAATGGCCAATTGAGGCACAGCGTCGCGGACTTGCCAATAATCGCACCACCGCAGATGCCCTGCCTGCCTACATTGCCGATAAATCCATTGAACTCTTTGGCGAAATGGGCGTGCTTACTGAAAGCGAAATTGCAAGCCGTTACGAATGCAAGTTGGAGCGCTATTGCAAGCTTATCAATATTGAAGCACGCGTTATGCGCCGCATGACTCGTCGCACCTTCTTGCCTGCAATCAACGACTACGCTTCTGAAATCGCAGAAAGCTTAAAGCGTTATCGCGAAATGGCTCCCGAAAGCAAAACAACTGCCCAGGAAACCATACTTGCAAACTTGCTTGATAGCATCGAAAAGATTTACACCCTCGTCGAAGAACTTGACGCTGCTGGCAAGAAAGCACAAGAAACCGAAAACCTGCAAGAGCGTGCCAACTATTACGCTCACAGCGTTATTCCTATCATGGATCAATTACGCGAGGTGGTCGACTACACCGAGACCATCACTGACCGTTCGCACTGGCCCGTACCAAGCTACAACAACATGCTGTTCTATGTATAAAACCAGCTTGTAAGGGTTTTGCGATATGCAGGGCAAGGACCAACCCATTCGCGGTATATGCACTCTACCGTAGGCATCCACCACACGGTAACTATCCACGTAAACATGGCATACACGCGGATATCTAGCTCCTCGGCTAAACACTCAACTCAACACGGTTGGTTCCTTCGCCCTGCAAGAAGCATTACAGAAATTTGATCGTGGTCATCTAGTCTAGATCGCGTTCATCTTTTTGTTTATGGAAAAGAATAAATAACACGATTTGTACTCAGATCATTTTCAAGAGAAAGGTACCACATTGCCGCTTCGATCATTTTGGAAGTTGCACGGTCTAGGAAATGACTTCATATTTTTTGACGCTATGACAGAAAACCTTGAGCTCTCAGCACAAGTTGTAGCCGACCTTTGCGATCGTCACACCGGAATCGGTGCTGACGGCGTTATTGTTGTTAAGCCCTCCCCACGACCTGAATGCAGCGGCTATATGCACTACATCAACGCTGATGGTATACTTGCCCAAATGTGCGGCAATGGCGTGCGTTGCTTCGCGAAGTTTTTAGTAGACCACAGCTACGTTAATCCCACTGCAGGAAACTTTGTTGCCGACACCCTAGCTGGACCAAAACCAATTTCGTTTGAAGTTGATAGCGCAAACCAACTTACGTTAGCGACGGTGGACATGGGCAGTCCAATCCTTGAACCTTCTCGTGTCCCCACAGCGCTGAGCGCTAACGCTACCGATTCAGAAGGTGTTGAATACGTACGCGAAGTTGAACTTGATTCCCCTTGGGGACCCTTCGCCTTTACCTGTGTAAGCATGGGAAACCCCCATGCTGTTTGCTTTTTAGACGAAGCAAAGCTGGCTGCCCTACCTGCTGAGTGCTTTACGAATAGCACCCAAAACCAAACAACGAATGAGCGCCACCTTACTACCCTCAACGTTGATCGCATCGGTGCTTTTTTTGAGTCCCACGAAGCCTTTCCCGAAAAAACCAATGTTGAGTTTGCCTATGTTATCAATCGCAACACCATAGAAATGCGCGTCTTTGAACGCGGCTGCGGAGAAACCCACGCCTGCGGTACCGGCGCATGCGCTACCCAAGTTGCAGCACATCTACTTGATAAAACCGATGAAGAAGCAGATCTGCTTTTACTGGGCGGCACGCTTCATATTACGCTTCGCAACCAGCATGTCATTATGACAGGACCCGCACAAGAGTCCTTCAGCGGGACGGTTCATATAAACGCAGAGAGAACGAGCGCGGCGAATACAACCATAAGCGTAAAGCCTTAACCGCCAACCCCACCCCAACTCGCAGCACGCTACTTGCGCGCTGCACCTTTTCTTTACGATATCCACCCTTCGAGAAAGAAGTTATCCATGCAAACTGCTGAATGCCTTAATCATCTTTCCCCGTATTTGTTCGCTCAGATTGATGCAAAGAAAGCGGCTCTTGCCGAACAAGGCATCGATGTAATTTCCCTTGGCATTGGAGATCCCGATATGCCAACGCCAGAGCATATCGTTGATGCAATGGCGCAAGCAATTCGCAAGCCCGCAAACCACCAATACCCTGATTACGCAGGCTCAATCGAATATCGACAGGCTTGCGCAACCTATATGCAGCGCAGATTCGGAGTCACCCTTGATCCTGCGACGGAAGTTCTTGCCCTTATTGGCAGTAAGGAAGGCATTGCTCATCTGCATACCGCCTTTGTTAACCCTGGCGATTATGTGCTTGCACCCGCAATTGGTTACCCCGTTTATTCTGGTGGCGCCACACTCCAAAGCGCAAACACCTACTTTATGCCTATGAACAAAGAAAATGGCTTCTTGGCGGATTTCGAAAACATTCCTGCTGAAGTACTCGAACGCACAAAGATCATGTTTCTTGGCTACCCCAACAACCCAACGGGCGCCTGCGCAACAGAAGAATACTTCGATCGCGCCATAGCATTCTGCCGTGAACATGACATCTTGCTTGCTCACGACAATGCTTACTGCGACATCTGCTATGACGGATATCGTGCGCCTTCTATTCTGGAGCGCCCTGGCGCCATGGATTGCTGCATCGAATTCTTCAGCTTAAGCAAGTCTTACAACATGACTGGTTGGCGCATTGGCTTTGCTTGCGGTAATCCCCAGGCTATTGAGGCACTAGGCACGGTTAAGAACAATCTTGATTCTGGTCAATTCACCGCAATTCAGGATGCCGCCATTGTGGCACTCACGGAAGACCAAACCTGCGTCGAAGAAATGTGCGCACTCTATCAAAAGCGTCGCGATCTTATTGTTGATGCCCTGCGCCGTATTGGTGTTGAATGCGAATATCCTAAAGCCACCATCTATGTATGGGCAAAGGTACCCGAAGGAGAAACATCCGAATCGTTTGCAACTAAGCTTCTTGAACAAGCGCATGTTGTTGTTACTCCAGGCAATGGCTATGGTCCACAAGGTGAAGGATACATTCGTATTTCGCTTACCACGCCCGATGATCGCCTGCTTGAAGCGCTTGATCGCATTAAGGCACTGGTGTAAAGTCAGAACTTCAGCAACGTTTACGAAATGAGCGTATTGCATAGCGTCCGCACAAGATCCGCAAGAAGGCTCGCAACAAGACCCCACATTATGCTCAAAAACACCGCGTTGCCCTTAAAACGACCAAACCCTGTAAGAACCAAACCGTATAAGAATCGAATTGCCACTATGTTATCTTCCATCACTTCAACTACTCTTAATTCGTCCGACATCGAAAACGACGATGCATTGCACGAAGCGTGCGGCGTATTTGGCATATGGGCTCCCCAGCTCGATGTATCTCGTATGACGTTTTTTGGACTACAAGCACTCCAGCACCGAGGTCAAGAATCAGCAGGTATCGCCGTTACTGATGGATCGCATCTCACGTGTGAAAAAGGGCTCGGGCTTGCTCGAGAAGTGTTTAGTGATGAAATGATTGCGCAACTGCAAGGTATAGCAGCCATTGGCCATGTGCGCTATTCAACAAGCGGTAAAGATCCTGAGCTTAGCTTCCAGTTGGCACATCCTCTCATCGGCGAAAATGGCAATAAGAGTTTTGCACTTGCCCACAACGGAACGCTTACCAATACCGCTGAGCTTATCAACGAACTGGAAGAGGTGTATCGCCCCAAAAAGGACGATAAACACGTAAGCGACACACAACTTGCAACCGATCTGCTTACGCAATATTGCAGCGAAATGAACGACATACAAGCAGCACTTACCCGTCTCATGAATTTGATGCTGGGTGCTTATTCGATGGTGGTATTAACCGATACTGCCCTCTACACCCTGCGCGACTATTCGGGCATTCGCCCTCTTTGTATAGGAGAGCTTCCCGAAAATGCAGGCTGGGTTGTTGCCAGCGAAACATGTGCACTCGACCTTATTGGCGCTACTCCCTTACGTGAAGTTGCACCAGGGGAGCTTATACGTATCGATGCTGACGGCATCCACTCAATCCCTGTCTTGAACGATAGCGCAAGCAACAACCAAGCTGCCCTTAGTCGACCTGCACGATGCTTATTTGAATACGTCTACTTTGCTCGTCCCGATTCGGTTATCGATGGAGCAAATGTCTATCGCGCCCGCGAAGCAATGGGGCGACGCCTGTTCCATGAAGCACCTGTTGATGCTGATATCGTTATCGGGGTACCCGATTCAGGCATTCCTGCCGCCATTGGATACGCACGTGAAAGTGGTGTCATTTATTCTGAAGGTCTGGTAAAGAATCGCTACATCGACCGCACCTTTATTCAGCCAACACAAGAGCTGCGCGAACAAGGCATCCGCATCAAGCTCAATCCCCTTCACTATGCTGTGCGTAATCGCCGCATCATTGTGGTAGACGACTCAATTGTTCGTGGCAGTACGTCAAAGCAGCTCGTGCAAATGTTGCGTGATGCAGGAGCGGCAGAAGTTCATTTGCGCATTACTTCACCCGCTATTATTTGGCCCTGCTTCTTAGGTATTAACACCGACACCCAAGAGCAACTTATTGCGGCATCGCATTCAGTAGAAGAAACCTGTGCCTACATTGGAGCAGATTCCCTTGCTTATCTTTCCCTTGAAGGTTTGAAGTCGTGTATTTATGCAAACCATCCTCATTACTGCAGCGCGTGTTTCGACGGTGACTACCCCATGCCTTGCCCCAACCCGCTGCACGACAACGCTTTCTTGCCCAACTACGAACCTAAGTGGAATAACCAATAGAAGCAGTTGAGCAAATGTAACCAACCCTTAACACTTTCTTGTCTTGACATTTTTTTGACTTGCCTAAAATATAGTGAACATTGAAAAACACATATACAAACCGTTGAAGCGGAAGTAAAAGTGGCTGTGCACGCCCAGAGAGTTCGGGATGCTGGAATCCGAATCGAACGCAAACCACTAAATGGGCCGCTGAGGGCGCACCGAACCAAACCAGGTAGCTAAAATAGGTTCACTGCAAGAACAAAAGATTCGCTGCAAAACACTTTTAGTAACCATGATAGAAGTAGGATGCGACGTGGGGACATACGTTAGTTGTCGGAGATGTGATGGCATCTCGCTAAGGGCATAAATAACTCGTTATGCTTACAGCCTGAAAGTAATCACACTCCATAGGTTTTCGGAATTCTATCAACCGAACAAACCATGGAGTTTTTTATTTTCGAAGGTATTTCTTACGAGTTTATTTATGAATCAAGGTGGCACCGCGGGTGATATAAAGCAAAGCTTTCAACCCGTCCTTGAACGTTAAAACGTCAGGGACGGGTTTTTTATTGCGCACACCTTGAACAACGCAATAATTCCTCCCTGTTTTAACGGAGCTAGTACCCAAAAGCTACGGCAAAACCGAACAGGAAGGATGCTCATACATGGAGCCCACACTTGAACAAGTACGCACGATTGCCAAAGAAGGTGATTACCGTCGTATCCCTGTTAAAAAGGAGCTTTTCGCAGATCATATAACTCCCACTGACGCATTGCGCGCTCTTCGCGGCGCAAGCCATCACTGCTTTTTGCTTGAAAGCGCAGAAGCCAATGGCGCACGCGGACGCTATACCTTCCTTGGCTTTGAACCAACCCTGGAATTTACCTGCTCAGCTGGAAATGCGTGCATCAGAACAAACCTGGGGACAGACAAAGAAACTTGTCAAACGTTCACCCTTGATCACCCCAATAGCGCGATCCGTCGCATTATTGAAGATTATAAAAGCCCCCAACTTGCCGATTTTCCACCCTTTTCAGGTGGTCTAGTTGGATATTTTTCTTTTGACTACTTTGCCTACAGCGAGCCAACCCTTCGCAAGGAACAGCCCACAGAAAAGCAGCTTGCCGAAGAAGACTTCTTGGATGTAGACCTTATGGCATTCGATAGCGTAATCGTATTTGATTCCTATCGCCAAAAAGTAGTGCTTATTACCGGCGTTTATCCTTGCGCGAAGCAGAACTTCAACGCAGGGCGCCTTGACACCCTCGAGCAATCCTATAGACAGGCAGAAGAAAAGCTTGCCTACATTGAAAACATTCTTTTACGGGGGCCACGTCATACCTTCGAAACGCTCCACCTAGAACACGACTTTGTGTCCTCCCTAGACGAGTCGCAATACTGCACCATGATCGAAAAAGCTAAAGATCATATCTATGAAGGCGACATCTTCCAAGTCGTTCTTTCAAACCCCCTTACCGCTCCTGCAACGGGAAGCCTCTTTGATGCCTATCGTGTACTGCGAAGCGAAAATCCTTCGCCCTACATGCTGTATTTCACCAGCGATTCTGTAGAAATCGCAGGAGCATCGCCTGAAACACTCGTGCGCCTGGAAGGCGACCAACTTCAAACCTTCCCTCTTGCAGGTACACGCCCGCGCGGTGCCACTCCAGAAGAAGACAAGCGCATTAAAGAAGAACTTCTTGCCGATGAAAAAGAGCTCGCCGAACACAACATGTTGGTCGATCTAGGCCGAAACGATCTTGGACGTGTTTGTTCGCTCGGTTCGGTTCACGTGGACACCTATCTTGATGTGCTGGAATTTTCACGCGTCATGCACATTGGATCCACCGTAAAAGGAACCATTAACCCCGACAAAGATGCCCTCGATGCCGTTGATGCCGTACTTCCCGCAGGAACCTTATCGGGCGCACCAAAAATTCGCGCCTGCGAAATTATCAACGAACTAGAACCCACACCCCGAGGCATCTATGGAGGCGCGCTTGGGTATCTCGATTTCTCTGGAAATATGGACATCTGCATTGCTATTCGCCTTGCCTACAAAAAGCACAACCAAATCTGCGTTCAATCAGGAGCGGGCATCGTTGCCGACAGCGATCCCGCATCGGAATATCGCGAATGCCAAAACAAAGCGGCAGCCGTAATTTCTGCGCTTACTACCGCAAATGGAGGTCTGTAAGATGATTGTTTTAATCGATAACTACGACAGCTTTGTTTATAACCTCTACCAGTTGCTTGGCTCTCTTGATCCCAACGTAGTGGTGTACCGAAACGACGCCATCAGCACAGAAGAACTTGCATCTTTAAACCCCGATGCCATCGTACTTTCCCCTGGTCCTGGAAAACCTGCCGACGCAGGAATTTGCGTTGAGGTAGTCCAGCGCCTATCGGGAACAATCCCCCTGCTCGGCGTTTGTCTTGGACATCAAGCAATTTGCGAGGCATTTGGCGCGGTGGTGGGCCACGCAAAACACCTTATGCACGGAAAATCTTCCCCTGCCAATCTAGATACAACTTCGCCCCTCTTTAAAGACCTACCCCACACCATATCGGTTGCGCGCTATCACTCGCTTGCGGCAGATGAAGAAACGCTTCCCGCTGAGCTTCATGTTATTGCTCGCGCACAAGATGAAGTTATGGCGGTAGCTCACCGTCTTCACCCCACCTACGGAGTTCAGTTCCATCCCGAATCAATTCTGACTCCTGACGGAAGGCAGATACTACAAAACTTCTTAGATGTCGCAGCTCAATTTAACACCGCAGCTCAATTCAACACCACAGCTCAATTCAACACCACAGCTCGGTTCAGCACCACGGCTCGGTTCGGCACCGCAACTCAATTCAATAGCGAAACGCAATTCAACAATCCAACTCAATCCAACAAAAAGGAGATCTCCCATGATTAAAGAAGCCATCAAAAAAGTAGCCCAAAAGCAAAACCTTCCTTACAAAGAAGCCGAAGCTGTAATGGACGAAATCATGAGCGGCAAAGCCACCCCTGTTCAAATGGCAGCCTATCTAACCGCACTTGCTATGAAAGGTGAAACCATCGACGAAATCACTGCTTCAGCAGCAGGTATGCGCGCTCATTGTGTAAAGCTTCTCCACGAAGTGGATGCTCTTGAAATCGTAGGCACAGGCGGCGATGGATCGAATTCGTTCAACATTTCCACCACTGCTTCGCTTGTTATTGCAGCAGCAGGAGTTCCCGTTGCAAAGCATGGCAACCGTGCCGCTTCATCTAAATGCGGTGCCGCTGATGTTTTGGAAGAACTTGGAGTAAAAATCGACATTACCCCTGAACGAAGCGCTGAGCTTCTGCAAAAGATTAATATCTGTTTTCTGTTCGCACAGAACTATCACATCGCTATGAAATACGTTGCACCCGTTCGCAAAGAACTGGGAATCCGCACTGTATTTAATATCTTGGGTCCTTTGAGCAACCCCGCAGGCGCAAACATGGAACTTATGGGCGTCTACGACCAGGAATTAGTGGAACCGCTTGCGCAGGTAATGATGAAACTGGGCGTTCGCCGCGGCATGGTGGTCTACGGCCAGGATAGCCTTGATGAAATTTCCATGGCAGGCCCCACCAGCGTTTGTGAAATTAAAGATGGCTGGTTCCAATCCTACGAAATAACCCCAGAACAGTTCGGCTATGAGCGCTGCGCAAAACAGGATTTGGTTGGCGGAAAGCCCGATGTTAATGCCGCTATTACCCGAGCCATTATTAACGGTGAAGACCGTGGACCAAAACGCTGCGCTGTTTGCCTGAACGCAGGAGCTGCACTCTACATCACAGGTGCCGCAGAAACCATGGAAGCAGGCGTTCGCCTTGCTGAACAAATTATCGATGCAGGCAAAGCCGCAGCAAAGCTTGAAGAATTTATCCAGGAGACCAACCGATGAGCAACATACTTCAACGCATTGCAGAAAAAACACGCCAGCGCATCGAATACGAACGAACCCTTATCTCTGACGAGGCTTTAATCGAGCAAGCGCATGCTCGTGCAAACGAAGAACTGAGCCAAGGACCTTTCACGTTCCCCTTTGAGCAGGCACTTGCTCAACGCGGCACATCCTTTATTTGCGAGGTGAAAAAATCCTCCCCTTCTAAAGGAGTTATAGCTAAAGAGTTTCCGTATCAAGGCATCGCTAAAGCCTACGAAAACAGTGGTGCTGCTGCTATATCATGCTTAACGGAGCCCTACTTTTTCTTGGGATCAAACGAGTATCTAAAAACCATCGCCGCAAACGTTTCTATTCCCGTTCTACGAAAAGACTTCACGGTGGATGCGCGCATGATCTACGAAGCAAAGGTATTAGGCGCAAGCGCAGTATTGCTTATCTGTTCGATTCTTAACGATGAAGAACTCAGCAAATATTTGAATCTTGCACACGCCTTAGGGCTTTCTGCATTGGTAGAAGCTCACGACGCTGACGAAATTGACCGCGCCCTTGCTGCAGGCGCCCGCATTATTGGAGTAAATAATCGCAACCTGGCAACGTTCGAGGTAGACACCACCAATAGCCTGCGTTTACGCGAACGTGCTAAAGACGTTTTGTTTGTTTCAGAAAGCGGAATTAAAACGCGCGAAGATGTTGCGCAACTTGAAAGCATTGGCGTAGATGCCGTTCTTATTGGCGAAACGCTTATGCGCAGCACCAACAAAGCTAAAACCCTTAGCATTCTTCGTGGCGATTGCCCCAGCGACACCGCCCACGATGCCGAACCAAACATTGCAGCATCTTCCAAAAACACGCAGACCACCTGCTCTGATTTTCTTCGCAACGCATCACCTACTACCGAGCGCACCTATATCAAAACCTGCGGCATGACACGACTTGAAGACATTGCTGCAGTAAATGAAGCGCATCCCGATATGTGCGGCTTCATTATTGATTTTCCGAAGAGCACGCGCAGCGTTAGCGCAGAACAGCAGATTGAACTTGCCTCACGTCTTGATCCAACCATCTGCTCGGTTGGCGTGTTTGTTGACGCACCCATCAATCAGATAGTCGCACTTGCACACATCGGAAGTATCCAAGCAATACAGCTTCATGGCAACGAAGATGAAGACTACATAGCACACCTCCGCGAACAGTGCACCCTGCCCATTATCAAAGCATTCCAAATTAAAAACGCCAATGATCTTGCCAAAGCTAAAACATCGAGTGTCGATATGGTTTTGCTCGACAGCGGACAAGGCAGCGGTAAGTCCTTCGATTGGTCTTTACTTAAAACCTTTGCCCGTCCCTACCTTTTAGCGGGCGGCTTATATCCACAAACCATTCCCGAAGCACTCAATAACCTCAATCCCTGGGGTGTAGATCTAAGCAGTGGACTGGAAACAAACGGACTAAAAGATCGCGAAAAAATACAATGCGCCACCGCAATCGTGCATCAAACCACAGCAACCGCGCACCACACTGCCACAGTCGCAGGCCTGGCAACCACAAACGCACCCCAAACCACCTCAAACACCAACCCTACCGAATCTAAGGAGCAACACATGACCACACAGAACACCAGCAAAGGACGTTTCGGCATTCACGGCGGCCAATATATTCCCGAAACGTTAATGAATGCCATCATTGAACTTGATGAAGCCTACACTCATTTCAAAGATGACCCCGAATTCAAAGCAGAGCTCCAAAAGCTTTTAAATGATTACGCAGGTCGCCCATCGCGTCTGTACTATGCGCGCCGCATGAGCGAAGACTTAGGTGGAGCAAAAATCTACCTCAAGCGCGAAGACCTTAACCACACAGGCGCTCATAAAATCAACAACGTATTGGGTCAGGCACTTCTGGCAAAAAAGATGGGTAAAACTCGCCTGATTGCCGAAACCGGTGCTGGACAACACGGTGTTGCCACCGCTACCGCCGCAGCTTTGCTTGATATGGAATGCTTGGTATTTATGGGTCGCGAAGACACCGAACGTCAAGCGCTCAACGTGTACAAAATGCGCCTGTTGGGTGCTGAGGTGCACCCTGTCGACAGCGGCACAGGCACGCTTAAAGATGCGGTAAGCGAAACCTTCCGCGAATGGACCAATCGGATTGACGACACCCACTACTGCCTTGGCTCCTGCATGGGTCCCCATCCCTTCCCTACTATCGTGCGCGATTTTCAGGCTGTTATCTCGTCAGAGATTAAAGAACAGATGTTGGAACTTGAAGGAAAGCTTCCCGATGTAGTAATGGCCTGCGTGGGTGGTGGATCGAATGCTATTGGATCGTTCTATCACTTCATCAACGACCCCGAGGTACGCCTTATTGGTTGCGAAGCAGCGGGTCGCGGCATTGATACCTTTGAAACCGCCGCTACCATCGCCACAGGAAAGCTGGGAATTTTCCATGGCATGAAAAGCTATTTCTGTCAGGACGAACACGGACAAATTGCCCCCGTGTATTCTATTTCCGCTGGTCTTGACTATCCCGGCATTGGCCCTGAACATGCTGCACTTCACGATGCAGGACGCGCCGAATACGTAGCCATCACCGACGATGAAGCCGTTGATGCTTTCGAATACCTCTCCCGCACTGAAGGCATTATTCCTGCTATTGAAAGTGCCCACGCAGTTGCCTATGCGCGCAAACTTGCTCCAACCATGAGCTCCGATCAAACCATCGTTATTACACTATCGGGTCGAGGAGATAAAGACTGTGCGGCTATTGCACGCTACCGTGGCGAAGATATTCACGAATAGAGCAAGCAAACAAGCGAACCTATATTAA
Source organism: uncultured Eggerthella sp. (assembly GCA_900542065.1). Taxonomy (GTDB): domain Bacteria; phylum Actinomycetota; class Coriobacteriia; order Coriobacteriales; family Eggerthellaceae; genus Anaerotardibacter. The sequence goes on along the minus strand of UQLU01000007.1, from coordinate 37,517 downwards.
ACCAGGCTAACCCCAGCAAGATTACACACGAACTTTTCTGAAACGAACAACCCCTAAGGAGATACAACATGAGCAACATAGCCCGCGCTTTCGAAAACGGCAAAGCATTTATTCCCTTTATAACTTGCGGCGACCCAGACCTAGAAACCACCGAGCAGCTAATCTACGCCATGGAACGCGCAGGAGCTGATCTCATTGAATTGGGTATTCCGTTTTCAGACCCTACCGCCGAAGGACCCGTTATCCAAGAAGCCAACATTCGATCCCTTTCAGCTAGCACCACCACCGATAAGGTGTTTGATCTGGTACGTCGCGTAAGGAAAACCACTCAAATACCTTTGGTATTTATGACGTACGCCAACGTAATTTTCTCCTACGGCATCGACCAGTTTGCAAAAACAGCTGCTGAAGCAGGTGTTGATGGCATTATCCTGCCCGATGTTCCCTTCGAAGAAGCCGACGAATTTGAAGTTCCCTTCGCTAAAGTAGGGATCGATCGTATCCCCATGATTGCGCCCACCTCCCACAAGCGTATTGCGGCAATCGCCAAGAAGGCTCACGGATTTGTGTACTGCGTTTCTTCTTTAGGCGTAACCGGAGTGCGCTCCAACATCACCACCGATATTGGAGCTATGGTAGCGCTCGTAAAAGAACAGCAAGGCATTCCCTGCGCGGTAGGTTTTGGTATTTCCACCCCAGAACAAGCCCACACCATGGCAGCCCAAAGTGATGGCGCCATTGTGGGCAGTGCCATTGTGAAGCTTTGTGCGCAATACGGAAAAGACTGTGTACCTTATGTCGAAGATTACGTGCACTCCATGAAAGAGGCGGTAATACAGGCGTGACAAATTACCCGTAACAAATGACCTGTCCATTTGTCACATGTGAAATATAAAAATGCGCTGCCCGATATTTTGAGCAGCGCCTTAATACGAAAATCTTTATGATTTAATTAGCGACCCTTTGCCATCTCCAGGATAAACGCAACCACTTTACTTCTATTAACGACCCTTTGCCATCTTTGCAGCAATTTCTTCTGGAGAAAGCTGCGTTTCCTCGAAGATACTATCAGAGTCCAAGCCGAACGCGGTATGCAAGCAACGAACCGCCGTCTGTACCTGGCTGCCCTCAACCACAACTGAAATACGGATAGGGCTAGTGGAAATCATCATGATGTTAACGTTGTTTTCTGCCAACGCCGCAAAAGCCTTAGCAGCAACACCAGGGCTTGACTTCATGCCCGTGCCTACCAACGAAACCTTAGCAATATTGTCGTCCATTAAAGAAGTAGCGCCGAACTGCTGCGTAATACGTTCAACTGCCGACAATGCCTGTTCTTTCTGAGAGCCAGGGAACGTAAAGGAAATGTTTGCCTTGCCATCGTTGGTAACGTTTTGGATGATCATATCAACCGAAACATCGCTTGATGCCAGAATAGAAAATACGCGTGCTGCAATTCCCAACTCATCAGGAAGACCGCGAAGCGTAATTTTCATCTCGGATGTATCGTGTGCAATACCAGAAATAACTGCCTGCTCCATGGAAGGAACAACCTCCTTGATAAGTGTGCCTTCTTCGTCAGAGAAAGCAGAACGGGAATGAATTACCACATTGTATTTACGTGCGAACTCCACCGCACGTGCCTGCAGAACGCCAGCTCCCCCACTTGAAAGCTCAAGCATGTCATCGTAAGAGATACAGCTTAACTTGCGAGCGCGAGGCGCAACACGAGGATCTGCGGTATAGATGCCTTCAACATCCGAATAAATCTCGCAAACATCAGCGTCAATGCCATAAGCAAGCGCAACCGCCGTCGTGTCAGAGCCGCCTCTACCAAGCGTGGTGATGTCGCCGTTTTCAGATACCCCCTGAAAACCAGCAACAACTACGATAGCCCCTGTAGATAAGGCTTTACGGATTTTGTTTGCATCGATATCTTCAATTTTTGCACTAGAAAAATCGTTGTCGGTAGTAATGCCTGCTTGCCACCCCGTAAAGCTAACCGCATTGTAGCCAAGCGCCTGAATAGCCATAGCAAGAAGCGACATACTTACCTGCTCGCCTGTAGAAAGCAGCATATCCATTTCACGCTTCGAAGGATGGTCGTTAAGTGCAGCCGCAAGCCCAACCAATTCATCGGTTGTCTTACCCATTGCCGACACAACTGCCACCACATCGTTGCCCTGCTGCTTCATAGCAATAAGGCGTTTTGCTACGTTTTTAATTCTTTCGGGGGAAGCAACTGAAGTGCCACCAAATTTTGAAACTATTAACGACATGGTCTTCTTTCTCACGTGAGAACAATGGATATATAGTACCAAAAACCTGCATAAAGCGTAGGAGCAAGATCATATGTGGTATTTCACAAAGAAGCAGCGGATACTGGTCTGCCTTGAGCCAGAGCTGCCAGTAATGTCTACAATAACTGAATGCAACAAATTCTTTTTTTAAATTCTGAGCTCACATTTGGATAGAAATTCCCATAGTGTAGCTCTAACTATATTAGAAGCATTCTGCAATGTATTTAAACACCGATTATTGGTAACCAAAACGAATCACTTAAAAGAAATAGAGTAGAAACTAGCTCATAGAGCTGCATTAAGGGAATTTTCTTCCAAATGTTTGGGTCTCTGCGCTAAAAATGCGCATTACTAGCAAAAACAACAAACGCCACACTGGTGGAACACCTTGCCGTGAAAGAAATGCACACGTACTTCGGTACGCGAGTATCGACTGAAAGGCAAGATGCCCGCCAGAGTGGCGTGCAGTGTCATGACGTTTCGTGCGTATGTTGCGCCGACTATACAAGTCGGCGCAACTAATTAGGCATACTTAACCATAACCATGTTCATCTTATTGGCTACCAATTCGCACTGGTCAACACAGTCCTCCATGGCATCCAAAAGACGCGTCCAAACAATAACACGCATAGTGTGTTCGCGCTCATCGGTGTAGAGCTGACGGATAAGTTTGATGTATAACTCGTCTGCTTCATCCTCAAGCTCGTTTACCTGATATATGAGCGACTTAAACTTGTCGGATTTCTTGCAGTTGCGGAAATCCGCCATTGCATTAGAAAGCGCCTCACAGGAACGAACAATCAGTTTTGCAAACTTCTTAGCATCCTCGTGCATGAAGTGAATGTCGTACATGTAGAAGCGCTGGATGATTTCTTCAGTAAGGTCAATAACCTCGTCAAGATTTTCAGCAATGCCAATAACATCTTCACGATCGATTGGTGTTACAAAGTCGGTGATCAGGCTTTCAAAGATGCTGTGGCATACCTCATCAGCCTCACGCTCGAGCGCATGAGCACGACCAAGACGTTCTTCGATCTGCTCAACTGACTCAAACTCATCAACAATTTCTTTGAGAAGTTTTGCTTCTTTTACTGCGATTGATGCCTGAGTTTCGAAAGCATCATAGTAGTCAAACTTCTTCTTTTTCTTCTTGAGTTCTTTCTTGGTCAGTTTACCCATTTAGATCCCCCCTGATGCGCTGAGCTTTACCACACTATATAAACCTTGCTAATCGCTTAGTTTTTCGTTTATTACATTATTGTAAACGCTCACAGGAATTCTTTTACCAGAAATATAAACACGCCTAAACGCGAAAATGTCAATACGAGAGCGCCTACATGAAACCGCCTACATAAAAGTGCCGACACTCTCCAAGTATCGGCACCCTAACATGTAAGTATTAGCAGAAATACGCAAACACACGACGCTGTTCATCCGCAATCGTAGTGAGCGAATTATGCCCAGGAAGCACCAGCGTGTCATTTGGCAACTGCGATAAACGACGAAGAGAGGCACGCATCTGTTTGTCGTTACCACCTTCAAAGTCGGTCCTGCCAATAGATCCGCAGAATAGCGTGTCACCCGAAATCAAAACGTTAGCACCATCGAAATACTTGCCCTTATCGGATTCCAAGAACAAGCAAATGCCACCTGGCGTATGACCTGGGGTTGCCAGCACCTTCCATGCCATATTGCCAAGCTTTACGGTCTGCTTGTCTTTTAGTTGAACATCAACCTTGCACGATTCTGCAGGAGGAAAATCCTTTGGCTGATTTTCAATTACGGGCGTATCAATAGCAGAAGCATACACGGGAGCCCCTGTTTTATCTTTAAGCGCTTTAAGTGCACTCGTATGGTCGGCATGATGATGGGTAACCACAATGGCATCCACCGAACGGTTACCTACCATTTTCAAAATGGCATCCGCATCATGTGAAGGATCTACCACAAAGGTAAAGTCACCATCGGAAATGACATACGTATTGTTAGCAATAGGTCCTAAAACACTATATTCAATATCTACACAAGCACCCGTTACGCTATATACCCCGCGTCCCTTGCGCTTTACTTGTATCTTCATGGATGAAACCCCTTCATTAACCTAGGTTATATTTCCAAACACTTACTTTGTCGTGGAGCCTGACATCATACGACGTGCGTCAAACACTCCTTCGACCGCATTAATCTTAGAAAGAATGCGCTCAATTTTGCTGATATCAGAAATTTGGAACAAGAAGCGCATTTCTGCCATGCCATCGCGATGCGTCGTCGAAGAAACATTAAGCATGTTAGCGCCATATTCAGACAATACCGAAGCTACATCGATAAGCAAGTTCATGCGATCGAGCGCCTCAACAATAATTTCCACGTTATAGATCGCATCAGGCACACTATCTTCCCAATGAACCTCAATGATACGTTCAGGATGCTGTTTGAGCTCTACCGCATTAGGGCAATCTTCACGATGAACTGAAACACCACGACCACGCGTTACAAAACCAATAATCTTGTCGCCTGGCACGGGATTACAGCAACGAGAAAGACGAACTAAAACATCATCAATACCGCGCACCACAACACCATTCGAAGCATGAGTTTCATGCTTTTTTGGACGCTTTACGCTGGTAAGCATCGGTGGCATCTTACCCGTAGCAGAAGCCGACATGCCCATCAGAGGCTTTTCGGCATCTTCGGTACCCTTATCCACCAAAATCTTTAACATGCGGTTTGCCACATGTATGGGGTTTTCTTTGCCCGAACCAATATTAACCAGCATATCGTCGGCGCTCTTAAAGCCCATTGCTTCCGCAACTTGTTTCATAGCACGCATGCTTTGTGCCGACGAAATGCCCAGACCATGCTTGCGCATTTCGTGGACCAATTTATCGCGCCCTGTTTGCAAGTCATCAGAACGACTCATCTTAGAGAAGTAAGAGCGAATCTTCGAACGAGCCGAAGGCGTTTTTACGATATTGAGCCAGTCGCGCGAAGGAGTTGCGCTTTTCTGTGTCAAAATTTCAACACGATCGCCCATCTGCAGCTGATAGCTCAAAGGAACGATTGAACCATTTACCTTAGCGCCAACGCAGTGATGCCCTACCTCGGTATGAATAGCATAAGCAAAGTCCACGGGCGTTGAACCAAAGCGCAAGCTCATGGCCTTACCCTTAGGCGTAAAGACAAATACTTCCTTAGGATCAAGGTCGGTTTTTAAGGACTTCAAGAATTCACGAGAATCCTTAGTTTCGTCCTGCCAGTCAACCATTTCACGCAGCCACGCAATTTGCTTATCGAAAGAATCGCTAGAGCCTTTGCCGCCCTTTTCCTTGTAGCGCCAGTGCGCAGCAACACCGTATTCGCTCATACGATGCATTTCTTCGGTACGAATTTGCACCTCAAGCGGACGACCCGTAGGGCCAATAACGGTGGTATGCAAGCTTTGGTACATGTTGAACTTTGGCATAGCAATGTAGTCTTTGAATCGACCAGGCATAGGATGCCACAAGCTATGTACCGCACCGAGCGCAGAATAACAATCCTTAACGGAGGTAGTAATAATACGCACCGCACTTAAGTCGTAAATTTCCGAAAAGCCCTTACCACGCTTGGTCATTTTCTGATAAATGGAATACAGGTGCTTGGGGCGGCCCATAATTTGCGCCTCTACCCCAATCTTTTCCATTTCGCCATGAAGAATATCAATGATGCTTTCCAGATATTCTTCGCGCTCTTTGCGGGTTTCTGCAACCATGCGAGAAACCTGCTTAAACTTTGTGGGTTCCAAATAGAAGAATGCCAAATCTTCCAATTCCCACTTAATAGAACTAATGCCTAAACGATGAGCAATCGGGGCATAAATTTCCAAGGTTTCGCGCGCCTTAAAAATTCGCCTGTCTTCACGCAGCGCAGAAAGCGTGCGCATATTGTGCAAACGGTCGGCAAGCTTAATTACAACAACGCGAATATCTTTATTCATTGCGATGAGCATCTTACGAAACGTTTCAGCCTGCTCATCGGAAAGGGTTTCTACAGAAAGTTTTGCAATCTTGGTAACGCCATCGACCAAGTTCGCAATTGCTTCACCAAAAAGCTCGGTTACCTGTTGTTTGGTAGCAACGGTATCTTCTACCGTATCGTGCAACAGCGCTGCGCACAATGTTTCAACATCCATGTGAAGATCGGCCAAAATAATAGCAACCTCAACGGGATGAATAACAAACGCTTCGCCCGATTTGCGCTTTTGACCTGCATGCATTTCATCGGCAAAGCGAAACGCTTTTTCCAATAACGCACGGTCATCGTCGTCCAAATACGAAGAGGTCAAGCGCTCTAATTCCAAAAATCGCTCTTTAGGATCGGAACCAACAGGAGCAGAAGTGGATGATTTAATAGTGGGATCAACAGCGGATGGCACCAAACCCACTTGGTGAACATAAGAATTCGCCATGATCTACCTCCCCTCTCCGTCAGTACTATACGGAAGTAAGGGGTGCCTAATGCGGTCTTGTAACTGATCCGCAGAACTCCCCAGCACCCAGTCTTTAAATGTCATGAATGAATCAAATTCGTCTAAACCTTCACGATACTGCACGCTATCGCTTAGTTCAACTTTTCCTTTATAGTCTACGACATATACAAACCGCTTAACAGCAGAACTCGCAGAAGAAGCCTGCTTATCATCTTCGGTTTTAGTTTCTAACAAGCCCAATTCTTCGAATACCGCAACGCCATTGTTTACCTGCTCGGGAGTTACTGTAGTACCAAACAGACGCGTCGCCCGTCGCGCTACATCATCTGCGTCCAATTCGAAAAAGCTTTGCGGAACGGATTGCTGAATAGCGCGCAACCCTCGATAAATCTGCGCCATTTCATCATGGTCGGGAGCAATTTCATGCAACAAGGCAGTGTTAAGATCCACATCTGCTTTGCTGAACAGTAAATGGATCTGCGCTTCAGCACCATCACGTCCCGCACGTCCACTCATCTGATTGAATTCAACTTCGCTAAAGGGCAGATGATACAACACCACATGGCGAACTCCAGGAATATCCACCCCTTCACCAAAGGCAGAAGTGGCTACCAGTATCTGAAGGCCACCCTCTCTAAACAGGGTTTCAACGCGTGCTCGTTCAGAACGAGAAAGACCTGCATTATAGAATCCGATCAAGGAAGCAATATGGGGCTCCTGCTTGCGCAAACGACGAACAAGCGCCACCGATTCCATACGAGAATTTACATAGATAAGCGTTTTTTCTCCGCGCGCCACCAAGCTTGCCAAATAGCGCTCGCGCTTCTTGCTGTTACGCTGATCGACCACCACCAAGTTAGAGCGTTCGGTATTATCAAACACCAAATCATCCAAACCAAACGCAGTGCGAATGTCTTCAGTTATAGCGTCGTCTGCCGTTGCGGTAAGTGCCAACACCTGAGGAGTACCCAAACGATGAAGGGCATTTCCTAATCGCGTATAAGAGGGACGGAATCCCGCTTTCGAGGTACCCACATGATGTGCTTCATCGATAACCACAAAATCAATCGAGCACGCCTGCGCCAGTTCGCTCGCGTGAAAATCAAGATACTCTGGCGTGGTAAGCACAATATCGATTGCGCCCTGTGCCAAATCACGCATAATGCGCGCACGGTCGGATTCTTGCGTGGCACCCGTAAGCATTTCTACCGTCAAGCCAAACGAACCTAAGGTTCGTTCCAAATGAAAGGCCTGGTCTGCCACAAGCGCGCGAAGCGGATATACGAATAAACTAGTCTTATGTTCTGCAAGCGCCAATTCGGCAGCATGGATGTAGAAGATAAGCGACTTTCCTCGGCCCGTTCCCATTACGGTAAATACCGAATGTCCCTCATCAAGCAAATCGAGTGCCTGCTGCTGAGAAGCATGCAAGCTGCCTTCCCCGAGGAACGCCTGGATTAAATCTTGCCTAAACGCTGCAGGATCAGACTGCGCACGACTCTCCCACATTACACGATCCGATTCAGGACTTTCCCATTCAGAAGCATCGCGCATATCACGCTCGGTCATACCTGCCGCGACAAGACCAGTAACAAAATCTTTGTCGGTATCTTCCAAACACGCTTCCAAGGCGGCACAGGGAGATACGGGCTTGAGCGATGACACAACCGCTTTTACTGAACGGCGTCCTTTCCAGGTGTCTATTTGCAGTTCAAACACCGCATCCAAAGCGCAGCCGCAATTAAGCAGCGCTGCAGTATCAGAACAATGAAACATAATGCAATTCAGCGAATGAATGCCATCAGTCAACGTGCAGGAAAGATGATTCTTATCCGCCCCAACAGCACGTCCGCCCGCCATCATGACACCATGAGCTAGAAAATGAGGACTGGAATTCTCCTGACCAAAAGGCGCTAACAAATCGAGCTTTTCCACATTAGCAAGGGTAAGTTCGCTAAGATCAACCGATGCATCCACCTCAATTCGAGGAATGAAATCCTCGGGTGGTAGCTTATCCATATATTCGCAGAGGCGCTCGGTAAATTCTGGAATCTTATCCGCTTTAAGCGTTACCCCTACCGCAGCATGGTGACCACCAAAGCGCACCAAAATATCCTGACAGTTTGATACTGCTTGAAAAAGATTGACCTGACCTACGCTACGGCCCGAGCCGTGCGCTTCATCGCCTTCAATGGTGAAAAGCAAGGTAGGAACGCCATAGCGGTTGGCCAAGCGTGAAGCCACAATACCCTTTACACCTTCATGCCAACCCTCGCCCGCTACCACTAGCGCACGCTGACCCTTGAAGACCTGCTCTGCCTGAGCAGAGGCGACCTCTGCCAGCTCAGCTTCAATAGTTCTACGGCGCGTATTGGTGTCTTCCAGCTCAGAAGCTAAACGAGCTGAATCGGCAAAATCATCGCTGAGCAGCAAATCAAGCGCCAGCTGCGCGTTACCCATACGTCCTGCCGCATTAAGACGCGGAACCAACGTAAAACTGAGATTTGAAGAAGTTACTGGCTTATCCGCGAAGCCCGATTCGCCCAAAAGCGCCGCAATGCAAGGCCTTGGGTTTTCGTTTATCATGCGTAAGCCTTCGCTTACCAAAGCGCGGTTCTGTTCGCGCATAGGCATAAGGTCAGCAACGGTACCTAAAGTTGCCAAGTCTATAAGGTCGCGCCATAAATTAGGCTTTCCAAAGCGCGAGCCTACCGCCTGCATAACCTTTAGGGCAACACCCGCGCCTGCCAAAATAGCACTGGGATTATCGCTACATTTCGGATCAACCACGGGCACTCCAACAGGTACCAAATCTGCTGGTTCATGGTGATCGGTAATAACAACATCTATACCGCGATCGAGCAAAATCTGTACTTCTCGCTGCGCTGCAATGCCATTGTCCACCGTAACAACCAAATTGGGATCATAGGTAGCCACACGCTCAATCGAAGCATCGGATAAACCATAGCCTTCTTCAAAACGCAGCGGAATAAAAGGAGTCACGCGAGCACCGCAGGCACGCAGACCACGCGTCATAAGCGTTGTTGCAGACACGCCGTCCAAATCGAAGTCGCCATATACCAAAATATGCTCTTCATTGCGTATAGCCTGAGCAATACGATCTACCGCAGCATCCATGCCGTCAATTAAATAAGGATCCTGCCAATCTGTTTCCAACACAGGATGCAAAAACGCCTCCGCTTTTTCAGGGGTATCAATACCACGAGAAGCAAGGGTGGCTGCAATAAAGTTCGGCAAATCTAGAGTTGTTGCAAGAAGATTCACTACCGCTTCGTCGGCGGTAGCTAAATTAATACGCGCATTCATACTTAATACCTACCATACGTTCTTTTCTCATGCTCTATTGTCGCACAAGAAAAGAGCTTCTCGTAACAAGAGAAGCTCTTTGAAGTTAAGCGGTTATATGTCCTACATACAAGGCAGGTAAATGCAGGGTGACTTATCGGTTAAACGCGTTTTGCGTGCGTTCCAGCCCTTCATTGAGAAGCGATTCCACCGCATCAGCAGCCAATACGCACGCCTCGTCGAAATCATCCTTGGCTTCTTTTTTGGGAGCCTGCAACACGAAGTCGACCACGCTCATGCGTCCTGGAGGGCGACCGATGCCCGTACGAACGCGCAAAAAGTCGCGAGTGCCCAGCTTTTCAATAATCGAGCGCAAGCCATTATGGCCCGCATGGCCACCGCCCTTTTTCACGCGAACCGTGCCAGGATTAATATCAAGCTCGTCGTGGATAACAATAAGCTCAGCAGGATCTTCTTCATAGTCGCGACAAAGACGCGAAACAGGTCCTCCTGATAAGTTCATAAAGCTTTGAGGCTTTGCCAGAATAACCTTTTCAACATCGCCCGATGCTAAGCGAACCTTAGCTTCACCCACTAACGCACCGCAGGTATTTTTCCAGTACGACACACCCCAACGCTGAGCTAAGAGATCAATAACCTCAAAACCAGCGTTGTGGCGGGTATGCGCGTATTCTTCGCCTGGGTTTCCAAGTCCAACGATTACTTGCATAAATTACAGAGCAAACTCGGGGTCGAACAAGGAAGCAACAGAGGCGTTGGTGTAAACGTTGTTGATAGCGTTTGCCAGAAGTGGAGCTACCGAAATAACACGGATCTTGCCCGTCTGGCGCTCGTCAGGAACGGCAATAGTGTTGCACACTACTACTTCTTCAATCTGGGAGTTTTCCAAACGCTCGTAAGCAGGACCAGAGAATACTGGATGGCTTGCGCATACAAAGACGCGTTCTGCACCCTTTTCCTTAAGGGTTGCTACCGCAGCACACAGCGTGCCTGCCGTGTCGATAATATCGTCGTTTACGATACAGATCTTGTCCTTAACATCGCCAATCAACGCAGTAATTTCTGCCTTGTTATGACCAGGACGACCCTTGTGCATGATAGCCAGGTCTGCATGAAGCATATCGGAAAGCTTCTTTGCTGCCTTAGCGCGACCAACATCGGGGCTTACTACGCACAGCTTTTCAGAATCCAAATCCTTCTTTCTGAAGTAATCAGCAAAAATAGGCAATGCTGTTAAGTGGTCTACTGGGGTATCGAAAAAGCCCTGAATCTGACCCTGGTGAAGATCGATAGTAATCATGCGGTCAATACCAGAAACCGTCATCAAGTTAGCGACCAACTTAGCCGTAATAGGTTCACGAGCAGCAGCCTTGCGGTCCTGACGAGCATAGCCATAGCAAGGTACTACCGCATTTACCGTACGAGCAGATGCGCGCTTTGCAGCATCAGCCATAATTAAAAGCTCCATTAAAGCTTCGTTTACATTAGGAGTAGACGTGGACTGAACGAGAAACACATCAGCACCACGAACGCTTTCTAAATAACGTGCGTAAATTTCGCCATTAGAAAACTTTTCGAGCTTTACATTGCCAAGCGTAGTGCCCAACTTGGTTGCAATTTCCTCAGCAAGATCGGGGCACGTAGAACCCGCGAAGATTGCCATGGTTTTTGTCATATTGCTCATTTGTTGTTCTTCCTCTCGTTCCAGTGCTCGATCTCCGTCTGACGGGCACGTCCTAAACCAAGAGCTCCCGCAGAAACATCTTTAGTAATAACTGAACCCGCACCAATAAGCGAGTTTTCACCAAGATTTACTGGCGCTACCATCATAACGTCACTACCAACAAAGCAGTTATCGCCAATAGTAGTAGGCCATTTCTTTTCACCGTCATAATTGCACGTAATGCTGCCTGCGCCGATATTTACATCACGACCGACGGTAGCATCGCCAATGTAGGACAGGTGAGGCACCTTTGAACCAGGGCCAATGGTGGATTTCTTTATTTCAACATGGGTACCTGCTTTTGCATGTTCGCAGAGATAAGTTCCTGGGCGAAGATAAGCACGAGGACCGCAGGTAACGCCTTCTTCCATAGTGGCTTCAATGCCAACGGTTTCATCTACCGTACAATTTGGACCTACCACCACATCAGTCAAACGAGTGTTAGGGCCAAGTACGCTGCCCGTAGCTACCGATGTTTTGCCAAGCAAGAAAGTCATGGGAAGAATTTCAACATCCTGCTCGATGGTTACATCTGGACCAATCCACGTGGTTTTAGGATCCATCATAGTAACACCAGCAGCCATATGAGCTTCATTGATACGCTGCTGTAGGATTTGCGTTGCTTGGGCAAGCTGAATACGAGAATTAACGCCCAAGCATTCAGTTGGGTCTTGCGCCCTGTATGCCAATACGCGCTGACCGCGATTACGCGCAATGCCCAACACGTCAGTTAAGTAGTATTCCCCTTGTGCATTGTCGGTTGAAACCTCTTCCAATGCAGAGAACAACAATTCAATATCAAAGCAATAAAAACCAGAATTGCATTCAGTGATTTCAGCCTGTTCAGGTGTGCAATCCTTCTGCTCAACAATAGCCATAACATCGCCCGCATCGTCGCGAACAATACGACCATAGCCAAAAGGATTTTCTGCTTCCATGGTAAGAACTACTACCGCTGCGTTTGATTCTTCACGCGTGCGAACAAGCTCTTCAATGGTAGATGGTTTTACGAGCGGAGAATCCCCCGTTAGAACAACCAAAGAGCCCGATTTGCCCGCCAGTGCTTCGCGAGCAACCAATACCGCATGAGCGGTGCCAAGCTGTTCTTCTTGAACCACCATCGTAGTATCGCTCAGCAGAGGCTCTACTTGATCTCTGCCGTGTCCAACGATGCTTACCACCGAATCAATACCAGCTGCATGAGCTGCATCTACCACCCAGCGAACCAGCGGCTTCCCCAAAATCTCGTGAGCAACCTTGGGCTTTGATGACTTCATACGAGTACCCGCGCCCGCAGCAAGAATAAGTGCTGATGCTTCCAATGAACGCCTTCCCTTCAATTATTGTGCGTCCACAGTATAACAGTCATTACTCACAAGCTGAAAAGGTTTACGGAAACCTTACTGTTCAAGAATAAGCAAAGCGCTGCAAAGAGCGTCTAATAATACGATGGCGTAGTGCTGAGCCGAACGCGCCTCGCCCGCATCTTCCCAACCTTCATTGGGAAGGCGAACCGCAATACGGCGGTCATGATGCTCAGTTGCTTTAATAGCCTGCGCAAAACGAACGCCAAGGCTTTCTTCGTTTTCGAATTCAACCGTAGGAAGAACCGCAGCAGGTTTTTCTTCGCCTACCAAAATCTGAACGAAGAGCGTATTGTCATCGGGCGGAACCAAGAGCGAATCGGCACTCATAACCTTAGAGGTAGGATTGGTTGCCAGCGCAAGGTTAGACATACGCGCTGCAACCGAACGAGTAAAATCGGTTACCCCATACAGGCAAATCATGGTAGATTCCAGCGCTTCGGATGCGCGTGCAAAACCCAAATGAGGAGTTGAAGTAAAGGAGTCTTTACCCTTCCAAGAATGCTGCAAATTGATAAGCGCACGGAAAGTGAAAGCGCCAACAATACCGTCGGTAGGAAGACCCATATTCAGCTGGAAACGACGTACCGCATCTTCGGTATGCGCACCAAAAATGCCATCTTTTTCGCCACAGGAAAAACCAAGAGCCGAAAGCGCTTCTTGAAGGGTGCGCACATCGCGACCATGGAAGAAAGGAACACGCAAATACAGGTTACGATCCCCCAGCTCGAAGGATTCGTCTACCAGCTTATTCCAAACTACCTCGTCGACTTCTTGACGAGGATCAATACCGCATGCCACACAAAGCTGCGCAACAGCATTAACGGTTTTAGCATCAAAAGTTCCAGATACTGCTTCTTTGGCAAGAAAACCAGCCGTAACCAGCCTTCGCTGAACGTCTAAAACTGCAGCACCAGAATCATTCTTACGAATAGGATCCATACTTCACCACTACTTCAAACGATCAACAAACCAATTCGCCATAGAAACAAGCAGATCACGCGCAGGAGTTGCAGGCAGCAGAGCTTCAAGACGCTTCTGTGCATCTGCAGTAAGTTTTTCGGCATAATCGCGAGCATAATCAATGCTGCCCGATTCGCGCATGATAGTAACCGCCTCTTCCAAAACGGCAGGATCGGTTTCCTTAGAAGAAAGAATTTCAATCAAACGGTCGCGCTTTTCAGAATGCTTAAGCGCGTGTACCACCACAAGGGTGCGCTTGCCTTCGGTAATGTCGCTTCGGAAGTCTTTTTCCTTAGCCTCTTTAGTACCGACCAAGTTCAACAGGTCATCTTGAATCTGGAAAGCAAGACCGGTATCAAGGCCATAAGAGCGCAAGCCTTCAATTTGTTCTTCACTACCGCCACCAACAAGAGCGCCGACAGCCAGTGGAACTGCTCCTGAATAATGTGCGGTTTTGTGAATTGCCATTGCCAGGTAATCTTCGGGGGCAATGTCATAGCGACCATCGCGCGCCCAACCAATATCGAGCGCCTGGCCTTCTACGGTATTCTGCGCCATAGATACCAGCTCAATTGCCACGCGAACCTTCAAGGAATCTTCCAAAAGTGGGTCGCGCATAACAATGCCGTTAACGATGGAAAGTGCCAAGTCGCCCGCATTAATGGCAAGGCCAATACCCTGCGTTAAATGCATGCAAGGCTCAGAGCGACGAAGAGTTGCATCGTCTGCAATATCGTCATGAATTAATGCAGCGGTATGAAAATGCTCAATAGCTGCTGCAGAAGAAAAAGCCCGTGAAGGGTTGCCTCCTACTGCCGCGCAAGCAGCAACACAAATAAGAGGACGATGACGTTTGCCACCATTTTCACTGTATTTGCGAAGAGGGGTATAAAGATATTTATCCATGTCGGGGTGCGTTCCAACAGGAATAAAACGATTTATGATTTCGCCTGCTTTTTCAGCATAGCGATTCAGATACACTTCAAAGAGTTTAGGAGAATTTGCTTCTGCTTCTACTTCGCTTGCAAGCGTTTCAAAATCTTTGAAATCGATTGTTGCTTCATCGAGAGCTTCCACGTGTGAGGAAATACCTGACATATCAAACGCTTTCCCTTAAGAAAAGTCAACTTTACCTTATTTCGCATGACAAAGCTCAGTGCGCAAAAGGATAAGCCTGTTATGCAGTTGCTCGTTAAAAATGAACTGGTAGGAGCGGTGGGACTCGAACCCACAAGCCCGAAGGCGGCGGATTTTAAGTCCGCTGCGTATGCCAATTCCGCCACGCTCCCGTGATTCTTCGTAACGAACGCCTATTATCATAGCAAAAATAATAATTTGCAAGCCTTAGGCGACGAAGTTCTAAGAAAGACCTTGTCTCTTCTACAAAAAGGTAACGCCTGAACTACCTTTGCGGATCTCAGTCAGAGAGAAGCATCCCTTGTAATATATCAGATTCGCTCACAGTAAATGAAGAACAATTTGTCAAAGTAAGTACTTCTAACAAAATCGCCAAACCTGCAACAATCACGCCTGCTCGTGCTGGTTCAAGCCCCACAACCTGCTTTCGATGCTCAAGATCCATCGCGCGAAGTTCATCGTAGATGCGCTCTAGGGTTTCTCGGCTAACCTGCGTGTTGTGCACTTTGGAAGAGTCGTATACTTCCAAATGCCTATCGATAGCAACCACGCTTGTAGGGGTACCCGCTACCGCAATAATTCGATCGATTGTATTACCCTCTGCGCGGGCTTGCTCAAAGTAGGGCTTCATTTCCTGGTATACATATGCGCGCAAAGCATCACACTGTTCGGTCGTAGGCGGATCGCAGGCCATAAAGCGCTCTGTCATACGGCGACATCCAATATTGAACGAATGGGAAAAACGAGGATTACCCCCACCAACACCGAGCACAATTTCAGTTGATCCTCCGCCAATATCCACCACCAGCAAGTTTTCACCTTCGTGGCCTTGAGCAGCACCCCTAAATGAAAGCGCCGCTTCGCGGGTTCCTTCGATGATAGAAAGTTCAACCCCAAGCGCACGAAGGCGTTCTACTAACACATCGGAATTCTGCGCATCACGAGCAGCACTCGTAGCAACAGCTGTTATAGGAATAGCGGGATGCTCGGGAGTTTTGTACGAATTGATTACTGAAACATATTCGGCAATTTGGTGTTCGACGCGCGCTATAGCATCGTCTTGAAGCATATGCGTTTTATCTACCCCAATGCCAAGATTGGTAATAGCAACGCGACGTTCCAACTCGGCAAATGACGTATCTGATACATCCGCCAAAAGCAAACGACACGTTACGGTACCAATATCAAGAGATGCCCTGCGCTGAACTGAATTGCCTGATAGTGGCTGAGCTGATGCATCTGCCAATTGCTTGACTGATTCGCCCATTAATTGCTGGGCAGTTTTGTCCGTTAGCTGGGCGGATTTATCTGCTGAATGATTAATTTCCATATCCGAATAACACATCCAAAACACCTGAATACCACGTAGCAGGAGCAGGAATATCTTCATTCAACGGCGAATAGGTCGTATTGGTTTGCGTCGACCCATCCACAGAAGATTCCACGCCTTCAACCGTGGCCATACGTTCATCCTGACGAATCCAGCCTAATTCAGATCTGGCATATTCTTCAAGACCCTCATCGGTGTTAAGGTAGTCAATCTGCGATTGCATTTGCGTGTTATAGTCCGAAAGCGCCTGGTATTCCGCTTGCAGTTGCTGTAACTGACGCGTTTCATTATAGAAATTCTGACACGAAGGATAGAGCATAAATACCGTAAGCCCCACAACCGCAAGAGCAACAATTCCTCGTGTTGCCGCGACAGAAAGTGAAGTTACGGGCAGACTAAACGGAAGGCCGAAGCCAAACTTTGGCCTGTCTTTGCCTTCATCTTGCATACGTGCCGATTTGCGATGGGTAGAACCCATACGCATCTCGTAGAGCGCTGCCCTACTAGCAGAAGCATTAGCGGCATCCGTTTGTGCTTTGCGATCACGTGCTCCAATAGTGCGATTGAAATCACGTTCAGCTTTAACGGAACGAAACTTCTTACGCATACGCTGGGCAAAGCTTTCTTTTTCGTGGCTATGAACGTGCTTGCGCGATGAATTCTGCTGGGCATCTTCTTGCGTGAAATCATCTTCGAAGCCAGCAAAATCTCGACGGTTATCAGCGCGATGTAATCCTGCATGAGCAGCCCTTGCGCCACTTCGCCCTCGATCCGAACGGTAACTACCTAAGCGAGAACTGCCTGAGTGATTACCCTCCGAGTGATATCCGCCCGAGTAATTGCTCTCCGAGCGCAAGCCATTAGAACGATAACCGCCCAAGCGAGCACCATCCGAGCGATAACCTTGCTTTGCCGAAAAATCCTGTCCGTTAAACACAGAATTACTGCGAGAACTGCCACGTTCTTGCGTTCTGCCTGATCCTCGTCTAAATGAGGACTTCAACCAAGAAGGTTCCCTTACTTCTTGATCAGCAAAAGAGGTGGCAGCATCCCAATTATGACCAAAGGCACTTTTAGAGCCATTTGATCCATTGCCAGCATTATGCAATCCACTACCCGACAAGCCATTATTGCTAAAAGCACCAGATGAATAAGAAGAACTCGAAGTGCGCGAAGCATGAGAAGCGCGCAATGCATCTACCGCACGTGAAGATTGCGTACGCGTAGAACGAGTATTGTTTGGCTGAATTTGAAAATTCGACGCATGAGAGGGGCGCCTAGAAGAAACGGTACGAGGCGACGAAGCCCCACGGGCTTTAACCTCGTTAAATGAGAGAATGTTCGCTTTATGCGTCACGAATATAAGCCCCTCGAGCATCGTAGTGTGTTTAAGTAGTGCGATTAATGCTTTAGCCATCCCACTATAGCATGCCTAAGAGGTCAACTTTGTCTTAAACGACAAAAAGTTCATGACGAATCAGCATTTTGTATAAACTAATCAAAAAAGCGGCGTATAAAACAAAAAAGCGGTGCTCTTTCGAACACCGCTTTAACTTTTAGTAGAGTGCTAACAGGTTATTCCTCTTCAAGAGCCTCTGCAATTTCATCGGTAATGTCCATCGTGTGATAAACATTCTGAAGGTCTTCAAGTTCTTCCAGCTTATCTACCAGACGCATAACCTTCTTTGCATCAGCAACAGATACCTCAGCAGGAGTAGTAGGCTCCATGATGAATTCAGCACCCTTAACTTCGATGCCCTGTTCGGTAAGAGCGTTCTTTACTGACATCAAATCAGTTGGAGCGGTGTAAACAATCCATTCATCGCCTGCATCTTCGTAGTCGGAGCCGCCAGCTTCTGCTACTGCCATCATGAATTCGTCTTCATCTACTGCATTTTCCTTGTCAGCGACTTTCTTTTCTTCAGACTTGATTACCTTTTCGATCAAGATCTGACCCTTGCGCTCAAACTGGAATGCAACAGAACCAGAAGTGCCCAGATTGCCGCCATGATGATTGAATGCTGCACGAACATCAGCTGCAGTACGGTTGCGGTTGTCGGTCAAAGCTTCGCAATAAATTGCTACACCGCAAGGACCATAACCTTCGTATACAACGGTTTCGTAGTTAGCAGCATCTTTACCAGAACCAAAAGCCTTATCGATAGCGGTCTTGATTTTGTCTTTTGGCAAAGAATAGCTTTTTGCCTTATCAATAGCTGCAGCCAAAGAAGCATTGTTGTCAGGGTTAGGATCGCCGCCCTCTTTCGCTGCTACCGTGATGTTACGAGAAAGCTTGGAGAACAAAGCGGAGCGCTTAGCGTCCTGCGCTGCTTTACGATGCTTGGTGGTTGCCCATTTTGAATGCCCTGACATGTATGTACCTTTCGACTATGTGTCACTTATCGATTATGTACCGACTATTCGGTTATCTACCGACCGAATATATTACCACATACCTCCACACAATGCAGAAAATGCAGGTCGCTGCGAAAAGAGTACACAACATTTTCTAAAGATGGATTGTCGAGTACAAAACAGATTACTTCCCAAGTAAAACCTAAGACTATCCCTAGGGCAAAACAGACGACTTAACGCACAAAACAAAGATCACGCTCAAGACAAAACGCCATTTACCAAGACAAACAAAAGCAGCCCTATGAACACGATTCAAATCGCTTGCCAAGTAAAAAATATCAATACAGACGCGCCTTTACCTATTACAATTTCTGCTATGTTACTTTCGCTTTCCGAACATATTGACGATCCACTTTTGCGCGTGTTTTCCCGCATGACCGACTCTGAGCTTCGCGATCCAAAACAGCTCGTAGGACTTTCACTCGCAACAGAAATCACATTTAGCGAAGAAGGTATTTTTATTGCAGAATCGCGCAACGTAATTGAGCGCGCCCTCAATGCGGGGTTGAAGCCTTTTGCTCTTATAAGTGAAAAACGCTGGCTTGAACCGCATCGCGATTTGTTTGAGCGCATTGAAGCACTTGAACAATCAGGAACAGCACCTGCTGGTCATGCTTCAATTCCACAATTTATAGGAAACCATACCGATATCGAAAAGCTCACGGGATTCAAGCGCACCGTTGGACCTATTGCAGCTTTTCATCGTCCTGCTTTACCCTCGCCTGAAGCGCTTCTTCAGCATGCACGTCGCGTTGCAATCCTTGAAGACATTACTAACTTCACCAATATCGGAGCTATATTCCGTAGCGCTGCAGCGCTTGGAATTGATGCGGTGCTGGTAACCCCAGGCTGCCATGATCCGTTTTATCGTCGAGCTGCGCGTGTTTCTATGGGAACCGTATTTCAGGTTCCCTGGACCAGAATTGGTACCAACTATTCTTGGGCGAGCGAAGGCGTTGCGCTTCTTCATGAAGCAGGATTCCAAGTTGCCGCTTTGGCACTCAGTGATGATTCTATTTCACTGAAAGACCCGCGCATTGCCGAAGCAGAAAAGCTTGCCTTAGTACTAGGCACTGAAGGCGATGGCTTAGCCACACAAACCATCATCGCCTGCGACTATACCGTGCGTATCCCTATGGCATATGAGGTTGATTCGCTTAACGTTGCCGCCGCTAGTGCAGTTGCCTTCTGGGAAACGTGCGGGCAGTTTTTGTAACTTAATTACACTGGCTCGATTTCGCCAGCAACAATCTTTTGATAATCTTCCCAGTTCCTGCGCAACAAATTCGGCACATCTAAACCGTAAGGGCAACGCTCTTTGCAAACACCGCATTCCGTACAGTCTTCGATGCGCGCCATATTGTCTTGCCATTCATCTGAGAGCCATGCCGCAGACGGAGCACGACGAATCATAAGAGACATGCGCGCGCAATTGTTGATAGGAATATCTGCAGCACATGGCATGCAGTATCCACAGCCGCGGCAGAATTCACCCTGCAATTCTTCACGTTCTTTAGCGAAAAATTCCTCAATTTCTGGGGTGATTTCAGGAGTGTTATCCATATAGGAAAGCCACTCGTCCAATTCGCTCATACGCTGCACACCCCAAATTGGCACCACGTTATCGAACTGAGTCATGTAGGCCATAGCAGCTTTCGAATTGGTGATAAGACCACCCGCGAGACCCTTCATCGCGATGAAGCCAACGTTGTTCTTTTCGCAGGTACGTACCAATTCAACTTCGCGATCGGTTGCTAAATAGCTCAACGGGAACTGAAGTGTTTCATACAATCCCGACTGTGCAATTTCTTCCGCCACCGCAATAAGATGCGCCGTAATAGCAATGTGGCGAATTTTTCCCTGACGCTTTGCCTCCTGAAGACATTCATACATTCCCGTACCATCACCAGGCTTATAACACTGAGGCGCACAATGAAGCTGATAAATATCAATGTAGTCGGTCTTTAACAGCGACAAAGATGTTTCCAAATCGCGCCAAAAATCTTCAGGAGTTTTGGCTTGCGTTTTGCTGGCAATAAAAACCTTATCGCGCATGCCCTCAAAGGCCTTGCCTACGCGCTCTTCGCTATTTGAGTAAGCACGCGCAGTATCGAAAAAGGTCATGCCTCCTTCATAGGCTTTTCTTAAAAGCGCCACCGCTTCTTCTTCGGTACAACGCTGCAACGGCAAAGCACCGAAAGCATTTTGAGGAGTAGTAATTCCTGTTGATCCAAGCGTAATAGTTTTCATGAATGGACTCTTTCTTTGAGAAAACTTGCCAGATTATTTTACCTTTACTAGTGCGATTACTCCGCCCAATGCATCGAAAAACTCTCTCAGTGATACCCCACGCCACGCTCTTCGGCAGCGGCACAAACAGCGTAAAAACCACAAACGCAAACGACACGTCACGATTAACGCAACACAAGCTGCTCAAACACAAATAACACAACGCGATTAATGCAACGCAAGCTGCACGAATACAAACAGCGCGACACAAGCAATACGAACAAAAGTTAATAGCCGCAAGAGCTAATAGTTACAAATATAAAAGCCGATGATTACAAATAGATACAAAAAGAGTAATATGGATAAGTTCATCAAATAGAAGCAAATCAAAACCAATGGAAAGGTTATCATGACTAAATTTAGCCACGTAATTGTGCGCCGCCCTGGCAAATCTCTTTGCGACGGCATCACAAGCGCACCTGAGCTCGGCCAACCAATCTATGAGCGCGCGCTTGAAGAGCACCGCGACTATGTTCATGCTCTTGAACAATGCGGTGTTGACGTAACTATTCTTCCTGCTTTGGAGGAATACCCTGACGCATGCTTCGTAGAAGACCCTGCTGTTATCACCCGCATGGGCGCAATTATCACCAATCCTGGCGCTGAGTCTCGCAATGGCGAAAAGAACGAAATTGAACCAGTAATTCGCCGTTTCTTCGACGATGACCACATCAAGCACATCACTGCACCTGGCACACTTGAAGGTGGCGACGTCATGATGGTTGGCGATCACTTCTATGTTGGCCGTTCTGCTCGTACCAACGAAGAAGGCATTCGCCAGTTTATCGAGATTCTCGAAGGTTGGGGTCTTGAAGGCTCTGAGGTTCCTCTGGAAAAAGTACTTCATTTAAAGACTGGTGTTAACTATCTGGAAAACAACAACATGTTGGTATCGGGCGAATTTATCGACAAGCCTGAATTTGCTCAGTACAACAAGGTAGTTGTTCCAGAAGAAGAAGCATATGGTGCTAACTGCATTTGGGTAAACGATACCGTTATCGTTGCTGAAGGCTACCCTTCAGTTTTGAAGGCTGTTCAGGATTTGGGCTACAAGACGCTTGTTGTTGATACGTCTGAATATCGCAAGATTGACGGCGGTCTTTCCTGCTTGAGCTTGCGCTTCTAATTCTTTTTCAAACTTATTTATTGATCGTATCTAGATTTCGGCCTTAAGTAACTAGGTGTTTTGCTGAGATTTGATTTGCAAAACACCTAGTTCGCCTCTGAAAGGATAGCGAATGTCAACCTCTGATAAAGCTCCCGCCCTGGCTGACACCGAAAAGGGCATCATCGATCCGAATGGTCTTAGTGTTTTTCGTTTAACCATGATGGTTATTACCGCTAGTGTTTGCGGCGGTATCTTCTCTCTTGCTGGTGACTTGGCTGCAGGCGGCGCAAACACTGCAGCGGTTTTGGTTTCCTGGGTTATTTGTTTTGTGGGCGTTCTTACCTTAGCGCTCGTATTCTATGGCCTATCCCGTGTTCGCCCTAACTTAACAGGCGGCATTTACGCTTACGCCGCAGCAGCATTTGGTAAGTATGTAGGCTTCAACTCTGCTTGGGGTTATTGGATTAGCTCCTGCTTAACCAATGCTGGCTACGCAATTATGCTGTTCAGCGCACTGGGCTACTTCTTCCCCGTTTTTGGCGCAGGCAACAACATTCCTTCTCTTATTTGCGCCTCTATTTTCTTGTGGTTTATCGCCTATTTGGTATCCCGCGGTGTTAAAGAAGCAACGGGCATCAATGTTGTAGTAACCATTGCAAAATTGGTTCCTCTGTCGTTGTTTATCGTTTCCATTGTTTTGCTTGGTAAATTCGACCCTGCAATCTTTATGGATAACTTCTGGGGCGAGCCAGGGGGTCCTGATTTCTTCACGCAGATCACTTCGACCATGGTTGCTCTGGTATGGGTATTTGTAGGTATTGAGGGTGCAATTACCATTTCTGGTCGCGCAAAATACGTAAAAGACGTTGGTCGCGCAACCATTTACGGCTTTATTTCTGTATTCGTTCTGTACCTGATTATTTCTCTGCTTTCCATGGGTATCATGCCTCGCGCTGAAATGGCAGAGTTGGCTACGCCTTCCATGGCGGGCATTCTGGAAGCAGCTATTGGTCCTGTTGGCGCCATCATCGTTAACTTAGGCGTTGTTCTTTCCTTGGTAGGCGCAATGCTTGGATACGTCATTATCGCTTCCGAAACGCCTTTCCAGGCTGCGCGCTGGGGTGCTTTCCCTCGTATTTTTGCACGCACCAACAAACATGGTGCTCCTATCGTAACTATTGTTACCAGCGTTGCAATTATTCAATTGTTCCTGGTTCTTTCCGCTGCAGCTGAGAGTACTTATCAGTTCTTCTATGCATGCGCAGTTTCCATGATCTTGATTGCGTATGTTTGCTCGGCACTGTACTACGCCATTATTTCTTGGAAGAATGAACGCATGGATGCTCCAGGCGCTCCAAAACTTTGGTTTGCTCGCTTAGTTGGTACACTGTGTGTGATTTATACCATTTTCTTAACCTGGTCATGCGGTTTGCAGGGTGTCATGATTATTTCTATCCTGCTTGCACCTGGTCTGCTTATCCATGCTATTGGTCAGCACGAACACAACGAAGCAATTTTGCCTAAGCTACACGACAAGGTAATCGCAGTAATAATTATTGGCTTTGCACTACTTTCGCTCTATTTGCACTTCTCGGGCATTTGGCCAATCGTGTAAACCTAATAAAACAAATATCTATAACAAACAAACGGCTGTCTGGAAAAACCCAGACAGCCGTTTTTAACATGTATCTAGTTCAAGCAATGCGTGCTTATTTTAAGCGCCTGGCTCTACTTAAGCACCTAACTCCGCTTCGATAACCTGCGCGATCTTAGCAGCTACTTCATGAGCCTGCTCATGCGTTGGAGCTTCGACCATAACACGCACCAAAGGCTCAGTACCGCTCGGACGAACCAAAATGCGACCACTGTCGCCAAGTTCACCATCACCAGCTTCGATAGCTTGCGCAACAGCGCTATTGTCAGTTACCGCATGCTTGTCAGTTACTTTTACGTTGATTAGCTCCTGAGGGAAGCGCTGCATAACACTAGCAACCTCAGACACCGTACCGCCCTTGCGCAAGCAAGCAGATACAAATTGACATGCCGTAACAAGACCATCTCCGGTGGAATTGTGCTTCAAGAAAATCATGTGGCCGCTTTGTTCGCCACCAAGCACGAAGCCACCTTCGCGAAGCTGTTGAAGTACGTAGCGATCGCCTACCTGCGTTTGGATTACGTCAATATCGGCGTCTTTCATGGCTTTGGTAAAGCCCAGATTGCACATAACAGTAGAAACTACGGTATTACCAGGAAGCTCGTTGCGCTCTTTTAAGTCGATTGCGCAAACCGCTTCTACTACATCGCCATCAATTTCGTTGCCCAACTCATCGACAAACATAACGCGGTCCGCATCACCATCGTGCGCGATACCGATGTGAGCATTCGTTGCCTTCATTAAATTCTTAAGAGGCTCAAGATGGGTTGAGCCGCACTGAACATTAATATCGGTGCCGTTGAAATCATCATTGATAACAATTACTTCTGCGCCCAGTTCTTCAAGCGCTCGTGCCGTAGTAAGCGAAGAAGCGCCATGGCCCGTATCCAGCGCGATCTTTAGGCCCTCAAACGACATGCCCTCGTCGCGCACCAGCGACACTGCATGGTTGATGTAAATATCACAAGCGTTTTCAACAGGAACAATAACGCCAACTTCATCGCCTGACGGAAGCTGATCGGCTGGCGTGCCTCCCGCCTCAACGAATTCTTCGAGTGATGCCTCTACTTCGTCAGGCAACTTGAAACCCTGACCATCAAAGAACTTGATGCCGTTGTACTCAGGTGGATTGTGAGAAGCAGAAATTACCACACCGCCATCGGCATGAAGCTCGCGAGTTAACAGCGCGACACCTGGGGTAGGAATAATACCTGCCGCAAGTACCGTACCTCCCCTGCTCATGATGCCTGCATTTAGTGCGCATTCGAGCATATCGCCAGAAAGACGGGTATCCTTGCCGACAACAATGGTCTTACCAAGAAATTCGACCGCTGCCTGACCAAGCTTGAAAGCAATATCGCAGGTTAATTCAGTATTAGCAACGCCACGGGCGCCATCAGTTCCAAATAGTTTAGTCATGATCCCCTACTCCTCGTGATGTCCGCGATTCACGTGCTCAGGCTTCAACATCACTACGCCCCCACGTAACTTGATTTCGTCTTCTGTCATACGTGAATTCATTTCAGCTGCAAATTCATCAAGCGAAATACCACAGCGCTCTAGCAAAACCATAAGGTGATACACCACATCGCCCGCTTCGTAGCGCAGGTGATCGATTTCGGCGCTTCGAGCAGTTTCGCTAACCGCTTCAGGGTTTTCAGCGGCTACCGCATCAAGTGCAGCGATGTCTTTTGCTGCAAGTGTAGTTTCGTGCGCTTCTTCGACAAGTTTTTTGAGCAGCTTGTCCAGATCGCCCGTCAAAAGACGATAGGTGTAGCTTTTTTCACCCGCATTACGACGCTCATGAATCGTATGAGCAAGAGATTCCAACGCCGCACCAATTTGGCTTTCTGGTTGCGGACGATCATCTGATATATAGGTTTTCATTCAATGAATCCTTCTAGTTTTTTGCATACCTTCATAGGATACCGCAGCATCCACTCATCAGGCTATAATTCCCCAGTATTCATAACGAAAATTGCAACTATAACTTGATTTATGAAACCAACGAGAGCGCCTAATTATCGCGTTGCCGAAAGCGCCTACTTCTTGAGGTAAGTGAAAGCACCTAGAAAACGCCTAATTCTTGAGCGACCAAAAGCGCTTCTTTAAATGACCGAAAATACCTATTTTTTTTTAATGAACAAAAGCGTCTTATTCCTGAGTAAGCGAAAGCACCTAAAAGCACCTAATTTTTGAGCGAGCTAAAGCGTCTGATTTCTGAATGAGCAAAACGTCTAATTCCCGAGTGAGCTAAAGCGCTTAGAAGTTTTACCCAAAGGATACGACTACGCCTAAAAGCTCAGATTTAGCACTCTTCGCTTTTCTAGAGCTGCGCCAAGATACGCTTGCGCGAAGCGGTTACTTCCGCCAAAGCACGCGCTACGTCGATGGTAAGAAACTCACCATCTTTATAGAGTACCTCGCCGTCAACCATGGTAAGCACCACATCGCTTCCCTGCGCCGAGAAGATTAAAGCTCCCACCAAATCATCCGCTGGACGCATCCATGGAGTATCAGCATCAAGCACTACTAGGTCTGCCTTATTCCCCACAACAATATCTCCGCAGTTGTTGCGACCTTGCGATAGCGCTCCGTTACGCGTCGCAATCTGAACAAGATCGGCAGATGACAAACCGAGAGGCGTGTGATTATGAGCGCGCTCCATCAACGCCAGCAGATACATATCCTTAAACATGTTGTGATTGTTATTGCTTGCTACGCCATCGGTGCCCAACGCAACCGTGATTCCTGCTTCACGCATGGCAACAACTTCTGCAATGCCGCTTCCCAGCTTTGCATTCGAAGCGGGACACGTTGCTACAAATACGCCTTTATCTGCTAAGATCGCACGATCGTTATCGGTTAGCCACACGCAATGCGCCGCCGTGGTAGGTACATCAAAGATTCCGCACTCGGCAAGATATTCAACAGGCGTCATGCCATTGTGACGCTCCTTGCACCCCTCTACTTCCGATGCTGTTTCGCACACATGGACTTGCATGCGAACTCCCGCTTCCTTTGCTGCCTGCGCCAATCCTTGCGCTACCTTTGCTGTGGAGGTGTATTCGGCGTGGAGGTTGAAATCGACCAGCAAACGACCCTTCGCTGCACCATGGAATTCCTTGATAAGATCCTGGTTTTTTGCTGCTTCAGGAATTTCGTCGTACGAAATATCGGGATCGAAATCCAAAACACTATGACCCAAATTACACTTAGCTCCCGATTCAATAATTGCTTGAGCACGCGCCTCTGAGTGATAGTACATATCGGTAAAAGAAACCACACCAAAACGAAGCATTTCAGCAATACCAGCAAGTGTTGCATGGTAAGAATCGTTATCAGTCAAAAGAGCTTCGAATGGGAAAATTGCTTCGTTGAGCCAACGATCAAGCGGCATATTTTCGCCAAGACCACGAAGAAGCGTCATAGGAACATGAGAGTGCGCATTATACAAACCTGGCATTAAAATCTTGCCGCGCCCGTCATAGGTTTCGTCGTATGTTGTTGGCACACTCGATGCCGCGTATGCACCCGATGCCGCATGCATACTCGATACCGCATGCGCACCTAATCCCTCGTGTGCATCAGATGATATCTTCGCACCAGATAACCCCGCTGCATCAGCTGTCCGCGGATCTTCAGTGCCAACATACACGATTACATCATCTTTCACACCAACATATGCATGAGGCGTATGGTTGCCCTGCGCATCAATAAGATCTATATCGCAAAAAAGAATTGAACTCATTCCTGTTCCTTTTCGTAAAGTTTCACTCAAGCATTCTAGTAGCAACTATTATACAAAGTGCCACTTTTTTAAAAAATGCGCCCCCACCCTGCAGAAAAACCCCGAAAGTGAGAGGGTTTTTTCAGGAGCAACTTACAAAATTGTCACGAAGCAAGCAAAAGTGGACATCAACGAGCAGGTATAAGCCTTAAAGAGCAGTTGGTGCTATGGCGAGTCTCTCACAAACGGCATTTTTCTGCAGGGTACCCCCTTATTTTTGGAAAAAGTAGGGTGGATGACCAAAAAGTAGGCTACAGGACACAGAAAAAAGTAGCCGCAGCATTAGCTGCGGCTACTTATTGAAGCTTATTTATCAAGCATTACTCGGCGCGCACACGCAAAGTGCGTTTGTCGCTTGACCAAAGTGAGCAAGCGTTCACCCTAACATGCCTAAGCGTTTATTGCTCGCCCGAACTCATGCAAACGCTTACCAACCGTTTACTCGGTCTTGGACTCTTCCTCGTCGGAATCGTCGATACCGCCCAGGTTAAAGCCTAGATCCGTCGAACCTAACAGTGCATCAAGCTCTTCCAAGTTGCGCTGATAAGAACGTGGTGGAAGTGCCTCACCAAGCATGTCCTCACCATCGGTGTTGAAAGTTGCAGGATGGTCGCCACCAATCAAAACGGTGTCGTCTGGCGAGAAGACCATATCAAGCAGCTGGCTCATGTCGTCACGAGAAGCGGTCAGGTCGTCTTCGATTACATGAGACAAACCATGAGCTTCAAGACCAGCCTTCAGCTCTTCGATAGCCTTGGTGCCAATACCCTCGATGCGCAGAAGCTCATCTTCGGTGTGACCTACCAAGTCTGCAACGGTTTCAATACCTGCTTCGGAGAACTTGTTTGCCCAGCGCTGAGATACGCCCAGATCGTCATAGATGTAGAGGCGTGCATCCTCGTCGGACAAGTTGCTACCACGATAGCCGCCTGCAATAGATGCAAAGTAGCTTGCGTAGTCGGAACCTGAGCTCAGATAGCCTTCATCCAAAGACCAATCCTGAGGCTGAGGCAGCAGGTCCTCAATCTCGCGCAGTGCCTCTGGAGCAGAATCAGGCAGACGATCGCCATCCATCTTGTCCACAGGAACACCCTTATAGGTAAGGCCCACATCGTGATAACGCTTAAGACCAGTACCAGCAGGAATTGGCTTACCAATGATAACGTTTTCCTTCAAGCCCTGAAGCGTATCAACCTTGCCCTCGATTGCAGCATCGGTCAGAACCTTAGTGGTTTCCTGGAAGGATGCAGCAGACAGGAACGAATCGGTTGCCAAAGATGCCTTAGTAATACCAAGAAGCAATGGCTGACCAACTGGCGGGTTCTTGCCTTCGAGAACCAGATCGTTTGCAACTGCCTCGAACTCGAAGCGGTTAACCTGACGTCCTGGCAGATAATCAGAATCGCCTGGATCGATAACAGCAACCTTGCGCAGCATCTGACGAGCAATAACTTCGATGTGCTTGTCGTTAATGTCTACACCCTGGGATACGTAAACGTCCTGTACCTGGTTAACGATGTAGCGAAGCGTAGTGTTTGGATCGGTCAAGCGCAGCAAGTCGTGTGGGTTTACAGAACCCTTGGTCAGCTGCTGACCAACCTCAACTTCGCAACCATCGGTAACACCTGGGAGCATCTGAGCACGAGCCGAAACGGTGTACTCGCGGATGTTGCCTTCCTGGTCATGGATGGTCAGGGTCTTGCTGTTCTTGTCGCCTACGATCTGCAACGTACCAGCAATTTCAGCCAACACAGCCTGGCCCTTAGGCTTACGAGCTTCAAAAAGCTCGGTAACACGAGGCAGACCGTGAGTAATGTCTTCACCTGCAACACCGCCAGAGTGGAACGTACGCATCGTCAACTGCGTACCAGGCTCGCCAATGGACTGAGCAGCAATAATACCAGCAGCAGTACCAATGTTAACAGGACGAGAAGTTGCCAAGTCCCAACCGTAGCACTTCTGACAAATGCCGTGTTCAGCATGGCAGGTCATAACTGCGCGATGCTTAATCTTGCGAACGCCCGCGTCATAGAGCGACTGGAGCTGAGCAACGGAGGAAGGATATTCGCCAGCCTCCATGATGATCTCGCCCGTTTCTTCGCTTACTGCAGGCTCGGCCAAGCAACGACCTACCAAGGAGTCGTCGATTTCGCCCTTAGCGTTAAGCAATGGGCACTCAACACCATCGGTAGTGCCGCAGTCGAGTTCGCGAATAATAACGTCCTGAGCAACGTCAACCAGACGACGGGTAAGGTAACCAGAGTCAGCCGTACGAAGTGCGGTGTCAGCCAGACCCTTACGAGCACCGTGCGTTGAAATGAAGTATTCCAATACGGAGAGACCCTCGCGGAAGTTTGCCTTAATAGGACGGTCAATAATTTCACCCTTAGGGTCAGACATAAGACCACGCATACCAGCAAGCTGACGAATCTGCTTGATGTTACCTCGAGCACCAGAGAATGCCATCATGTAAATGGGGTTGAACTTGTCGAAGTTCGCTGCCATTGCATCGCCAACTTCTTCGTTAGCAGCATTCCAAATGTCAACAACCTGCTTATGACGTTCTTCGTCAGACATAAGACCCATTTCGTAGTCTTCGTCAATAGCAGCAACCTTTTCGTCTGCCTTAGCCAAGATTTCGCCCTTTTGAGGAGGAATCGTAGCGTCATAAACAGATACAGTCAGGCCTGCGCGGGTTGCATAGTGGAAGCCAGCGCTCTTCAAACCGTCCAGGATGGGTTCCATCTCGGAGGTGGTGTAACGGTTGCAGCAATCCTCAACCAAGTGGCTGATTTCGCTCTTATTCATTTCGAAGTTCAAGTACGGATAATCATCCGGCAGAACTGCGTTGAAGGTAATGCGACCGATGGTGGTTTCGATGCGCTCGCCCTTCTTGTGCTCAACCATGTTGTCAAAGGAAGTAGCAACAATGGTGTCTTTAGTAAGGCGAACCCAGATCTTAGCCTGAAGGTCAAGATCAGCACGAGCATCGTAGGCATTCATAGCGTCGTTGAAGTCGATAAATGCACGACCCTCGCCTGGGAAACCATCACGAGCAGCGGTCAGGTAGTACAGACCGATGATCATGTCCTGCGTAGGTACGGTCAGCGGACGACCATGCGCAGGAGACTTGATGTTGTTAGCAGAAAGCATCAGAACACGTGCTTCAGCCTGAGCCTCATTGCCCAGTGGCACATGAACAGCCATCTGGTCACCGTCGAAGTCAGCGTTAAATGCCGTACATACCAAAGGATGAAGCTTGATAGCCTTACCTTCTACCAGTACTGGTTCGAATGCCTGAATACCAAGACGGTGCAAGGTAGGAGCGCGGTTCAAGAGAACAGGATGCTCAGTAATTACCTGGTCCAAAACGTCCCAAACATAGCTTGCGCCACGATCTACCGCGCGCTTTGCAGCCTTGATGTTGGCAGCATATTCAAGCTCGACCAAGCGCTTCATTACGAATGGCTTGAACAGCTCGAGTGCCATCTGGGAAGGCAAACCGCACTGATGCAGCTTCAAGGTAGGACCAACAACAATTACGGAACGACCAGAGTAGTCAACGCGCTTACCTAACAAGTTCTGACGGAAACGACCCTGCTTGCCCTTCAACATATCGGAGAGCGACTTCAGTGGACGATTGCCAGGACCCGTTACTGGACGGCCACGACGACCATTGTCGAACAGTGAGTCTACGGCCTCCTGAAGCATGCGCTTTTCGTTGTTAACAATGATCTCAGGAGCACCAAGATCCAAAAGACGCTTCAAGCGGTTGTTACGGTTAATTACACGACGATATAAATCGTTCAGGTCAGACGTTGCAAAACGGCCACCGTCGAGCTGAACCATAGGACGCAGATCTGGTGGAATTACAGGAATTACATCCAGAATCATGTCGCGTGGCTGGTTAGAAGAATGCAAGAATGCATCAACTACCTTCAGGCGCTTAATAGCCTTGGTGCGCTTCTGACCCTTGCCCGTAGCAACAACTTCACGAAGCTCTTCTGCGGTAGCTTCCAGATCAATTGCATCAAGCAGATCGCGAATAGCTTCTGCACCCATGCCACCCTTGAAGTAATCAGAGTAGTTCAGGCGCATTTCACGATACAAAGCCTCATCGGATACGAGCTGCTTTGGCTCGATCTTCAAGAATGCTTCAAGTGCTTCGCTGCGCAGAGTCTTGCGCTCGTTGAACTCTTCGTAGATGTCGGCGATTTCTTCTTCGACCTCTTCAGGAGTCATGCGCTCGTCTTCGTCAATGTCGTCAACGAATTCGTCCTCTTCAGGAACATAGTCAACAGACAGACGACGCGTAGCCTCGATAAGGCGATCGCGTTCTGCATCCAATTCTTCCAAGTCTGCAGAAAGTTCGTCACGCAGTTCTTCAACGTCTTCTTCACGTGCTTCTTTATCAACAAACGTGATGATAGAAGATGCGAAGTAAAGTACCTTTTCGAGCTCCTTTGGTGGAATGTCCAGCAAATAACCCAAACGGGATGGAGAGCCCTTGAAGTACCAAATATGGCTCACTGGTGCGGCAAGTTCGATGTGACCCATACGTTCACGACGAACCTTAGAGCGCGTTACCTCAACACCGCAGCGTTCGCACACAATGCCCTTGAAGCGGATGCGCTTGTACTTACCGCAAGCGCATTCCCAGTCCTTCGTAGGGCCGAAAATCTTTTCGCAGAACAAGCCGTCCTTTTCAGGCTTGAGCGTACGATAGTTAATAGTTTCAGGCTTCTTGACCTCGCCACGAGACCAACCACGGATGTCCTCCGCGCTCGCAAGAGAGATACGGATAGCGTCAAAGTTGTTTACATCAAATTCGCTCATTTACATCTCCTCTCCCTTACCAATAAGGTCACTTGCTTCGGTCTTATCAGTGGTGCCGCCCATCAAATCGCCCAGTTCAGCAGTGATGGAACCCAGCAAATCGTCTTCAGTCATAGGCTTGTCTTCGCTGGTACGTGCCTGACCAAGCATTTCCTCAGAAGTGTCTTCTTCTGGTTCATGCGTTACGTCGATGGTCTGGTGCTGATGACCTTCCAATTCAACGTTCAAGCACAAAGAGCGCATTTCCTTGATAAGAACCTTGAAGGATTCAGGAACCTCAGGTGCAGGGATGGACTCGCCCTTAACAATTGCTTCGTAGGACTTAACACGTCCGGAAGTGTCGTCGGACTTAATGGTCAGGATTTCCTGAAGTACGTTAGATGCACCGTAGGAATACAGTGCCCAAACTTCCATTTCGCCGAAGCGCTGGCCACCGAACTGAGCCTTGCCGCCCAGAGGCTGCTGGGTGATAAGACTGTAAGGACCAGTCGAACGTGCATGAATCTTGTCGTCAACCAAGTGACCCAGTTTCAAGATGTAAGTCTGACCACAGGTGATTGGCTCACGGAAACGCTCGCCCGTGCGGCCATCATAGAGCCAGGTCTTACCAGTGCGAGAAAGCTGAGGAATCATATCCATACGGAAATGTTCGCCATACTTCTTCTTGTTGATGTTCACCAGGTTGCGGTTAGCTTTAAGAATTACATCAGAAATTTCTTCCTCGGTAGCGCCGTCGAATACTGGCGTTGCTACGTGGATTGGGCCCTCTACGATTTCGTCAGAGTCTTCCTCGTCTGACCAGCCCCAAAGAGCTGCCCAACCAAGGTGGTTTTCAAGCAACTGACCAACATTCATACGAGAAGGTACACCCAGTGGGTTCAAAATAACGTCGATTGGCGTACCGTCTGCCAAGTAAGGCATATCCTCAACAGGCAAAACGCGGGAAATAACACCCTTGTTACCATGACGACCAGAAAGCTTGTCGCCCTGCTGGATCTTACGCTTTTGAGCAACGAATACGCGAACCAATTCGTTAACACCTGGTGCCAGTTCGTCACCGTTTACACGGGAAGAACGAACCACGTTGATTACGCGGCCGCCCGCACCATGAGGAACCTTCAGAGAGGTGTCGCGAACCTCGCGTGCCTTTTCACCGAAGATTGCACGGAGCAGACGCTCTTCAGCGGTGAGCTCGGTTTCGCCCTTAGGGGTAACCTTGCCTACCAAAACATCGCCAGGGAAGACTTCAGCGCCAACACGGATGATGCCGTCAGCATCCAAGTCGGAAATCATGTCTTCGGAAATGTTTGGAATTTCGCGGGTGATTTCCTCAGGACCAAGCTTGGTATCGCGTGCGTCAATTTCGTATTCTGCAATATGAATAGAAGTCAAAAGGTCTTCAGCAACAACACGCTCGGAGACGATAATAGCGTCCTCGTAGTTGTAGCCTTCCCATGGCATGTAAGCAACCATGAGGTTCTGACCGAGGGAAAGTTCAGCCTTGTCGCAAGAAGGACCGTCAGCCAAAACGTCGCCCTGGAATACCTTGTCACCCTTACGAACCAGCGGCTTGTGGTTCATGCAACCAGACTGGTTGGAGCGCTGGAACTTAGGAATAAGGTATTCGTCGTATTCGCCGTCTTCGCGTTCGATGATGATGGTCTGACCGTCAACGTAGTCAACCACACCAGCGTTTTGAGCAACCAAAACTTCGCCGGAGTCAACAGCGATGCGATGCTCGATGCCAGTACCAACAAGTGGCGCATTAGGACGAAGCAGAGGCACTGCCTGGCGCTGCATGTTAGAGCCCATGAGTGCGCGGTTTGCGTCATCGTGCTCGAGGAACGGAATCAAAGACGTTGCAACAGAGGTCATCTGACGAGGCGAAACGTCCATGTAGTTTACGGTTTCAACGGGCATGTCCGCTGCTTCACCGAAGTTACCCTGAGAGTCCTTCGTACGGCAGAGAACGCGGCTTGCCTTAACGAATTCGCCATTTTCGAAGTGGCCAAATTCGCGGGTTTCAGGATTGAAGGTTTCGTTAGCCTGAGCGATGGTGTACTTTTCTTCCTCGTCTGCGGTGAGGTAGTCAACATCGTCAGTAACCTTGCCGTCGATTACGCGGCGGTATGGGGTCTCAATGAAGCCGTATGGATTTACGCGAGCATAGGTTGCCAGCGAACCAATAAGACCAATGTTAGGACCTTCAGGGGTCTCAATTGGGCACATACGACCATAGTGAGAAGTATGAACGTCGCGAACTTCGAAGCCTGCACGTTCACGGGACAAACCGCCAGGACCCAAAGCAGACAGACGACGCTTGTGCGTAACACCTGCAGCAATGTTGGACTGGTCCATGAACTGAGACAGCTGCGAAGAACCGAAGAATTCTTTAATAGCAGCAACGATAGGACGAATGTTTACCAAGCTCTGTGGCGTAATGTCGTCTGGCTCCTGCATGCTCATACGTTCGCGAACAACGCGTTCCATACGAGACAGACCGATACGGAACTGATTCTGAATCAATTCGCCTACGGTGCGGATACGACGATTGCCAAAGTGGTCGATATCGTCGGTCTGGTAACCTTCTTCGCCATCATGCAACGCTACGATGTAGCGCATGGTTTCAATGATGTCTTCCTGAGTAAGCGTGGAATGATCGTTTTCAGGATCGAAGCCAAGCTTCTTGTTGATCTTGTAGCGACCAACCTTTGCCAGGTCGTAGCGCTGTGGGTTAAAGAACAAGCCATCAAGCAGCGTACGAGCAGAATCGATCGTAGGAGGCTCACCGGGACGGAAGCGGCGGTAGAGCTCGATCAAGGATTCTTCCTTGGTGGTAGCAGGGTCACGATCAAGCGTGCGGATAACCATTTCAGAATCGCCCAGAAGTTCAATGATTTCTTCGCGGGTTTCTGCAATGCCCAGTGCGCGCAAAAGCAGCGTAGCAGGCTGCTTACGCTTACGGTCGATACGTACGGAAAGTACGTCGCGCTTGTCGGTTTCGAATTCAAGCCATGCACCACGCGAGGGAATTACCTTTGCGTTGTAAATGGTTTTGTCAGACGTCTTGTCGCGCTCAGATGAGAAGTACACACCTGGGGAACGAACAAGCTGAGATACTACAACACGCTCAGTACCATTAATAATGAAAGTACCGCGTGGCGTCATCAGAGGGAAGTCGCCCATAAAGACGTCTTGCTCTTTGATCTCACCCGTCTCACGATTGATAAAGCGAATTTCAGCAAACAACGGTGCCTGATAGGAAACATCACGTTCCTTGCACTCGTCTACGCTATACTTAGGCTCGCCGAATTCGTGCTTACCGAATTCAACACACATATCCTTAGTGCTTGATTCGATAGGACTAATGTCGTTGAAGGCATTGGTAAGACCTTCGTCCACGAACTTTTTGAAGCTTTCCGTTTGGATTGCAATAAGATTAGGGACGTCCATTACGTCAGGAATCTTTGCGAAGCTCCGGCGGGTCCTATAACGGCTGGTGGAATCGGGGTTTTTAGACTGAACCACGAGTCATTTCCTCCTTCGTTGCAACCGGCTAATTTGTGTAAAGACACAAGTTATAAAGATACTGCGCGCGTATACGCGAGT
The DNA here is from genome assembly GCA_900542065.1 of uncultured Eggerthella sp. Taxonomy (GTDB): domain Bacteria; phylum Actinomycetota; class Coriobacteriia; order Coriobacteriales; family Eggerthellaceae; genus Anaerotardibacter. Next base: position 1,204 of record UQLU01000007.1, on the reverse strand, counting down.
CAAGAAAAATTTTTCCTAATTGTGTTTTGATCGTGGATTTTTGGGAAATTTAGAAGAATCCCAACTGTTCTCCGATGAGCTTAACCGCCAGCAATCCCAAGGCGATAAGAATGCAAGGTCGCGCGATATTGATGCCCTTTTTCATAACAAGACCTGCAGCAAACCAAGCACCAATCATGTTGGCAATTCCACAGGCTATAGCCAAAACAAGCAAAACCTTACCATTGAGCGCAAACACGATGATGGCACCGATATTAGTAGTAAGGTTGAGTAATTTCGAATGAGCGTTTGCACGAATAATTCCCATGCTTGTTGCGAAGGTAAAAGCAATGGTTAAGAAAGTGCCACTTCCTGGTCCATAAAAACCGTCGTAAGCACCAATAATAAAGGCGGCCACCACACACAGAATGCGCTGTTTTAGCGTAATAGGATCATCACTATCGGCAGCAACTCGCTTGAAATGCTTGCTTAGCGTGATATATGCCACGATGGGCAAAATAATCATGAGCAGCCAAGAAAGCAGCTCGGCATCCACCAAAACTACCAAGCTGGTACCACAAGCCGATCCTACAAGCGCTGCAGGAATTGCAGGCAGAATAACTTTCCAGTAAATAAGACCGTTTTTAATGAAGCGAAAACTTGCCGTAGCCATTCCGAAAAATGACTGGATTTTATCAGTGCTGAGCGCATAATGCGCAGGTAATCCTGCCAGAAGAAGCGCGGGAACCGTAATGAATCCCCCACCACCGCTAATAGCATTAAGAAGCTCGCCTAAAAAGCAGGCAGGCAACGCAATTAAGAACGTAACTATGCTAACCGTCGGATCCATAGTCTAAAGCTCCAATGCCCTACTCTTTAAGCGCCTTGGCCGCCCGTGGCAACTATAATTGCAACGACAACAATAAGAGCAATGAGCGTTAATAAGACAAAAGACTTTGGATCTTTGCTAAACATGCTAGCTCCTTCCACGTACCTAAGCAGAATCTATCTTATTAACTTTGAGCTTGTTTTGCACCGCTTCTCAATATCGACAAACATACAGCACAGCATAGAAACATAAAAGGCTCTCGATTTACCTAAGATTGATTTGTCTGAAGCGTACTAATTGATGCCAATAAGCTCTCGCATTCACCATCGAAGAAAACCAAAAGCAGCAAGAAAAATTCTTGATAATAAGCTGGAGTAAAAAACTAGGCGGAGCCAC
>UQLU01000006.1 GCA_900542065.1 uncultured Eggerthella sp. | reverse complement strand
TTAATGCCGACAAACCTGGTTCTTTGCTCATGATCCTCTCGGAGCTTAACTACGCAAATGTCAACTTGACCATGATTCAATCACGCCCAACCAAGCAAGGCCTTGGTGATTACTTGTTCTTTGTTGATTTAGAAGGGACGCCTGAAAATCCCGCCATTAAAACAGCGCTTGATTGCTTGCGCTTAAAACTACGTGAGGTAAAGGTACTTGGCAGCTATCCTGCAGAATAACAATTTTCGACAACTATCCTGCAAATAAAAATGCTCAGAACTGTCCTGCAGGATTTCACCTGCTTTAATTCAACGCAATGCCTGCAACAAAATAAGGAGCTTTTAAAAGCTCCTTATTTTTTATCCTGTGAACTTTTTTGAGAAACCCAAGCACCATAATACAAACGACAAATGTTTACGAAGCGCTATACACCGTGTTTTCGCCAGCGCCTTGCGCACTGAAAAACCTTTCACGAACCAAATCATCTGCGATAGAGCGAACGAGTTCAGGATCAAGTTCTCCCCTTCCATGAGCTCGTTCAAATTCAGAAAGCGCAGCACACGCATCAGAAAAACCTACTTCCTGTTGCGCCAGCACAATACGTACAAGCTCGGCACGTTTTTGCCTACGAGAACCCTCAAATTTCGACTGCTGAGTATGATGACGCGAACGACGAGAGGGATTAGGCAAGACCGATTTTAAGTAAGCACCATAGTCCAACAGCGCGTAATACCAACCACGAGGATCATCTAGAGAACAGGTACGCTCAACAAGTGGTTCAATCTGCTTGTCGGAAATATCAATTTGCCCCGGGAAAAATTCATGGAGAAATACGGTACGCACGTTAGTTTCTAAATAAAGCGCAGGTTTTTGATACGCAAAGGCCATAATTCCACCAGCTGTAGCTTTCCCGATCCCAGGAAGTTCTTGTAGGGCATCACTCGTAGTGGGAAGAGTGCCTTTATAACGATCGGCACACAACTCAGCACAGCGTTTTAAAGCAAGGGCACGGCGGTTATATCCCAACCCTTGCCATGACTCAAGAACGGTTGCAGTATCCGCACTTGCCAGAGCATCAATAGTAGGAAACAAGTTAAGAAATCGGCTCCAATACTTTTCTACCCGAGCCACTTGAGTTTGCTGCAACATAACTTCCGAGACAAGCACAGCATACGGATCATCAATGCCTCTCCAAGGTAAATCTCGATACAAACGCTTACCTTCATTCCATATTTTAGATACGAAAGCGCGTTCCTGTTCGGTCATATCGCTATCATTTACCCCGCAAATAAGGGAAACCATTGACTAGCATTCTTTCTTTGAAGTTGAGGTGGTCGAAGACCCATCAAGGGCAAGTGCTGCCTGGATAGCAGGATGTTGTTCGCCTTGCTCGAATAAATCTTTGAGAGAAATAGAAGAGTAGAGATTCTTAATAAGCACATCTGCTGCACGCCATACCGCATTAAAGGCACATGACGCTTTATGGCAACAAACATAAGAACAATCGGTACATTCGGCAACCGAAAGCGTTTCCCCGCTAACGCTAACCAACACGTCATATACCGTAACCTGCGCAGGATCACAGTTAAGGACAAGGCCCCCATGCACACCACGAATAGTGCGCAAGAGGCCCGCTTTCACTAATTCATGCTGAATGCTGCGCGCAAAAGAGTAAGGAATTTGTTCCTGCTCCGCAACTTCAGCAATAGATACATACGACTCACCATTTTTATAAGCGGCACGGATGATACGGCACGCGTAGTCGCAGCGGCGCGTGATGCTCATCGGTTACTCCTCCAACAGATCATCAAGGTTCGAAAGCTCGTTCTTGAAGCTTTCCACTGCCAAATCTTCCATCCGTTGATATTCGTCGGAATCCAAAGGTTGGAAATTAGACAAACGCATGAAAATATCGCCTGTCTCTACCGCGCAGAACGTATTGCGTGCAACACTTTGTCGATAGGCTTCCTCTACCGCTTCGTTGGAAATTGCATAGATTTCAAAGCGCGAAAGAGTGCGCGAAAAATCTACCAATTGTCCAACATTCAAACCTCGCATAGAAGGATGCTGAGATTGTTCGCTGAGCCATATCTCTCGACGCTCCGCATCGTTTGGTAAATCGATATCCACAACGCGATGATTGCCAATAAGATCCCAGAAAAATGGATCAATATCATCTGGTTCTGATGCAGAAATCAAAACCGTAGCTTCTGGACTGGTTAGTGCCGTTTGAACAAGCGCCAAAGCTTCACGTGCACCACGGGAAAGCTGAATGCTTAAAAACGACTGCATGTCGTCTGGCGTTCCATCGAAAAACGGCAGATCCCATAGATCCAAATCCTCCAAAACTACCACCGTTGGAGAATCGAAGCCAGTACGTGATACGCCCGACAAACGCGCTTTAAAGTTAGGCGATGCCATAACACACAGCACCACCTGACCCATTGCATTACGGTCAAGACGCATACGAATAGCAGGAAGACCAAGCTCGCCAACCGTTGCAACCATAAAACAATTTGCATCTTCGCGAGAAGGACTGCGAAATACCAGAGTGCCTAGGCCAGGCATTCCTGGAAGTCCGTGACGGAAGTTAAGCATTTCCAAAAATTGCACGAATTCTGGATCGTTGTTCCTGCCGACACCAAGTTTATGCATGGATTCGATTGCTCTGTCGAATCCAACCAAATTTCGATAATCAAAATGCTGCTGAGCTACCTCTTGAGGCTCTTCTGAAGCGCCACCAAGCGCCATAGAAGAAAGCTGAGCAAAGGCAGCAGCCAAAGGAGAATCAGGCGGTACAACCGTTGAGGTTACCTCTATGCCATCAGAACCATTACCTGAAACAGCGTTATTCGAAGAGGCTTGTTCGTTATTTTTTCCTTTTGGTGCAGCAACCGCCGCCTTTTCTGATGCTTCTTCAGAATTGCGAGAACCCGCTTGGTTACGACCCGAAGATTCGGATTCCGCTTGGCTCGATGCTGCATTTTCCTTTGATGCGGGATTAAAGGAATCAGAAGATTTCTCGGAAACCTTATTCATTAAATCTTGAATAGACGTACCGAAGCTTGAGGAAAGGTTCGACTTTTTGCCAGAAATCCCTGTTTGCGCATCTGCATTGTCTTCAAAGCGGCAAAGCACATCATCTGTTGCATCTAACAAGTCTTGGCTAACCATATCAGCCACATCTTCGACTAAGTTGCGATCAAAGCCGTACTCTTCCAGCTTGTCAAAAGCAAGCTGCTGAAGCTCTTCAGCATGTGCTGCCATTTCCTCTGGAGTCCAGAAAGATTCAAGCTTTTCAAAAATATATTCTGCCAACGAACGCTGCTTTGCTCGAATCGCCAGATCCCATGCTTTGCTCATACCTTCAAGCACTGCCTCATTAGGAATACGATCTTCACGCAAAGCTCGTTCATATGCCGCCATATAAAGGTGAATACCAAGAACGATATCGCCCTCTTCCACCGCCGAAGCCGCACGCTGAAGATATGCCTGAGAAGAATTAGAACGCGCATTTTGATCCTGGAATGATGCGCCAAAGGAAGACTCTTCGTTCATCATCGTGCACCTCCTAACATTTTCAAATACTCTAAAATCATACGTTTCTTATCAAATGCAAAATAATGATAGTCTTTTACTCGCAGTTAATTGTAAAACAGGTACTTCTCCCATGTGTGAATTAACAATGATTTGTCAGTTATTTGTAGTGATTTAACAAGGAATGGTCACATCTTGGCAGAACCTAGCACGGATCTTTGCCGAACCCACTACAAATCTTGGCAAGACCTACCACGAAAGAATGTCCCAACCATTCTCTTTAGCAGTACGACGCAGCGGATTATCGGGCGTTACTGCACAAGGGCGCAAAGCTGCACGAAGCATAGCGCGATCAGAATGATGATCGCCGTAGGCATGAGTGATAACCCAATTTCCCTCGCCATATTTTTCATTGGCATATTCAGTAATACGTACAAGCTTTTCTTCGCCCTCGACGGGAAGTCCTTCAACTTGGCAGGTATAGCATCCCTGATCGTCAGTTGCCATACGGGTAGAGAACTGATGGGTAAAACCATGCTTTTTCATTGCTTGGCAAATAAGAGGTTCAAAGGTAGCAGAAACTACCCACACTTCACGACCACACGAGAGGTGATGTTGAATTTCTGCATCGGCCTTAGCGCGGAAAATCTTTTCAAGATGCTCGTCATAAAACGATTCGAGAAATTGATCTACTTCTTCTTTTGGCTTGCCTTCAAATGCAGAAAAAACCGCTCCGCGAACCCAGCTTTCATTCTGAGGAAGACGCAGTTTGTAACGAAGACCCCAAAAGATAATTTTGGTAAGCACGCGTTTTTTCAGCATCTTTTTTCGCTGAAGATAGCGAACAAGAATAACAGGAGAATTGCCTGAAATAGAAGTGCCATCAAAGTCAAAGACTGCAATTTCTACAGGCTTGTTTTGAACGGTTTCTTCCATTTCCCTCTTACCCCATCTTAAAAAGGTCGCAAAAAATACAAACCAATGTAAGCGATCATTTAAAAGTCATCAAAAACTATATCATCATACCAATTGGAATGTTTTCGATGAATGCATGCTATACAAATTTGTAACTATTCTAAAAACAAATGAAGCTCCCTGACGGGAGCTTCATGACAGTTCAAACTGGCGGGATGTACGGGACTCGAACCCGCGACCTCCGACGTGACAGGCCGGCGCTCTAACCAACTGAGCTAACACCCCGTGCTTCAGCAGCGAATGTTAGTATACAGGAAATTAAGATGCGTGCAAGAACTTTTTTTAAATTTTTTCTTATACTCATTCAATCAGGGATTTTCCTGACGAAACTAGTTCTTCTTGCGTATTGTTGGCTTCATGGAAGACAGAATAGTTTTGCCTGCTGAAGTAGCAACGGGCCCAATCGCGTCAAGCGCTCCAGTAACCACCTTGCGAGCAACAGGGGCAACTTTTTCACCTACTGCACGCAGAGTTGGCTCGCCTTGTACGAACACAACCACTTTAGCTGTTTCGTTGGTGGCTTTACTTGCCAAAGCAGCCAAGCCAGCAATACTTCCACCGCCCTCGAAGTATTCAATAGCGGCTCTGCCGATAGCTTGGGTGCCCAAGTAGCCCATAGTGCCCTTTACTGCCCAACCGAGCGCTGGAACTAATCCTGCAAGTTGGCGAGAAATATTGCGGAATATGAAGGCATTTACCAATACTCCCAAAAGCTCTACCACACGTTCAGGACCTAAAGGCTGACCGTAGGCAGCGGCAATTTGCAAAATCATTTTAATTTGGTTTGCCGTCATTAAAGGCATATCTGCACCAGGCACAAATACCACTACGCCAATGCCTGCATTTTGCAAAGAAGTGCTCGAGATGGCATCATAAGCAAGCGGTCTGCGAACAAACGGATACGCAATAGAAAAGGCAAGCTTCTTTTCTGCGTCAACCGCCGCAACAATCCATCTGCCAATTTTATCGGCAAGCTCACCTTTTAGCTCTTCATCAAATTCAGCATCTTGCAAAAAGACCACATCGTTTTCAGGCAATGGATTACCTGAATGCTTCGCAAGAGCGCAAACTTCTTCGCCATTTTCCGCAACCACCAAAACAGGAGTTCCCTGGCTGCGAAATGCTGCAGCAAGCGCACCTACTGATTCGCTCTTAGCAGCAGCAATAATGGTTAGATCACAAGCAAGAGAGGTATCGGGGGCTTGCGTGGGGAAATAGCTCACCATAACTCGCGAATTAAGAGAGTCGCTATTGAATCCTGCACGAACAAACACCTGAAAATCAGGAGAAGCAGTTTCGTCAATCAGAATATTTACTGACACAGGAATAGAACTTGCACGTTCAATATCAAGCGCAGCAGAAATAACTGAAGGTAAATCGACTGGAAGCTTCATGGAGGTCCCCTTTCACTTAGCGACCATTATGAACCCAAACTGAATTAATTAAACCAAGCATCATGAAATTTACGATCATGAATGAAGAACCGTAACTAATAAAAGGAAGAGGAATACCGGTAATCGGCATAAGTCCGCACGTCATGCCAATGTTTTCCAAAATCTGGAATAACCACATACCCACTACACATACAACAATGATGGTGCCAAACAAATCACCAGAGTTTCTTGCTACCACAATTGAACAAAATACCAAGCCAATATAGAAAGCAATCAGGACTAATGCGCCGACAAATCCAAATTCTTCTGCCAAAACGCAGAATACGAAGTCTGTTGGCGCTTCGGGCAAAAAGCCCAAAGAAGACTGGGTTGCCTGCATGAATCCCTTGCCGAAGAAACCCCCGCTGCCAATCGCAATCATTGCTTGCTGCAAATTGTAGCCATCACCCGAAGTATCGTGAGTGGGATCAAGAAAAACAGTTAGACGAGACATCTGATAGTCTTTAAGCAATACGTCGCTGCCAGCAATCTGGTCTAACACAGGGTCAAGAAGTAAGATCGCAGCGATCATTACCACTAAAACACCAATGGTAGCTACAATGAAGCGCCAATTAGCACCACCAATAATGAGCGCAAATCCCGCAATCATTAAATATACCAAGCCCGTGCCTAAGTCTGGCTGAGTCATAACGCAAACAAAAGGTACCGCCATAATAAGAAGTGCTTTAATGTATTCGCGCAGGTCGTTCAAGCGACCACCATAGCGCGCCATTACTGATGCCGCTAAAAGCACAACCGTTACCTTGGCAAATTCGCCAGGCTGAAGCTGAATACCAACATTGATCCAAGATTGACCGCCATTAACCTCAACACCAATACCGGGAATATGAGGCGAAAGCAAAAGAACAACATTAACTATAAGAAATACCGTCGTGTATCCCGATAGTACGTGATAGTCCACACGAGAAATTACAGCAAATAAAACCATGCCAACGCCCACACCCATAAGCTGTCTTGTGAAGCTATAGTCTGGGTCGGACGAGGTGGCAGAAAACTGCACCAGTAAGCCATATGCCACCAAGGCAATAATAAAGAACACGAAGGGCGGATTAACATACTTAAACCGACGCGGTTTTAAAGCCTTAGCGACAGAGGGGTCCTGTGGACGAACAGAACTGATTTCATTCATCATCTGTGGCATCTAAACCCCCTACTCTTCCGAATCATCACCCGAAGAACTGTCGTCTTCGCCATCGGTAGTATCTTCAGCACCCGCTACCTCTGTTGCAGAGATGGGAGCTATCTTTTGATCAAATGTGCCTTCAGAGCAGCGAATAGCCGCATCCATAATACGCGCTGCAATAGGTGAGCCCGTAGTACCACCACTACCGCCTTCTTCCAAGCAGAGCGCAAGCGCAAACTTAGGCTGTTCGTAAGGAGCGTAGCAAGAAAACCATGCCATATCCTGTTTGCCTGCAACTTCTGCCGTACCAGTTTTAGCAGCAGCGCTCCATGAATACTTTCCAAAATCTGCAGAAACACTTGCATTTTCTGTAGCTACACCATGAAGAGCATCCTGCATAACTTCAAGCAAGGCAGAATCCACTTCGGGGTGGTAGTCTTCTACGGTTTCAAAAGTAAGAACAGTTTCTCCTAAAGAGTTGCGTACTTCCTTAAGCAAATGAGGACGTAGCAATCTGCCCGTAGCTACCGCAGCATAAGCTCGAGCTACCTGAATAGGAGTTACCAATACATAACCCTGGCCAATAACCATGTTTGACATATCACCAGGCAACCACTGAGCTTCTTCAGGAACATCCTTAAAGTATTCCTGTTTCCACTGAGGCGTTGGAATGCGACCTTCCGCTTCGCCCGATAAGTCAATATGAGTAGAAGCAGCATATCCAAATTCTTTAATGAAGTCCTGCATTGCTTCGTTACCAATAGTGCCACGTGCGTCATAAAAATCTTTTGCGATTTCATAAAACACCGTGTCGCACGATTCAATTACACCCTCACGAAACGTAATGGGCCCATGACCTGTCTCAAGCCAACAGTCCTGAGGGAATTCATCGCCGAATCCTGTCCACGTACCCGTACAATCCCATGTTCGTGTCGTGTCAGCAAAACCATACGTCAAGCCAGCTAAGCCAGTAAATGCCTTAAAACACGAAGCAGCAGGATACGTACCTGCAATGGAGCGATTCATTAAAGGATAATGCGATTCTTCGGTTTGATACGCATCCCACGTGTCTTGCGAAATACCACCAATGAAACGTTCAGGCTCATAGGTGGGATAGTTCGACATGGCAACGATGCCGCCTGTTTCCACATCTATAACCACACACGCAGCCGCGATACCAGTACCACCTGTTACCGCTTCTTTAAGGGCGGTATCTGCCACATACTGAACACGAGCATCAATGGTTAGGTAAACATCATTGCCTTTTGAAGGATCCGTTTCAGCAACTACTCGCTGAATAACACCTGTGGCATCAGTTACCAAAATTCGCTGACCATGATCACCCGCAATAAGCGCATCGTAAGTCTGCTCTACACCACTTTTCCCCACCGCGTCACCGCTTTCGATATCGCGGCCTTCAGCAGCGTTGTTCAGATCCTCTTCGGATGCCGTACCGGTATAACCTAATACATGTGCAGCTAAAGCCCCATAAGGATAGCTTCGGGTAGTGCGAACTTGGGTGGTAACACCAGGAAAAGCATCGCGATGTTCTGAGATATAAGCAATGTCGCGTAGTTTAACATCACTTGCTACCACGCGTTGACTTTGCGCACCTGAAGAAGAATCCAAAATACGCGAACGAACCACTTCATAAGGGATTCCTAATAGTGAAGATAAGCGCAAAATAACATCAGGGTTATCCACTACATCAGCATCAGCTAAAACCGTTTGTACTTGACGATTTGAAACAAGCGCTACCCCTTGAGAGTCGTAAATGACTCCTCGTGGAGCAGGAGTATTAACCGTGGTGTAGAGATTATTTTGCGCTTCTTCGCTATACGAGGCACTATTGAGAACCTGCAAGCCAAACAAACGCACCGCAAGGGCACCAAATACGCCTGCTGCAAGAACTCCGACCGCGATAAAACGATTTCGCAGTCCTTCACCACTAACAGAAGTACCACCAAATGCTGCGCCCGAACCCGAACTGATTGAGGTCTTGGGCGTTTCAGCTGAAATACCCACTGAGGTAACAGACTTAACGCGCATGCGGTCGCTTGTTCGCGAATGAGAAGACTGCGAACGCACGCGAAAAATAACTACCGCAAGAACGCCGAGTACCACAAGGGCAGCTATGGTTGTCAGAATAGCTGAAAGCATAAAGCAACCAAACCTTAGCGGAATCCGCCGCCGCTTGATACCTTCCACACATCATTTACTGGCTGCGCAAAAGGCAAGCGTCTCATAATAACGAACAGCAAAGCAGCAAGTATTGCGTTGAACACAGTCGAAGGAAGAACGCGCTGCAAGAATAGCTCGATAAATCCGCCCTGATAACCTGCAATGAGCAAAACAATCATAAAGAGCAATTCAAATACAAAAATTGCTGCCGCAAGCGCAATAAGTGGCATAGCCACATTTGAATCATCAAGAACCTCAAAGACACGTGACAACACGAACGTAATTGCTAAGAGCAAAAGTGAAGTAAGCCCCACAGGTGTTTGGGACAATAAATCAGCAATAAGCCCTAAAACAAAAGCATAGACATAAGTAGAATCAGGCCTACGAAGTATGGTAAGTACCAAAATAAATGCCACAATGAAGCTTGGTACCACTGAGAAAATGGCAAGAATTGGAGCAAATACAATCTGGACTACCACAATAATCGCAGAGCATATAAGAGGAAGCATCCATTCGCGCATACTATCACTCGCTTCCTTCATCTGTTGAACTTGAATCACTGCCATCTGAATCGGAATTCGAATCGGAGGAATCTGATGCACCGTCTGAAGCGCCATCACCAGATTGCTGATCGCTGTTAGCATCGGACGTGTTGCCCAACAACGCATCGGGACCTACAGCAGAAACAACCTCATTTGCTGCATCCTTGTTTTCGTCAGCGGCACCTTCATTGCTCATACCTAGCACCACAAGAACTTCGCTTATATTGTCAAACGAAGCATTGGGCGTAATAACAATAGTGCGCGTAGCATCACCTTGGCGTTGTTCTACCTTCGATACGGTACCAACAACCAAGCCACGGAAATAACCGCCACCCAAGCCAGAAGTAATAACTGCTTCTCCCTCTTTTACTTCAACACTTTCATCAACACCCTCAAGGTATAAAACCCCTTCAACCGAGCCTGACAAAATGCCTTCCGCACGTGAAGATTGCAGCATTACCGCAACACCGCTTTGAGCATCATTGAGCAAACGCACCTGAGAAGAATAGGTGCTTACTGAAACAACTTGGCCAATAACACCCGTTGATCCCATAACGGGCAAGCCTTCGCTAACACCCGATGCTGAACCAGCATCAATGGTAATTATATGATTGTATGAATCAGACGAATAACCTGTTACTCGTGCTGCAACCGAAGTAAAGCCGTAGGCATCGTGTAAGCCAATAAGAGATTCAAGGCGCGTAGCTTCTTGACGGTACTCTTCTAACTCGACCACCATCTGGCTTAGTGTTGCATTGCTTTCTTGAAGCTGATTGAGTGTTTGACCATCTGCTGTTAAGTCTTCAATTGAAGTAGTAGCCGATGCAGCCAAAGAACTGCTCGCTGCCCCTATCGAAGATAGAGGCGAAGACAGAGCAGATGTTGAATCTTGTATGGTATGGAGAGGACCTTCATCCCCTTCGCGCACATAGACAACGACCAAAACTAACGAAACTACCAGTAAAAGAACGAGCAGAATCGTTCCATTGAATTGGCCACCGAATGGGATGCGTTTATCGTTCAAGTTCAGGGCCATTGTATGCGGAATTCTCCTACTTTGATCTCATAAGTATTTGCTTTAGTGCTGTTGGGGTTTCCAAAACCCTCAAACAACCTGTTACTACATTAGTAAGCGCTGTTTCGCTCGTCCAAACCGGGATTTCAAGCTGTTGCGAGAAATAACGATCCAAACCATTGAGCAGACCACCGCCACCAGTCAGCAAAATACCATTCGAAATAATGTCAGAAGCCAAATCGGGATTGGTCTTCTTAAACGTTTCTTTAATGTGAACTACCATTTCATCAATGGGAGCCTGAAGCGCATCACGAACATCTTCGGACTGAATAGTAACTTCTTTTGGCTGTTCAGTAAGCACATCCTGCCCAGAGATAATCATGTCACGTTCACGACCATCTTCGAAAGGCAGAATAGAGCCTATTTTAATCTTGATAACTTCTGCTGTGCGCTCACCGATCTTAATTCCAAGAAGATCACGCAAATGCATCGCAATTGCTTCATCTAAACGGTTGCCCGCAAGACGCAGCGAAGACGAAGTTACGATACCGCCCAATGAAATAACGGCAACTTCGGTAGTGCCACCACCGATATCAACAACCATAGAACCGGTAGGTTCCGTAACGGGCAAATCTGCACCCATGGCAGCAGCCATGGGCTCTTCAATCAAATAAGCCTGTCGAGCGCCCGCTTGAATAGTAGCCTCAAACACCGCACGCTTTTCAACAGAAGTAGCACCACAAGGAATGCATACTACGATACGGGGCTTAGGCTGCCAAGGATAACGACGAGGTGCCGCCTTATTGATAAAGGCAGAAATCATAGCCTCGGTAACATCATAATCGGCAATAACGCCATCATGGAGCGGATGTTCTGCAGAAAAAGTGTCGGGCGTATGGTTGATCATGTTCTTAGCTTCATGACCAACAGCCAGTACGCGATGGGTACTCCGCTCAATAGCAACTACAGAAGGCTCGTTAATAACGATACCCTGACCAGTAATAGCAACAAGAGTATTGGCCGTACCAAGGTCGATAGCCATATCGTATGAATTAGACGAAGTGGCATTCTGTATAAAATCAAGGAAAGACATGCATCATCCTTAAAACTATCTGTGAGCAATCGTAAACATGAATTTTACCATACTGCGTAATTCCTGTATCCAAACAAGAACGCAACAACTTATTTTAACAGCTCTCCTACATACTACGAGCCCTAGCATAACGCCAGGGCTCGTGAAATACACGCTTATTTCAAAAAATCGTGTTTACTTAAAGAAAATACCAATCTCACGCTCTGCGGATTCGATGGAGTCAGAGCCATGGATTACGTTTTCGTCCATGATCAAACCAAAGTCACCACGGATGGTGCCAGGAGCAGCTTCAGCAGGATTGGTTGCGCCCATAAGAGAACGGCACTTCTTTACTGCACCTTCACCAGAAACAACCATCTTTACAACAGGACCAGAGGTGATGTAGGAAATCAGACCATCATAGAAAGGCTTACCCTCGTGTTCTGCATAGTTTGCAGCAGCCTGTTCTGGGGTAACCATGCCCATTTCCATACGCTCAATGGTAAGACCAGCGCGTTCAAAACGAGCAATAATTTCACCAATATGACCATTGCGAACGCCATCAGGCTTGATCATGCTGTAGGTCTTTTCGATTGCCATACTTTGTTCCTTTCGTAGGTAAAAATCACTGTGTTATGAAACAGGACGTACTCTTGTCCTGGTTCTTTCTTATTTATTGAGCAGATTGGCTTGCAAAGGACAGCGATACGTTCGATATCTTCCAACCCAATCCATCACGCACCAAAGAAATTTGATACGGAATTTCTCCACCCTGCTGAGTGGTGGCAGTTACATAAGCATCAGCAGTACTAAAGCTGTTCGTCGTACCATTTACCGTAATGGTGCTTGAGGTTGCAACCATATCAGCAATACGGGATTTTGCATTGTCATCAAGATCGGATGCATATACCTCACTATTAGAAGGATCATTGAACAATGCTGTAATTTGATCCTGCTGTGAAGGGAAACCAATTCCCTGTACGTAAGCATAGGTGCCTGCGCCACCAACAAGAGCCAAAAGAATTAGAATGACCAAGAAAATCTTCAAGCCACGATGACGATGCTTTTTCTTGGCGTTTTGTGTCCAATCCTGAAAATCTTGCTGCTGAGCTGCAAAGAAATCACTATTCTGCTCTGCCTCTGCAATACTGCGCATGATGCTTGTTTCAGAAATCTGGGTAGTTCCCATTTCTGATGGAGCTAAAGGCTGAGCCTCAATAGGCACGCCATCACCAGGAACATCTAAACCAGATAAATCATTTTGAGAAGTAGTATCTGCAGGAACAATAGAATCCTGTTCACCCGTGGCACCAGAAGCAACTGCAGCTACCGCACGCTGATAATCAACATTAGCAGCATCGTTGAAGACATAAGTTTTGTCCGCCAATGCAGATTCAAAAGCACGAACCGCCTTGTCCATCTTTCCATCAGCAACATAAGCCTGGCCCATATTGGCAAAAAGCTTATTGCGCGTTTCGGGTTTCATATCAAATCGCAGAGCGCTTTCGTATGAAGCGATAGCATCCATAGGGCGATCAAGCGCCATGAAGCAAACGCCTAAGTTAAGAAGAGCCTTGGTTGGATCGGGATTCATTTCATCGAGCGCTGCAGAGCGAAATGCTGCACCTGCCTCAGCAGATTTACCCAGCTTCAACAAAGCATTGCCCATTGCTTGATACGCTTTATAAGGCGTTGGATAACGCGAATCATCCAGCGCAGACTGGAAATTGGTAATAGCGTCCTCAAAATCGCACTGAGATGCGTATACCATGCCTAAGTTGTAGCTTACCGATCCAAGCGCATCATAAGATTCATCAATTAGTGCCTGCGAATACGCATGAATTGCCTCATTAGGGTCATTGAGCTTAACAAGACAATTACCAATCTGATGATACAAAAGACCAAGTTCGCCCGGAGCTTTTGAGACTGAGGTGTCCTGCAGGCATTCGGTAAACTTTTCAAGTGCAACGTCATACTGTTTAGTAACGTATGCACTTCTTGCCTGCTGGAAAATCTCGTTGTTCATATATGGTTCGTTTCCTCTCTTACGATCCCGGTGAAGAGTCGTAGCGCCTAGTGTCGTTGCACTAGGCAAAAATTACTAGCCAGTAATAGTTACTCATTAGCGTTTTCAATAAGAATGGTTTCGATAACATCCCCAACACGCAGCTGACCGATAACATCTAAGCCTTCGATCGTCTGACCGAATACAGTATAGCCTGAATCCAGGAAAGGTTGAGGGCCTAAGCAGAAGTAGAACTGCGAGCCTGCAGAATTAGGATTCTGAGAACGCGCCATAGCGAGGGTGCCGTCTAAATGCTTGTTGTTAGGATTGGTGGTGTATTCTTCCTTGATAGTATAACCAGGGCCACCAGTTCCAAGGCCTGCAAAAGGATTGCCTTCAGCAGCTTTTACCTGTTCAGAATCAAGATCGCGCGTATTAGGACAACCGCCTTGAATTACAAAATTTGGAACATAGCGATGAAACTTCAGGTTGTCATAGAAGCCCTTTTTGACCAACTCGACAAAGTTTCCTACGTGAATAGGAGCATCTTCACCCATCAGTTGAACGCGAATATCGCCCTTAGACGTTTTTACTACCGCAATTTCATTGCCATTGGGCTTATATTCAGGTATGTACATAGCCATAGTGTTCCCCTTACTGCTATTACCATAATTGACCCACAAAGCTCACAGCTTTGAGGTTTGTTCGTTTTCAAGCTGGCGCCCTCTACAGGATTCGAACCTGCGACTTTCTGCTCCGGAGGCAGACGCTCTATCCCCTGAGCTAAGAGGGCTCAAGTCATACTATTATACGTTATGATTGATATTGATTGCATTTCTGCAAGAAAACCAACAAGAAACCACTACACAGGGTAAACCCAAAATAGCACTAAACAGAACAAAAAGGCGGCTCGCAATGACTTCACCTCTCCGTATCACCATTAATTCCATGGCCTATGGCGCAGCTGGAGTTGGCCGTTCAGATGAAGGAAAAGTAATTTTTGTTCCCAGAACCGCACCAGGAGATGTTGTTGATGTTGAGCTAACCCACCAAACAGCTTCCTATAGCGAAGGGGTTGTTCAAACTATAGTTGAACCAAGCCCATTGCGGGTTAAACCCATCTGCCCTCACGCCGATGTTTGTGGTGGCTGCCCCTGGATGCATCTGTCGTATTCTGCACAACTAGAAGCAAAACGAGCAAATGTAGTAAGTCAACTTAGTCGCATCGGTGGCTTCAAACGCGAGGCTGCCGAAAAGCTTATTGCTCCTTGTATCCCTTCAAAGCGTGAAGTGGGTTATCGTAACAAAATCGAACTTTCCACTGGTGTTGATGCTCAGGGAAAGTTCGCCTTAGGTTTCCATCAACAAGGGGGCAATTTCACCCCTATTCCAAAACAATGTCCACTCGGCGCTAAAGGAATAGAAAAAGCTCCTGGTGCTCTGCGTGGAGCGCTTGCCTACCTGCAAGGTCACAATGATCTGGGAGTATTTCGTGTTGGCATCCGTCATAGTGTGCGCACGAAAGATACTGAAGTTGCCTTATGGACCAACCCTTGTGCGTTTCCACGAAAAATAGCCGCCGATACCCTAAAAAGCGCACTTAAATGCACCAGTATTGTGCGTGTTATTGCTGATCAAGGAAAAGCACGTAAGGTAAAAAAGGTTGAAGCTTTATACGGCAAAGGATACTGGAGTGAAGAAATCCTTAATACCACTTACCGCATCAGTGCCCCGAGTTTTTTCCAAGTAAATACCGCACAAGCCGAAAAAATGATCCAGCTAGTATTAGACGGTCTGGAACTTGATGAAGAATCGATTGTCGCTGATCTTTACTGCGGCGCTGGCACCTTTACCCTACCGTTAGCCAAGCGCTGTAACTTTGTGTATACGGTCGAATCTGCCGCCTCAAGTGTGCGCGATTTGCGCCGCAACATGGAAGCGGAAAACATGACCAACATCGAAGTTATCGGAGGCGATAGCGCACGAGAGCTTCCCACACTTGGAGAATTAGATGCCCTCATCGTTGATCCACCTCGTGCTGGTCTCGCTAAAGGTGTTACGGCCAGCATTGCTGCTACTGGCGCCAAACGGGTAGCTTATGTCAGCTGCGATCCTGCCACCTGGGCACGCGATATTGCCCGCTTTAAAAATGTTGGCTACGAGCTAATAAAGGCAACACCTGTGGATCTATTTCCTCAAACCTACCATGTAGAAACCGTTAGCATATTGCAACGGTAGCGTAACAAGACCCTCTTAAAGAAGATATAGTTCTTGTTCTTTTTATATTGGTCTTTATACAATGGGTTTCTAAAGGTCCTTGAATAGTTCAAAACCTATACCTATCCTTTGCGAGGTGGCACCTATGAACCAAGAACCACAGAATACGAATTATCAGGGTAATCAAGCCCCAAGTATTCAATACGGCAATCAAAATACTCAACAGAATTTTGTTCAAAACCTTAATCCAGATGTCCAGCGGCAGCCTGTCCAAAACACCAATCAAAACGTCCAAGGACAGCCTGCGCAAGCCACTCAAACTATTCCACAGCAGCAGCCACCTGTTGCGCCTGCTCAAAGCGTTGCAAATCAGCAGCCACCAGCTCCCCCTTCGGGCAGTTCTTACTATCCTGAAAACACGTACGTTCCTCCGACAAACCCGACAAATCCTTTTGCTTTATCTGAGTACAGCAAAATCGGAGGCGCTTTGCTTGCTTTTATCATCATGCAAGCAATCTATGTCTTCTTTATGCTGGCTGGCTTCCCTGATGCGCTGGAAAATTTCCTTTATTCAATCACGAATCTCAGTAGTGGCATCGCTGGTTATTCAGTAAGCTACATTCTAGAAGCAACCGCGAACTTTGTTGCGATAGCTACCCTTATCGCTTATTCAATTATCATCATTGCTTCTCTTATTCAACTTATTACCCGCAACGTTTCCTTTTTGCGCTTTTTCCAAATTGCAGGCCTCATAGCTGCGATAGGAAACTTTGTTGTATTCGTCTTGAAAGAGATAATCAACATAAACTATATGTACAGCATTTCCGAGACACTCTATTCTAGCTCCGCTGTTGGCGATCATTGGGCGCTCGTAATGCTTGCCTTGCTATGGACAATCTTCTGGACGCTGTATTTTGTACGTGCCGTCCGCATAAGAACTTTTATGAGTCCACAAAACCCTTATTCCTTAGAGCAAGGAGTTCCCTATATTGATCGTGCACTTTTTGGTAAAGGAATGAAAGGGTAAACACCTTTGCGATTCATGATGCGGTTGAGTTGAAATACTATTGATAAGTTTTAATGAAGGTTTTCCTATAAAAACCGCTACAGGCTTTTCAAAACCACAGTGCGCCCTTGAAAAGCCTATGTCAGTCGAGCAGATCGTAATCGTTTTTCTTTATACCTAAAGAGTTCAGCGGAAATAACGCGAAGAGTACTCACTTTATCCCTAGTTCTGTCCTCGCTAATCTGGGGCTGAACTTTTATATAGGTATAAAGAAAAACGCGATCTTTTACGACCTCATATGCTTTTCAAAGACGCACTACGACTTATCTCTTATCTGAGTGTTTAGTTGCGAGCCTCTTCTACGTGGCCCACAAGCTTTGCAATACGCTCAGAATATTCAGGATGTTCAATTCCTGCTTCCGTCAAGTCAATAATAGGCGCATCGCTCCAAAGCATTTCAAGGCGATAATAATCGCGTGCTTCAGGTTGGAAAATATCTACCACAAACGAACCGTAGTCTAAAAGCTCCCATGAATGGTCATTAGTTGCTTCACGCGATGCTGGTTTTACTCCCGCTTCTTTACGAAGCGCTTCTTCAATATTGTCCAAAATAGCTTCAACTTGAGGAGTATTGGCGCCAGTAGCAATCACAAAATAATCTGTTACATCAACCAGATCACCAACCTTGATGACCATAATGTCGGTTGCTTTACGCTCATCAGCAGCACGAGCGGCAATTAGCGCACACTCGCGAGAAGTTTTCTGCTGTTCGGTTGCCACTGTCTCTATCACTATTTGTTCTCCTTTTTCTTACGTTTCTGGCTATACCAATTCCACACCACAACCGAATCTTTCGTGATCGGTTTTTCTGAACGAACTAAATATGCCATGCTTTCTTTTAAAACCCCAAAGAATAATTCTTCTAGGGTAATATCACCTATCTGTTTATACAAATGCTTATAAACAGATACTTCGTGGGTAGGTTCAATCTTATCTGCCACAAACACAATCATATCCAAAGGAGTCATATCGGGAGCACCTACCGTATGACGAGCGATGGCAGTGTAGAGCTCTTCTCCAAGCTGCGGTGCTTCTTCAGCTAAAACTGCAGCTGCGGTTATACCATGCAAGACCCAAGGAGTGGATTCTACCACCTCTGGATCAACCGCAATGTTGTAGTGCTTAACGCGATCCGCCAAACGTGTAGGAGATAAAGCTTTATCCCAGTCATGAAGCAAACCAGCCATGCGAGCCACATGAGGGTCATAGCCATATGCACGGGCAATTTTACGAGCCGTTTTAGCTACCGATAAGCTGTGAACATAACGTGCTGGATTAACACGCTGCATCAACAAGCCCTTCATATACTTATATGAAGTAGACCCGAAAGGCTTATTCTCGTTTAACCCTGTAATTTCAGTGGGCTGATAAGCAAATTCTGAAAGCTCATCAGCAGTTGGTTCTCGTAGTGAACTTTGCTTTTTCTTTTCGTTGCTAGCATTATTTTTAGCCATGGATGGCCTCCTCGTTCGTGTAAAGCTTATGTTCCATTACATGATCCACAACCACTTGAGGAGTTAGATAACGAATAGAACGTCCTGATTCTAGACGATTACGGAGCTCACTGGACGAAATTGCTAGCGCTTCAATTGTTAAAAATGAGATATCGATACCAGGAGCACTTGCCTTAATGGCTGCGCGACGTTCTTCGGAAAGCTCATATCCAGGCCGATCCACCCCGATAAAATGAGCCAACTTTCCCATTTCGTCTGAATCTTTCCACTTGGAAACACTTGCTATGGCATCTGCTCCCGCTATGAAAAACAGCTCAACGTTGCTGGGATAATGCGCCCGTAACGTACGAAGGGTATCAATGGTGTAGGTATCACCCTCACGCGCCACTTCGATAGCGCTTACATCAAAAAAGGGATTATCCGCAATAGCACCACGACACATGGCAAGACGCTCTTCACCAGAGGCAATTTTTTTGCCGCGTTTAAACACTGGCTGCCCTGTCGGGATGAAGATGATGGCATGAAGCTTAAAATCCTCGCGAACCTGTTCTGCGCACACTAAATGACCATTATGGATAGGATCGAAGGTTCCTCCCATAATTCCTATTCGGCGATATGCTCCATTGCGACCAAGATTATCAAAACGCTCGCAAATCACTGGCTCTGGAGCATTGCGCGCCTTACGGACTGCTTCTATGACATCGATTGCACTCATAAACCTATGACCTTATCTGGCCTTCACCATTGATCAAATACTTCGAGCTTGTAAGAGCATCAAGAGCAAAGGGGCCACGCACGTGCAACTTTTGGGTAGAAATGCCAATTTCTGCACCAAGGCCAAATTCGCCACCATCAGTAAAGCGAGTGGAAGCATTCACGTACACCGCAGCAGCATCTATCATTTTCTGGAAACGCCGCCCCACCTCAGGAGTACCCGTAATGATGCATTCAGAATGTCCAGTGCCGTAACGATTGATGTGCGCAATAGCTTCTTCAACACCACCAGCAATAACTTTCACGCTAATTTCTAGACCGAGATATTCGCGGCCCCAGTCATCTTCAGTGGCATCAACAAAATGATCAGCAACGGTGGTACCACCATGCTGTTTTTCAGCAAGATCAACGTAGCTACGCGTTTGTTCGCATCCATGAATTACGACACCTGCATTTGCAAGTTGATACAACATTTCAGGTAGGAATTCACCTGCAATGGATTCATCAACCAATAACGATTCTTCAGCGTTGCAGACACCAGGACGTTGCGTTTTTGCGTTCATTACAATCGCACACGCCTTATCCAAATCACCTGTTTCGTGAACATAGACATGACAATTGCCTGTTCCTGTTTCAATAACAGGTACTTTAGCTTGCTCAACACAGTGCTGAATAAGACCCGCTCCACCACGAGGAATAAGTACATCAACAATACCGTGCAGAGACAACAGTTCATCTGTTTCTGCACGATCAGTAGACTGAATAGCCACAATACAATCTGCTGGAAGACCTACTTCCTCTACCGCATTACGTAGTATTTCAGCTATAGCATTATTGGAATTAACAGCAAGAGAACCACCGCGAAGCACCGCTGCATTACCCGACTTAATACAGATACCAGCCGCATCCGCAGTAACATTAGGACGTGCTTCGTAAACCATTGCCACAACCCCTAATGGCACAGTTATGCGGCGCAAACGTAAACCATTATAGAGGCTTCGCTCCTCCAAAACTCGATCGAGTGGATCACGCAATTGCGCAAGTGCTTCAAGAGCATCTGCCATTGCTGAAATGCGATCTTCATTAAGCATAAGACGATCGATCAGAGAGTCTTTAGTATTTTTAGCGCGCGCATTAGCGCAATCCAACTCATTTGCCTCAATGATGGATGCCCTATGACTACGGAGCGCTTGAGCCATAGAATAGAGCGCCTTGTTTCGCAATTCATTCGACGCTTGAGCAAGCGCAGGAATAGCATTTCGTGCTCTAAGAGCTGCTTGTTTTGCTTCACTCATTCGAATACCACCAATTCGTCTCGATGAACTGCTGGCTTCGTATTTAAGTATTCCAGCAATTCATTGCCCTTTAGCTCATCTTGACTGCGCCCACGCGCCAAACTCATTTCAGAATATGGAGCCCCCGCGCGTCCGCGCGCAAAAAGATGACCGTCCGTGTCTTTGATATCAACAATGTCACCGCGGCTAAAAGCTCCTTCAACCGAAACAATACCCACAGGCAACAATGAAGAACCCCGTTCAACCAAAGCGCGTTTTGCCCCTTGATCAACTTCGATAACACCTTTAGCAGAATCACCTAAAGCAATCCAGAGTTTTCGAGGCGTAATATCGTGCGAAGCACCTTGAGCCACAAAGCGCGTTCCTAAATTTTGGCCAGCAGCAATACGAGGAAGAGCATCAGGCTCTTTGCCGTGACAAATCACCATCGTAATGCCAGCAATCATTAACACACGTGCCGCGCGAATCTTAGTTACCATACCGCCGCTACCTACCGTTGAGGTTGCTCCCCCTGCAGTAGCCATAAGCTCAGGAGTTATTTCTGTTACCACAGGCACAAGCTTGGCATTTTTATCTTCAAAGGGATTAGCAGTATAAAGACCATCAATGTCAGAGAAAACTACACACAGATCTGCTTTAACCAAACACGATACGAGCGCTGCTAAGGTGTCGTTATCGCCAAAACGAATTTGTTCTACTGAAACCGTATCATTTTCATTGATGATAGGAACCACATCAAAATCCAACAAACGTTCAAGCGTGTCACGCGCATGAAGATATGCATTGCGATTTGCTGTGCTGTGACGCGTTATTAACACGCAAGAAGTTAAAATATCGTATTCGGAAAAAGCTTCAGCATACGTTGCCATCAAAGCGTTTTGCCCCACCGATGCAGCAGCCTGCAAAGAAGGCATATCACTTGGACGCTGCGTGATGCCAAGCGCTTCAAGGCCACAGGCAATAGCAGCACTCGAAACAATCAGTGGGCTCCAGCCCGCTTGGCGTAACTCATAAACCTGTTTGGCAAGTCCTTCGAAATAGCCGCGATTGAGCTTACCTTGCTTGTCAACAAGCGTCGATGAACCAATCTTGATAACTATGACTCGTTTGCCATTTCGCATGAATTAAATATCCAATCCGCTATAAATATCATCTTCGCGCATACGAGCAGATTCAAATTCGAATTCATATCCCAGAATTCGAATTTCATCGCCATCACGCGCTCCCGCATCTTCAAGAGCCTGATCGAGCTTTAGGCGCTTAAAACGATGCTGCAAGAAGGTAACCGCTTCATCGTTTTCCCAGTCGGTCTGAATAACCATTCGCTCAATTTGCTTGCCGGTAACACGGAACACTCCTTCAGAGAGCTGAGTAATTTCGAAGCGCTTATCGCGTTCATCGCGACGATGCTGCCAAATTTGATCGAAGTGCTCTTTACCTTCTTGCTCTTTGCGCGCTTCTTCACGCAACTGAGCAACGCGTGATCCCACTACACGCATAAGAACTTCAATACCTTCACCCGTTACCGCACTGGTGCAATAAAGCTTTGGATCCAAGGGGCTTGTTTCAAATTCGTTGCCGCCGACCCTCTCAAGTGAATCCTTTTTAACTTCCTGAGCTAGACGTTCTGCAGCTTCCTGGGCACCAGGAGCATCAATCTTATTGCCAATTACAATACACGGACGCTCTGCTAATTCAGGAGCGTACAATTTCAATTCGTTATTAATGATACGGTAATCCTCAACGGGATCACGTCCCTCATAACCACCCGTCAAATCGACAACATGCAAAATGATGGCGCTACGCTCAATATGGCGTAAGAATTCATGACCCAGTCCTTTGCCTTCATGAGCACCCTCAATAAGACCAGGAACATCTGCTACAACATAGTTATACGAATCAATTTTTACAACGCCCAAGTTAGGCACCAGCGTAGTAAAAGGATAGTCAGCAATTTTTGGTTTAGCGGCAGATATACGAGAGATAAGCGAAGATTTACCCGCAGAAGGAACACCCACCAGCGCTGCATCTGCCATGAGTTTCATTTCCAATTCAACCCAGCATTCTTCCGCAGGAACGCCAAGTTCTGCAAACGCAGGAGCACGACGAGTAGGCGTTACAAAGTGAGTATTACCACGACCGCCAACTCCACCACGAGCCACAATGATCTGCTCTCCATCATGGGTAAGATCGGCGATGATTTCTCCCGTTTCTTTTGTTTCTTCGTTATATTCACGCACGATAGTGCCAACAGGAACCTTTAGGATAAGGTCTTCCCCATTAGCTCCGTTCATTTTAGAACCCTTGCCATGGGTTCCGCGAGTAGCCTTAAAATGATGCTTAAAACGATAATCGATTAACGAAGAAACGCGCATATCAGCACGAAGAATAACATCTCCGCCCTTACCGCCATCGCCACCGTCAGGACCACCTTTGGGCACATGGGCTTCACGGCGAAAGGACATGCATCCAGCTCCGCCATCTCCAGCCTTAACAAATATGCGAACTTTATCTGTAAACATAGTATGTCCGATTCTAAACGAAAAGCCCCCTGCAGCGCAGAGGGCTTTGAAATTAAAAGGTAAAGTAAACTATTATTTACGCCTCAGGACGTACATGAACCTTGCGGCGTGCGCCCTTGGTGTATTCAACACGACCTTCGCACAAAGCAAACAGGGTGTCGTCCTTACCGCGACCTACATTCTCACCAGGATGGAAGTGGGTACCACGCTGACGTACCAAAATGTTGCCCGCACCTACGAGTTCGCCGGCAAAGCGCTTGCAACCAAGGCGCTTGGACTGGGAATCGCGACCGTTGCGGATGGAACCTTGACCTTTCTTATGTGCCATGAATATTCCCTCCTTCGCTTACGCTTGCTCGGAACCTACAGCGCAAATCTGAATGCGAGTCAAGTTCTGACGATGACCGCGCATCTTCTTGTAGTTCTTGCGCTTCTTAAACTTAAATACGAGCTGCTTTTCACCCTTGAACTGCTCTACAACCTTAGCCTCAACCTTGGTCTTTGCAGCCTCTTCAGGATCAGCAACAACATTCTTGCCATCAACAATAGCGATAGCGTTCAAAGCCACGGTGCTGCCTACTTCAGCATCAAGCTTCTCTACATTAAGATAGTCACCAGCGGCCACCTTGTACTGCTTGCCGCCCGTTTTAATAATAGCGTACATGAATAATCTCCTATAAAAATGCCAAAACGCAAGGCGTTATCTTATCAGCCAGCGTGGACGGTGTCAACGCATAACCTTGAAATTTCACAAAGTTATGTGCGACCACTAACTGATTCCTTTTATACCGAGAGTCGACCGTATATATTAGCACGTTTATGCGCAAAATTAATGAGCTTCTGCCCAATTTCTTCCACTCGACACATCTGCCAGTAAAGGAACTGAAAGTTCTACCACTGATTCCATAACTCCCTTGACCAATGCCGATACTTCTTCCACTTCTTGCACAGGAACCGACAGGTCTAATTCGTCATGAACTTGCAAAAGCAGCTGCGCTCCAAATGAGCCTTCGACCAGCTTTTCCATAACTTGGCGCATAGCAAGTTTAATGATGTCTGCCGCCGTACCTTGCATAGGGTGATTCATAGCCGTTCGCTCACCAAACCCACGCTGAGCAGGATTTTTCGCTTTGAGCTCAGGAATATAACGACGGCGACCAAAAAGGGTTACGGCATAGCCACATTCATGTGCTTGCGCTACAACATCGTCTAAATAATGACGTACCCCTGGATAGGCTTCAAAGTAGCGATCTATCATCTCTTTCGCTTCGTAAAACGGAATGTCGAGTGATTGCGCCAAGCCATAGGCTTGCTGACCATAGACAATGCCAAAATTGACCGCCTTAGCACGGCTTCGCAACTCTGGTGTTATATCCTCGACAGGGATTCCGAACACACGCGAAGCAGTACGCGCATGGAAGTCTTCACCTGAACAAAATTCCTCAATAAGATGAGCATCCCCTGACAGATGTGCAAGCAAACGCAATTCGATCTGAGAATAGTCTGCCGAAAGAAATACCTCGCCATCATGCAAAGGCACAAAACAAGTTCGAATATTACGACCGAATTCGGTGCGCACGGGAATATTTTGCAAATTAGGATCCGATGAAGATAAACGCCCCGTTGTGGTAACCATTTCATTGAATGAGGTATGGACACGCCCATCTTGAGCAATCATGCGCGGCAATGCATCAATGTAGGTGGATTTAATCTTGGCATATTCGCGATACTCTAACACCAATTGAGGAAGTTCATGTTCACTCGATAATTCTTTGAGAACCTTTGCATCAGTAGAGTAGCCACGTTGCGTTTTCTTGATGGGCTTCAATCCTATTTCATCAAAAAGAATTTCTGAGAGCTGCTTGGGAGAATCAATATTAAATTCTCTACCCGCACTGGTATAAATTGCATTGCGCAAACGCTCAATTTCTGCACCCGCATCCTTTGACAACATTGCCAAATGATCCGTGTCTATTGCAGCACCAATACGCTCCATACATGCCAATACCCCAATAAGCGGTGCATCAATTTCTTGATACACCGTATACACTTCACGTTCTTCGAGCGCTTGAGTAAGCGGATCGATGAGCGCAGCAATGGCGGACACTTCTAAAACAAGAGCCTTGTCGGTGTCTTCTTCCTCAGGCAAAACCGCAGCAGCAAAGCGCTCCATCAAGGCAGAAAGCGTTGAAACGCCCGTATTGGAATCAACTACATAACCAGCCAACGCAACATCAAAAGCATTCATAGCGAGTACTTCTTTTGCGCTTACCCACGCTTTTTGCGATTCATCACGAGGAAATACGCATTCGACTAACGCTTTAGCATCAAAGGTTGCAAACGGCACTTCGCGAACTATGCGCGCAAGTACCTCGAGTGCCTCATCTTCTCGGAAAAAGGCGACTTTTTCATCAAGAAGCACTGCAACAGATAGTCCAGAATCAAACAAGGATGCCTGTGCTTCTCGTTTCCATGAAATCGCAAGGGGCGTTTCATGAGACTCCGACAGATACGCATCAAGCGCCTCGCGGGCTTCTTGACCTTCACAAACCTCTGAAGCAACTTCAAACGTGGGCGCCTGCGAAGCAGCACCTGAAGCACCAGCAAGACCTAATACTTTATTGAGATGAGCCATAAAACGCACTTCAGAAAAAGCCTTCGTTACTTCTTCTACTTCAAAGTTAGGAAACGATACCTCCGAAGGATCGATATCAATATCAGCATCTCGCACAATCGTTGCTACCTGACGAGATAAAAATGCATCATCTTTGTGCTCGGTAAGGTTTTCTAACTGTTTACCTTTGAACTTATCGAGGTTTTCATAAATTCCTTCCAGGTTGCCATATGACTGCAACATAGAAGCGGCTTTCTTATCGCCAATGCCCGGAACACCAGGAATGTTGTCGGACTTATCACCCTTTAAACCCAAAAAGTCGGTAAATTGACTCGGGGTAACCCCATAGCGATCCTCCACCTCTTCAGGTCCATAAATAACTACATCGGTAATACCACGCTTGGTAGTAACAACACGCGTTAGGTCACTTACTAATTGATAAGCATCTTTATCCCCTGTTACCAAAAGGGTGCGATATCCCAGTTCCTCATCGCGAGCAGCAATGGTGCCTAAAATGTCATCGCCTTCCCACCCTTTAAGAGAAACCACAGGAATCCCCATGGAATCCAGGAGCTTTTCAATTACAGGAAACTGCACCCGCAAATCATCATCCATCGGAGGACGCTGAGCCTTATATTGGGCAAGTGCTTCCATACGAAAAGCGGGGCGCCCCTTATCGAAAGCGCAAATAATGGCATCAGGTTGGGCCATTTCAATAAACTTCACCAACATGGAAATAAAACCAAAAGCGGCATTGGTTGGTGTTCCATCAGGAGCAGTCATCGTAGGTGGCACCGCATGATATGCTCGGTGCATTAAAGAATTTCCGTCAATTACGGCAACGGTTTTAGACATGCAAAATCCTCTCACATCAGAATGCATTCGATTATACCCGCGACATGTAACCTAGAACAAAAACAGCGCAAAACAAAGAGAGCTCCTTACCGAAGCTCTCTTGTTCAGTACGTTATACAACGATAGTGCGCTTTACCGCTGAGGCTTTTAGGAGTTCCAGAGATAGCCCACGCCACGAATAGTTTCTAGATGTTGAGATAATTCAGGGCCCAGTTTTGCACGAACACGTCGAACATGAACATCGACCGTACGCGAGCCACCAAAATAATCAAAGCCCCAAACACGACGGAGAAGCGCATCGCGTGAATAGGTACGTCCAGGATGAGTAACTAAAAACGCCAGCAAGGCATATTCAAGATAGGTGAAATCGATCGGCTCATCGTTGACTGAAACCTGATACGTTGCCAAATTGATAGTCATGCCATCAATCGAAACGACATCATTTACCGAGCTCTCATTTCCAGGCCACAAGAGTTGTCGAATACGCAATGAACACTCATCGGCGCTCGCACCATGGACCACAAAGTCGCTTTTAATTTGAACGGGCAAACTCAAACCCTGAATCATATGTTCTTTCACAATAAGAAGGAGCGGAATGTTTCCATCATCTACCAAGGTTTTTTCGATATCGGGTAAAACCTGTACGCCTTCGGCGGGAAGTTCATAGATGATAAGATCATAGCCTGGATTATCGCTTAATAGCTTTTTGAACTGGAGCGAAGACCCCGCAGCAACTTCTACATCAAGTCCCGATAATACTGCTTGGAATTTGTGAGCGTTATCAAGACTATCTGCTATGAATACAACTTTTTTTCTTTGTTGCACTGCTCACACCTCCCTACAAAACACCTAAATAGCGATTTAATTCCCAGCTGGAAACATGACGCAAATAATCATTCCATTCCTTACGTTTTGCATTAACCAAGAAGGTGTGGATATGATCGCCGAGTACTTCTTTCATAAGCTCCGACGCTGCAAAACACTCAACAGCTTCTCCGAGCGTATCGGGGAGAGTTTCTACCCCTTGAGCACGCAGCTCCTGGCGCGAAAGATGAGACCAATCGCTATCTTCGATGGACTCTTGAAGATCTAATTCATCTTCAATGCCCCTCAATCCAGCAGCAAGTACCGCTGAAAATGCCAAATATGGATTAGCGGAAGGATCGGGATTACGAAGTTCAACACGGCACGCCACTTCTTTTTGGGGCTTGTACCCAGGTATACGGACTAAAGCTGAACGATTCTTACGCGCCCAGGTAATATGTACCGGCGCTTCACCACCCGGAACAAGACGTTTGTATGAATTGACGCAAGGGTTAGTAAGCAAGCAATATTCTGGAGCGTATTTCAACAAGCCCGCAATATAGTGCTTTGCCAATTTGGAAAGGTTAAATCCTTCAGGATCGTTAGCATCAAAGAAGGCATTATTACCCTTTGAATCAAAAAGACTTTGGTGAATATGCATACCAGAACCCGGTGCATCGGTTAGTGGCTTGGGCATAAATGAAGCATACACGCCATATTTTGCTGCAATTTCTTTTACAACCAACTTATAGGTCATCACGTTATCTGCCATGGTAAGCGCATCGGCAAAACGCAAATCTATTTCCTGTTGCGAAGGGCCACTTTCATGATGGGAATATTCAACAGGAATACCCATTTTTTCAAGGGTAAGAATAGTGTCACGGCGAAGATCGCTTGCCATATCAAGCGAAGTAAGATCGAAATAACCACCTCGATCTAGAACTTCGGTATCTTTTGAATCTTTGAAGTAAAAATATTCTAGTTCTGGACCAACATTAAGTACGTACCCAAGCTTTGCCGCCTTTGCCACCTGGCGCTTCAAAACATAGCGCGAATCGCCATCGAAATATTCTCCTTCGGGCGTTTTAATTGAGCAGAACATACGAGCAACTGCATTTCGTTCGGGACGCCACGGCAAAATTTGAAACGTTGAAGCTTCAGGGTAAGCTAGCATGTCCGATTCGCTTGTGTGAGCAAATCCTCGCACACAACTTGCGTCAAAGCCCATGCCCTCCTCAAATGCGTTTTCCAATTCGCTTGGAATAACCGCAAATGATTTCATATAACCAAGGACATCACAAAACCAAAAACGAACGAAGTGAACATCTCGGCTTTTAATGGTTTTTAAAACAAAATCTTGGTCAGGACTGCTAGTCATGAGTTTATCCTCCTGGAAGCCTTACAACACTCAAGGCTATTATATCCATGAAGATGTTTCGTTATTGTTTCGATAAGAAACCACCCTGCAGCTGTGCGACAAACCACACATAACAATATAAAAAAGAACAGCTCATACCATACAAGCTGTTCTTTTTTGTGTTGCAGCAAAACTATCTACGTTTTGGCTTTGTTTTAGTTTTAGCTAAAACTCTAAAGTGAAAACTACTTCTTTTTGTCCACCTTGCGAGCAGCAAAGTCACAAACACTCTGAATTACTTGGACAACTACGATAAGGATGATAATTGTTGCAATCATCATGTCTACCATGTAGCGCTGATAACCATAACGAATAGCAATGTCACCTAAGCCGCCAGCGCCTACGGTACCTGCCATAGCGGAATAACCAAGCAAGGTGATAAGCGTAATGGAGAAGCCGCGAATCAATGAAGGAAGGCTTTCCCATAAATAAACTTTGATAACAATTTGCCATACCGTAGCACCAAAGCTTTGAGCGGCTTCGACAAGGCTGGCATCCACTTCAGCTAAGCTTTGCTCTACCATACGTCCCACAAAAGGAGCTGCCGAAACAACCAAAGGAACGATAGCACCAGGAACACCTAACGAAGTGCCTACTACTAAGCGAGTAAAAGGAATAATAGCAACCAGCAAAATGATGAAAGGAATAGAACGACCAATATTAATGATCCATCCCAAAACAGCATTTACCGCTTTATTAGGAAGCAAGCCCTTCTTCGGATCAGTCAAGACAACCGCAACGCCAAGAGGAATACCAATAATATAGGCAAACACGGTTGATACCAACGTCATTACAATGGTATCCCATGTACCCTGAAGAAGAAGTTCGCCGTATTGTGCAAAAAATAACTGAAGATATTCCATAGGTATTACAGCCTTTTCTCAAGAAGTTTTTTGGCAACTTCACTTTGAGGATTATTGAATACGTCTTCTGTTTTGCCCTGCTCCACAATGACGCCTTCATCAATAACAACCACGTTATCGCAGATAAGTTCTGCTACGGTTAGTGAATGAGTAATAATGATAAGGGTTACACCCAGTTCTTGATTGATACGCTTGAGCAACTCCAAAATAGAATGGGTTGTCATAGTATCAAGTGCACTTGTAGCTTCATCGCACAACATAATAGAAGGACGATTAGCTAGCGCACGTGCAATAGCTACACGCTGCTGCTGACCACCAGAAAGCTGGCTTGGATATTTGTTAGCCTTACCTTCTAGGCCAACCATTTTCAATAATTCAAGTGCGCGCTCTTCTGCTTTTTTCTTATCAACATGGCGCAATTCAAGAGGAAACATAACGTTGCGTAAAACACTGCGCTGCTGAAACAGACTAAAATTCTGGAAAATCATTCCTACTGAACTGCGAAGCTCCAGTAGGTCTTTACCCGTAAGCTGCGTAATATCGCGACCATCGATTTTGATCGTGCCCGAAGTAGGACGTTCAAGTAAATTAATGCAGCGAACAAGAGTGGACTTACCCGCACCCGACTGACCGATAATACCGAAAATAGAACCATCTTCGATAGTAAGGTTAATGTCGCGCAAAGCAACATGGGTTTCGTTGTTTGCCACTTCGTATGTTTTATTAAGATTCTCGATCTGAATCATAGTCATATTTCCTTAGGTGCATTCGATATTCGATACGCAGCTTTCCTACTATACCGTAAGGGTATAGGGTTCTCAAGAAATTCCACACATCATTTAACACGCAGCGCTTAACTGAGACGGAAATAAGGTGAATCTTTATCGAAGGATTCACTGAAATAAGGATCGCCCTTAATGAAGTAGCGAGGCCAACGATAATGCAAGAAAGCACGTTCTCGTTCAGCGCGAAGCAACTGATGCTCTGTTAACGTGTGGCCACTTGTCGCATTTTCCTGGTGGTAGAACTCAATACCGCCATCGAACACCACACGATAACCTGCCTTGTTAACCTTGAGACAAAAATCAACATCGTGACAGCTCACCATGAAACGCTCATCAAATCCGCCGACCTCTAGAAAGACAGAACGTTTAACCATCATAACTGAGCTAGAAACCGCAGATACGTTACTCGAGCAAATAAGGCGTTTAGCATAGCCCTCCGCACTGCGTGCCATATTAACCG
This sequence comes from uncultured Eggerthella sp., assembly GCA_900542065.1. GTDB lineage: Bacteria > Actinomycetota > Coriobacteriia > Coriobacteriales > Eggerthellaceae > Anaerotardibacter. The sequence continues at coordinate 104,418 of UQLU01000006.1, read as the reverse complement.
CAATATTTCCCGCAGAGCCGTAAGCGCCAACCATTATGCCTGCATGCTGAACCGTGTCATCGGGATAGAGCAATTTTGCCCCCACAACTCCCACGTCACTGCGTAGACAATCCGCCAATAAAGCAGAAATTGCTCCTTCAGATATAGCTTCTGTGTCGTTATCCAAAAACAAAAGATAATCCGACCTACACAACGCAGCAGCAGCATTCGCAATTGCCGGTGGATTAAAAGGCTTATCGTATGAAACAATTTGCACGCGAGGGAGCTTACAATCAAGCTCGGCAAGATACGCCCGCGTTGCTGGATCGGTACTACCGTTATCTACAATAACGATTTCGCAGCAATCAAGCGTATCGTGCTCAACCAGCGATGATAAGCACGTATCCAACAATTCCACTTCATCTTTGATGGGAATAATAATCGAAAGCGAAGGACGATGCTCTGGCAAACGATACTTCACCTTATATATACGCTCAGATATTTCAGAGAGCACCACCGCATCAATATGAAGACGACGCAAATGAAGTGCAAGGGCTTTTCTTCCCAAGCGGAACGCTTCTTCTTCACGACGCGCCTCAATTTTTTCTGCTTCAGCCGAAATACAAGCAGCATCTTGAATGTGATATAAAACTTTATCGATACGCTCAATTCTGTTAGCGCGATTCGATGCCTTAAGCATCAAATCATATTCAAATGCATCGCTTGAAAACCCTTCGCCCTGAGAAATGACATCTATCAGAGAACGCGAGATAAAAATAAGTGGACCAGCGTAGAAATAGGAATAGAGCAAATCAGGAGAATAGACTGGTTTTAATTGCGGGTCATGGAACCCTAATTCCCTATCAAAGTAGTCGTGATTTGCATAGGCAAGATCACAAGGAACTTCCTTTACCTGCGGAAATGCCACAATCGGCGCCCCATCAGGCGCGCAAGCAGCTTCTTCTAGATCTGGCGATTCACTAGCCTGCAAAGGCGCTTGGTCTTTCCCCTTGGCTTTCGCATTGGTTTTGCTCTTAGCCTTATCTTCATTTTCCGAATGAATTTTATTCAGTAGGCGCACATATTCAAACAGTGCCTCAGGTGCCAAAATAATACGGGGGTCAAGAACCGCGCATATTTCACCTCGAGACTGCACAATACCGCTAACGCGAGCCGTCGCCTCATCAAGAGTTACATCCCCTGCAATATGAACAAGACGATCATCATCTTGCCATTCACGGAAGGTGTGATTAAACGTCGCTTCATCTACTCCGCAATCAACCACAACAAGCTCAAATGCACTATAGGTTTGCTGAGAAAGTGCCATCAGCGTTGCTGGTAAATAACACACGTCTTCTTTGAAAAGAGGCAGCACCAAACTGATAATTGGCTGATAAGAAAACGACCGTTCGCGCTGAGAAGCTAATCCTGCAAGGGTTTCACAGTGCCGACGATACCACTGTTCATATTCTTCATCTTGTGAAGCATCCGCCATGGTATCCATATAGGAATCACGAAGCGATTCATACGTTTCATCACAAAAATGAGCGAAGCCACCTGAGATCAATTCATTGGCATCATATACCGTGGCACAAAAATCTTTGTTTTCACTACGGACACGCACCGAAAAACCAATATGAAGTCGAGGAGAATCACCGAATTCAGCAGGTGAAACCACCTCATCAATAAGCGGATAAACGGGTAGATCTATCTCGTTTCCCCAACGATCCGAAAAATCCACCATAATATCTGCGCCTTCAATATGAGGCATATCCACAAGCATCTTTACCACAATTTCATCGCCATCATCGATCGCTTGCGTGAAAAAGATGTTCATTCGGTTGGCGCAATACTCTCGCTCAATATCAAACATCTGAGCAATAAGCTCATTGTGAACCAACGCATTAAAACGGGTGCGCCAACGCATCATATTCATTTCAACCGTTAGGCGGCTCTGGCCTAGAGGCGATCCTTCTCCCGAATACTCAACAAAAGTAAGGTCTACCTCGCGCACTTCAAAACGTGGAAGGACCACCACATAATTTGCAGCAGAAGACGGATCTATAGGAACAAATGGAAAAAGATGGGCAGGAATCTTGGTGCCATCTTTTAAATGGGCATCAAGAAGCACTTCCGCTTGAGGGGTCAAGCGGTCAAGTACCATCTGAAGATAGACCTTCCCATCTCCATGACTCATGCTTTCAATACGTACGTTCATTTATTGCTATCTACCACTATCATTGTTTCACTATTGCTATTAGTACTGTTGTTTGCGCAATTATAAGAGCTCCAAGCACCGATCCAGCAATGCCCCAATTACTGCTTTAATGCAAAATACGAGCTATCAGGATCAAGATTTGGATTGCCGAAAGCATCGCCTTCGATAAATACTTCTGGCCATGCGGATTGCAAATAGGCCATTTCGCGACGACGTTTTATTCTTAGCTCTTTAGAGTGAATGCGAAGTCGTGTTGCACTCTTTAAATGACCCAGTTCGACAAACGGGGTATATACCGTCAAATAGCCCGCGTTGCGAATCTTCAGACAAAAATCAACATCGCCATAGAAAAGTGCTAATTCTTCGCTAAAGCCACCAACTTCGTCATAAGCACTTCGACGAATCATCATACATTCACCCGTTACCGCAGAAACGTTTTGCGCAACACGTGCCCTATCAAGATAGCCATGCCAACTTGAAGGAAGATGCCTAAAGAGCGGCGTTACAACCCGCGTTCCACCAACAACAATGCCAGCATGTTCAATCGTACCGTCCACAAACAATTGCTTAGGACCAACAATGCCAACATTGGGAGATTGGAAATACCCTAGAAGCACTTCGATGGCATCATCCGACAAAATACGTGCATCACCATTTACAAAAAGCAAAAATTCACCTTTTGTTTGCTGGGCAGCAAAGTTTGCCATTTTCGGACGATTGATGGGCTCGTTCCAGCTCAACACCGAAAACGTATCATACTGATCACGTAGCGCATCAAAACATTCCTGATCTGCTTCAGCATGGGACCCTGCATCCACTACCACAATCTCAAAGTTCTGATAGGTAATTTTGTCGTAGAGCGACTTCACGCACGTCTGCAGTAATACAGGATCGCCTTCGTACGACACGACTATTACCACATGAGGATGGTCTACCAGCACATGACGCACGCGGTAGTGTCCGGCCACATCTTCGTTGAGTACCTCTGCCTTTAATCCCAAACGCTGACAATGTGCCACAAGTGCTTTGCGCCCTACTTCTTGTTCAATACGAGAAACCATAGCATCAGGCGGCTCTACCGTTGCGAATCTGCGATGGCATAAAACACGAGGTACATGACAAACGCGACGCGCTTTTTCTGTTGCGCGCAGCACCAATTCATAACCCGATGCGCTAAACATGCTGTACGACAGAGGTGAAATCTCTGCATAGAGCGATTCACGCATAACAACCAAATCGCGAATATAGTTGTATGAACGCAAAAGCTCGGGAGAAAAGTCGGGACGGAAGAGCGGTTGCGAATGAATACCCTGCGCATCACAGGTATCCACGTCGGAATATAAGAAATCACAATCAGGGTATTCGTTGATAACGCGAACAAATTCAAACAGCGCATCAGGCGCTAAAACATCTCGCACTTTTGTAAACAGAATAAAATCGCCTTCGGCAGCTGCCATACCTGCATCAAAATTTTCATCAATACCAACCGAAGGGTCAGCATCAATAATGTAGAAACGATCGTCGTCGAGAAGTTCTTTTAAGTCAGATACCCTACCCTTAGTACCCAACATATCAACCATTATTAATTCCCAACGACCATAACTTTGCTGGGCAACCGAATTAACAAAATCGTATATATGATGATCGGGATCATCGGTAAGCAAGCATACAATACTAAACAACGGTTCATTTTCAAATCTTGTTGCAACCTGCTCCAATAAAGCAGGCACATCAGCGCGATGATGCTCAACAAACCACGTATGATACTCAGGATCGTTATAAGCGCTCGTCGTACGATCACAAAAACGCGCATTTAGCGTCTCAAGTGTTTTTGTACCCAGTACAGCAAAACCAGGAGAAATAGTGCCCTGAGTATCGGTGGCACATAAACAGAGATATGGACTTTGCTTATCAACCAAGAAAGACACAATCATGTAGCGTCTACGGATTGATCCGTACTCAGGAGGCTGAGCGATAGAATCTTCCACTACTCGATATTCAAGCGAGAGTGGCTTACCATGCGAATCCAAAAAGTCGCATTCAACGCGCGTTTCTTCATGGTAAGGCATTTCAATCAAAGCTGAAATGCGATAATTGTCTTCAATTTCAACGGCACGAATAAAGCTTACATGTATACGATCGTGCACAAAACGACCCTCTAAATCCTCAATCATTTCACCCGTTTCAGGACTTGTGCGCTGAGATGCAAGCGCCTTAATTGAGGTAGTTAAAGGATCAAGCGACTTTCTGCACGAAGAAACTACGGTGCCTGATGCATCTATAGCCCGAAAGACTAAATCCCATCTCTTTACCTCTAACCATGGCAAAGAAATAACAAAAAAACGAACCCCTGCGGAATTCTTTGTATGAAGAGGAGGAAGAGCCATGCCTTGGTTAGCAAGCGACCCATCATAGAGTACATCACGCAGAGCAAAGGTGTCGTTTATATCGCAGTAAGGAAACGTGTCGGAAGGAATGAGGGCGCCAGATTCTGTTGAGGCAGAAAGCACAACAGGAAGGCGCTCATCGTAATCAGAAATCTCTGAGAGAATATACACTTTATCGCCTGAACGACGAATGGTTTTGAACGATACATTCATACACGTTCCTCTTCCCTCGCGAAAAATAAGGACTTCTAGGGATTAATTCTAGCTATGCATCTCGCAAGCTAAATTGACCCCTAAGAATCTATTATCGCTTATTATCAGACATCTCGGTTAGACGTGTTGAAATCTCTTGCCGATCAGTCTTTTGCTTCGAGGAAGATCTTTCGTGTGACGAAGTTCCAAACAGCAACTATAAAGGTAACCACAATTTTAGAAATGCGGTAGTCAATATAGAGAAAATCTACCATTAACCACATGAATACGTCATTTATTGCCAGGCCTATTACCGAAAGTACAATAAAGATAATGAATTCACGCCTTCGGCTCATATCGTCTTTACGTTTAAAGACGAATCGCATAGAAGCAAAGTAGTTAAAAACAACAGAGATAATAAAAGAAACCGTAGTACTTATCAGGTAAGGGACATTAAATACTTCAGTAAGAAGCACCATAAAGCCATAGTCTATGACAAAAGCAATAACGCCTACGATGCCAAATTTCATAAACTGAGCCAGCAGCTTCTTCAAGAAACTCTCCTTGTGAACAACCATGCAATCAGAGCAATTACGCATAAAGAAGTGTATGCGATTTTCTTGCTCATGCAGGCTATATCCATAACCCCTGTATAAATAAAAAAGGTTCTGCAAAGCAGAACCTGAAATTTGTGGTGCCCCCAACGGGAATCGAACCCGTGTTTCAGCCTTGAAAGGGCCGCGTCCTGACCGCTAGACGATGGGGACTTTTTTCCTGCTTCGAAAGCAGCCCGTTTATTATTACAAGACTTTTTCAAAGATGCAAGTACTTTTTTGGGCAATTTTTAAAAAATCTTTTCGCTTCCCTAAATCCACAGCTATCGCATGAATTTATCTATGCTTTATTTGTATCACTGTTCCTATCGCACCCTTAAAACTGCCCTTAGTCCAAAATAAGTAGGGCTTCATTACATTAGGCGTTATCGTGAACATGTACAGATAGCAAGAAGGTATCGACAAGTATTTGTTCCCTACCTATACGCAACACTATCGCAGAATTTGGATGCGATTTTTTTGAAGCTATTTTCTTGCTATCTACAATCTAGACAGGTAACGACAAGGGAAGCCATGAGAATTGCTGTAGCAAGTGAAGGTTTGGATGTAAGCAGCCATTTTAGCTGTTGCACCAACTTTAATTACTACAAAATAGAAAATGGTGAAATGGTTGATTCGCGCAATCTCCCTAGTCAAGGGCATCTTTGTGGTTCTCAGGCAAATTTCCTACGACAAATTGATGTCAAAATTCTTATCTGTGGTGCAATTTCAGAAAAAGAAATTGAGAGCATGGAAAACGCAGGCATCAAAGTAGTTTCTGGCGCATCTGGACGCGCCTTTGACGTAGTCGCAAGCTACCTCAACGATCATCCTGCAGAAGTAGCAGCCTGCGTATAGTAAATCGGTCGATTACAAGCAAGACCACACTGTTTCAAGCTCGTATTTCAAACTACGCTAGCTCGAAATACCAAAATCTTCTTTAAATTCCTCTTTAAACGTTTTTTCGGTTGCAAGCCGCAATCCACGCTCCCGCAAAAGCGCCGCCGCTACCCCATCGCCAGAAATTAGTGTTTTAGAAAAGGTTCCATCGTATATTTCGCCCACGCCGCAAGAAGGACTTTTTGCTTTCAGGATGGCATGCGTACATTCCTTTACACAAGCGCGCTCACACGCTATACGTGCACCTTCTTCGAAAGCTTCAGTGTTATCGTTGCCCTCTTTATCGCATACATAACGCTTGCCATCAGAAAAACGAATTTCATTGGCAGGATGAGGGATAGAGAGCCCTCCCATCACCTCGGGACAAATACGCACGATTTTACAATCATGATTTTCCAAAAACTGGATTACTTCTTCATTGGGCTTCGAGCCACCATCATAGCGACAAGGGACACCAAGCAGGCATGCGCTTACAGCAATTTTGTGTGTCATACAAAGTTCCTTTTTTCGCTTTTCTTCTATCGATTACCCAACAATACCCGATTTGTCCCTAAAACAAAAAGAGTCGGGAAAATCCCGACTCTGAAAGTTTGGTGGAGCATAGGGGGATCGAACCCCTGACCTCATGGCTGCCAGCCATGCGCTCTCCCAGCTGAGCTAATGCCCCGAAGTGCGTTGATTAGAATACCTTCATCGTACAAAACGGTCAAGAGGGTAAACCTAAAAACCAACAAGTGTAAAGCGCGATATCTGAGATTCCCTAAAGACTATCTTCGAATAGCTTCACTTAAATTACTGGTACCGGCGTTCCTTGGCCATCAATTTTTACCGATGCATAGAAAGTAGCCTCATCAAATACATCGCGAATTGAACGATTGCCTTCCATGAAAGGCAAATCAATAAATTCACGAACGGAAGCAATAAGTTCGCTGCAATCTACGAAATGACCTTTTTCATTTAGTTCGTTAGTGTTCTGCGCACGCCAATAAATATCATTGGCATCAGTCAGATAATACGTAACCTCTGACCACTGCATATAAGCGGAATGATTCTGCATTAAATAGTGAATCAATTCATCGATGTCAGCTAATTTTAAAGCCTCGTCTGACTGCCTTCCCATAATGCCTCCTTAAATAGTACTTACTATGTACTCGCCAGCAGCTATTCCTCCTGGCGTTCCTCCCCAAACTATTACTCAAACCATCGAGACATCCCTGTTATAACGAGATACCCCTCAAAGAAGCAACCTTCTCCGAACAACCATGTTAAAGATGATGATTTCGCTTGCTGGATAAGAACGAGACCATCTTGTTGCTTCGTTACTAGTGTATCAATAGTTAATTCTTGCGGTTAGGATCTTTTCGTTTTACGCGAAGAATATCGTGCGATTTTAACGGAGCAGAACAAGTAAAAACATACAGCCCCATTGCTTTACGTGCCGTATCGGTCGAAGCTTCTGCGTAAGGGTATATTGCTTTGTTTTCTTGCTCACTAACCTGCTTGTCTTTTTCTTGCGCAAAAGCACTCATTGAATCCTGGTTATCGCCGCATGATTCCTGTTCGTTTTTAGCTACCTCATCTAACGCATGGAATGCTTGTTGCATCTCAAGAAGCTCTTCAACGCTTTGAATGTCGGGGTTATAGCCAAAAACTTCAGCAAGATCACAAACCTCAATTTCGCGAATAGGTTCATGAGGGCTTAATACTTCCAACTTGTCGCCCTGATAAAAACGATTACGACATTTAGCCCAAACACGCCACATTCCCCGAGCACTATCGCCTGTTTGCTCTTCTTTGTTCAAAAATGCATCCTGGAGTGCTTCATCACCACAAACACTCGAATTATCAAACGATGTCCTTGTGGTAACTGGCGCTGCGCACACAACCTCTCCGACCCAGTCATACAACTGCTGGTACATATCAGCATCGGTTGACTGCTCAGCAGAGCCAAAGAAAAATCCCGTTGAATACGGACGATGAGAAATGGTATCTAATTCCTTTTCCCACAGTGCAGGATCTTCCCCATCTAGCACATGACGATATGCATTGACGACCGTTGCCACATAAAATGCTTTTTTCACACGGCCTTCAATTTTTATGGAATCAACCCCTGCACGTCGTAAATCCTGCAAGTGAGAAAGCATGTTAAGGTCTTTAGAATTCATTAAGTAAGTACCGATTTCATCTTCTTCGATACCAAATTCCTGATCAGGTCTGCTCGGTTCTTTCAGACGATATTCCCAGCGGCAAGGTTGCACGCATTCACCCTTGTTTGCCGCGCGTCCTGTCATGAAATCGCTAATCAAACAACGCCCAGAAATGGCCATGCACATTGCACCATGAACAAACACTTCAATTTCCAGATCGTCGGGAATTGCACGACGCATAGCTGCAATTTCATCACAAGACATTTCGCGAGCACACACAATACGACGAGCACCCAAGCGATACCACATCATGGCAGCAGCAGCATTTGAAACTGAAGCCTGGGTAGAAACATGAACGGTTAGCTCTGGTGCAACCTGCTGAACTACCGATAACACACCTAAGTCGCTAACGATTACCGCATCTGCCTGAGCATCTCTAATTGCTTCAATATAAGAAGGCAACTCTTCTAAATCAGCGTCATGAGCAAAGGCATTGCAAGTTACATGCGCCTTAGCGCCATACTGGTGAGCCAGAGCAATTGCTTTGGGAAGTTCTTCAAGAGAAAAGTTCCCCGCACGCGATCGAAGTCCAAACTTATCACATGCCAGATAAACCGCATCCGCTCCAAAATACAGCGCATAGCGAAGCTGCTCCCACCCACCAGCAGGAGCAAGGAGTTCTATGGGTCTCTGGCCAGAATCATCCGATGAAGAAGGCTTTAGAACCTCAGATGACAGGGCCCCTGATAACGAGGTCTTGTCATCTGTCGTTGTTTTTGAATGGATATTCACTGAGACCTGTTTCATTAAAGAAGTGCTGAGCGTTTTTTGCTGCGATGAATAAAGGAAAGTGCTTCAACAGCAGCAGAGATAGAAATTTCGGTCTTTTCGCCCGTTTCGCGACGCTTTACTTCAACCTTGCCCTCTGCAACACCGCGCTTGCCAACAATAATCTGTACAGGCCAGCCAATAAGGTCCGCATCAGCAAATTTAACGCCTGGACGTTCATTACGATCATCAAGAGCAACCTCAAAGCCTTCTGCCGCCAGACTTTCAGCGATTTTTTCTGCAACAGGATATACCGTATCATCTCCCACAGAAAGAGGAATAACGCATACATGAGCTGGAGCAACCGACAAAGGCCAAATGATGCCATGCTCATCATTGTGCTGCTCTACGATTGCTGCCAACGAACGAGAAACACCGACACCATAGCAACCCATAATAAAGGGTTGATCGGTACCATCTTCTGCAGAAAATACCGCACCCATAGTACGCGAATATTTATCACCAAGCTGGAATACCTGCGATACCTCGATACCGCGAGCACCCTGCAAAGTTGCCCCACAGTGAGGACAGGTATCACCAGGAGCTACCACAGAAAGGTCAGCCCAAGCATCAACAGCAAAATCTTCACCGTGCTTTGCGCCTACAAAGTGATAGCCATCTTCATTAGCACCAACTACCCAACGCTCAATAGCCTGCAAGCTTGAATCGGCAACGACTTTAATTCCAGCAGGCAGATTCTTAGGACCAATAGAGCCCTTAGGAAGTTGAGCTGCCTTTATTTCTTCATCGCTGAGCAGCTCAAAGCCAGGAACAGCGCGCTGTGCTTTGATTTCATTTAGTTCATGGTCTCCTGGAACAAAGAGCGCAACTACCTTGCCCTCGGCATCCTTGCCAACCATAGCCTTAACCGTAGCGCTTTCATCAATGTGCAAGAATTCAGCCAACGCTGCAATCGTGGTTACACCAGGGGTTGCAATTTTTTCACACGCATCAACTTTGTATTCAGTTGGATGAGGAATGCAGGCACCTGCTTCCGTATTAGCAGCGAAATCGCAATCAGGACAATATACCAGTTCTGCCTCGCCCGCATCGGCTAAAGCCATAAATTCGCAGGTAACGCTACCACCAATCTGGCCAGAATCTGCTTCAACAGGACGATATTCAAGACCAAGACGCTCGCAAATGCGACCGTATGCCTTATACATTTCGTCATAGGTTTCCTGTAGCGATTCCTGCGTTGCGTGAAAGCTATAAGCGTCCTTCATGATAAATTCGCGACTACGCAATAAACCAAAGCGAGGACGAATTTCATCGCGGAACTTCGACTGAATTTGATACAGCGTAAGAGGAAGCTGACGATAGGAACGCAACTCACTACGAACGATAGCGGTAATAAGTTCTTCGTGAGTAGGTCCTAGACAGAATTCACGATCATGACGATCATGTAGACGCATCAATTCGGGACCATAATCATTCCAGCGGCCACTTTCGTGCCACAACTCACCGGGCTGCAAAGCGGGCATAAGCATTTCACGTGCACCTGTAGCGTCCATTTCTTCACGAACAATGCGTTCGATTTTAGAAAGAACCTTCATGCCAAGAGGCAGATAGGTGTAAACACCTGAAGTAACTTTTCTAATCATGCCAGCACGAACAAGTAAACGGTGGCTAGCGATTTCCGCATCAGTAGGATCTTCCTTTAACGTAGGAGCATACTGCTTACTCAAGCGCATAATTTCAGTCATAGTCTTCCTATCTCTTCCATAAGAACATCAACGATAGCTGCCTCTTCAACCTTTCGCAAGGTTTTACCGTGCGCAAAAATAACGCCCGAGCCTTTTCCGCAGGCAACGCCAATATCGGCATCAGCTGCTTCACCAGGGCCATTCACTACGCAACCCATTACCGCAACTTGTATCGGTTGATGAATATCTTTTAGCCTATCTTCAACTTCTTTAGCAATCGCTATTAAGTCTACCTGACAACGACCGCAGGTAGGGCAACTTACCAATTCTGGATCACGACGCCGCAAACCAAGTGCCGATAAAAGCATCCAGCATGCACGTATTTCTTCTGCTGGATCATCAGTAAGCGAAATACGCATGGTGTCTCCGATACCCTGCTCAAGCAAAATACCTAAACCACTAGCGGATTTTACCAAACCCTGAAACAGAGTGCCCGCTTCCGTAACACCAATATGAAGCGGAACTTCAGGTAAGGTTTCCGAAAGAAGACGATACGCTGCCACGGTTGTTGGAACATCGTGAGCCTTTGCCGAAACCACCACATCATAAAAATCGTGAGCGTAGCAAAAATCAACATATCCACGCGCTGATTCCACAAGCTTTTCTGGTAAAGACAAGTCATCTCGTGCCGCAAGATCTTCATCAAGGGAACCAGCATTAACCCCGATGCGAATAGGAATTCCCGCCTCACGCGCTGCGTCCAGTACAGGAACACAAGCTTGCAAACCACCAATATTGCCTGGATTAATGCGCAACTTCGCAGCACCACGACGTGCAGCCTCTATGGCAATTTCTGCACTAAAATGGATATCAGCAACGACAGGAAGAGGCGATTTCTTACATATTTCTTCGAAATAATCCAAATCACCTTTATGAGGGATAGCAATGCGAATTACTTCGCAGCCCGCCGAGGCCAAACGGTTAATCTGAGCTACATTTCCCTCCACATCCTGCAAAGGAAGGTTAAGCATAGACTGAACCACACAAGGCGCTCCACCGCCAAGGGCAACTCCACCCACATGAACCTGACGTGTTTTTTGATTTGGCTTTAAATCTGGCATATCTTAGCCCCAATTCCCAAACACAAAACGCTGAACATCTTGATTAAGCATAACAACAAATAGACCCATAAATAGCGCAAAACCTGCCATGGATAAATAGCCTAGCGCTCTTATAGATACTACCTTGCGTGAAATCTTCTGGAAGACCTCCACCACAAAACGGCCACCATCCAGAGGCGGGATGGGAATAAGATTCATAAAGCCAAGTGAGGCAGAAATAACTGCAGAGAAAAACAAGAAATCCTGGATTCCCGCTTCAAAGGCATCTTTAGACATAACCGCAATACCCACAATAGAAGTTGATTGGGAAATGGTTTCTCCTATAGTGGCAGGGTTAAACAGCGATACAACCGCAGCAAGTACCATGCCCAGATAATTTATCCCCATATAAATAGCATCCCAGGGTGCCCAGTTGTAATGAAAGACTTCTCCCGTGTTGGTGTTTTGCAGATCGAGTCCCATAACGGAATACACCACAATGAACGCAAAGAATACCCAAAGCAGATTCATAAAAGGACCTGCTAAAAGAATGATACAACGCTTCCAGAAGGGTAAAGCGCTGTATTGGCATGCCTGTTCACAAAGGAAAAAATCCTGCAGATTTGCAATCGGGCAAGCTTTACCTTCCTCACCCGAAAGCCTTGCAGGAGTTCGGTAAATATTATGCTTATCCTTTCGATGCGGACGGGTGATGGATCCCCAATCTGCAAGCTCTTCAAGCAATTCGTAGGATTCATCTTCTGTTAGGCATAAATCATGCGCAACGTCTTCAGAATACACACTGCCTTTACGATACACATAACCTAAAACACGTTTTAAATGAGGACCGTTGCTTGCTGGAGCCATCCCGCATACATTTGCATAGCCACCCAAAGGAACACAGGTAATGCCAAAACGAGTTTCCCCCTTGGTAAAACCAACAGAAGGACCAGGCAATCCAATCATAAATTCAGTAACACGCACACCAAACAATCGTGCGGCAAGAAAATGGCCCCCTTCGTGAATAAAGACAAGAAAGCCCAACACGATGGTTGCCGCTATGATCATGATAAGAATATCCATGTAACTCACTTAGGTAGTACACTGCGCGCAAATGAACGCGCCCATGCATCAACTTCTACAAGCTGCTCAATGCTTTGTACTGATTCTACCTTGCAAGCATCCATGGTGGCTTCCACCACCTCAGCAATACCTAAATAAGAACAGCATTCCTCCAAAAACGCCGCAACAGCAACTTCATTTGCCGCATTCATAGCACAAGGCAGTGTTCCTCCAGTGGATCCTGCCTTGCGAGCAAGCGCTAAACAACGAAACGTTTCAGTATCAGGAGCCGCAAATTCCAAGGACCCCAACATACGAAAATCTAAAGGTTCAACGGGTGCCGACCAGCGTTCAGGATAGCTAAGAGCAAATTGGATAGGTATACGCATATCGGTCGTGCCCAAATGGGCTTTAACGCTACCATCAGTGAATTCGACCATGGAATGAATAGCGCTTTGAGGCTGAACGACCACTTCAATTTTGTCATAGGGCATGGTAAACAAATGATGCGCCTCAATAACTTCAAGCCCCTTATTCATTAACGTAGAAGAGTCGATGGTGATTTTCGCACCCATGTTCCACGTAGGATGATTGAGTGCCTGCGCGGGAGTTACCTGTTCTAGATCCGCACGCTTTTTACCTCGGAAAGGACCCCCAGAAGCCGTCACCCACAACTTACTTACTTCCCGAGGATCTTCCCCTAATAAACATTGATAGATTGCGCCATGCTCTGAGTCGATTGGCATCAAACGCCCTGGCTCTTGTGCCATAGGCATAATCAAGTCGCCACCAACCACAAGTGATTCTTTATTCGCAAGCGCAAGTACTTTACCTGCTTGCAGGGTTTCATAGCTTGCCTGCAAACCTGCAGCACCCACCAAAGCATTTACTATAAGATCTGCTTCGGGAAGGCGGCATAAATCGACAACGCCCTCTGGACCCTGCGTAAACGATCCCCCGCCAGAAGAACCTCGACTCAGTGATTCAACATGTTCAGCAAGCTCATCAAGAATAGTGTCTTCAGCGCAATTTCTCATGCCTAACGCTATATGTGAAACACCAAATTCTTTGGCTTGCGCTAAAAGTTCTTTTGCACGTGTTCCTGCAGCGAGGCCTACGATTTCCAATTTGTCGGAATGGCGGCGCACCACATCGAGAGTTTGAACACCAATAGAGCCAGTTGAACCCAATACAACAATACGTCTTTTTTGGGATGTGGAATGCAAAGAACATGCATCACAGAGAGAAGTCTCAGAAGACATAAGGAATACAGCCTCCTAATACCAACAAAATTGCGCCTGAAAGCGTTACCAAGAATTGCGAATCACAACGATCCAACAATCCTCCGTGCCCAGGCATGATAGTTCCAGAATCCTTAAAACCAGAATTGCGTTTGATACGACTTTCTACCAGGTCGCCCAAAACACCAGCCAAACCGTTTATTAAGCCAAATATAAGAGCCTGTGGCAAAGAAAGGGACACGCCAGGAATAAAGGACAGGAGATACCAAACAATCATGGCAAATACCAAACCGGCAATAAAGCCTTCCCAGCTTTTGTTAGGCGAAATATGAGGAGCAAGTTTGTGCTTACCAATCGCAGAACCTACCAGATAGGCAAAAGCATCGCTACCCCACACACTGACAAACAGCCCTAAAACCAAAACCGCGCCCCAAGGTTCAGGCAACGACTGACGAAGCAGTAAAGCGGTTGACATGATAAGACCCGTATACACTGCACCAAATAAGCTCACTGACACATCGCTGATACGGGCTGGTTGCCAAAAGACATACCATACCAACAACACCAAAACATATACTGCCAGCGCTATACATACACCAGATATACCAAAAAGCCACATTACCAACGGGAATAAAGCTGCAGCACACACGCCTAACAGCTCGTTGGGAAGCTTTGCATCAGCACGAAGCATGTAATAAAACTCATTGGCACAAATTGCACTCAACAAAGAAAGGTATAGCGCCGTGGTGAGGTCAGATACCAACACGCACACTACCGTAAGCAAAATATAAACCGCTCCTGTAGCGGTACGCACAGCAAGATTGCTTGGATGAGCCACCTTAGAAGGCAACTTCCCTAAGACAGCTTTTCGAGCCTTTGTGGACTTCTTTTCCCACACATGCTCTTCAGGATAAATGATAGTTTCCGCCTCAGTCATAAGCGAAGACTTGCCCGAATTAGAAGCGCCCTGAATGGTATTGTTTGAAATAAGTTGTTCTTTTTCGCCATCCTGATTGCGCAGAAAAGGCTTTCTCACGCGGGTTTTTGTCATATTAGAGCGCCCCGAATCGACGATTACGCGACTGATATTCTAACAATGCGCGCAAGAAATCATAGCGATTAAAATCGGGCCACAAAACATCTGTACACACAAATTCGGTATAGGCAATTTGCCACAACAAGAAATTAGACACACGCATTTCGCCTGAAGTACGAATAAGTAAATCAGGATCGGGAATATCTGAAGTGTAAAGACCCTTCTCAAATTCTTCTTCAGTTATTGCTGACACAACGCCATCTTGCGCACCTTCAGTAAGAAGGCGGTGAGTGTATGCTTCAACTGCATGAAGAATTTCTTGACGTGAGCCATAATTTACCGCCACGACCAAGGTCATGCCATCATTGTTTTTGGTTTTCTCCCAAGCTTGTTCAAAAGCAGTACGCGTTTCAGCAGGCAATATCGACAAATCACCAATAGTGCGAACACGAACGTGCTCTTCATGAAGACCATCGACTTCCGCGAGCATGGTTTTTGCAAACAGCTCCATAAGCCCATTTACTTCATCGTCAGGACGTTTCCAGTTTTCCGTAGAAAACGAATAGATAGTAAGATAATCCACCCCGACATCATTGGCGCAACGGATAGTTTCACGAACTGCCTCGATGCCCGCTTTGTGACCGCGCAAACGATTCAGCGCGCGCTTTTTTGCCCAACGCCCGTTGCCGTCCATGATGACGGCAACATGATGAGGAATAACTTCTGGAATAAGTGCTTGCGGATCGCAATCACTTGGTGGATTAGGAAATATGTAATCAAGAGGTTTTCGCATAATACCCATGCCTCCAACACCTAGATTGACATAAGCTCCTTTTCTTTTGCAGCAAGATGCTGATCGATCTTAGCAATAGCTGCATCGGTCTTTTTCTGAATGTCAGCTTCAGCACGACGCTGATCATCTTCAGGAAGATTGTCGCTCTTAACTGCTTTTTCCACTGCTGCATTAGCATCACGACGAGCATTACGTACTGCTACACGGCTTTCTTCAGCATAGGTGCGGCATTCTTTTACGAATTCCTTACGACGCTCTTCAGTCAAAGGAGGGAAAGAAAGACGAATAACGGAGCCATCGTTGTTAGGGGTTACTCCAAGATTTGCCTGCTGAATAGCATGGTCAATTGCACCAAGAGAAGACTTATCCCAAGGCTCAATTACCAAGGTATGAGCATCAGGGGTTTTGATTGCAGCCATCTGATTGATGGGAGTAAGCGTGCCGTAATATTCAGCCTTTACGCGATCCAAAATCATTGCATTAGCACGGCCGGTACGAACAGATGCGAAATTGGAGAGAAGCTGATCTTCAGCTACCTGCATGCGTTCATCTGCCTTTTTCATAATATCGTCGATCATTGAAAATCCTTTCCTGGATTAAATTATTTCATCAACACTAATCAGCACTTACGGTCGTACCAATATTTTCGCCCTTAAGAATACGAGAAATATTGCCTGGAACCATAAGGTCGAATACCAAAATAGGAAGTTTGTTATCCATACACAGCGAAGTTGCCGTGGAATCCATAACGTGCAATTCTCGAGAAAGCACCTCGAGATAGCTGATGCGCTCAAAACGCTTAGCATCTGGATTAGTAACAGGGTCGCTGTCATAAATGCCATCAACCTTGGTTGCCTTCATTAAGCACTCTGCGTTAATTTCGCAAGCACGAAGTGCTGCTGTGGTATCCGTCGTGAAATAAGGATTACCCGTGCCTGCAGCAAAGATAACCACATATCCTTTTTCTAAATGATGAATAGCACGACGACGAATATAGGGCTCAGAAACCTGACGCATTTCGATGGCGCTCATTACACGAGTCGGAATATCATGACGTTCAAAAGCATCCTGCAGCGCAAGAGCGTTCATGCAGGTAGCAAGCATGCCAATATAGTCTGCCTGAGCACGATCCATGCCTTCTGCCGATCCTGCCAGACCACGGAAGATATTGCCACCGCCAACCGTAACAGCAAGTTCAATGCCATCATTTACAATTTCTTTAATCTGAACCGCAAGCTCTTCGACTACTTTAGGATCAATTCCGTAGCCGGCCTCGCCCATAAGCGCCTCACCGGATAGTTTCAGGAGAACACGCTTGTACTTGTAATCAGAGCTCATGGGTACTTCCTTTCTTCGAGCGTTATCCTTGTTATATTACCGTAAAACCACCAACCCAAAACAAGCTCGTGAAAAATCGTAGTAAATTTGCGCGAAATTTCCTAACACCCTTAGTTTTCCTATGAAGCTATATTTATCGTTTCACCTACAACCCCATCCTTTTTGCCAAAGGATATTTAACGCACACAAAAAAATGGCGCTTGAATAATTCCAAACGCCATTTACTATGAGCTATTTACCTACTGGTTTTGTGCACACTATTCAGATGCAAGCGATTCTGAAATGACAGCACATCTTGTACGTCGAACTCTTATGAGTCGGAACCTAGCGTTACCTCTGCAGTGTTTTCTTGTCCATCACGAACATAGGTAATAGTTACCGTATCACCAACATTGTGAGAACGAACTGCCAATACCAGATCGGACGAAGAAGCAATATCGGTATCGCCCACCTTGGTAATAATATCGCCCTGCTTAATACCAGCCTCAGCTGCGCTTGAACCAGCATTTACGTTAGATACATACGCACCCGAATCAGCACCTAAGCCATAGCGCTCAGCCAACTGACTGGTAACCGTAGTGGCCGACACGCCCAACTGAGCATGAGAAGGCTGCTTGCCATCGATAATCTGTTGCGCAATGTTAAGCGCATAGTCTACAGGGATCGCAAATCCAACGCCTGAACTGGAGCCAGAAGAAGAAGCAATTAAGGTATTTACACCGATGAGTTTTCCGTCCTTATCCACCAAAGCACCGCCAGAATTGCCGGGATTAATTGCAGCATCCGTCTGAATAAGGTTGGTGTAGACCGCACTTGAAGTATCACTATTTAATGCAGAAGTGGTGCGACTGGTTGCAGAAACAATACCCGTAGAAACTGACTGCTCTAAGCCGTAGGGGCTACCGAGTGCCATAACCCATTCGCCTACTACCAAATCTGACGAAGAACCAATTTCGATAGCAGTAAGATCGCTAGCATCTATCTTGAGTACCGCTAAGTCACTTGAAGGGTCGGTTCCAACAACCGTTGCTTCATATTCACCACCATCAGCAGTAACCTGCAAGCGATCGGCACCTTCAATAACGTGGTAGTTGGTCAAAATGTAACCATCATTGGAAATAATAATTCCTGAACCAAGAGCCGATTCGGTGTATTCATCTGTTGATTGATCAACCATTCCAAAGAAATTCGAAGATTGACTTTGGGTGTATACGTCAATATTCACAACCGAAGGAAGGCATTTCTGCGAAACCGTTTCTGCCAACGTGGCATCTTCTCCGCTTACGGTAATGTTTGTTCCACTACCGCCTAATACCGTTGAAGAAGCAGGATTAACTACAGAGTACACACCTAAGGCAAGGGCGCAAGCAACGAGCGCACCACAAAATGCTGTTAGAAACGTTTTCCAAGAAAAGGAATGCTTTTTGTTGTTTGGAGCAGCAGCCATCGGTGCTCCAAACTGAGTGCCTTGACTAAACCCTGCCTCTGGCGAAGCAGTGTTTTGTGAAGTGGTTGAATAGCCTTGTGTCTGTGGACCCGCCGAATAGGAAACCTGTTGCCCAGGCTGTTGCTCCTGTGGGGCATACTGGTTTTCTGGTGAAGGAGGCTGTGGGTTACCTTGTTGATACGACATGATTACTCCTCAAATAACGTGCCTATTGGCATTGCGCCAATTCTTCTTTCGCCTCCTAGAATAAAACAAAGGAGCAGATAAACTATCTACTCCTTTGTTTGTAAACATCCCGAAACTATTTCAACAAAAACCGCGAACGAATCGCCCTATATTGACAACAATTGAAGAACAGTTTGCTCTTCCCTGTTACCTGCTTGTTGAAAAGTTATGCGGCAGAATCGGTGCTTTCGGTATCAGTAGAGGAATCTTCGTTGGTGTTTTCGCTATCCGAGGATTCATCATTCGAATCTTCGCCATCTTCAGACTGTGACGATGCAGGAATTACTGTCAAGCTTGCGATATCTACATGTCCGCCCAGCCATTTACCTTCAATAACATCAACCACGCCACCACTTACCAACGAAGAAAGCGCGTTGCTTACCGCTTGCTGAAGTTCAGTTTTATCAGAAGCTACTGCAACCGTACGAGGAGTAGCAGCCTGAAGCAGAGCAATCGGATATGCCTCAATACCAGAGGTGTGAACAACGTATTCACCGATGGTGCTTTCTGCAGCAACATAGTTAACGGAACCTGTGCTTAGCATTTCAAATGCCGCATTAGGATCACCAGCGTTTTCTAAGCAAGATTCACCATAATGATCGGTAACTTCCCAAGCACTCATAGACGAAGACTGCGCTGCTACCTTAAAAGAACCAGCTGCAGTAGGAGCTTCTGCTCCTTCGGTCAGAGAAAACAGAGCAATGCCAGAATTCATGTAATCATCTGACATCCAGTATGCCGAATTAGCTTCCTCAACACCCATTACGATGTCTACGTTTTCGCGAGCAAATGCAGTATCGGTAGCGGTTCCTACATCAACCAATTCAAGTTTAAGGCCCAATTCGTCCGCCAAAGCTGCGGCAATATCAACATCAATACCTACAATCGAGCCATTAGACTGTGCTGCGTAGGGAGGATTAGATGCATTGATGCCTACTCGTAAAGTTCCTGCCGTATTCAAGGCAGAATCATCGACAACTTGATCTTTTAACTCAGGGGTATAACTATTAGAAGCACAGCCTGCAAGCGGCAAAGCCATGCACAGCGCAACCACCAAACTGAGCACAAGAATTGATGCGCGTTTCATCTACGATAGTCCCTTCTTTCCTTTTTAATATGCGCTTCTTTCAGCTGACCTGGTCTTTGCCCCCACACTCGCGCACTGGAACTAAGCCAAAACGACATCGTTCTCTCGCCCGTGCAACCCTATGTTGCAAAACTCATTCGCAGACGGTGCGACTTACCCCTAGGATGCGCCATGATCGCCCCAGCAAAGCAGCGCTTCGTTGGTGACTTACGTGGATCCTTTTGACCGCATCTGCCTTGGACTAGGAAAATCCGCAACCACAGACCTGAAAGAAGCATTCCTAGTCTACCAGATACCGTATTGCTCCTTAAGAAAAGCTCAATAATACCGACAAATTCAACTATTACGCACGGGTATTCATGCATTTTGGGGGCGTTTTGTTCATTTTTAGATAGATCAACGCAATTATTTGAGAACAATTTTTCGTGAAAGCAGTTTCTCACGCCACACTCACACCTTTCTCACACCGCGCTCACATGCCCCATATGAGAAAGATGTGCACTTTCGTAATGCATTATGGAAAGAGCAGGTCGGATGAAACTAAACCAAGTGGGGTTACCTATGCTTAAAGATACCTTAGGAAAAGAAGCTTTGCTCAGTTCGTGGTTTTGCACCAAAGAACTGTTCAAAGAACTGCTATGGCCAACACGCTGCGTGCTCTGCGACATGCCCGATACTTTGCTATGTCATTCCTGCAAGGTCAATCTTCCCTATCTTGACCAACTACAATCCTGCCCTATATGCGGATCGGCCTATGGAAAAGGAATTTGCACCGAATGCAATCAGTTCATCCTGGACTGGAAGCATCTTTCTTCTTTTCCCCTTGATGGATGTACCTCTTCAACAAGATTAACCCCAGAAACAAGAAGGATTATTACCTGCTATAAAGATCGCGGCGAACAGCGTCTAGCGCACATCATCGCTAGCTTCATGGCAGACAGCCTTCCCTATTCCTGGAAAGAAGGTGCCGCCCTTGTTCCTATTCCTACACGCCCATCGGCAAAAAGAGAAAGAGGATTTGATCACCTTGAAAAGATTGCTGATCACCTCAGTAAAGTAGCGCAACTTCCTAACATTAATGCGTTATCTGTTAGCACAAGAAAGGATCAGAGACTCTTGGGCGGACAAGCACGCCTGCGCAATATGAAAAACTCGTTTTCCCTTAATCAATCAAGTGTTGAACAGTTGAAATGCGCTCAGCGAATTATTCTCGTCGATGATGTCATGACAACAGGAGCTACGCTTTTTTCCGCAGCGGAAATACTGCGAACTACTACCTCTGCGCCTATTTGTGGACTTACTTTTGCTCGAGCTTAAATGCGATCAGTGTCTTTGGCATTTGCTTGAGCAAATTCCTGAACATCCACTGAAATGCTGTGCTGGATGGGCTTCCAAGATGCCTTCTTAACCAAAGCGACCAGCGCAATAGGAATATAGGTAATCATAAATAACGGGAATGTAAACATGTATAGAATCTTTTTATGTGCCGGTGCATGAATGTTGTCCCATTCAGTAAAGGTAGTAAGCGCACCAAACATAAACATAAACAACGTAAAGTTAAACAGACAGAAGAATATAGATGAAAGCGATGAGGTAATCATCACACCAGTGGACATAACCCCCGTTACACCCAGAATAATAATTGCTGCATTAAACACGATAGTAATAATAGTAAGCAGCATAGCAGGACATACCGTCATGAGCATGTCGTAGCAAGAAAAACGCGATCCTTTAGGATTGGTAAAAATCCCCTTAAACAGTTTTCCACCGTAACCAAAAAATACCTGATAGAAACCCTTAGCCCAACGAAAACGCTGATTCCAAGAATCGCGGAAGGTAAGAGGCTGTTCGTCGTAGAGCATCGCCGTTGGACAATACGCAATACGACGACCATGAATAATACTGTCGGTAGAAAATTCAATATCTTCTGTAAGCAGGTGATATTTCCATCCACCCATTTCATCAATTACTTTCGCGCTAATAAAGAAGCCCGTACCAGAAACCATGCAACTCGTGCCCAATGTTAAACGAGCTTGAGAGAGGTATTTTGCTTCTCGCATGAACCACACAGCATACCCAGCAGTAATCCAGTTAGAACCATAATTCTTCGAGTTACGATAGCTGGTCGAAGCAAGTGCGCCGTTGTCGAACACCTTATTCATTTCACGGAAGTAATTTACATCCAAAACGTTATCGGCGTCGAAAACAAAATAAGCTTCGTAGTTGTTGTCCGCGTAATGCTGGCGAATGCACGCAAAGCCGTAATCAAGTGCATAGCCCTTGCCAATTTCTTCTTTATTAAAGCGAGGAAATACAATAGCGCCCGCCTCTTGAGCAACCGCCGCCGTATTATCGGTACAATTGTCGGCAATAACAAAGATATCGATTAGCTCTTGAGGGTAATTCTGAACACGAATGCTATGAATCAAATCTCCGATGACGGCATTTTCATTACGAGCAGAAATTAAAACCGCATAACGATGATTCTTTTTTGCCGTAAGCTCAGGTGGCTTTTTGGTTAGAGAAACAAACACATACACAATCTGGTATGCGTAGCAACACGTAAACACAACGAATACGCACATATTAAAAAAGTCCACAAACGAAAGGGACGACAACATTTGCTCTAACACAAAGGCTCCTCTAAAACCTGCACCATATATAGTAGTGAGTCTAGCGTTCTTTGCGACACAAACATACTGCATGCAAAGCAATACTCAAACGCATAAAGCTACACTACTGCTCTGGGGATTATAGACTTTTATTCACCACAAGGCACGATAAGTAAACAATTTGTTTCCTCTTATCCCAAGAAATCCCTGACTTTCGCATTCTGAACACGTTGTCTGCACAGTACCTTCACACATTTTCACGTAAAGAGAAACTACCAAGCGTGGTACCCTTAACATAGTTAAGGAGGTTCTACCATGAACTATGATATTAAAGATATAACGCTGGCAGATGCAGGTCTCGATCGCATTCTTTGGGCAGATCGTGATATGCCAGTACTTGCTTCTATTCGACAGCGTTTTGAAAAAGAAAAACCCCTTCAAGGCATTCGCATCGGCGCGTGCTTACATGTAACCACCGAAACCGCCAACTTAATGCGTACCTTAAAAGCGGGCGGCGCCGATGTAACCCTGTGTGCATCCAATCCTCTTTCCACCCAGGACGACACCGCTGCTGCCTTAGTTAAGCACTTCGAAATCCCGGTATATGCCATTAAAGGTGAAAATACCCAAACCTACTACGAACATGTTGATGCGGTAATCGATACGCTTCCGCAAATCACCATGGATGACGGTGCTGATGTAGTAGGCCGCATTCACGAAACCCGCACCGATGCACTGGAAACCATTATTGGTGGCACTGAAGAAACCACCACTGGTGTTATTCGTCTTGCTGCAATGGCAAAGCAAGGTGCTCTGAAATACCCCATCATTGCTGTCAACGAAGCAAAAACTAAGCATTTCTTCGACAATCGCTACGGCACAGGCCAATCAACTCTTGATGGCATTATTCGTGCAACCAACCGTTTGCTTGCTGGTCGCACCCTGGTAGTTTCAGGCTACGGCTGGTGCGGTCGCGGCGTTGCCATGCGTGGTCGCGGCATGGGCGCTCAGGTTATCGTTTGTGAAGTCGATCCCTTGAAAGCGCTGGAGGCTATTATGGATGGCTTCCGCGTAATGCCTGCCGTAGAAGCTGCCGCTCTTTGTGATGTATGGGTAACGGTCACGGGTGATCTCAACGTAATCGATGGCCCCATGTTCGAAAACATGAAAGACGGTGCCATTGTTTGCAATTCTGGTCACTTTAATTCCGAAATTAATATTCCTTGGCTGGAAGAGAACGCTACCGATCACAAGACACTTCGCCCCTTCGTGGAAGAATATACGCTTCCTAATAGCCGCAAGGTTGTTCTGTTGGCAGAAGGTCGCCTAGTAAACCTGTCCTGCGCGGAAGGCCACCCTGCTTCAGTTATGGATATGAGCTTTGCAAATCAAGCTTTGTGTGCTGAATTCATGGCAAAACATGCTGACGAAATGGATCCTGACTGCTACGATGTGCCAGCCGATATTGACAATGCTATTGCTCGCTTAAAGCTAGAGACCTTAGGCGTAACCATTGACACCTTAACCCCAGAACAGGCAGCTTATCTAAATTCCTGGCAAATGGGTACGGTATAAATCGCAATAGAGCTTTTTAAAGAAAGTCTATCGAGAACAAGGAGGGTCATATGCCAGTCTATAAAAAGCGAGAAACACAGCGCGTAGAAAAAGTAAATGGCGGAGATGGATTTATGATTCGCGACCGCTTGCTCACCGAAGAAAAAATTGCTGAAGTAGGCGGTAAGTGTACCTATATTTCTCAAATCACCGTTGAGCCTAACAGCTCTTTAGGTATCCATAAGCATGAAGGTGAATGCGAGTTATATTTCGTTACCTCTGGCAAAGCACTCTACACAGAAAATGACGTTGAATACGAAGTGGTTCCAGGGGATGCCATGCTCTGCGAAAGTGGCAGCACTCACGGTATTAAAAACGAAAGTGACACCGATCCTTTGACGTTCGTTGCAGTAATCATGCAAGATCCTGAATAAGTTCGAACCAAAAGCAAAACCACTAAAACACGAAACCCCAAGGTGAAAACTTTGGGGTTTCGTTTTATTATTACTTCTTGCAAAACTAAAGGAGTATCCATGTTAGAAAACTTAACCGAACAACAACTCTTAGCCGCACGCACCGTGCTTGAATATGCCGATATCGAACCTAACGACGATAACCTTCGACGTTACATTAGCTGGGAAATTGTAACCTTTACCGAAGATGAAAAAGGCCATTATTGCTGGTATATGGACGATGAAGGCAATGAGATTTGTCTTCACGTTGAAACGCTTGAAGAGATTGACACCTACGATTTCGAATAGCTTGGATATTTAGGTGATGCGCTGCCTTAAATCGTCCGCCCATTCAACAAGTGCTGTATTGATTGTTGCTTTTCAAGCAACTCCTCTGCACTTTGCCTCGGCGCAGCAAAACAAAAGCCATCGGGGTTTTCCCGATGGCTTTAAAATGCATGGTGCCGGCAACAGGAATCGAACCCGCAACCCACTGATTACAAATCAGTTGCGCTACCGTTGCGCCATGCCGGCAAAAAAGCGTAACCCATTATGCCATAAGCTCAACAAAATGAGAACTACCTAATTTGAAATAACCCCTGTTCCATCAAATGCAGGAATGAAACTATCGCTCGCAGCGCCACCTTCCTGCCAGAAATAATTCTCTATTCCTAGGAAATCAGCATAATCAAGGACCTGCTCGTATTCTCCAGAGGACACTCTCTCCTCCAAGCCATAGCGCACCAGATTACCTCGCAAGGGCGTATATTGATTCATAATACTCAAACGGATTTTGTCTTCGTAGCGTTCATGAAGAACCTTCAGCACACGAAAAGATTCCTCGATATGCCCTGGTAAAACCAGATGACGAACAAAAATGCCCCGTTTTAATAGCCCCTGATCGTCTTCTTCCCAATCAGTAATTTGATCTACCATTTCATCAAGAGCAGCAAGTGCTACGGATGGATAATTAGCAGCATGAGAAAGTTTCTGGGCAATATCAGAAGAAGCATATTTAAAGTCTGCTAAGTAGATATCAACAAGGCCTTGCAGCATGCGTAGGCTATCAACCGAATCATAACTTGAGGTGTTATATACCACAGGAACATGCAACTGTTCCCATTCCTTCAATGAGTGAAGGGCGGCAGCAATCGTAGGCACGTAATGCGATGGCGTAACCAAGTTGATATTAGCGGCGCCTTCTTCGTTCTGTAGTCGCAATAACGTTTTTTTAAATTGTTCAAAGCCAACCGCAACACCCGCACCTGCAACCAGATCTTCATTTTGACAATATACGCACCCCATAGGACAGTACGAAAAGAACACAGCTCCACTTCCCTTGTCTCCTACAAGGCAAGGTTCTTCCCACCAGTGAAGTGCTGCACGACCAAGATATAACTCAGCAGGAGCCTTACATACGCCAAGATCTCCAGAAAGTCGATCCGCGCCACACGCACGAGGGCACACGCAACAATGACGGTACTGTTCTTCGTATGTCGATAAAGATTCAGCCAAGGTTTAAATTAGTTCGAAGAAAAGCTGATGTAGTTTGAATTTTTGCCGTGATGCCCGTGATGATGACCACAATCACATCCATCATCGTCACAAGAGCACTGATCAGGATCATCGCAATCACATTCATGATCATGCTCATAAGCACCTTCAGCGCGCGACCAGTCCAATCCGTATTTTTTGCTCGTCTCTTCATCGGCGAAAACCAATTTCAAGGCAGCAGGATTGTATGCAACACCACCCACCAAAGCCAGCAACTCCATAAGACGGAAGCCTGCTTCTGCTTGCGGCAAAATTACATCGCCATCATCAACACAAGCAAGAGCTGCCGCCAATTCGCCCATCAGGTATTCAATCGTGAAGGAAGCATCCCTGAATTCTTCATCTTCCATTGCCTGAATAAATGCCTCTTGTGTTGGCGTAAGAGCATGAAGAGACAGCGCAACATCAAGATAATCTTCCTCGCTTACAGAAGCTTCCTGCGCTTCAGAAGACTTCAGCGAAGCACATGCCTCGACAATGCCAACTAAAGCCGCAGCAGATGAAAGAGTTAGCGCCACTTTAGTGGCTTGTCCGCACCCTGCTTTTCCCATCCAAAGCACCTTTGCCGCAATAGAGCGAAGCATGGGTTCAGCACGCTTAAATACCTCTTCCGATCCTCCTACTACCATGGCAAGATTGAGCGAATCAGAAAAGGCCTGTGGAGAAACGATGTTTTGTACTACCAACGGAGCATCAAGAACATGCTTTTCGCTTACCGATCCCATAGCACATAACTCTTGTGCAAAAGAAACAGTTGAAGGGCTAAGATCAATAAGCACTACGTCTTTTTTAGCGGTCTGCAGTATGCCTTTACTGTCGTAATACGCATCCTCAAGCGCCGATTCGCTGACACAATACGTAAATACCACATCAGCCTCTGAAGTCGGCGCAGACGTAAAGCCTGCTGTCAGCAAGAATTCTTTTATATGCGAGCCAACATTGGGCTCGCCTTCAAAGCTAAAGGTTTTAACCTCTTTCGAAGCCATATAACTACCTTCCTTTTAAGCATACCTATCATAAGAAACAGCTTAGCTAACCAAATATGCTAGCTAAGCTGATAGTTTTATTGCTATTTCATCCCGTGCCGCAAGCGTTAATTACCACGAATCTTGCTTGCAATACGATCTGCTACCGATAAATCTTTTCGTTTATCAGGACCCCAAAATACTACTGCCAGCATTCCAGGACCAACATGGCTACCAATTACCGGACCAATGCTTGATTCCAAAATCAGTATTGATTCGTCTTCTTTGGTAAGAAGAGAAATCAATCGCTCAGCGTCCTTTGGACAATCCGCTCCGCCAACTACAACATTTTGCACAGGGCCTTCATCAGCGCGGCGCTTCTTCCAATAATCTACCAGGGTCTTAACACCCTTCTTGCGACCACGAGCAACACCCGTCAAAGCCAGCTTGCCTTCCATATCGATACCAAGCAAAGGCTTAACATCAAGCTTTGAACCCGCAAAAGCAACAGAGGACGGAATACGTCCACCGCGGCGAAGTGCTTCCAAATCATCCACCATAAACTGAGCATCCACGAAATAACGAGCTTCTTCTGCCCAGGTAACCATTTCCTGTGCGGTAAGACCTTTTTCGCGCTGATTGAGCGCCTCGTAGACCAACAAAGCTGCCGCAACTGAAGCAAGCTTTGTATCCACTACGTAGAGCTCTATTCCAGGATTGTCTGCCTTCATCTGTTCAAGCAGCATTGCAGCGATGTCATACGTACCCGACAAGCCGCTTGAAAAACCGAGATAAACCGTAGGTACTCCCTGATCAATTGCCCATTGATATGCCTTCTGAATAGCAGGCATAGGAACTTGAGCAGTATGCGGTTCATTACCGTTGCGCATTCCTTCGAAAAAGTCATGAGCGCTTTGGGTTTGATACAGATCGTCTAGATGTTCACCTTCATTATCAAAATAGGGAAAATTTAAAAGATATACCCCGTCTCGATTCACCACATCATGGGGCAAATCGCAGCAGGAATCGAGAATTAAATTACATTTGATGTCCACTGATTCTATCCCTTCTCTCTGCCGTTACCTTGCCTCTTAGCGTTAAGGCAAACAACACTGTCTTTCTATCACTTAACCAAATACCGCCAGCGAGGAAGCATCCTTGGTGATCTTTCCTGAAAGCGGCTTATTGCATTCATACGCAATTCCCACCGCAGGACCTACATGAAGTCCCACAACAGGGCTTACAGGATAAACCTCAACTTCTCGCCCGAGCAGGGGTTCAATTACTTCATGTGCCCACTTTAGCGCTGGTGTTTTTTCTCCGATATAGTGCACCACTAAATTCTTAAGACCACCACAAGCTGCGGCTTCCTCTTCCATGATCGAAACCATTTTCGCAAGCGCTTTTTTTTGAGTACGCACTTTTGCCATTGCCTGCGGAAGTCCATCTACCACCGTCAAAACGGGAGAAAGCTTTATAAGATTTCCCAGCAAAGCAGCTGCGCCACCAATGCGTCCTCCCTTCTGTAAAAACGTCAAACTTTCTGGAGTAAAAAGGAAGCGAGTGCTTTTGATACTTGCCAACACATCATGGGCTACCTCGGTAAGACTTTTCCCTTCCTTGACAGAACGAATACCCGCCAAAACAGGAAATGCCTCATCAAAACCGCACGAAGAAGAATCTATCATGCAGTAAGAAAAATTGATATTTCGCGCCTCTACTGCTCTAGCAGCACGAAGCACTCCTTCATAAGCGCCTGATAATTTGGAAGAAATCCAAATACCTAAAAGCTCATCGCCTGCTTTTGCAATCGATTCAAACAAAGATTCTAACTTTGCTTGCGAAGGCTGACTTGAGGTAGGCGGATTGTCCGCCATTTCATAAATGCGCTCATAAAACGCATCGACATCCATCTCTAAATCAGAATGCTCTTCACCATCAACATTGAGATAAAGCGATACCACCTCAACGTTTTCCTGCTCTGTGATATCACGAGGCAACGACGCTACCGAATCTGTCACGATCCTGATCATCTAGAACGCCTTTCCGATAGATTACCTATCTACTAAACCTGCGAAAGACCCAACAAACGCGAAGCCAATTCATGACGACGGTAGAACAGGTCATATTCCAAACCAACAGGATAAGAATGCGGATTCACAATACGCGTCTGGCTTTCATCGAGAAGCTCAAGCTGCTCACGACAATAATCACGAGCAATCAAAGCATTGCGGTATTCATCCTTCAAAACAACTTTGCCTTTACGAGCTAAAGGCTCAAGCAAGGTAATATAGCGCTTGTTCGAAAGATCTTTTTGACGAAGCTCATCTGCAGGATCAACAATGCGCTCTCGAGAAATACCGTAATTAATGTCATAAACCATATCGCCAGCAAGTTTTCCGGAATCGTGGAAGTAACGGCGAATATCCAAAATACCTGGTACTGTCTGCTTTGAAGATTGGCCAGTAACCTTCATGATGGGTTTCCATTCACCTTCATCGCCCAAACGTTTAGCGGCAAGTTTATACACTCCGCCAAGAGCAGGCTGATCGTAGGCAGTAACCATCTTGGTTCCCACGCCCCACGAAGAAACTTGCGCGCCAGAATCAAGAATGGATTTAATAGTAAATTCATCCAAGTCGTTAGAAAGAACAACCCCTGTATCGGTCAGTCCCGCATCGTCAAGCATTTTGCGAGCAAGCTTTGCATGCCATGCCAAGTCACCCGAATCGATACGAACGCCCGTTAAATGCTCGCCACGTTCTTTCATTTCAAGACCAACAGTAATGGCATTTTTGAGACCTTGCACGACATCATAGGTATCAACGAGCAGCACACAATTGGTAGGAAATTCCTTGGCATAAGCACGGAACGCCTCTAATTCATCACCAAAAGCCATTACCCACGCATGAGCATGAGTTCCCGAAACAGGCAAACCAAACATACGGCCCGCCAAAACATTAGACGTAGAAGCGCAGCCGCCCACAATGCAAGCACGAGAAGCGCGAAGACCACCCGACTCTCCCTGAGCACGACGCAGACCAAATTCTGCAACGGGAGTCTTAGCTACATGGCAAATACGTGCTGCCTTTGTTGCTGCTAGAGTTTCGAAGTTAACGCAATTAAGCAATTGGGTTTCCAAAAGCTGACACTGCAATACTGGACCAATAACACGAACGAAAGGATCGTTTGGAAAAATTACGGTTCCTTCACGCACCGCATCTATGTCAACATTCAGTTCTAACGTGCGCAAATAATCAAGAAAACCAGGATCAAAAAGCTTGCCACCACCAGGCGCGTCCAAGGATGCAAGGTAGGTAAGGTTCTCTTCAGTGATACGGAAGTTTTCTATCACTTCTGCAATATGATCCATACCGCTTGCTATTGCAAAACCACCATTGAAGGGAGGTTCGCGGAAAAAGATATGGAAGCACCCCTGTTCTTCCAGTTTTCCGCAAGCCCAGTAGCCCTGCGCCATCGTAAGCTGATATAGATCGGTCAAAAGCGCATAATCGTTGTTTTGCATTGGTTATTCCCCTCCCGCTTTGTGGTGACGACGGCGAGGTTTACGATGAGCGCCCGCTTGAGGCGCCTCCCCCGACGACGTCTGTCGATTTTTCTGCGCTATAGGATTGTTTTGCTGATGCGATTTCACAGGCGCATTACGTATTCCTGAAGACTTTTGCCCAGGTCTACGACGAGAGCGCTGATTATCATCGCGATTTGCTTTATTGGTGCGGTCATTGCGAACAACACGTTCATTACGAGTATTGCGATCGCCACGATCGGCTCGCTCGCTACGATCACGCTTTTCACCTAATGGCTTGCGCGCATCATGCTGCTTGGTTTGCGTGCGATCCTGGCGCTGTAATCCAGCGCTACGACGCTGCCTTCTGCTAACACCCCGAGAAGTATCGGACGATTCGGCACTTTTCTGCCTAGACGAATCTCGACGTGCTTTTTGGTCTTTTCTGTCTCGTCTGCCATCACGACCATGTAGGGATGTCTCTGCATCTTGCTTTTGATGAGTGCCGTGGTTGCGTTTGCGTGACGAAGAGCTTCCTTCTGTTTCTTCTTGAGTTGCTCCACGAACTTCTACTGTTCCATCCGCAGATACCTCTACGCTGCGACGACGACGGCGAGGCTTGCGGTGCGTGTCTTCTTTGGCAGTATGCTCGGCAATTTGCTTCATAGGGCGTGCTTTTGGATCTGCTAATTTATCTTCTGCCGTAAAAGAAGATACTTCCAAATCCGAAGTAGCACTCGCCGACTGGAAAAGCGCAAAAGGATCGGTAGAAGCATACTTTTCAAATACCTCTTCGCTAATACGATTCGGACGCTTACCTTCGCCAACAACTTCCATTTCTGAAAGAGGAACCTTAAAAGTTTTCCCGTCTTCTAGCTGTAAGGTAATACGTTCAAGTGGCACATTGATTTCAATAACCTTCGCAAATCCTTCAGGTATTTCAATCTTTGCACCATTTTTAGGTGCGCGTGCGTTTACTTCTTTGTAAGCTTCGTATTCATAGCGCAAACAACACATCAACCTTCCGCAACTACCGGAAATTTTTTGCGGATTCAACGACAGGTTTTGTTCTTTTGCCATGCGAATAGAAACGGGAGAAAATTCTGAGCCCATACGAGCACAACACAATTCTTGGCCGCAATGACCAATGCCACCAATCATTCGAGCGCCGTCACGCACACCGATTTGGCGCATATCAACTCGCACATGGAATACGCCTGCTAATTTACGTACTAAATCGCGGAAATCGATGCGCTCTTCCGACTCAAAATAAAAAACCGCTTTATCGCCATCGAACAAAAATTCAACCATAACAGGGCGCATCTGATCGCTCGTTTCAGCAGCAAGTTCCTTGAAGGTAGAAAGAGCTTCTTCTCCTTTTTGCTGCAATTCGCGCGCACGCTCAATATCGTCTTCGTCCGCAATACGAAGAACTGGTTTTAGAGGCGATTTTAATTGAGCAACCAATTCATCGCTCACTTCCATAATGTCTGCCGTAGCAACACCAAATTCCGAACCGCGTTCGGTGCTAACGATGACATGGTCGCCCGCACATACGTTATGTTCAGCCGGATCAAACCACAAAACTTTGGTTCCAGCCTGAAGCTTAATGGGAGTTACCCGAACCATGTAAAACCTCTCTTATCGAAAAAAGAAGTGCGTCTAAGCACGTCTCTGGAGAAACATTATAGCTAAGCGCTTCGTCTGTCTTATAAGCTTCACGCAAAGCGCTCATGATGCCTGCTGGGGTTACTTTTTGCGCCGCAATTTCAAGCGCTTGTCTTTGATCAACATTGATAACCAGTTCGGGAGTACCCGAAGCAATCATCAAAACATCACGAAGCCACGAACGAATAATGGATGTCATCTGATTAAGTGACTCTTTTGTTGCCATGGTAAGTGTTCGTTTGTGGCGTAATTCAACCTGCTTAAGCGCGGCCTTAGTTAGAAAATCCGCCGACTCTGCCAACTCTTCACTTTGCTGAGTGCGAACATTATCAAGAGGTGCCTTTGCTCGCTCAATCAGCTCTGCTGCGTATTCCAACACATCACGTGCATCGGCAAGCGGCAAATTAGCAAGAACCTCCATTATGCGCGCACGAAATTCAGAGCGCTCAGCACTTTTCGCAAAGGTGATAGCACGCGTGATCGAGCCGTTGCACGCCTCAATCGCAATACGAGCCTGCTGAGGTGTTACCCCTGTTTTTTGCGAAAGAATACCCGCAGCTTCAAGTGCAGGAATATGGCGAAACGGCACTACCTGACAGCGCGAAACAATAGTCGGTAGCACCCCTTCACGCGTTCGTCCCAGCAAAATAAACGTAACGCCAGGAACTGGTTCTTCAAGTGTTTTTAAAAACGCATTGGCAGCTTTTACCCCAAGAAGATCAACGCGATCAAGAATATAGACCTTGCCCTGTGCTCGAATAGGAGCAAGAGAAACACTCGAAATGATTTCACGAATTTGTTCGATTAAATACCCCTGAGCACCTTCAGGAGCATGAAAATGAACATCGGGATGCTTGCGAAGCTCTATACGCTTGCAGTCGTCACAGGTACGGCATCCGTTGTTTTTGCAAAGAAGCGCCTGAGCAAAAGCATAAGCAGCTGCGGTTTTATTTGAACCTGCTGGACCAGTAAACAAATAGGCGTGACTTACTCGCCCAGAAGCAATCGACGCACGAAAGAATTCCCGTACGCGCGGTTGCCCAAATATACCGTCAAAAATGTCTGCCACTCTGTTTGCTGCCTTTGTCTAGTAGCCTAACTTTATTCACCTAAATTAATTTGTGCTTTTTGATCAGTCTTACGCTCCAGGATAGGATCAAAATAGCCCGATTTCCATACTTCGCTATCAGGGCCCCAATTAAACACATCGGCCAATTCGGTAAAAATGGCACGTGCTGTTTCGTCTTTTGGTCCCGCCGAAGAAACCACTCGGATTCGTGCAGGATTTTCTGCAGCCAAATGCATAAATGCGGCATTTACTCGAGCATGGAAATCAGCTCCTGCCTGCTCGAGACGATCTGCATCACCATGATGAGTAGCACGGTCAAGACCCACCTCAGCCGAAGCATCTGTCGTAAGCAAAATAGTGCGACAAG
The DNA here is from genome assembly GCA_900542065.1 of uncultured Eggerthella sp. Lineage (GTDB taxonomy): Bacteria > Actinomycetota > Coriobacteriia > Coriobacteriales > Eggerthellaceae > Anaerotardibacter. The sequence continues at coordinate 70,432 of UQLU01000006.1, read as the reverse complement.
GATGAACCCCCTGACAAGCAAAGATATTAGCCTGACGCACAAACGACAAAGGCAATCCTCTGCCATACGCCTGATAGGCAATAGTAGAGTCATAAAAACGATCCAGTAATACCACCGCACCGCGAGCCAATGCAGGAATAATAACCTCTTTTACAATTTGTGCACGAGCAGCTTCATAGATAAGTAGCTCCGTCTGATCCGCCATAGCAGAATTGTCAGGATCAAGCACGATAGAACGCAAATTTTCACCAATGGAGGTACCGCCTGGTTCGCGCAGGCAAAGCACTTCATAACCCATCGAACGCAAGCATGTTGCTAAAAACGTAATATGGGTAGTTTTTCCTGCACCATCGCCACCTTCAAAAGTGATGAAAATGCCTGGTCCTGTAGAAGTATCTTGTGTGCTAGCCACCAGTATTCCTATCAGTCAAGGGTATAAATACTATTTCCTGCTACATCAATACCTACAAACACAGGAAAATCGGTTACTTCAATTTTACGAAGCGCTTCAGTGCCCAAATCGGCATATGCCAAGGTTTCACATGATTCTACACATTTTGCAAGATAGGCGGCTGCTCCACCTACTGCAACAAAATACACACCTTGATTATCAATACAAGCCTGACGAACTGCTTCAGAGCGCGTTCCTTTACCAACGGTTGCTGCAATACCGCAATCCATCAAATGAGGTGCAGCGAAATCCATACGAGATGCCGTAGTTGGTCCAATGGCGCCAAAAGGACGACCTGCTGCTTCGGGGGTAGGACCAGCATAAAAGATTACTTGCCCATCCAAGCCATAAGGAAGCTGAGTGTCATCGCCCATTTCCTCCAACAAACGCTGATGCCCTGCATCGCGCAGAGTATACAGAGGGCCCGTAAGCTTACAAGCCTGCCCCGCTTTCAATGTTTTAATCTGTTCGCGATCAAGAGGAAGGGTTAGCGAAATTGCTTCTTGCATTGCCATGATTAGTTCCCTTCCTTTCTCAATACCGAATTATCAATAGCAAGCTCCTCGCAGGTAAGATCCACACTCGCACGACGCATAGCCGAACAACCCATATTTACCGCAACAGGAAGTGCAGCAATATGGCAAGGAGCGGTTTCAACTCTTACCCCTAATGCAGTAGTACAGCCGCCCAACGCACCAGCACCAATGCCTGTAGCATTTATTGCAGCTAACAACTCAGCTTCAAATGCCGCTGTTTCAGGATCGGGATGATTTTGACCCAATGGGCGCATAAGTGCATGCTTTGCAAGCCCTGCAACTTTATCGAAAGTAGCGCCCACACCTACACCTACGATAAGCGGAGGGCAAGCATTTGCAGCCTTTTCACGAACACACTGCAATACCGTATCGATAATTCCCTGCTTTCCAGCACTGGGTACAAGCATAACAACACGGCTGGCATTATCTGAGCCGCCGCCTTTTAGCATGACATGCAAACGAGCAACTCCTGGTTCATCTACGCAGTGGATTTCACAAAACGCAGGAGTATTGTCACCCGTATTAGCGCGATCAAATAAAGCATTTTTTACTACAGACTTACGCAAATGAGCCGACTCATATGCCCAGGCAACCGCTTCATTTACTCGAGAAAGAACATCTCCAGGTACCAAAACATCGGGGCCTACTTCCAGGCAGACCCACACCGTACCCGTATCTTGGCAAATAGGTACCTTATCCGATGCAGCAATACGGGCATTTTCTACCAGCTGATCAAGCACTATTCGAGCCCGATCACCCGTTTCCACTTCACGTGCCGCCATTAAACCTGCCAAAATATCGTCAGGCAAAACACTTGCTAGTTGCGGAATAAGCGAAGCCAGCGCGTCATGCACGCTGGCAGCAGTAACTACTTTCATTGAAGTTGACGTCCTTTACCGATGGAACTTTTAGCTTTTTAAAGTTCTACTCAGGAAGATTTTCTAAGCCCTTCTTTACGCTTGCAGCCGATTCATGCAATGCTGCCATTTCGTCTTCAGTAAGCTCAAATTCCACGATTTCCTCGACACCATTTTTGCCCAAGCGACAAGGAATGTTCATGTACAGATCATTCAAGCCATATTCGCCATCAATATAGGCGCATACGCTCATTACTTCCTTGGAGTCAGTAAGAATAGCTTCTACCATCTTGGCAATAGAAGCACCTGGTGCATAATATGCAGATCCAGTCTTAAGGAAGGCAACTACTTCTGCGCCACCCTTGGTGCAACGCTTAGTTACTTCTTCAATGTCTTCTTCGCTCATCAATTCAGTAATAGGCGTGCCCTTAACCTTAGTGTAGCGAGGCCAGCAAACCATTCCTTCACCATGAGCGCCAAGAGCCCAAGCTTCAACATCTGCTGGATCGCAGCCAAGCTTTTCGCATACTGCAAATGAAAGACGAGAGGAGTCCAAAACGCCACCCATACCCATCAGGCGATTGGAAGGAAGACCAGACTTCTTAAAAGCAAGGTAGGTCATAACATCAAGCGGATTAGTTACACAGATATAAACCGCATTTGGAGAAGCTTCCATTGCCTGATCGATTACTGATGACATAATGCCAGAATTAACACCAAGCAAGTCTTCACGAGTCATACCAGGCTTACGAGCAATGCCTGCCGTAATTACTACAACATCAGAATCTTTCGTAGCAGCATAATCATTAGTGCCCGTTACGTTTACCGTGAACTTTTCCACCGAGCGCATATGCATCATATCGAGCGCTTTGCCCTGAGGAAGACCTTCGGCTACATCAACCAAAACAACATCGGCAAGATTCTTTGAAGCGATAATGTGCGCCGCAGTTGCTCCAACGTTGCCTGCGCCTACGATCGTAACTTTGCTCATAGTAGTTATTCCTCCTGAATTAAACCTAAAAATGGTTACGTTATTTTCTCAACCGCTTCCTTTATTTGCTCGTCACAAAGCCTCTCATTCAAAAGCATCATGCCAATCGAGCATACAAAAGGAGCGCACTCTTTTTATTATAGCGCTTACGCCTTTTTCGCTTGAGAAGTGGTCTTTTTCTTTGTGGTTGATTTCGCAGTTTTTTTGGTGCCTGATTTAGCTTTACTTCCTGTTGTTTTGCCCTTTGCCGCCTTTGCAGCTTTGGCTTCCTTTGCGGCAGCCTTCTTTTCTTCTGCCTCTTTTTTTGCAGGGCAGTTGAAATTAGGACAAAGTTTCCAAGGACCACGATTGGTGGTAACAATCACCATTGGCGCACCGCAGCTTTCGCAAACCTCTTCAGTAGCGGTTAGTGCACCATACTGAGGAAGCGGATAGCCCGTGCCGCATTCGTCGTAGTTTTCGCACCTGATAAAACGCTTCAAGGTACGCGGATTTTTACGCGCAATAAGCTTAGCGTGCTTACCCTCAGCCGCACACGTTGGACACTCGCCCACTACCAAATCAGGCTCTTTGTTGGTTTCGCATTCAGGATCAATGCACAAAATACGCGGCTTCGATCTAAATGCCGTTACCTTAATTTGAGGCATACCGCATACAGGGCATTTTTCTTCCACGGCTTCGATTTTGCCTTTAGGAAGAGGATAGGCAACATCACAATCAGGCCAACCTGAACACCCGATAAACATCGATCGAGTTTTTTGCGAAGTACGTAGCTGCAAATCTTTACCGCATTTAGGACAAGGACCCACATAAGCATCTGCTGCTACCGCATCAGCCAGTGCATCTTTTACCTCTTCAGAATGAGGAAGCAATCCTGCCAGCTGCTCGGAAAGCAGATTACGTGAATTCATAACCACTTCGCCCTTGGTCTTTTCACCAACAGCAATGTTGTCCATTTCTTCTTCAAGTTCAGCGGTCATTTCTGGATGCGTAATATGAGGAGCAAACTTATCAAGCGCATCACATACTGCCATACCCAACTGAGAAGGTTCGATAGGGTCATTTTGGATGTACTTTACGGTGTACAAACGCTCAATAATGGAATGACGAGTTGATTTAGTGCCTAACCCTAGTTTTTCCATTTCTTGAATGAGCTTACCCTGCGAATAACGAGCAGGTGGCTCGGTTTGTTTCTTAGTACAGGTAGCGCCACCAAATACCACTTCTTGCCCTTCGGTCAAAACAGGAAGCTGCTCGTCTTTCTTAAGACCATAAGGATAAATGGCGCGGAATCCCGCCTTTACCAAAACATCGCCTTTTGCAACAAAAGGCTCTCCCTGAACATCGAGGGTTACCTTCGTACCTTCAACCACCGCCGCATCAGACAACGTTGCCATAAAGCGACGTGCAATAAGGTTGTAGAGTTTGTATTCGGCAGGTGCTAAATCATCGGGAGTCGCACTTGCTGTTGGATAAATTGGTGGATGGTCGGTAGTTTCTTTTTTGCCGCGGGTTGCCTTGAGCGTTCCCTTTTTAAGGAGCTCTTCGCAATAAGGCTTATAAGCGGGATTACCCATTATCTTTCGCAAGGTATCCGCCAGATCAAGAGAAGAAGGATATACCGTATTATCAACACGCGGATAACTGATATAGCCATCCATATAAAGGCTCTCAGCAATACGCATGGTACGTGCAGGAGATAAACCTTCCGCTGATGCTGCCGCCATTAAAGAGGTGGTATTAAAAGGCACAGGAGGAGCAACGGTGCGCTTACGCTTCGTAATCTCCGCCACGCGGGCATGGGTTGCGCCTTCAATATGACTCATAACGGCCGAAGCAGCTTCTTCTGATTTAAAACGCGCCGTAGCATGAGGAGCGCTAAACTTTTCAGGATCTTCGCCAAAATCAGCTTTGATTACCCAGTAGTCTTCAGGAACAAAGGCTAGACGTTCACGCTCACGCGCAACAATCAAGGCCAACGTTGGCGTTTGAACACGACCAGAAGAGCGAACATTGCCATATCCTGCAAACTTCACCAAGGTAAGATAGCGCGTAAGCACCGCACCCCAAATAAGGTCGATATCTTGACGGGAGGCGCCAGCACTTGCCAGATTAGTATCCAGCGTAACCAAATTATTGAAAGCGTGGGTTATCTCTTCTTTGGTAAACGCTGAATAACGAGCACGAGAAACAGGTGCACTAGTATTTACCTCCTGAATACACGAAAGTGCATCGGAGCCAATGAGTTCACCTTCACGGTCAAAGTCTGTCGCAATAATGATTGAGTCCGCTTTTTTAGCAAGATTTTTAAGCGAACGAATAATGTCTTTTTCCTTGGGGCGTTTTTCGATAGGAGCATACACCAAATAAGGCAGGGCCTCCATTTTCCATGCCTTAAGCTCTACCCCATCTTCAGTAAAAGGCTTTTTCTTTTTGAAAGGCGGGTGAGCAAGCGATTTAGGAATATCGGCATCCATCACTTCGCCATCAGCATTAACGCCCTTCCAGCCTCCGCGCTTTTTGTATACCAGCGCCGTAGCGAAGTCCGGCTCTAAGATATGGCCACGCAGACCAATGGTTACCCATTCTTCCCCATCTACCGTAAAGCGATAAATAGGCGTTGAATATACTTTGTCTGCTTTTGGTTTGGTTGCACCCAATAAATCAGCAATTTTTTGAGCCGCGTCATTTTTCTCGGTAACTACCAGCTTCACGCGGTTCCTCCTTTTCGTTCACACGGTTTAACCCCGATCTCGTTTTATTTACGTGTGCGGGGATTGACAAACAGGTCCACGACATTTTGCCGCAGTACGGTACAGCATACACGAATTTATGCGTAGAGCTCATTATTTTTCATTTTCCAAAACCAACTTCATAGCAGCTATAGCACATTCAAGCATGGAATCATCGGGCTCATTCGTGGTGAGACGTTGCATTTGCATACCAGGCCACAGCACTACTTGCACCACAGGATTTTCAGGATGAGAACCTGCCCATTTTACGGTTATTTCATAAGAAAGACCTGCAATAACAGGAAGAAATACAATGCGCACTACAATGAGTAGGATAAACGCAGTAGGTCCCGTTATACCCAGTGTCGCCAAAAGTCCATCGAGCGGAATTACGGTATACACCACAATAGCGATAAGCATAACCATAATAAGAAATGCAGTCCCGCACCGAACATGAAGTCTGGGGAATTGCCGTGCGTTTTCAGGCGTTAATTCAAGTCCATGTTCGTAACAGTGAATAGTTTTATGCTCGGCGCCATGATAAGAAAACATGCGCTTTATATCCGACATACGCCCTATGAGCCATACATAGAAAATAAAGATCGCAACACGAAGTATGCCATCAACTATATTCCAGAGCAGTGGATCTTGTTCGTATTCCCCTACCAATACATTTGAAACCACTGCAGGCAAAAGAATAAAAAGCGCCACTGCCAACACAACGCCTAACACCATAGCAAGCGTCATTTCTGCTTTGCTTAGAAGACCCTCATCACTAGCATCCTCGTCATCGGCGCTCATCCTTGGACGTTCATCGAAGCTGTCTTCGTCATGGATTTTTATCCCCAGATGTTCGTCACAGCTATTTCCATCGCTCGATTTAGTCCCTGAATGCTCGTTAAGATCATCTTCATCGTCGAATGCTTTATTTGCTGCAATTTCGAGAGCCTTAAAGCCAAGCGCCAAGGAATCTACTAAAGCAACGCAACCACGCACGAGCGGCCACGATAACCAAGCGGGCCGATTTCCCTTTTTAGAAAGCGGGTACTCTTGCGCAAAAAGCGCGCCATCAGCTTGACGCACGCCTACTGCCCAGCAGTTTTTTCCTCGCATCATGACGCCTTCAATAAGCGCCTGACCACCAATATGAGTTTTACAGGCTCCGTCTTCATGAAACGCACGTGCCACATCGCTGCGAGAAGAATCAGGTTCTTTGTCAGCACTTGCCGTATCGGATGCAGCGAAAGAAGCGCCTCTAAAGAGGCGCTTCGGATCTGCTTGCATACAGCATGGTGCCGACTGCATTCCGTTGATATAGTAGTCGTGCTTCAAGCTTAGTCGCGCACCACCTTAGGGTACGGATTGCCGCACGTCATCTTACCTTCAGGACAATTTCCACGCACGCAAGGAGCACCTGCATCCATAAAAATATAAGGAGCGGTGGGCTTTACTAATTCAAGCATCTTATGGGCCAATTCTCGAATTTCCCATTGCGCACGATTGCAACAACGCAAGCTAAAGAAGTGAAGAAGCTCGCGAATATTCATAGTAATAACGATTTTGGTTTCTGCCGCATTAGGCAAAAGATAACGAGCATCCTCGGCAGGAATCCCCATATCTAAAAGCTTTTGATAACCTTCGATTACCGCTTCGATCGCTTCGTCAAATACCGCTTGAGCCTCTTTGTTTTCTTCTACCGTATGAGGTGTAACCGTTTCAACACCCTTGGTGAACTTTACATAGCGTTGAGACTGCTGATTGAAGCTTGCGAGACGATGTCGAACTAACTGATGAGTAAGTGCACGAGAAACCCCATCGACTGCAAAGGTATAACTTACATGTTCAAGAGTGGAAAAATGCCCCGATTTCATGATGGTGGAAAGTACGCTTTGTACTCGCTCGGGCGGCATAGTTTCCATAAGCTCTTTTGCCCCAACAGGCGCATAACAAAGGCGCGCCGCCGTAGCAACAGCTCGTTCAGGGCTTTCAGGGTATTGCAAAAGCTCCACATTCATAAAAGGGCTCCTTATCTTTTGCACGTGGCGTTATATCAATTACAGCTCAATGCGTTCAAACAGTTCACGTCCAACTCCACATACTGGACAGGTGAAATCGTCGGGCAATTCGTCAACATATTCAATATGTCCACAAATCTTACAACGCCAAGCAATTTTTGGTTTTGACTCGCCCGCAGAAGCGGCATCTGCACCAGTATCATCGCCTCCATTGTAGCTTGATGCCTTAGGAGGAGTTTTGCCGCCTTTTACCTGATGATAATAGGCATACGTCATAGGACTATCCCCTGCAATAGGGGCGGCATCTACCACTTCGCCAATGAAAAGAAAATGACTACCCAAATCAAGTTGTTGGGTTACGTTTACCGAGAAATGAGCACAAGAGGACTGCGTCACATATTCGATACCCTGTTCAGATACTGCGGTTTCGAATTCACTAAACTTATCGGTATCAACACTTGAATGAAAACCAAACGTTCCAATAAGCTCCATCGAAGCAGATTCATTCATAACCGCAACTTCATAAGCGCCTGTTTCCTGAATACCTTGTGCGGTGTAGTTGTCCTTATTCACTGCAACACTTACCTGTGCAGGGCTTGAAGTTACTTGGGCAAAGGTATTAACCACGCAGCCAACTGGTTTGCCGTCTTTTTTGGAAGAAATAATATAAAGTCCGTAACTTAGATTACGAAACGCCTTAGTATCAATCATGAAATTCTCCTAACTCCGTTTTCTTCCATGCTACAAGAAAAGGCGCCCGCTTGCGCGGACGCCTCTCTGAATAACCCAAAAAAGTTGAGTAACTGTAAGAACTGAACTATTCAGCAGCAGTTTCAGTAGCCTCGGTTGCAGCTTCGGTTGCTTCTTCAGCAGCAGCCTCTGCAGCTTCTTCGGTTGCCTCTTCTGCAGTTGCCTCAGCAGCCTCTGCAGCCTTAGCAGCTTCAGCTTCAGCCTTCTTTGCATATTCTGCAGCACGAGCAGCCTTAGCAGCAGCCTTTGCTTCACGCTCTGCCTTCTTAGCTGCTTCTGCTTCAGCAGCCTTAGCGGCCTTAGCAGCCTTCTTTTCTGCTTCGCGAGCAGCAACTGCCTCAGTTGCAGAGCCGAACTTGTTAGCAAAGCGCTGTACGCGTCCACCAGAGTCGATCAGCTTCTGAGTGCCAGTGAAGAATGGATGGCAAGCATTGCAGATGTCAACACGAATTTCAGACTTAGTAGAACGAGTCTGGAAGGTGTTGCCGCAGGTGCACGTTACGGTGCAGTCAACGTATTCGGGATGGATATCTTTTTTCATTGGTTCTCCTTCGTATGCCTTGGTTTCCGACCAAGGCGAGACAAGCTTTGTTATTGTAGCACGCTATTGTCTTCATGCAAGATTTTTACTTACCAGTTCCCGTGCGAATTCACAGTTGCTCTATATTTGTTGGCTATTCAAGATAAGAGCCGCTTAAAACAAGCGGCTCTCTTATACTTCTTTTACGCTTTAACCAAGCTCAAATAGCTCTTCTACTCCCTACTTTTTTATCTGTGAAGGATGAAACTTGAAGAAGTCGGTGCGCGGAGGCAGTTCGCGAACGCGATGGCGGCCATCGTCAAGTTCGTTAGCGTTGCAAAGTTCTTCCATGCTATCAAAGTCGTAATTCCAGCTGAAGAATTCATCAAATTCAAAATTTAGATAATCGCAAATTCGCTCAGTGCCTTTTGGTACTACAGGATGCATCAAAAGCGTAGAGATACGCAGCAGATAAAACGAATCAATCAGCACCTGACGACGCAACTGAGTGCGCTCGTCATTGGACAATTCTTCATTTTCCGCGCTGCGAATACCACTCGACCAGTATTTGTTGGCATAGCGAATAAATTCATCCATCAATGCCATGACCGAATGCAAGTCCACGCAATACATGCAGTCTTCATATTTAAGCATGGTTTTCTTTGCTTGCCTTAGCACCTCTGTCGAAACAGAGCCGAGAGGCATATAGCCGTCAAAGTTCTTTTGCGCTTCATAAAAACAGCTTCTTGCCAAGCGGTTAAACACCTTGGTAAGTAAAGCGCCTTCCTTTAAGGCAGGATCGGCCACGCGGGGATCTTCGCGCTTTACAGGATCAGGATCAAAGACTTTCGGTTTGAAACCAACCGAGCGCTGATCAAGTGCGAGCGCCAAGAAATGCGCACGTAACTGCTCTGCAGTGTAGTAGTTCAAAAGCTCATCAGCTGTGGGTGGCTTTATTTCACTTGAAGAAGAAGCTTTCTTGTCACCAAACAAAATATGGTGGTTTGCAATAAGCTTGGTCTGCTGCAATTCACCCTGCAAAGCATTTGCCTGTGGGTGTTCAGAATGCTGCATTGCGGCAAACAGAGCAGGCTGCGCAACGCCGTAGAAATACAAATTGTCTTGGCCGATAAACTGATACACGCAAGATTCTTTATCGCACCAAAAACTACGCCATTCCGTGCGAGCTAATCCGCGATCATCGTTGCGTGCCATAGTAAAGGAAATAGGTGCCCACAGACTTTCTGGCCAGCACCATGCCGTCAAACCTTCTGCACCTTCAATAACAGGAACAGGAACACCCCACTCCACATTGCCAGAAATACGGAAAGGTACCAACGCCTTACCCGTGCGGAAGCGAATGCCCGCACCAGTTAACACGGTACGCGCCGTATCGCGATCGGCGATATTTTTGAATTCTATTTCAAAACTCTGCTTGCCTTTTTCTGCATCACGATATACATGTTCAGGCAGCTTATCCGCAATTTCTTTATAGGCATCAAAGAGTTCCACCTTGATGTAAATAATCGGTGGCACAAGGAATTCTTTAATGGTTTTAGTAACCACAGGACGAATTTGTGGATCGTCTTCCATTTCTTGCACATAATCGCGCACGATATTCGCAAAACCTGGCAAATCGAAATACCAGTTCTTTACTTCACGCATCTCAGGCACCGTACCCGAAACTGAAGAAATGGGCTTGATCAAATCAACAGGATCATACTGATGGCCCAAATCACACTCATCTGCATAAGCTTTTTCGCTTTTACAACCCTGCACTGGGCAGTGACCTACTACCTGACGACCATTCAAGAACATGTCTTCTTTGGTGTCATAGAACTGCAAGGTGCTTTCCAGGTGCAGATAGCCCTTGTCGTAGAGACGCTGCACAAATTCGTTAGTCACGCTGCGATGAACTTCTCCACAATGACCAAGGCCGCTACCTTCGTATACATCCAAACTGATATCGTAAGCATCTAACGTGGCTTTTTGAGCATCATGATTTCGAGAAACATAATCTTCGATACTGCCCTCAAACGTGCCTGCTTCAACTTCTTTGCGATAGCCCTCTTCAATAGGGGAACCAAAGCAGTCAGTACCAGAAACAAACACTACATTTTCTTTTCCAATACGATCACGTAAAAAACGTGCGTAACAGTCTGCAGGAACAAAAACACCACCTACATGACCAAAATGAAGCGCCTTATTGCCATAAGGCATACCCGCAGTTACCACCGCACGTTTAGGCCATACAATAGGAGGCATATCCTTAGATTTTGAAGCTTTGTTTTCCGCCATCTTATCCGCCATCGTTGTTTAATCCGCCTTATCTTTATAAGATCTCTATCTGCGCAAGAAACCGTTTAGTACAACTCTTACGAAGGTGATAGAGCCCTTTTCTTTATGAAAACGCAAACACTACTGCTTTACAGAGTCATCGGCTTCAAGCTGTTTGAGAGCTTGAGCAAGCTCTTGGGTGGTTTGCGTATCAGATTCTGACATTAAATCTAGCAAAAGATCCAGATCATCAGAAGAGGAGGTATCAAGCGTAACCGTTTCTCTTGTTGAACTACCCGCGAGTTCCGCTGCTTTCGCAACTGCATCTTCCAATGTTCCGATCTCGTCTGCCAAGCCATTATCAACAGCATCGATACCGGTAAAGGTAAGACCTGTAGCGAGCGGCTTGACCTCGTCCACCTTCATATCCCTACCCTGAGCAACGTTTTCAATAAAGGTTTCGTTAATTTGATCTACTTGTGCCTGATAATAGGCACGTTCCTCATCCGTCAAAGCACGATTACCGTAGGTGGAATCCTTACTGCTCGAAGAAGTAATGTCTTCGGTAGTTATACCCAACATTTCCATAAGACCCGAATAGTCCATAAACTGCATCGCAGTACCAATAGCACCAATTGCGGTCGTCTTACCTACATAGATGCAATCCGCTTGGCTAGAAATTTCATAAGCTGCACTTGCGTTAGTTGCCGCGCTAGAAACAACAACAGGTTTACCCGTAGTCTCTTTGAATTCGCGCACATATTCAGTCATTTCTTCGCCAGCAGTAGCAACGCCACCACCCGAGTTCACGCGAAGAACAACCGCTTTAATGTAATTATTTTCGGCAGCAATATCCAGCTGAGATTTAAGCCCTTCAGGACTGCACGTTGTGCCATCGTATTGGATCGTGCCATTAAGGTTAATTACCGCTACCGCATCGTTTACCAACAGATCGGCATCATTTTGCGAATAAGATCCCGCAGAAGAAAATGCATTCGAACAAGACCACATGCCAAACATGGTGACCACACACAATGCGACCACAATAACAATGCCCACTATCCAACCACGTGATTTTTGCTTCGGCGCAGAGGCATTCCATCCATTAGAAGGCGCATACGCATAGGGGGCTGGGCCAAAATTAGGATTAGGAGCCGCTCCAAAACCAGAATTAGGAGCGCTTGCGTAATCAGAATAAGGAACACCATATCCTGAAGAAGTCCCATTTGGCGAATAACCATATTCGTTTGTCTGCAGGTTTGGATCATAGCTGTATGCATTTCCCTGCGGAGCAGAATAACCCTGTGGCTCCTGCGGTTTTTGAGGACCCTGATTATCTGACTGTGGGGTTCCTTTTGGCTCTTGCGGTTCTTGAGACATCCTGCTCTCCTCACAAGGGTAGTGTTGTCTTCTTCAATACAGAACCTCGTCTTACGACGAGGTTCGCTAATCTTTGTTATTTCATTATAGGAAAATATCCAAGCAACACGCCTGAGCTCATAGTACATTCAAAACTTATCGCGTTCCTGTACTACGTTCTTTAAAATTCGATATTTCCTTCTTCGAAGTGATGACCCTGGGCTTTCTTAGCAGCACGAATCAAGAATTCTTGATTGTTATTGGTTTGCTGCAACGATTTAACCAACGACTCCATAGCACGTTCTGTATTGTTGCGATTTGCCAAAATACGACGAACCGCCCAGATCAATGGTGCCTCTTGTGGATCTAAAAGCAAATCTTCTCGACGCGTACCAGAAGCAACAGGATCGATAGCAGGGAAAATACGCCTGTCAGCAAGCTGACGGTCCAGCTTAACTTCCATATTGCCCGTACCCTTGAATTCTTCAAAGATAACTTCATCCATCTTGGAGCCAGTTTCAATCAGGGCAGATGCCAAAATAGTAAGACTGCCGCCCCCTTCAATATTTCGAGCAGCACCTAAGAACTTCTTAGGAGGATACAGCGCTGTTGAATCCACACCACCAGATAAGATGCGTCCCGAAGCAGGCTGAGCTAAGTTATACGCACGAGCAAGACGCGTCAGAGAGTCAAGCAAGATAACAGCGTCTTGGCCATTTTCAACCAAACGTTTTGCACGCTCGATTACCAACTCAGAAACTGCAATGTGGTTTTCGCTTGGCATATCAAAGGTAGAAGAAATTACTTCGCCATGGATAGAACGTTCCATATCGGTAACTTCTTCTGGACGTTCATCAACAAGCAGACACATCAAATGAACTTCTGGATTGTTTGCAGCAATTGAAGCAGCAATATCCTTCAAAATGGTGGTTTTACCTGCCTTAGGAGGAGAAACAATCAAACCACGCTGACCCTTGCCAATAGGAGCACATAAATCAATTACACGAGCCGTAATGGTGGATTTCCCGTGTTCGAGAACCAAGCGCTCATCAGGGAAAACAGGTGTTAGATCAGCAAATCGAACACGTCTTCCCAAATCTTCAAGAGCAATACCATTTACTGTATCAACACGCTGAAGAGCTGCATATTTTTCGTTTGGGCGAGCAGGACGCGTTTGTCCTGTAATGTAGTCACCCTTGCGAAGGCCATTGCGACGAATGGTTGCCATACCTACATAAACATCCTCTTCACTTGGCAAGTAACCATGAGTACGCAAGAAACCATATCCATCAGAGAGCACATCTAAGATACCTGCGGTTTCCATAAAGCCTTCAGCTTTAATGCTTGCCGCAAATACCGCCTCTACCAATTCGGCTTTTTTAAGACCCTTATGATCTACCTCAAGCTCTTCAGCACGTGCGCGCAATTCAGCAACTTTGAGCTTTGCAAGATCTTCTTTGGAAGTCTGAGGAACAACTGGTTCACGCCTATTTTGCTGATGGGTACGGCGGGAACGGAAATGACCACCTTTTTGCTGAGAAGAATTCTTTTGGTGGTTGTTTTTCGTATAGCTACGCTGTTTACGCGATCCACTACGAGCTTGAAAACGATCTTCGCGCTTATCATCACTCTCATGCGATTCGCCATCGCTTGTCTCAGGGTCATGCGCGTCTTCGCTGGCTTTATCGCTCGGCTTTTCGCTTTCCACCGATCCTTCTTGGGAAGTACCTGCTCCCGCATCCACAACCGCTTCTGCCTCTTTAGCGGCATGATCAGCTTCAGCTTTTTCCGTAGCACCTTCAACAGCTTGTACAGACAAATCGGACACTACCTCTTCTGGAGCCTTTTTACGAGATACTCTTCTTCTCCTTACAGGCTTTTCATCGGTACTGGATTGCTCTGTAGACTGTTCTGGATTTTCGCTCGTTTTTGATACTGAAGATGTGTTTGCTTGATCGGAGGTTTCCGCTGCAGAATTGCTTGATACGGATTCGCTTTTCTCTTCAGCTTTTTTACTTGAGGTTTTACGAGAGCGTGTAGCTCTTTTCTTTTTTGGTTCTTCCTGAGACTCTGAATCTTCCGAAACCCCAGCAGTTTGTGGGGTTTCGGATGTAGCACTTTCACTTTTTTTCGTCGTACGACGACGATAGGTGCGTTTTGGCTTTACTTCTTCCGTTACAGGTTCTTCAACTACGGAATCACTCATGCGTTTTGAACTTTCTCCCAATCCTTAAGGAATGCATCCAATCCACGATCTGTCAGTGGATGTTCAACACACTTTTTCAATACATTAAAGGGAACCGTTGCAATATCGGCGCCCATAAGTGCTGCCTGAGCAACATGATTTGCACTGCGAATGGAGGCAGCAATAACTTCAATCTGTTCACCATTTACGGTGTTTTCAGAAAAATCGTAATTGTTCAATGCGGTAACGATATTAGCTACCTGATCTAAACCGTCTTCGGAAATATCATCGAAGCGGCCAATAAAAGGACTTACATAACGAGCACCAGCGCGAGCAGCCATAATAGCTTGCGGAACCGTGAAGCACAGCGTCATGTTAACAGGAATGCCTTCAGAGGCAAGTACCTTAGTAGCAGCTAAGCCTTCGATCATAGTAGGTACTTTTACAACAACATTAGGAGCGATTGCTGCAAGCTCACGACCGTCTTTAATAATTTCGTCGCGAGTCATAGCAACAGATTCAGCAGAAACAGGACCGTCTACGATCTCACAAATACGTGCAATGTGATTGTGAAAATCTGCTAATTTACCGCCAATGCGTGAATACAACGTAGGATTGGTGGTAACACCAGCAAGCGCGCCCCAACTTGCCGCCTCTTTGATCTCGTCGAGATCGGCGGTATCGAGAAAGAATTTCACGAGAGTCCTCCTAGATCAGACTTCAACACACAGCTGGCCCATACACACTTTCACACGGGCACCCATCGAAACAGCTGTTGTAAAAGGGGGATTGAATAAGACAAACCTATAGTACTCAAAGAGATTCGCATTCGCAAGCATAGAAAAATGCAATCTCTTTTTTATAGCCAGATAATTCGTTAGGCGTTTCCAAAATACAGGGCAGTCCCTTTAGTTTTGGATGAAGCACTACTCGAACTAAAGCATCTGATCCTATTTCACCTTCGCCAATGCGTGCATGGCGGTCTTTGTGAGAGCCTCTTGGATTAAGCGAATCGTTAATGTGCAGAGCGCGAAGTCTCTCTAGCCCTAACACCGCATCAAACTCTTCAAGGACTCCCTCTAAATCATTGACGATATCGTATCCCGCATCCCAAACATGACAGGTATCGAGGCAGATACCCACCTTATCTTTCAGATCAACCTTTTCGATAATGGAAGCGAGCTCCTCGAAAGAAGACCCTACTTCACTTCCCTTACCTGCCATAGTTTCAAGCAAAAGCGTTGTGGTTTGATCTTGTTTAAGTACCGCGTTAAGTACTTCTGCAATCTGTTCAATGCCCACCTGAATTCCTTGGCCTACATGGGATCCAGGGTGGATATTAAAGAGCTGATGCGGCGTGTATTCCATACGTCGCAAATCTTCCTCTAGCGCCTGAAAAGCAAAGGCGCGCACGTGTTGTTTCGCCGAACAGGGATTAACGGTGTATGAGCCATGAGCTACGATGCGCACAATTCCCGCCTCTTCGGCGGCACGGGCAAACGATTCAATATCTGCTTGATCAATTGCTTTTGCTTTACCACCACGAGGATTACGGGTAAAGAAAGCAAAGGTATGAGCGCCTATTGATTGGGCCGTTTTCGCCATTGCGGTATACCCATTTGCCGAAGAAAGATGACAACCCATAACAATAGAAGGATTGACCGAAGATACTACCGACTGTACTGCATTTTCTTTGCCCACTGATTAGCTCTTTTCTTACATCCCTTTGCGTGCTTATCGCTTTCGTTCATCCAGTAATTCACGCGCATGGCCAAGTGAAGTCTCATTAACTTCGCCAGAAAGCATGCGCGCAATTTCTTGAACACGATCATCGCCAGATATGCAGGTCAAAGAGGTCTCCGGCATATCTTCGTTGCTCTTCGTTACCAGATAATGAGCATCTCCGCACACTGCCACCTGCGGCAAGTGCGTAACAACAATAACCTGATGAGTATCTGCTAAATCGCGAAGAACATCAGCTAAGGACCGAGCCGTTGAACCGCCAACGCCCGCATCTATTTCATCAAAAACGAGGGTATCTACTTTATCGCTTTCCCCTAAAACCACTTTAAGCGCAAGCATAATGCGACTCATTTCGCCGCCAGAAGCAATTTTTTGCAATCGTTGAGGTTTCATAGCTTCGCCTGCTGCATACATAAGCTCGCAGGTATGAGGACCCCACGAATCCCACTGATCGCGCGGAAGAGTGACCAGATCTGCTTCAAGTTTTGCCGAGCCCATTTCGAGTCGAGCCATCTGTTTTTGCACTTCATCCAAAAATTGCGGAATCGCCGCTTTGCGCGCTTTCTCCAAATCGCGTGCTGCAGCCTGAAGCTCATCTTCTGCAGCAGCACGCCTCTTGCGCGCTTGCGCAATAAGTTCGTCGCGGCCCTCATATTCAGCAAGCTTAGCTTCTGATTCTTCTCGTAGAGCAAATACATCTTCCATACGAGGACCAAAACCGCGCATTAAACCCTGTAGAGATGCCATGCGTGTTTGCACTTCTTCAAGTTCTTCTCCCGAAAATTCCACCTGGTCACGATAGGTTGCCATACTTCTTGCAACATCTTCTAAGGCATAATATGCTTCTCGAACTGCGTTGCTCTGCTCTTCTACTCCCCCGTCTACCGCCGCAATACGATCAAGTGAAGACAGAGCGCCTTCAAGCTTCTCCAAAACACCTTCAGAAGAACTAAGAAGCGTTTGAACATGAGCTGCTTCCATCTGCAGCATTTCTGCATGTTCCAAACGCGGAAGTTGTGTTTGCAAGTCTTCGTATTCACCAGGCTGGGGATCTATCGCTGCTATCTGATCCAAAGCAAAACGTGCGCGATCAAGTTCAACGCTATCTGCTGATTCCAATTCAATCAATCTATCAAGCTCTGTCTGAGCTTCGTTGACAAGAGCAAAGCTTGCTTGATACTTCTCTAAAAACGGAAGCACCGTATCGCCCGCCCACGCATCAAGCAGCTGTCGCTGATACCCTGGAGAAAGCAAATGCTGATGCTCGTGTTGTCCGCACAGATCTACATGGCTGCCAATTCGCATTGCCAGTTCTTTAACCGAAGCCAAAGAGCCATCAATACTTACCCGCGATCTGCCTTGCACACCAACACGACGAGCAGCAACTACCCCTTCTTCTTCGCCTTCGAAAAAGAAACGTCCTTCAACGTTTAGTTCCTCTGCTCCTTCACGCACCAAACCAGCATCAGAACGTTCCCCGATAAGCAGCTTGAGCGCATTGAGCAGTGCTGTTTTGCCCGTGCCTGTTTCGCCCGTTATTACCGTAAGCGACTCGTGCGGAGCAAACTGTGCTTCATGAATAAGCGCGACATCACGAATATGAATTTCATCAATCATGAAAATTCCCTTACCAACAATTGTGCGATAGTGGTGTGCTTGTTTGATTCTACGACAGAAAACCTTGCAGAAATACAAAAGAACACTCAAATGCAAAGCTTATGTATAAGCAGCCATGATTTATACTATAAGTCCACGCGAGGGGAAGGGGATTTTGTGTCTTTGGATAATTCACTACATACAACCGCCTATCCCCTACTTTCCAAAATTCCCCAATCCGTAACTCGCATTATTTCTTGCCTTGAAGAAGCGGGGTTTGAAGCGTGGATTGTAGGCGGTTTCGTACGCGATGCCCTCAGAAACGTCGCCCCCCATGATGCTGATATCGCTACCAATGCCCGCTGGGAAACCGTAGCTGAACTTGCACGCAATCAGGGATGTGCCGTATACGAAACTGGCACCAAGCATGGCACGGTTACCGTAGTCTGCGATAACTATCCTCTCGAAATAACCACTTTTAGAAGCGAAGCGCCCTACAAAGATCACCGCCACCCTAGCGCGGTAACCTTTGTTTCGTCCATTACCGAAGACCTCGCCCGCCGCGATTTCACTATAAATGCCATGGCATTTCACCCTGAACGTGGATTGGTGGATCCGTATAACGGACAAAACGATTTACAGAATCGCATTATTCGCTGCGTGGGAAGCCCCCTTCAGCGTTTCGAGGAGGATGCCCTGCGTATTGTGCGTGCCTTGAGGTTTGCATCGCAGCTTTCCTTTTCGCTTGCTATCGATACCGAAAACGCTCTTTTCGAAAAGGCTCCTACCTTAACGCAGGTTGCAGGAGAGCGCTTATCGGTTGAATTGGAAGGAATGCTTTGCGGAAAAAATATTCGCAAAGTACTTGTCACCTACGCTGAGGTGCTCAGCCCTATTCTTCCTCAACTTCACAAAATGAAAGGGTTTGACCAGCATAATCGTTGGCATATCTACGACGTCTTAGAACATACCGCCTGCGTTGTAGAAAACACGCCAGCTAAACCTTTGGTTCGCTGGGCGGCTCTTTTTCATGATGCTGGCAAACCGGATACCTTTTTCCGTGACAAAAACGGCACTGGGCACATGCCAGGACACCCTCTTGCGAGCATCGATCATCTTCGTGAAGCCGCAAAGCGCTTCCATTTCAGTCGAAAGAAGCTTCACGATCTTGAACTTCTTGTCCGCTATCATGATGATCACCCAAAGCCGACCCGTAAAGATGTATGCATACTCTTTGGCAAGCTGGAAGAAAACGACGAACTCTTTCACGTCATGTGCGATTTAATGCGCGCCGATGCGCTTGGTCAAGCACCCTTTAGCCATAAGCGTGTTAACACCATCAACGAAGTTGAGCAGATCTTTAATGACATGCGCGACGAAGGCGCCTGTCTCTCAGCACATGATCTGCCTATTACGGGAAAAGACCTTATTGATTTGGGGGTTCCAGCAGGTCCTCAAGTTGGCTTATTGCTCAATGAAGTTTTTGCCGCTGTTGCCAACGAAAAGATTGAGGCAGAACGCAACGCGCTTCTTACCTATGCACAAAAACTTATCCGTTAGTGCCGTATGCCCACATATGATTAACCGGCCCTGATCCCTCGCCTAAATCGAGATCATGAATAAGCGCACCTGTTAAATAACGTTTTGCACGAGCTACCGCTTCTGCTAGAGGAAGACCTTTTGCTAAATAGGCAGCAATAGCAGATGAGAGCGTGCATCCCGTTCCGTGGGTATTGTTTGTTTTCACGCGAGAAGCGCGGAACCATTCCGTGTCGTCTTCACTCATAACCAAAACATCATCGGCACATGTTTGAAGATGGCCCCCCTTGACCAGTACCGCCTTGGCACCGCGATTACAAAGAACAACTCCCGCCGCGACCATATCATCTTCTGTTTCAATCGGCACGCCAGAAAGCGCTTGCGCTTCTGGAATATTAGGAGTTATTACCTCAGCTAGTGGAATCAATTCTTTCTTTAGCGCAGATACTGCTCCATCTTCTGAAAGAGACGCACCAGAAGTGGCTACCATTACAGGATCGAGCACTACGTGTTCTGCTTGCCAGCCTCGAAGCGCACGTGCCACGGCACAAACGGATTCCTCGTTGGGCAACATGCCAATCTTTACTGCATCGGGACGAATATCTGAAAACACGCTTTCTATCTGTTGAGATATGAATTCAGGGGGTGTAGGTAGCACCCCCTGAACACCTTGAGTATTCTGAGCAGTCAACGCAGTAATTACCGTTTCAGCATAAACACCCAGCGCAGTCATTGCTTTAATATCTGCTTGAATTCCAGCTCCACCACTCGAATCAGAGCCCGCAATACTTAATACGCAAGGAATCATCGTGCACTCGCTTTCGGATGAATTATTACTCTGTTGGATTATTATCTTGAGGCTTATTATCCCGCGAAGTGTCCAATTCGTCACCAAGATCAATTACCAATCCATCCATAATGGTATTAACCGTTCGAACCGCACACATCTTTCCGCACATCGTACAGGTTCCCTCATTTGAAGGAGGAGCGCTTTCGAAATATTCCCGTGGCTTAACAGGATCAATAGCGAGAGAAAACATCTCTTCCCAGTCTACCCTTCTACGAGCATCACTCATACGATTATCCACATCGCGTGCATGAGGAATACCCTTTGCAATATCTGCCGCATGAGCTGCAATTTTAGTTGCCACTAAACCTTCACGCACATCGTTAGCATCAGGTAGGCGAAGGTGCTCAGCAGGCGTTACGTAGCACAGGAAATCTGCCCCGCTTGATGCAGCAACGGCACCACCAATAGCAGCCGTAATATGATCATAACCAGGCGCAATATCGGTCACCAAAGGACCTAATACATAAAATGGCGCATTGTGGCACAATCGCTTTTCCATCTTCATATTGGCCGCAATTTCATCAAGCGCCATATGGCCAGGACCCTCAACCATAACCTGAACCCCAGCATCCCAAGCGCGCTTGGTTAGTTTTCCAATTTCTATCAACTCAGCAATCTGGCCAGCATCGCTTGCGTCATAGGTGCACCCAGGTCGCATTGCATCACCAATACTGATAGTGACGTCATACTCATGCAGAATTTCAAGAACTTCGTCATAGTGTTCATAGAAAGGATTTTCGTTTCCTGTTGCTTCCATCCAAGCAAAAATAAGAGATCCACCACGCGAAACAATGTTCATCAATCGGCCTGTTTCTTTAAATGACTCAATAACACGGCGATTCATGCCTGCGTGTACGGTGACGAAATCGACACCATCTTCAGCATGAGCGCGAATTACGTCTAGAAAATCTTGTGCCGTAATACCAATAAGAGGCTTTTCCAAATACCCAATAGCATCGTACATAGGAACCGTTCCAATCATAGCTGGAGACATCGCTAAAAGTTTGCGACGAAATTCCCGCGTTTTGCCATGATTGCTTAGGTCCATAATGCCCTCGGCACCCAATTCGATAGCAACCCGTGCTTTTTCAAGTTCCATTTCTTCGTCCATTAAGTCACCTGAAATACCCAGATTGACATTAACTTTGGTACGAAGACCTTCGCCGACACCCTCAGGATCAAGAGTAGTATGGTTAATATTTGCCGGGATAGCTATGCGGCCCGCTGCTACTGCATCACGAATTTCTTCGGGGGTTTTATATTCTTTGGCAGCAACCGCTTTCATTTCGGGCGTACAAATGCCTGCGCGCGCTGCATCGATCTGCGTCATGAGTGACTCCCTTCGCTGGAATTATCCATATCAGGTTCATAGGGTCGAAGCTTCCGCTTCCTCTCAGCAAAAATAAGCTCCCCTTTATGTAATGTAGGTATTGTAGTGCCATTTTTAACAAAAGGATACGCACGTTTGCGAACGTGGCAAAAATGTTGCTTAGGGGGAAATATCTCACCACATTTATATCCCAAACATCAATCTTTTCTTTAGGTCGGTTAAATCAAATAATTGCGTAGACACTCTTACCCAAACAATATGACACTACTTCTGCAGACAATCATAATGGACGCGAGAAAGCTCTTCTAAGGGAAACGTTACCCACAGCGATCCTTCCTCTAAAGAAATACGCGCAGGCTTTCCTTTCAGTTCGTTAGAAATCCCCCACAGAGCTCTATTCGTGCAGGTAGCATCATCGAGCGTCCATTCAAGCCCTTCCTCTTTTACGCCAATTGCCGTATCGCTATGGGAAAGTACCGAACAAACACCACTTGCACCTTCAGAAAAGGAAAGAGACGAAAAAGGTCCTGGTGCTACCACAGGAGCAATTGCTTCATCTTCTTCAATTCCCCAAATGCAAACCCCTTGCTTGGCGGCTTGAATTAAAAGCTGCATGTTGCCAATAGTGTGGTCGAGCCTGCCAACAAAAGCATTGCAAACCACCAATTCATCATATCCGCAACGGATGGCATGATGAATTGCTAGATCCATATCGGTAAAATCTTTATGGGTGTCATATTGATATACGAAAGGATGATCAGGAGTAGCTCCAAGTGAATCAAAATCGCCAAACACCGCATCCACCGCAAGAGAACGCTTCACTGCTTGAGCATATCCGCCATCAACGGCATACAGTGCATCAAAAGATTGTGTTTTCAGCACATAGTCAAGCCCCTCGCCTGTCGAAGGCGCTGCTCCTATCAATAAGCATCGCTTCATAATCATCCCTTTCCAACGCTACCCTCATACTAACCCATTATTCTGGGTAAGTTCCCTGCAGTCTGATACAATAGCTGCTCGGAGTGGGTCGGGCAATCGCGTGCTATGCATGAGGAAAGTCCGGGCTTCAAAAGGCAAGATGCCAGCTAACAGCTGGGCGGGGTGACCCGACGGATAGTGCCACAGAAAAGAAAACTCCCCCGCTGCCCTCAATGGTAAACTGGACATTCAGTTGCTATTGAAGGCAGCGGGAGAAAAGCTGAAACGGTGCGGTAAAAGCGCACCAGTACATTGGCAACAATGTAGCTTGGTAAACCCCATCTGAAGCAAGCGCAAATAGGAACGCCATGCGGCCGCCTTTCCGCGCGTTCGGGTTGCGTGCTTGAGTTGCGTGGTGACACGTAATCGAGATAAATGGTTGCCGATTACAGAACCCGGCTTATAGACCCACTCTTTTCTTCTTTCTTCCTTGGCACTCTTTCAGAAAGCTCTTGGGATCTTTAGCTGCCTTATTCGGGTTAATTGGTAATACCACCTGATCCCAATCGTACCCGTTTGCGTCTTTAGTTGCATCTTTCCTGAAAACACCACAAAGAAAAATGCAGCACCACCGCTTAAGAGCGCGATAGTGCTGCATTATACGTTGTAGAAAAATTTAAAACTACGTAGACGTTTTACTAATCTACATCATCAAAAGTGAAGGAATCGTCTGCATCACCATAACCAGAGAAATCCTTAGAAGCTGCTGATGGCTTTGGAGTTGCAGGAGCGCTTACTACAGGAGTTACGGTTGGCGTGGTGTAAGTTGCAACTGAAGAGCTTGGCTCCCACTTTGGTGCAGTGCTTGGAGCAGAAGCGGTTGGCTTAGAAGCGCTGTCTTCTTCACTCTTTGGCATTTCAAGCAATTCTGCAGGAAGTTCAATACCAGCAGTAACTTCGCCACCAATTTCAGACAAACGCTGCGTTGCGGATCCGATGAATTCCTTGAGCATATCCTGGTACTGTTCACGAACCTGCTCACGGCTAGCGGAAAGCTCGTTGATATGATCAATGACACGCTGCTTTTCTGCATTAGCCTTATCAAGAATGCGCTTACCTTCTTCTTCAGCATTGATGCGTGTTTGTTCTGCTTCAGCTTTTGCCTTAGAAATAATTTCATCAGCAGTACGCTGAGCAACAATCAATGCCTGAGCAATTGCACTGTCGTCGCTCTTGCGCTCACGCAAGCGAGCTTCAAGTTCTGCAATCTTTGCATCCTTTTCAGCCAATTCTTCTTTGCTTGCTGCATCTTCTTCAACTACTGGCTGAGTAATAACTTCAGTACGTGCTGCAGATGATGCCTCTGATGCTTGAACACGAAGATGAGCAATTTCATCATTCAAATCGTCGATCTCAGAAGCAACGCGCTCTAAAAATACATCTACTTCATCAACGTCATAGCCACGACGCTCGATCTTAAAGCTCTGATTCTGGATGTCAGCGGAAGTGATCGCCATGAAATACCCCTAACGTATTACCAATTTGCTATGAGCTGCTCTTATGATAGCTCAATATTAACTACAATATTGCGACGATAAGCCTTACCCCGAACTGTAACACAAGCAATGCAACGATCGGGCTAATGTCTATCATTCCTCCAATTGGGGGAATAAAACGCCTAAATATATCCAAAAATGGATCACAAATCTTGCCGAGTACGTTACGCAAGTCTCCAATGATGCCTGAATTCGAAGGAATCCACGACATCATGACATATACAAAGATAACCAAACTGTAGGTATCAGCCAGAGTAACAAGAATATACGAAATCATAATAGCGATACGCCCTTTATCGTCCTCTTACCTTACCTTTGCAGAATACCTTGCTTTTGAAGACGATGACGTTCTTCAAGAGAAAGATCCCTGCCCTGCACAATAACAAATGTTTTATCTGCCACGCAATCAACCTTGGCATCAAGCGCAGAAGCCACACCAAACGAAAAATCCAATACTCGTTTTGCCAAAGCTGAATCAGTGGATCGAAGCGACAGCACTACGATATTGCCTAATCTTACCGAACGAGCAACGGAAGCAACATCATCATAAGCAATTGGTTGCAAAAGCGTTATTTCTCTCGATAAATTCGATGCTGCCGAAGCGCTTACAGATGAAGCAGACGTTGCTGAAACGCCAGAGCCCTGCACATCAGAATCGGAAGAAGCCTGACCAGTAGACGGTGCAAAAAGAGAATCTAACCCCGCTGAGCGAGAAGCGCCAGCGACAGACGAGGCTGCTGTAGAAGGATTAGCCGAAGAAGAAGTTGAAGCATAAGAAGAAAAACTGCTCTGACGGGTCTGATCTTTGTATGGCGATACAAAATCGGTATAAGCAGTAGCAGGAACATCATACTGTTCGGATTCAATATCATCCGCCGATGATGAAGCATAGCTATCACGCACTGAATCACCAGCACGCAATTCAGTATCGGAGTACGCCGAAGAATCAAACGCTGCTGTTGGTGATGTTGCTGCAGTCGATACCCCATAAGCGCTCGTAGTAGCACGAATGTCATCATTGCTTACCAAACGAGGTGAGCTTGCGTAACCAGACGAACGATAAGGGTGAGCCGCAGTAGAACGTGTAGTGTATTCAAGGCGATCATAAGGATCTGCCTGAGAAGCGTACCCATCTTCAACAGCATAGGGGTCATCGTTATAGCCATATTCGTTATAATCATCGTGATAAAGCTCTTCGTCGTAATTCTGCTGCTGTTTACCGCCACCGAATCCAAATCGGTCCTTCAAATCTCCAATAAGATTACTTGGAGAAACGGAGGGACGGGGAAAATCCATATCTAACTACCCTTCTGGTTAGCTTACTTAATTGTGCGAATCTCTATATTCGCGAAAAACGCCTAGCAATTCAAGCGTTTAGCCATTCTTCCATGTAAAGCACCCTTAGAGTGTTGCTCAAAAAGCTGTTACGCCTCTTCAAAAGCATCACTAAAGACTGCGCGACCAATTCGGACTATCGTAGTACCAAAACCAACCGCACAGCGCCAATCTTCTGTCATTCCCATAGAAAGAGCAGATAAATGACACGATAGGTCTTCTTGTTGTAATTGATCGTTAAGGACATCTTTGAGCTGAGCTAAGCCCGAAAAGGTTTCTGTAATTGCCTGCTCATCTCCTTGAGGCGCCATGGTCATAAGGCCTTCAATTGTTATATGAGACAAACCTTGAGCACGCTGTAGCACTCCCCACACTTCCTGAGGCCTGAAGCCGCTTTTGCTTTCTTCGCCAGAAACATTAACTTCCAACAAGAGGCGCTGACGCTTACCCAGACGCTGAGCTGCAGTATCTATTTTCGCCAAATGAGACTCTTTGCTCACCGAATGAATAAGCGTTGCTGCTGAAACAATGTCAGGAATTCTGCGCGATTGAATATTACCAATGAAATGCCATGCCACTTCGGGAAACGCGCGTTGTTTACGAACCAACTCATCAGGGCGATTTTCACCAAAAGCGCTCGCTCCCGCCTGAATAGCAAGAGCAACCTGATCGACATCAACTGTTTTAGAAACCGCCAACAAAAGTACTTCTTCGGGATTTCTTCCTGCCTTAATACATTCACTATCAAGTTCAGAACGCAAATGTTGATAACGTGTCGCAGTGCTCATGCTTATCTCCTCTATTAACTTTTACTGCTTTGATAATAACGCCAACTTAAGAAAGTAGCCTATTTTGCACAATAGGCAAATGCGCCATGACGTCCAGCAACCCCGTCCTGCGCTCTATATGAGAAGAATTCATCGTTGTTACATACCGTGCAAAGACCTAAATCGCAGATACGTTCAGGCATAATACCAATCTGCTCTAGCTGCGTGCGAAGAGCTTGCGTTAAAGCAATATGTCGATATCCTGCATCACACAACTGCCCAAATGTTTCTATAAACTGTTCATGCAACTCTACGCTGGTTTCAAAACATTCCCCGTGAATATGAGGACCAATATAGACATTATAATAATGAGGCAAAAGGGCATCGAAACTGTCTTTAGAAACAGTACCTAGGCCCTCCTGCACAAAGTTGATGTTACCCTGTTCATCATGCCTAAGAATCTGAAGGTCTTCTTGTACCATACGTCTTACTGCTTTACAGGCAATGGTATTCATAACCCCACGCCAACCTGCATGAACAACGGCAAAGCGCTTCGTAGGCGAAACGATAATTACAGGAACGCAGTCTGCATAACAAAGCAACGCAGCAACATCAGGAACACCTATCACTAGACCATCGGCACCTTGAGCGATATCAAGAAGAAACTTTAAAACATCGGTTTGCGCATTGATTGACAAAACCGTATCGCCATGGACTTGGTTAGGAACCATAAGTGGTGTTTCAGGAGAAGCAAATGCCTCAAGGACACGGCGACGATTCTCTTTGACTGCTAAGGCATCATCGTGTACGTGCGTGCCCAGATTAAGCGATTCATAAGAGCCCTTGCTTACTCCCCCTTTTCGAGTGGTAAAAGCAATGCGAACGCCCGTCTCTTCGTAAAGAGTGTTATCGGTATAGGCCTCAACAAACGCAAAACGACCCCTGTCTAACGTTGGATACGGAAGAGCAAGGGTCGTGTTCATAGCGTAAAACTTCTCTTTGTTGATGTTTCGCGTATTATCTGAAACAAATTCAGAGAATGTTATTGGCGCTTCAAGAAATCGGGGATGTAGTCCTCATCTGCAAAGCGAGGTTCAGAAGGATACAGCGGACGCTGGTTCTGCTGAACTGGCTTCTGAGCTGGAGCTGCTTGCTGAGTAGTGGAAGCAAACATATTGTCGCGGCGAGAGAAATCCATAGAAGCCTGATTGTTAGTAGCCTTGAAGCCAGTTGCAATAACCGTAATACGAATGGTGTCACCCAATTCAGGATCAACAATCTGGCCGTAAATAATGTTGGCATTTTCATCAGCCACTGCTTCGACCACGCGAGCTGCTTCATCAACTTCAGAAAGAGCAAGCTCAGGGCCGCCTGCGATAGAGAACAGGATACGTGAAGCACCTGCAATAGAGGTTTCCAGCAGGCTGGAATTGATTGCCTGTTCAGCTGCTTCCAGAGCACGGGAATCGCCCGAAGCAATACCAATACCCATCATTGCAGTGCCAGCATCCTTCATAACCGTGCGGATATCTGCAAAGTCAAGGTTGATCAAACCAGGAATAGTAATCAGGTCGGTAACGCCCTGAATACCCTGACGCAACGTATCGTCAGCGATACGGAATGCATCTAACATGCTTGTTTTCTTTTCAACAATTTCAAGCAGACGATCGTTAGGAATAACAATCAGCGTGTCTACTTTCTGAGAAAGGAAATCAATGCCCTGCTCTGCCTGATTGCGACGCAAACGGCCTTCAAAGCTGAAAGGCTTGGTAACAATACCTACGGTCAGCGCGCCGATTTCTTCACGGGCAATTTCTGCGACAACAGGAGCTGCACCAGTACCAGTGCCGCCACCTTCACCTGCAGTAACAAAAACCATATCAGCATCTGCAAGTGCTTCGCGAATTTCCGTACGAGATTCTTCAGCTGCCTGGCAACCCACTTCAGGATTTGCACCCGCACCAAGACCTCGAGTTATTTCTTCTCCAATATGAATAGTTTTATCCGCATCGGAAAGCATAAGTGCTTGGCGATCCGTATTAACTGCGATAAATTCGACACCTTTAATACCAGCTTCAACCATTCGGTTAACCGCGTTTGTGCCGCCACCGCCAACACCGACTACCTTAATTACTGCGAGGTTGTCAGAGCCAAGAATCTGTTGCATATCTGCTCGCTTTCAGTTTCATTTCAGCGCCATCCCACATAAGGGTAAGCCCTTATAGTTCGGACATCTTGATTATTTTACACAATGGATTGAGGTTTGCAAAACAACACCATCAATATCAGGGGTTACATCGACCTCCATACCGGTTTATTCACAACTCGTACATTGATGTAGGATATTTTTCCCTCGTATTGCTGTAAAAGTTCAAGACATACTCGTTCTTTATCTCTGATGTCCCGTGAATCACCAAACGCAATTTCTACCCCATTGTCTAGAGTTAGCGTAGTGGAATTACTGCTTGCAGCAGAAACACTTTTGATTTGATCAGCAAGTTCTGTTGTCATGCCGTCAATAATCGAAAGCGCATTTTCTACATTTGCGTTGTTGCAATATTTCCCAGCCTCCGGAGACGATCCGTAGGGAATATCAGTAATTTCAAGAGCATTTTCCGCATCTTCATATACCGATGCAGGAAGAGCCTGTCCTTCAGCACTATTCTGATCTGGCAGCTTGGTAAGCCACATACCATCTGGTGCAAGCGCCCAACGTTCGACCGTATTCGAATCATCAACAGTAACTGAAACTACCGCAGAAATAGGTCGTTCCGTAACATTGAGATTCAACGTATCGGGGAAAACTCTATCCACGCTTGCACTTTGAACCCAGGGATTTGAAGTCATACGTGAAGTTATACCATTTGCATCAACATTTAGCAGCGTTGTACCTTCGGGAACTGCAGCTAAATTTGTTACCTCTTCTGAAGTGATATGGGAAACGCCCGATACAGTAACTTGACGAACGGTAAATACTCCCGAATTAGCAAGAACCACTCCTCCGATGCCAAGCACTGCAACAATTGCCACGATAGTGATAAATACCATAGGAACGCGACGTGCTGCACGTTTTGAGCGATATCGTGCCGCATTATGAACATCGGATACACTTACGGAGCGAAGCGGTTGATCTGCCTGCCCATACGAACGCGCCTGCGAACGAGATGAGCGCACGGAGCTACCGCGGCTCGAAACACCACGAGAAGAACCTACCGATCTTGAAGAATACGACCCCCTGCGAGGTGATCGCCCCTGGCTTGGCCGACCCTTAACGGTAGTCGGACGCGCTGATGGCCTATTCCTCGAAGACGTTATCCTTGAAGCCGAGGAAGCGGACCTCCGTCTCGAGTTCGATGCCATAACGCCTCCTTACTTCTTCTCGTGCCATCTTGATTAACGTTAATACATCTTCAGCAGATGCATTACCTGTATTAACAATGAAGTTAGCATGTTTTTCCGAAATACATGCTCCTCCACAGGTTTTCCCTTTAAGTCCCACACTTTCAATAAGTGCTCCCGCTGAAGCGTCTTCAGGATTTCGGAATACGCTACCGCAAGAAGGAAAATCGAGTGGCTGACTTGCTTTACGGCGCGAAAGCAGTGTTCTCATGCGCTCGTGAATATTGCCTGAAAATGCGCGCTCAAGTTTTAATTCGCATTCAACAATTACCTCGTTGGATAAAAACGATGACTTACGGTACCCCCAGGACAAATCTGAAGCACTATAGCGCTTAAGGCCTATTTCAGCATCATAGGTAGTAACCGAAACAACACGCGATCCAAGCCAATCTTTACGTGTACCCGCATTTTGAACCAAGGCACCACCTACGGTGCCCGGAGTGCCCACAGCAAATTCCATGCCAGAATATCCGTGGTGAAACACTTCTTGTACCAGACGCGAAAGCATAGTACCCGCGCCTACTACTACATGCTGAGCTTCATCATCAAAACGCCAAGAACGAAACTCGCCCGCTAGCGTAATAACAACGCCATCATATCCCGCATCGGATACCAAGAGATTTGAGCCTTTGCCTGCAACAAACCAGGAAAGATTTTCATCAGCGCACACCTTAAGTAAAGCACCCAAAGCTGCAATGGAGTTAACTTCCGCAAAGGCACGAACAGGACCACCTATACGATAAGTGGTATGACGAGCCATTGGTTCATCTAGGCGAATTGTTCCTTCAAAATCGTCATCGAAACGCATGAGTTCCAATTCCGAAGCATGACGAGCCGCCATTAAGCGTTACTCTTTTCGCTCTCTTGAAGAGCAGCAAGAAGCTCAGGGCCAACGCCTGTTACGTCTCCCGCACCCATCGTAATAAGCAAATCGCCATCGTTGAGATTGTTTACCAAATAAGGAACAAGTTCCATACGACGATCGATATAGGCAAGCTTGTTAGCATCTTCTACATGGTCGAGAACAGGCTGCATGAATGTTGCACCTGTAACGCCTGGAACTGGGGTTTCACCAGCAGAATAGACATTCATAAACACCACGAAATCAGCCTGGTCAAACGCAGCAGCAAATTCGTCGCGCAAAACCTCAGTAAAAAGTTTCACTCGCGAATAGCGATGCGGCTGAAATACGACGCAAACGCGTTTGAAATCGAGGCTCTTTGCTGCAGCGATGGTTGCAGCAATTTCAGTAGGATGATGAGCGTAGTCGTCCAGAATAGTAACGCCTGCAGCCTTACCCACCAAATCGAACCTGCGTCGAACGCCCGAAAAATTACCAAGTGCCTCGGCAGCTTTTTCGACATCAAAGCCCTGCGTCATAAGAAGCGTAAGAACACCAGCAGCATTAAGAGCATTGTGCCTGCCTGGATTTTGCTTCAAATGGCAGGTTAGCGCCTTGCCATTGGGAAGAGTAACTACAAATGAAGTGGATACGCCATCTACCGTATAGTCGGAAATAACCGTATCGAAAGAGTCACCAAATCCGTAGGTTAATACTTTGCGACCTGTTTGCTTGGCAACCTTAACCAAAGCTTCGTCTTCGCCGCAAACCACGCAGCAGCCATCTTCATGAACCGAAGACATAAAGTCACCAAAGAGACGATATATCTCATTGATGTCCTCGTAATGATCAAGGTGATCTGCTTCAATGTTGGTAACAAGAACAGATTCAGGGTCTAAATACGTAAAAGACTTATCGCTTTCATCCGCTTCGACCACATAATAATCTCCCTTACCACAATGAGCATTGGAATTATAAGCGCGTACGATACCACCAATAAGGAAGGTAGGATCATAGCCCATTTCATCAATAACCGAAGCCAACATAGAAGAAGTGGTGGTTTTGCCATGAGTGCCAGCAACCGCCAAGGTACGGTGACCACGTCCTAGCTCTGCGAGCATTTTTGCTCGGTGCCAAATAGGAATTTCTCGGCGTTTTGCTTCTTGCAATTCAGGATTCGTATCAAGAATTGCCGTAGAAACTACCACCACATCGGGATTGATTCCTTCTAAATTGGAAGCATTTTGTCCAATAAAAATACATACTCCAGCTTCGCGAAGCTGTTGCGTATAACGGCTTTCACGCAAGTCAGAACCAGAAACTTCCATTCCCTGCTCTTTTGCAACACGAGCAATACCGCTCATGCCTACGCCGCCAATGCCAATAAAATGTACGTTAGTAATACGATTCTGTGTCACGGACATCCTCCTTGAGATTGCCCTTTATTGTATAAAAACAACGAGGCTTACTGTGTAAACACACAGTATTCGCGAAAACGTTAAACCCAAGCCTTACCTGTGCAATCTTGAAGTAATTACGCAGGCGCTATATTTCCGATTTCTTTTCGGTAGGTTCATTCACGTCAGAATGTTTTGCATCTACGGCTTCTTCGGCAGTTTTGCCCTCAGCTTCTTTTGCCTCTTCTAAAGCTTCCGTGGTGTCCGCATCCTTTTCGTCTTCCACCTCTTCGGCTTCATCTTGAGTATCTTCTGCGCGCTTTGGACCCTTGGTCTTCATCATAAGTTCAACAACATCCGCCAAGCGTGATGCCGCATCTACCGTACCAAACGTTGCTGCTGCCGCTTTCATATCTTCTCTAATGTTGGCATCTTTAAGCAGACCCAAAACACTGTTAGAGAATTCCTCTGTTTCAACCTTATCGTCTGAAATCAAAATCGCAGCGCCGCGTTCAACATATTCCTGTGCGTTTGCTGTTTGATGGTCTGCTGTTGCATAAGGAAACGGAATCAGAATAGCAGGAATGCAACGAGCCGAAATTTCTGCCAACGATGAAGCTCCTGCACGAGAAACCACCAGATCGGTCGCAGCAAGTACAGCGCCCATGTTGTCTTCATAATCTTTAACGATGTAGCGCTTTTTCTGCTCATCGGTCAGTGCCAAATCTTCACATACCGTGTTGTATTCTTTTGGCCCTGTAATATGAACGATATAAACGTTATCAAGCTCAAGCAGTTGGTCTTTTAATTCAGTTAGTGCAGTGTTGATATGGCGAGCACCCAAACTACCACCAAATACCAAAAGCATAGTTGCATCTTCTGGAATGCCTAAATACTTCCTGCCCTCTTCTTTAGTAGCCTCAAGCACCGATTTACGAACAGGATTGCCCGTTACAATAACCTTTGTTTGGTCTTTAACAGTACGTCCTGCTGCACCATACGTAAGACAAACCGCAGTAGCACTTTTAGACAAATAGTCATTTGCCATACCCATTACCGAATTCTGCTCGTGAATAATAAGCGGAATTCGGAACGCCTTAGCTGCTCGACCAGAAGGCAAGCATGCGTATCCACCAAAAACCACTACCGCATTTGGTTTAAGTTCAGCAAACCATTTTCCTGCCAAATTAGCAGAATGAGAAAGCTTCTTTAAACCCTTGACCAGCGTTAAAGGATGACTTCTATCGAAGCCAGAAACCTCAAAACCCTTAAAGGGAATTCCTGCCATTTCAACAAGAGGCTTTTCTACCCCTGTTGGAGTGCCAGCAAAATATACTTCGTGGCCACGTTCTTCCAGAACTTCTGCAAGCGCCAAAGCGGGATTAATATGACCAGCGGTTCCGCCACCTGATAGAACGATACGCATTCGAAAATCCTACCTCCTTGATACCCGATGGAATCGGGACTCCATAGCATAGGCAGAAGTGCTTACAGGCGAACCACCGTATGCCGAATTTTTATATGATGAATATGACGATTGTTCATGCATTGAACTTTGTAACGCATTTTCAGCTTTTGCGCCACCTCGAGAACTCTTCCCTCCTATCACATGGAAAGAATTCTGCAGCGCCCCACCTCGACAAGGATGAGCAGTCTGACTTAATCGAGGTGCGCTATCACGCACCGTAGAACCCTGACGCTGTGGCTGCGAATAGGTAGACACCACATGCAGACTTTCACGGCGCTGACGATATTCGTCCTCATTGTGAGAATCAAACGATATAGCCAAAACAATACCCACAAGAAGAAGCGAAGAAATCATAGAAGATCCGCCCGATGAAATAAAGGGAAGCGGTTTGCCTGTTGTAGGGAACAAGCCAATTACGCAAAGGATGTTCAAAAACGCCTGAAAGACAATCATGGTTGTCAGGCCTGCAGCGACAAGACCACTAAACATTGATTTCGACTGACTTGCGATTAAAAAACCTCCGCGAAGAAACACCAGGAAAGCGCACACTACCAACAGAGCGCCCACCAATCCAAGCTCTTCTCCAATAATGGCAAAAATAAAGTCTGTTTCTGCTTCAGGCAAGTACTGCAACTTCTCGTAAGAATTGCCAATACCAACACCAAAAAGGCCGCCCGCCGCAAGCGCTTTATATGAATGGATAAGCTGATAGCCCGTTCCCTGTTCATCTGCCCAGGGGTCTAAGAAGTTAAACAAACGATCCGATCGATAGCTAGAAATAAGAATTGCAATAAGTACCAATACGATACCTGTTACAAAAATACCTGCAATCAATCTACCCGATGCGCCCGAAAGTGCAATTACCACAACAAGACCAACGCAGCAAATAAGCGTAGTACCTAAGTCGGATTGCGCTCCAAACAAAAAACCTAGAGGCAAAACAATATACACAAACGCCTGCTTAGCAGCAGTATAGAGATCTATGGCTCCTTCGCGATAATCTTCAGCAATGCGTGCAGCCATTAGAACGAAAGCAATCTTTGCGAATTCTGAAATTTGAATACTGATAGGACCAATAATCAACCAACGCTTAGCGCCTAAGCCTACCGTGCCCAAAAGCGCTGTAAGCACAAGAAGAGCAACGCAAATAGCCCAAAACACGGTGCCACCAAAACCACGTAGAACCTCATGTTTGCCAAATAAAATAGCCAACACGGCAAAAATAAGTCCCACTATTACAAAAGCACACTGCTTTATAGCCTCGCCCGTCGAATCGCCCTGCTCAACAAAAGCAGTGATCGATGATGAAGAATACACCATAACAAGCCCCAACACGACCAAAGCAAAGGTGGATAGACCCACCATCAATCGTGGAGCCATAATATGCGCAGGAGCGCTCTTGAAAAATGAACGTGAGGGCGATTTAGCGCGTTTAGAGTCTGTTTTTTCCGCCCGAGCCATATTTAGTTAGGCACCTCTTTCCTTACTCCGCTGCGCGACAAGTTTTTTAAATACCTCGCCCCGTTCTTCGAAACAAGAAAATTCATCAAAAGAGGCGCAAGCAGGAGACAATGCAACAATGTCACCTGATTGAGCATATGCAAGCGCCGCATCAAGGGCATCTTCAAGGTGCTTAGCTTCCAGTACGTCTAACTGAGCATGAGCAAATGCCTTCAAGAAACGAGGACCCGCCTCACCGAAGCACACAACAGCCTTGCAATGGTGCTGCGCCTGTTCAACTAGTTCTGATAAGTCGGTTCCCTTATCGTCTCCACCAAGCAAAACAATAGGATGTTTTTCTCCAAATGCAGCTAAAGCTTTCAGTGTTGCGTCAACATTGGTTGCCTTTGAATCGTTGTAGCACTCCACGCCTGCAACCGACCCACAAGGTTCAATACGGTGTTCAAGAGGAGCAAACGATGCCAAAGCATCAGTGATCTCATTGAATGGGCAAGCGAGTGCATGCGCAGCAACCGCTGCCGCAAGAGCATTAGAGGCATTGTGTTCGCCTTTAATCTTAAGATCTTGTGCTGCAATTATTTCGTAGCGACCCTGTGGGGTTTCAAAACAGAGAACGCCTTCTTTGTTAATAAAGGCAGCATTATCTGATCCACAAGCAAGGCGCATATTGCCCGTAAGCCCTTCAGCAGTGCCCATAGGAATATAGGCAAAGCTGCGATTTAGATCATTTTTTAGTTCGCGAACGAACCCGCGTACCACGTCATTGGTGGCGTCCAGAATAACGGTGGCATCCGAAGCACAATTTTCGTATATCTTTTTCTTGGCTTGCGCATACGCCTCAAAACTCCCATGCCATTTCAAATGGTCAGGAGTAATGTTAAGCAGCACCGCAACATCAGGCGCAAAACGCTTGGTGGATGCTAACTGGTAAGAAGACACTTCCGCCACATAATAATCGTATGCTGCGCTTGCAACCTCATCTATGCAAGCATCGCCAATGTTTCCTACCGCACAAGCATTTTTGCCGCATTCTTTTAAAACGTGAGCAATAAGAGAAGTCGTGGTGGTTTTACCATTGGTGCCCGTAATAGCAACCCAAACTGAATCCTTAGCGCTTTCGCGCCAGGCAAGCTCAACTTCGCTAATTACCTCACCAGAGCACTCGCGTGCTGCTTTATAGAAAGCGGAGTTTTCTGAAATACCAGGACTTACGATACAAAGATCGTATGATCCTTCCACCTCTTCGGAGTCAAAAACGACACGAGCGCCTGCCTGAATCAATTCTTTCGAAAAATCTGTTGCCGCAGGCGAAGAAGCTCCTGCATACACCGTCAGAGAAGAAACACGCGTACCAATAAGATTTGCGCAATACTTACTTGCCGCCTTGCCAGATTTCCCAAGGCCCAACACTAAAACTGATCCAAGTGAAACTGGTGCATATTTTTTAGCATCATCGAATTGGCTTGCCATAGTTTTATCCTATCAGCGATTGAGCAAAGTACAGGCAGAATCCCACTGCAGCCAAAGCTGCGGAAATGATCCAGAAGCGAATTACAACCTTGACTTCGCTCCAACCCTTCTTTTCAAAGTGATGATGGAGAGGAGCCATCAAGAACAAGCGCTTACGCGTGCGCTTAAAGTAAAATACCTGAATCATTACAGACAGTGCTTCAACTACAAACAGGCCACCGATAATCAAAGACAACACTTCTGTTTTTGACACAATAGCCAAACAACCCAGTGCCGTACCGAGCGCAAGAGACCCGGTATCGCCCATAAAAATATCAGCAGGGTAAGAGTTAAACCAAAGAAAACCAATGCAGCAGCCCGCAAGTGCAGCAGCAATAATAGCTCCATCAAGTAAGCCTGCACGAAAAGCGATAGCTGCCATTACCACCATTACAACCATAATGGTGCCATTTAGCAAACCATCAAGGCCATCCGTTAGATTGGTTGCATTACTCATACCCGCAAGCAAAATATCAGCAAAAATGACATAGAGCCAAGGAATACTGAAATCTCCCCCAGCAGGAACTTCAATAGGAAGTGTTGTGGTAAAAATACCTAAGTCAAAGGTGTATACAAACGGAATATCAATCGTCGGAGAAACACCGAGCCAGTTAACAGCTGCCAAAACAAATGCGGTAGCGATTAAAAATTGACCAATAAGCTTTGCTTTAGGGGTCAACCCCAAAGATCGCTCATGGGCAACTTTTGATGCATCGTCAAAAAGACCAAGCGCTCCAGTTGCAAGCACCGCACCCATTACCAACCAGGTTTCTGGTACGGGTTCTGCCAAGATAGCAATGACGATCGTTGCCGCAATAAGCATAATGACACCACCCATGGTGGGAGTGCCCTGTTTTACTAAATGGCTTTCAGGGCCATCTGCGCGAACCGGCTGTCCGATCAAATGCGAACGCAAGAACTTAATAAATGCAGGCATAAGTGCAATCGTTAGAACAACGCCCAAAAATATGGCAAGAAACACCACGAATGTTGGGTATTCAAAAAAAGAAACCATAACTAGTTCAACAACCCCTTGGCTACTTTATCAAGCTCCATAAAATGAGATGCTTTTACAAGCACCGCATCGTCTGAAGCGATATGCTCTCGCAAAAACTCAAGTGCTTTTTCGCGAGAGTCCACCATAAGCAAACAATCTTTCGGAAAACCTTCAGATTGTGCCGCAGTTCCAATTGTGCGAGCCAACTCTCCCACACAAACCAGAAAGTCAATATTAGCATGAGCCGCAAATCTACCAACCGATTCGTGAGCGGCTGCAGCAAAAGTTCCAAGCTCGCCCATATCGCCCAATACCGCAAAGCGACGACCTTTAACCGCCATAGATTTTAATAAAGAGAGAGAAGCACGCATGGAATCAGGATTGGCATTATAGGCATCATTGATTACCGTAAATCCCTGTTCAGAATGGAGAATCTCTTGTCTGCCACTTTCAGGCTGGGATGCTTCAAGAGCACCTACGATATCTTTAAGATTCATGCCCGCCATACATCCCACTGCCGCAGCAGAGCAAGCATTGGAAACGTTATGAATACCTCGCAACGAAAGCTTACATTCCATACGATCTACATCCGCTGAAGCAAATCCACTCGCACACAACACAAATGAAGGATAGCCTTCGGCATCAAGCGAAACTTCTTCTGCCCAAATACTTGGACAAGAAGGATCTTGCTTGTTGCAACTTACGCGCACAACCGAAGTATCAGCTTTGTCTGATTGTTCCCATACAAAAGGCGTCATATCATCGGCGCTATTAAGAAAAGCAACGCCTGTTTTATTGGGTAAGGCGCAGATCAATTCCGCTTTAGCGCGTGCGATATTTTCACGGCTACCTAACAGCTCGATATGACTTTCGCCCACATTGGTAATCAAGCCCCAATCGGGCTTAACGAAAGAGCAGAGGTGCTCAATTTGACCCAAACCACGCATGCCCATTTCCACCACTACCATTTCGGTATCAGGATCAGCATTGAGAAGCGTGCGTGGAACACCTAATTCATTATTTTGATTTGCCTCCGTGGCAACGCAGGAAAACTGAGCGGATAAAACATCGCGTACTAAGTTTTTCGTGGTGGTTTTACCCGTAGAACCCGTTATGCCTATAACACGGCCTTTGAGCAGGGTGCGATAACCCTTGGCAAGTTGGGTAAAAGCATCATGCGTGGAAGAAACGCGCAATACTGCCGTTGCATACTCTTGCGCGCAGCGAAGGGCATCTTCGGGCAAATCTTGCATAACGAGCACTGCGACTGCGCCCGCTCTACAAGCAGCAGGCACAAAACTATGACCATCCACTCTTTCCCCTGGCAAGGCAACATAGACAAAGCCAGGCACCACCTCACGCGAATCCCAGGTAATACCGCAGGCTTCACGTTCCAAATCGCACGGAGCACCTACTATTTGTGCATCCGCAAACTGAGCAATAGTGTTAATGGTGAGCAGCATAACGCTATCCAAACACCTTCTTTAATTCTTCGGCAGCAACTTCTCGGTCATCAAAATGATGTTTTTCCGTACCGATTATCTGGTAATCTTCATGACCTTTGCCCGCAATCAGAATAGCATCGCCAGATTTGGCAACCGCAATAGCACGCGCAATAGCCTCATGACGATCAGGAACTACCTCGAAATGATCAGTTCCCTCGCCCATACCAGCAACAATATCTTCAATGATGGCATTTGGATCTTCAGTACGAGGATTATCTGAGGTAACCACCGCATAATCTGCCGCCAAAGCTGCACGCCCCATGATGGGACGCTTGCCCGAATCGCGGTCGCCACCACAACCGAATACCACAATGGTTTTACCTTCAGTTTCCAGTGCCGATACCGAAGCAATGGCTTTTTCTAGTGCATCAGGGGTATGAGCGTAATCAACATAAATAGAAATACCGCCATCGTTCTCTGCGGATACATGCTGAAGACGACCTGGTACCGCAGGAACATCACGCAATGCTTCAACGATAGCGCTTGAAGAATAGCCTAACTGAAGGGCCACGCCAAAAGCGGTCATTACATTTTCCACATTGAAACGACCGACTAGCGGATACGTTACTTCTATTTGGGAACCGCGAACAGAAAGGAGCACCCGTGTTGAAGCAGCACCATATTCCACATCGATAGGATGAATTTGAGCAGACGGATCAAATCCCGTCGTAATAATAATGTCCTCATTGGCGGAGGTACGCTTTAGGAGTTCTTTACCCCAGGTGCTATCAATATTGATAACACGCTTCGCTGGATAATCTTTAGAGAACAAACGAGCTTTCGCGGCAAAATAAGCCTCGAATGTTTTGTGATAATCAAGGTGATCCTGCGTCAGGTTCGTAAATGCCGTAACCGCAAACTTTGTTGCCCACGTGCGTTCCAAGTCAAGTGCATGCGAGCTTACTTCCATGGATACCACGCCGCAACCTTCATCGCGCATCATTGCAAAGAGTTGCTGTAAATCGGGAGATTCGGGAGTGGTATGAGAAGAAGGGCGATGCTCGCCGTCGATTTCGATACCAACAGTACCAATAAGGCCTGTTTTATTTCCGAGTACCTGAGCGATATGGTTAACCAAATACGTGGTAGTAGTTTTACCATTGGTGCCCGTTACCCCTACCAGCGAAAATGCTTCTGAAGGATTGCCATAAAAACGAGAAGCAAGACGTGCCATCGCCTTGCGCGAATCTTTTACCACAACTTCGGTAACGTCAGTTGCGTCAGCTAAATACACCTTACGTTCCACGATCAATACACGTGCACCGCGATCAATTGCATCTTGCGCAAAAGAATGGCCATCGGCCTT
The DNA here is from genome assembly GCA_900542065.1 of uncultured Eggerthella sp. GTDB lineage: Bacteria > Actinomycetota > Coriobacteriia > Coriobacteriales > Eggerthellaceae > Anaerotardibacter. The sequence goes on along the minus strand of UQLU01000006.1, from coordinate 30,242 downwards.
TAGTCCCACTATGCAACAAAACGCATCGCCAGGGCGCACTGCGTCACTACGGTATGCAATACCAGAAATGGGTTCGTCGGGATTACCAATAATCGTGCAGTCGATTCCTGCAAACAGTTCTCCGCATGTTTTACGTGTCATAAAAACCTCAATTCTGAGTGATGTTATAGCGATCTATCGCAAAAGCCATTATATCGTGAAACGCTTGAACCGTTTGTCTTTCCCCAGGAACATCGTAAGCACCCACAAAGCACACTAAATTTGTTGAAGAATCGGGTAGATATCCCACAAAAGCAAGGTTATAGACGCTTTGCTTATAACCGCCCGATTCAGAAGCGATTTCTGCCGTGCCTGTTTTACCTACAACACGATAGCCTTCAATTTGAGCATCGGTACCAGTGCCTCTATCGACCGTTGCTTGCATCATGGTTTCTAGATCATTAATTGCATTTTGATTATCGGTAAGTTGAGCGGTTGCGTACGTCCTGTCTTCATCTTCTGTTGGAACATCAAGCAAGAAATGAGGCTGGGTTGCCGTACCGTTATTAGCGAGCGCAGCATAGAATCGCACCATTTCGATAGGAGTAGTCGTAAAGCCCTGACCAAAACTAATGTTATATCCCTGTACCTCAGCCCAGGTATCACGCGCAGAAATAGCTCCCTGTGCTTCACCTGGATAGTCGACTCCCGTAAGTTCGGTTAGTTGGTACTTCTGAATGTATTCATAAAGTTTCTCGAACGTAAGATCACGTGCTATGAGCGACACACCGACATTTGAAGAATCCGCAATAATGGTAGACACGTCCATTTCCATATCATCACGAGGATGCGAGTCGGTAATGGTGTATTCATCAACATCTAACTCTGCTGGGCACCAATATTTCGAGTCAAGGGTAACTACCCCCTCTTCAAGCGCAGCGAGCATTGTTGCTGGCTTCATGATAGAACCTGGCTCATAGGCATACGAAATACCTGATAAGTTGGTAGCGCCTTCTTTGATTTCAGACAAATCAGTAATATCAAACGTTGGTGAAGAAGAGCACGCATATATTTCCCCTGTGGAAGAGTCCATCAATATTGCGCTACCACCAGAACCTTGAACTTCTTCCACGCGTACTTCAAGCGCTTCTTCCAGTTTTTGCTGCATATCAACATCTATGGAAAGCACGATATCTTTACCATTAACCACTTCAGCGGTTACGTGTTCAGTGCCGGGAACAGGAACTCCCTCTTTACTGTACTCTTGGGTTTTCTGACCAGGAGTACCACCCAAGATATCGTTGTAGTACAACTCCAAACCAGTAATAGCATCTCCATCGGCATTGAGTACACCAATGATCTGACTTGCCGTCGACCCACAAGGATATACGCGCTTGGATGTTTTTTCGTAGTCAACACCTTCTATGCCAAGATCTTTAATGACATTCATGGCATCTTCATCGGCGCCTTTGAAAAGGTATACGAAATTGGTATCTTGCTGAATCTTATCTTTGTACTCTTGTGCCTTACCACCACAAGCATTGGCAAGCGCTTGCGCAAGTTGATCGACCTTATCAGCACTCACTACATGGGGATGGCAAAAAATATTGTAAGCATCAACCGTGGTGGCCAAGATAGTGCCATTACGATCGTAAATAGTACCGCGACGTGGTTCGATATCAACCGTCACTTCACGTGAGGTTCCTCGATCAAGATTGTTTTGAGCATCTACAACCTGAAGCCACACTAAACGAAGCGCCAATATTACTGCTACTGCCAAAAAAATTGCCAGAATCCAGCCAAGACGTCCGTTGAATTGATCTTGGTCGAAAAAACGTGCTCCACCAGAACTATTTGCGCGCGAAGCGCCTCTATGAGAATGAGGAGATTCGGAATAGCGATTGCGGGAGGCAGGATGCTGCTCATGCATTCGCTGCGATTGAAAACGCCGCGAAGAACGCCTATCAGCCATGAGAATTTATCCTTGCGAAGCAATGCGAGAAGCACTTCCCGCAAAGGAAAGATTGCCAGCAGAATCAATAGAAACAGGATCGAGCGATAAGGTAATGGTTTCGGTGCTAACGCCAGCCTTCATCTTAAGTTTTTCATCAGCTTGCGTTCGAATATTGCTTGGACTTGAAAGTAAGCTTTCCTGAACCGCAAGAGAATCTGCCGTTGTGCGAGCATCTGCAATTTGCGTGCGTAATTCGCTCGCCTGCGACGCAGTGCTATATGCAGCAGAAGCAAGGCCAACTCGAACAAAGCCAATGACGAGAAAGACAATCAGGCAGGCAACAAGCGCTTTAATGCCAACAATGGCAACATCGGAAAGTGCAGGATTGAGCGTTTGCTTTCGTCCAGGAACAACACGAACAGAAGGAGCTGGCTGGCGATAAGGCTGAGCTATTTCATGATCGTAGCGATATGCTGGAGCGCCTGCCATCTGCTCACCTCCTTGTTGCGTTTTAGTTGTTCATTCGGAGCAAGACAGTTATTTGTTTTCATCTAAACGTTGCGCAACTCGAAGTTTTGCACTGCGCGAACGCGGGTTACGTTTTATTTCTTCGGGAGTTGGTAATATCGGCTTACGCGTTAAAACTTTTAATATCGGCTTGTTTCCACACACACAAATAGGCAGATCGGGTGGGCAGGTACATCCTTGTGAGAGCTTTTTGAATAAGTCTTTCACGATGCGATCTTCCAGAGAGTGATAGCTTATTACTGCTATATGCCCTCCAGGAGCAAGCCACCTTACTGCTGCTTCAAGGCCACTTCGCAATACATCAAGTTCGCCATTTACTTCGATACGCAGAGCCTGAAACGTACGTTTTGCAGGATGCCCACCAGCGCGACGCGCTGAAGCAGGAACAGCTGCTTTGATGATATCTACAAGCTGTTCGGTCTCTGTAATAGGATGCTCTTTTCGAGCTTCCACCACAAAGTCGGCAATCCTACTTGCCCAGCGCTCGTCTGAATACTGACGGATGACCCGAGCGAGATCTGCTGCGTTATAGGTGTTAATGATCTCAGCTGCGGTTAAAGTGTTTTTACTCGGATCCATCCGCATATCAAGAGGGCCAGTTTCCTTAAAGGAAAAGCCACGAGCAGGCGTATCAATTTGCACCGACGAAACTCCTAGATCAAACAATATTGCGTCAATCGAAGGAATTTGCGCCGCTACCAAAAGCGAATCCAAATCCCCGAAGTTACCTTCAACGACATCGATCGTAGGTCGAATATCATCGGGTAGCGCTTCTAAACGTTCGCGCGCTGCACGACGAGCGACTTCGTCTTGGTCGATACCAATTAAATGACCACTACGTCCAATTCGTTTGGCAACTTCAAGAGAGTGTCCCGCTCCCCCTAAGGTTGCATCCACATAGGTTTGCCCTTCATACAAATGCAATGCTTCAATGCATTCAGAAAGCAGAACGGGAATATGCCGATATTCATTTGTCATTATTCACGCGCCTTACCCTAGCTCACCAAAGATGCCACATCGGTATCTTCGACAAACTGGTTCCAACGCTCCTCGTTCCAAATCTCAAAATGATCAGTGTCGCCCACGATAACAACATCTTTATCCAGTGAAGCAGAATCGCGCTGTTGGGGGGACAGATGAATGCGACCCGAGTTATCTACTTCACATGGTTTAGCACGTGAATTCAAAACCTTGCGCTGCGCAACCATTTTACGGTTGCTAGCACTATAGCCACCCTGCGCTTCAAAGAGGCTATCTACCCACGCAGTGAACGCTTCGGTTTCAAATACCAGAAGACATTGATCCGTAGGATCAGGTGTCACCCTGAGATTATCGGAAAGAACCTTACGAAATTCTGCAGGAAGAGACAGGCGTCCCTTGGCATCCAGCTTACGGCTGTATTCGCCAAGAAGCTCGCTCACAACTGCTCTCCTTTCGGGGTTCCCTCGTGGAGTTAATTTTAGGCGAGCGATTCCCACATTGCAACACAAAATGGGAATTCACCCCACCTTTATTCCCCTTTCTTCCCCACAATTCACCACGGGTTTTAATTTTTGCAAGGATTTTATCTAGATATAGGTGTTCTTTTGCCTAATACCACTACATATCGATTTTATTCGCTGTGGGGGAAAGTGGGAGACTTTGTGGGGGAAGCGTGGATTACGGGCAAGCAAGGTGAATTTGAGATGTTTTGAGTGGGTTCCTACTTTGTCGCTTCAACCAAAATCGAAAGCGCCTACCTAAAAAGACGGCTATTTATTTCTTGGATGCGCTGCTAGATACTCTTCGCGCAAATGCGCCGTTTGAACGTGCGTATATATTTGTGTTGTAGAAATATCAGAATGTCCCAACATTTCTTGGATAGCACGCAGATCTGCCCCACCTTCAAGCAAGTGAGTTGCAAACGAATGTCGCAAGGTGTGGGGATGTAAATTCTTTATGCCGATACGCAGCCCTGCTTTTTCCACTATCTTGTGAACGCTCTGGCGCGAAAGGCGTCCACCTCGCGCATTCAAAAACAACGCCGCGCTGGGGTGAGCCTTACTACAGGTTAAATAAGGACGGGAATCCTGAAGGTAGGTTTTCACTCGCGCAACCGCAACGCCAGAAAAGGGAACTAAGCGCTCTTTAGAACCTTTGCCCAACACGCGTAAAATTCCTTCATCAAAGCGCACGCGATCCAAATCAAGTCCCACCAATTCACTCACACGCAATCCGCACCCATAAAGCACTTCCATCATAGTGGCATCGCGTATTTCGAGAGGAGTAGCACTAGGCATACCATCAAGTAGAGAACATACCTGATCAATGCTTAATACGTCGGGCAATTTTTCAGGTTTTTTCGGAATACTTACCATTTGAGAGGGATCTTTGGATACTAAGTTTTCTCGCACTAAAAACTTGTGATAGCTCTTTATGGTCGATGTACGTCGAGCAATAGTAGTGGGCGCAAGACCTCGTTTGTAAAGATCTGTCTGAAAAGCAAGTATTTCATCGCGAGTAATATCGCTTGCTTCTTCTACTTGATAGGTTTCTTTCAAAAAAGAAAGATAGTCATTCAAATCATCTCGGTATGCACGCACCGTAGCAGGCGAAGCGCCTCGCTCCGCAACCAAGTACCCTATAAAATCCTGAACAAAAAACATAACGTTTCTAAAATACCAATAATTCAAATTCTTTTGGTAATTATGCTACGAATCGAACAGGTTTCGCATCAGCTAAAGCGACTTGCATTTCCCAAAAACAGCTACCCTAGAAGCGCGCGAAAGTAGTACCGTGTTCCCGCTTATCCCTGCTGTTTTGCATAAGCAGCACCAACAAATCCCACAAATAAGGGATGCGGATTAGTAGGGCGGCTCTTAAATTCAGGATGCCCTTGGCTTGCAATAAACCACGGATGATCGGGCAACTCTATCATTTCAGTTAAACGCCCATCAGGCGAAAGCCCACTAATACACAAACCTGCATCCGTCAAAACGCTACGGAACGTATTGTTCACCTCATAACGATGGCGATGACGCTCATAAATAATTTCCTCGTCATAAACCTTGTACGCAAGAGAATTCTTATCGAGTTTGCACGGGTACGCTCCCAAACGCATGGTGCCGCCCTTATCCTCTACGTCTTCTTGTTCAGGCATTAAATCGATAACGGGATATTGCGCTTCTTCATCAAATTCCGCAGATGTCGCACCACTCAATCCTGCAACATGACGAGCGAATTCGCATACCGCCGCTTGCAATCCCAAACAAATACCTAAAAAGGGAACCTTATGCTCACGCGCATATTGAGCGGCGACAATTTTCCCTTCAAAAGCACGCTGGCCAAAACCACCAGGAATAAGAATGCCATCCATTGAACCTAATACTTCTTCAGCGTTTTCTATACTGAGTTCTTCTCCATCTACCAAATGAATAGCAGCATGCACTCCGTTTGCTACCGCAGCATGGCCCAGCGCTTCTATGATTGATAAGTAGGCATCGGGCAAGCTGACATACTTGCCCACAACCGCTATATGTACCTCGCCTTCGCAAGCTTCAGAAGCAGCAAGAAAATGATTCAGCGGGGAAAGATCTATTTCGCCTACAGACAAACCTAGGCGATTTAGTACTTGAACATCGAAGTTTTGGTCGCAAAGCGTCAAGGGAACTTGGTAGATCGAAGGCGCGTCTACACACGCAAGCACATGTTCCACTTCAACATCGCAAAACAGTGCAATCTTTTCTCGAACCTGATCAGTAATTTCATGATCTGATCGGCACACAATAAAATCGGGCTGGACACCAAGTGAGCGTAGTTCTTTTACGCTGTGCTGAGTAGGTTTAGTTTTTACCTCATGCGCAGCTGCAATATAGGGAACCAAGGTTACATGCACAAAGCAAACGTCACCTTCAGGACGTTCTTTCTTGAACTGTCGCGCTGCCTCGATGAAAGGTAGCGATTCGATATCGCCTATCGTGCCACCAATTTCAGATATTACAATGTCGGCATTCGATTGATCGGCAATGCGGCGAAGACGATCTTTGATAGCCTCTGTTACATGGGGAATAACTTGAACCGTACCGCCTAGAAAATCACCACGTCTTTCGCGAGCGATGAGACTTTTATAAATAGAGCCTTGCGTGAAATTCGATTCGCGCGACAAATTCTCATCAATGAATCGCTCGTAATGGCCAAGATCTAAGTCGCCTTCGTGGCCATCTTCTGTTACGAACACTTCACCATGCTGAAAAGGAGACATCGTACCTGGATCCACATTCAAATAAGGATCCATCTTTTGCATGGTTACCTTATAGCCGCGAGCTTTAAGCAAATGCCCCAGCGAAGCTGCTGTAATGCCCTTTCCCAAGGATGAAACCACACCGCCCGTTACAAAAATATGCTTCGCCATGCCAAGCGCTCCTTTTATTCAGCAATTAACACTCAATTACAAATTTCTCCTGGTTCATTTTTATAATCCAATGTTTCATGTGCTTTAACGAGAAAAGGTTTTACATCCCTGAAACAGTCAAATTTCAAATGAGACAATTTTGGCAAGCTTATAAAAGGCTGCTATATACTAGTTTGGTTATGAATTTTGATTTGTTGGTCGTTCCCAGATGAGAGGATTTTTCCATGCGCATCGGTTTTGACAACGATAAATACATTGCTCTTCAAGCTGAACACATCCGTGATCGTATCAGCCAATTCGGCGGCAAATTGTATTTAGAGTTTGGCGGAAAACTGTTTGATGACTTTCATGCTTCACGCGTACTGCCAGGGTTTGAACCCGACAGTAAAATTCGCATGCTTAAGCAGTTAATCGATGACGTAGAAATAATTGTTGCTATCAATGCAAACGATATTGAAAAATCCAAAGTTCGTGGCGACTTGGGCATCACCTACGATGAAGACGTTCTTCGCTTGCTTGATATCTTCCAGTCTATGGGTTTTGCTACTGCGGGCGTTGTTATTACGCAATACGAAAACCAGCCTTCAGCTATGCTATTCCGCCATCGCTTAGATGGCCTAGGTATCAAAAGCTACCTTCACTACCCCATCGCAGGATACCCTTACGACACCGCGCGTATCGTAAGCGAAGAAGGTTACGGTCGTAACGAATTTATCGAAACTTCTCGTTCTCTTATCGTAGTAACTGCTCCTGGTCCTGGCTCTGGCAAAATGGCAACATGCTTATCGCAGCTCTACCACGAACACAAGCGTGGTGTTGAAGCAGGATATGCCAAATATGAAACGTTCCCTATTTGGAATTTGCCTTTAAAGCACCCTGTCAATATTGCCTATGAGGCCGCGACGGTAGACCTCAACGATGCCAACACCATCGATCCCTTCCATCTGGAAGCCTATGGAGAAACCACGGTTAACTACAACCGCGACGTAGAGATTTTCCCCGTGCTCAAAGCCATGATGGAGCGCATCTTGGGCGAAAGCCCCTATCAATCCCCAACCGACATGGGCGTCAATATGGCGGGTAATGCCATTATTGATGATGAAGCGGTGCGCGATGCCGCCAAGATGGAAATCGTTCGTCGTTATTTCCAAGCCGCTGTCGAAGCTCGTCGCACAGGTGCAGGACAAGAATATGTTGAGCGCCTGGAATTACTCATGAATCAAGCTGGAGTTGATACCAATTTCTCACCTGCTCGCTCAGCTGCACTCATGAAGGAAGAAACCACGGGTCGTCCTGCAGGTGCCATGGTTTTACCTGACGGATCAGTCGTTACAGGTAAAACTTCCGATTTGCTCGGTGCTGCATCTTCCCTGTTAATGAATGCTCTTAAGGGTGTTGCAGGGGTCGATGATTCTGTTGATGTAATTAGCAACGAAGTTATTGAGCCTATCTGTCAGCTTAAAACATCAACGCTTCACTCGCGCAATCCGCGCCTTCATTCCGATGAAACCCTGCTTGCTCTTTCGGTTACAAGTGCAACCAACCCATTAGCAAAACAGCTTATCGATCATGCAGGCGAATTGAAGGGATGCGATGCGTTCTTTAGTGTTATTTTGTCACCAACTGACGAACGACTGTATCGCACGCTTGGCATCAATGTCTGCTGCGAACCAAAGTATGAACAGCGTCGTTTCTATCACCGATAGTTTGATATACTTCTTCGCAATGTGTTTAAAGTTTTCTAGGGTTCCGTTAGTTTACCGAACAGTCTACTAAGCAGGTCCAAGAGAAAACGGCTAAGAAATACTTAGCTACCACGGCGGGATAAAAGCCCGGGAGCAGCATTAACGTGTTGTTCTCGGGCTTTCTTTATGTTCGCAAAAGCAACGCGAAGGGCAGCAAGACTCTGCGGGTAACCCTGTTTTGCAGCCCAGAACAGCCAAAGCAGGGTCGCCAAAGCACGCAGGATCAATCGATTAGGGAGTTTTAACCATTGAGTACGCAAAACTTAAACACCCGCAGCCACACCGCAGCATGGCTATTCCTTATTCTTTCAGGATGCCTCGAAGTGGTATGGGCCTATACTATGAAACTTTCTCATGGCTTTTCCGATCCCTTTTACACCGTTATTACGATTGCGATCCTAGCAGCAAATCTTTTTTTGCTTGAAAAGCCAGTTGCCACGCTGGGCATAGGCGTTTCTTACGGTGTATTCACAGGACTTGGTATTGTGGGCACCAGTATTGTAGGCATGATTGGATTAGGCGAATCAATCAATCTTCTTAAAATTGCCTCCATTGCCATTTTGATGATTGGGGTTATTGGCCTTAAATACTGCGATGCAAAAGAAGCGGCAAAACAAGCAAGCAAGATGGTGGAGCGCTATAACCAAGCCCATGCACACGCTCCTCAAATTGCAGCAGCGGGAACCGCATCTTGCGAGACGGAATCCTTTAAAACCAGCACTAAGGGAGATGGTGAATAATGATGTGGATCATTCTCTTTATGTCATCTTTCTTTGAGCTAGGGTTTACCGTATGCCTTAAGTTATCCGAAGGATTCAAGAAGAAAAAGTGGACCATTTTATGTATTGCTTCTACTATTTGCTCTATCGGAATGCTTTCTATTGCTACAACCGAGCTACCTTTAAGCATTGCGTATGCGGTCTGGACAGGGATTGGCACTATTCTCATAACGTTATTTGGTATTGCGGTATTTAAAGAAAGTAAAGACCCACTCAAGCTGTTCTTCTTAGCGCTGGTGCTGCTAGGCGTTATTGGGTTGCGACTGAGCGGTGTAGGCCATTAAGCCTTTTTGAATACAACATCCACTTGAATGCACAAGAACATCTTTGCATTCTTATTAGCTTCACTTATATCACGCTTCAAGAAGGCAAAATAACGTAGCGAAGCTAACGCACAAAAGATATGTACATCCCTTTATTTTCTGGCGCTAATCAGGGGCTACGTTTTTTAAAAGCCTTCTTTCAGCGTGCGCTCAGAATAGTAAGAATACAAAGATATTCTTATGTGATTCGGTATGCTTGATTTCACTCAAAGACTATTAACGCGCATGCTTTCCGCGCTTTTTCGGCAAGAAACGTCCAAACAGCTTGCCTCCAATGCGCTCCAAAACAGAGAATTCCTCAACGCGCAAAACGCGACACAAGCCAAACGGAACAAGCAGACCAACACAACCAGAAAGCGCAAGAATAATGATTGCTTCAACAACCGCATTGATCGCAATTCCTGAAAGCAGCGTTGATAAACCATTTGCAAGCACGCCAGCAATCACTGCACCAACTAAACCAGCAAGTGCCGTTTTGATAAAGACAACAACAATGCCACGATTGCCATAGCTGCCCACTTTACCGCGGACAATAAGCGAACAAATAACCATCATGATTGCATAGAACGCTAAATCGGAAATAGGAATACCCGCCAAACCAAGAACTTCAGGCTGACAGAGATACCAATACCCTGCTACCTGCCCTAAACGAATAATGAAGTCGATAATGGCAAATTTCATAAAACTGCGAAGCGCCGCAAATACACGATACATATACATGTATCCCGCATAGAACGGAAGGCTCACTACCCAAAGCGCCAAAATGCTTCCAACGTTAGCAACTTCATCAGCAGTAAATGCGCCGGCCTGGAATAACTGCATCAAAGGCTGCGCAAGAGCACCAACCAAAAATGCCAATGGAATAATCAAGAAAAACGTTGAACGCAAGCCTGATCGAATAAAGCCTCTAAAGCCATCCCAGTCCTCACGCGCAGCGCAGTCCGAAAGCTCCGTTAAAAGTGTCGTAGAAAGCGAAACCGCAATAACCCCATAGGGCAACTGATACCATGTCCAGGCATAATTCAAAGTCGAAGGACCATTTGGTGCCGCCTCAAGAGAAAAGGCATTACGGCAGCTAAACGTAATCATCGTACCTGCAATATATAAAAACATTGGCGCCGCCACTTTAAGAGCCTCAACCAACATAGGATCACGCAGATTAATATGGGGGCGATAGCGGAATCCCTGTTTAATAAGCGCAGGAATCTGTATGCCAAACTGACAAAGAACACCTGCAGAAGTACCAATAGCAAGCCACCACAAAGCAATCTCTTGATTCCAGGCAGATAGCGGCACAAAGCCAAACATCACAATAGTAACCACAATGTTATTGATTACTGGTGCCAAGGAAGGCATCAGGTAAGTGCGTTCTGCATTCAAAATGCCCGTAATTACCGCACCCACACCATAAAGCAAAATTTGAATAGCAAAAATTCTAAAGAAGAAAATTGCCAGATCTTTCGATTCTCCTTGGTCAACCGTAAAAGTCTGCGTTTCTATTACCGCAGGCGAAAAGAACGAACATGCTAGAGTAAGAACGCCTAGAGCAATAATGGTTATAGACAAAATATTCGAAGCGAAATCGTACGCCCCTTTGTTGCCTTCCTTTTCCTTCATAAGTAAATACAAAGGCAAGAAAGCGGTAGCCAACACACCTGAAGCTGCTAATTCATAGATCATTGCTGGCATGTTGTAGGCAATTTGATAAGCCGAAGTAAGCAAGGTGTTACCCAAAGCAAAGGCCATTGCCCAGGTACGAAGTAAGCCAGTAACGCGTGAACCTAGAGTACAAAGAGTAATAAGTCCCGTGTTTTTTATGATGCTATCTTGTGAATCGTTTGCCATATGTCCTCGTGTTGCGTCTATAATTGATCGAATTCAATAGAACCATACTAAGGAAAAAATCATGCGTGTTCTGATAGTTCGCAATAATTACAACCCTAAGGCTCTTGAGTCCGCATTGCTCTTAGAAGTATACCTGGCTTCGCAAGGAGTAGAATGCTGCGCTTATGACACAGATGATTTGCGCTCTTCCCTGTCGATGAATGAGCCAGAAAAAGTTGAGAACATCGATTCGTTTGATTTAGCGGTCGTTCTTGGTGGTGACGGTACGATTTTGCGTACTGCCGCACAAATCAAATACCGCCGCATTCCTATTTTGGGTATTAATTTTGGTCATCTTGGCTTTATGGCAAACTCCAACGAGGATGGCATTATTCCTGTTGTGGCAGCAGCTTTAGCGGGTGATCTAACGATCGAACAACGTACCAACCTACGTATTGATGTCTTCTATGAAGGAGACGACCACGTTGAACTTGATCCAGAAGCTTCGCCAACTGAAGGGTCTTCAGCACAATTTTTCGCCCTTAACGAATTGGTTCTTGCACGTGGCGCCCAGGGCCGCGTAATCGATTGCCGCTATGCGGTATCGGGAGAGATGGTGGCAGACGTCAAAGGAGACGGCATTATTATTGCCACCGCAACAGGCTCAACTGCATATGCCTTATCCGCGGGCGGACCACTTGTTGCCCCTGGATACAGCGGTTTGGTTGTAGTACCTATTGCGCCTCATTCACTTCATTCGCGAGCTCTTGTTACGGGCCCTTCAGATGTCGCAGAAGTTTTCATGGCACCCTCAAGCGCCAACCGCGAAGCAACCATGTTTATCGATGGTGAGATCATCACTTCCGAGCGCCCCATTCGTCGTGTAGTAGTACGCAAGGGCGATGAACCCACCATCCTTTTGCGCTATAAAGCTGAAACGTTCTACGGACGTACTTCGCGCGTATTCTTCTCTTCAGGACGAGACGATTAATTGCTAATTCTTTGGCTCCACAGGACGTCTATAATCAGGTTCAACCGTCAACAAACGAGGACCGTCTTCGGTAATAGCGATAGTCTTTTCAAAATGTGCTGAAGGTTTGCCATCGCGCGTTACTACTAGCCAGCCATCGCTCATAACTTTTGTGCGGTACGTGCCGATATTAATCATAGGCTCAATCGCAATTACCATACCTGGCTCCAACTTCATACCATGGTGCTTACGACCATAGTTGGGAACGTTAGGCTCTTCGTGCATATTGCGACCAACACCATGACCAACGTATTCACGCACAACACCATATCCTGCTTTTTCTGCAATCTCTTGGATGGCGTGGCCAATATCGCCCAAATGATTACCAGGACGAGCAGCTTCAATACCTGCCCACATGCATTTTTCCGTCACCTCGAGCAAACGCTGCTTTTCAGGAGAAATCTTGCCTACAGGGAAGGTCCAAGCATTATCTCCTACCCAGCCACCAACAATAGCGCCCGTATCGACAGAAAGAATATCTCCTTCCTGCAAAATAACATTTTTGGACGGAATACCGTGAACAATCTGCTCGTTAACAGATGCGCAAATTGATCCAGGGAATCCACCATATCCCTTAAATGCAGGAATGCCGCCTTCCATGCGAATAAGCATCTCTGCCAAATGATCCAATTCTGCCGTGGAAACACCTGGCCGAACTCGGGCGCCAACTTCACGAAGCACTTTTGCGGACAGACGCCCTGCTTCTGCCATTTCCTCAATCTCTTGAGGACTTTTAAGAATTACTCCACTACGGTTTCTTCCAAGACTCATAAAGCCTACCTCTTTCTATTCTTTCGAGGCTAGAATACACCCTAAGCAAGTTATGCGAAAGCAGAAACACATAAAGCCTGCTCTGGGGTATCATATGTCCATACATTTTATACAAGGAGAATCATGGATAATCGCAACTCCCGTCGTCGTCATACCCCTTCCGATCCACGCTCACGCGATCGTAACGTTATAGACGGAAGACCTGTTCCCAGGCGTCGCTCCTCGGATCCAGGTTCATCTACCACCGATGGCTATTTTGATAGATCACGTATTTCCGCAGATGATGCGGCACGTGTTTCAAGAAATGCAAGCCAAAAAGAGTCTTCATACGCATCCTCTAATCAGGCGCCTCGCAATACCCGCCAGATGACTGAATGGACTCAACACGCAACAGGCTCTTCCAGGCAGTCCTCATATAGCCAACAAGCATCAGGCAGATTCGAGCAAGCTAGAAATTCTTCTCGACGCACTAGACAGCATGTTGGACAATTTAGCGAACCATTTTCCGAAGAAAGTCAAAACGACGATCAGTTCCGTACTTCCCAAAATCAGCACAGTGGACAATACCAACGTCGTCAGAGTCGCTCCAACCAAAACGAAGAAATCAGCGAATACAGAACGTCTTCTTCACGCCGTGAATCTCTTCAAAACCAACCTTCATGGTACGACCCTAACCGTGCAGAAAGCCCCCGTACACCACGCGCAACGCTTGATACCAGCCTAGAAAATCCCCGCTGGTATTCTCGCAACGAAAACGATGTTTATGTGGGCGGTCGACGCTCTTTTGGCGGGAACGGCGGCGAACGTGGCGGTACCTACAACAGAACAGCATTCCATGCTTCAGGATCTCATGGCAGATCAAAGCTCCCCTTCATTATCGGAGGCGGAATCATTGTTCTTATTTTGCTTATCGTGCTAATCGTTAATGTGGTTGGTGCGCTTACCGCACCACAACAAACACAACAAGACGATACCTTAGCAGTTTCCGAGGAAGCGCCTACTTCAACCTCTCTTACCATTTCGTTTGCTGGCGACTGCACCTTAGGTACCGACTCCAGCTTCGACCCTTCAACCAGCTTTAATGCGGTATACGATGACGCAGACGATCCTGCTTACTTCATGAAAAATGTTGCAAGCATTTTCGGATCAGACGACTACACCATAGTAAACATGGAGGGTACTTTAACCGAATCGGAATCGCGCCAGGATAAAACCTTTGCCTTTAAGGGTCCTGCTGAATATACCGAAATTCTGAAGTCGGGAAATATCGAAGCTGCATCTTTGGCGAACAACCACTCGCACGATTATGGCGATCAAAGCTACGATGACACCATTGCAGCGCTTGACGATGCAGGTATTGTTAATTTCGGTTACGACCGTGTTGCATATGCCGATGTCAAAGGCGTAAAAGTTGCCATGATTGGTACCTATATGCTTGCTGAAGGTCTTGATATTAAAGACGAAATGGTGGCAAATATTAACGCCGCCAAAAACGAAGGCGCGCAAATCATCATTGTCTTTACCCACTGGGGAATTGAAAAGGAAACGGTTCCTGGAGCAGATCAAGTTGAATTAGGACATGCTGCCATAGATGCAGGAGCCACTATCGTAGTAGGATCCCACCCTCACGTAATCCAAGGGTACGAAAAATACAACGGTCGCTACATCGTATACAGCCTTGGCAATTTCTGTTTCGGAGGCAATAAGAACCCTAGCGACAAAGACTGTATGATTTTCCAGCAGACCTTTACCGTCACGGGAGATGACGTTGCCACCGACGATTCTATCAATGTGATTCCCTGCTCTATTTCGTCATCTTCAAGCAGCAATAACTATCAACCTACTCCCGCAGAAGGAGACGAAGCCGATCGAATTATGGCAAAAATAGAAGAGAGCAACTCTAGCATTGCCTCAATTTCTGCTGATGTGTCAGGCACAACCAATGATTCCGAAAGCAGCGAATCGACTACATCAGACGAAACCTCGAACAACACCTCAAGCGAATCGAACGGTTAGTGGTCTTCAATAAGATCATTAGTTCACTATGAATTAAACGTAGCACCAAACCAGAAAAGAAAGCACCTACCTATGAGCATGTCAGATCTTCCCCGCACCATTACTCTTTTGCAAGAGGAATCCTGCGTGCTCATCGTAGATCAAACCAAGCTCCCCTACGATCTTACATATAGCGAGATTCGATCTTGGGAGCGCATGGTTGATGCCATCAAACGTCTAGAAATACGTGGTGCACCTGCCCTTGGTGTTGCGGGTGCTGCCGCAGTATATCTCTACCTAGCAAACGAAGTATGTTGCAGTAAAAACAACGAATCCGTTCCCCTCCACTCAGAAGAAAAAACTCTTCCCCGTAATAAACACCACAGCGAATATCGCGAGCACAACAAAGAGCGCTTATTGCAGGATCTCGATTGTGTTTGTGAATCTATCTCCAACGCCCGCCCTACCGCGGTCAATCTATCTTGGGGTGTAAGCCGCGCTCAAAGCAGGGCTCATGCCGCAATTTCGAACAACGAAAAGTTGCCCGAACTATGCGCACACGTCGCTGATGAAGTTATAGCAATCATTGCCGAAGACGAAGCATGCTGTCGATCGATTGGCAGCCATGGAGCCGCCCTCTTGCCAAACAAAGCTACCGTCCTTACCCACTGTAATGCAGGGTCTCTCGCTACCGCCTTTTATGGCACCGCACTTGGCGTAATATACTGCGCTTTTGAGCAAGGGAAGATTGAACGGGTCTTCGCTGACGAGACGCGCCCTGTTGGTCAAGGGGCCCGTTTAACTGCCTGGGAGCTTGCTCGGGCAGGTGTTCCCGCAACACTCATCTGTGACAATATGGCAGCTAGTCTGATGGCAAGCGGAGTTATAGATGCAATCGTGGTTGGAGCAGACAGAATTTGTTCCAACGGCGACACCGCCAATAAGATTGGAACATACAACCTAGCAGTACTTGCCCACTATCATCACCTGCCTTTTTACATTGCCGCACCAACCTCAACTATAGATTGGAAGCTCTCTGAAGGCTTCGCTATCGAGATAGAACAGCGCGCCACCGAAGAAGTGCTAACACAGCCTATTAAAGGAGTAGATATCTACAATCCAGCATTTGATGTAACACCAGGTCATTTAATCACAGCATTTATTACTGAAAAAGGAGTAGTGACCCCACAGGAATTGCGGTATATAAAGTAACCAACCATAAAACTATCAGTACAAAGTATCAGCGCTTTTAAAAACACAACGCCTGAAAGGAATATGATATGGACACTCCCGTTTGGTTTATCACTGGCGCAAGCCGAGGATTCGGCAGCGAATTTGCTCGAACCGCCTTAGCGCACGGATGCCGCGTAGTAGCAACCGCAAGAAAGCCTGAAGCAGTAACTGCTGCTCTTGGCGAACACGAAAACTTGCTTCCTGTAGCGCTGGACGTTACCAAACAAGAACAAATTGACGGCGCGGTCAAAGCCGCACTCGAAGCTTTTGGTCGTATTGATGTTTTAGTCAACAATGCAGGCTATGGCATTTTTGGTGCCTTAGAAGAATTAAGCGACGCAGAAACACGCGCCATTTTTGATACCAATGTTTTCGGCACCCTTAATGTAACTCGCGCGATTTTACCCCATATGCGCGCTCAGCAATCAGGCCGCATTGTAATGCTTGGCTCTATTGCAAGTTTTGCCTGCGATCCAGGCGGATCACTCTATGATGGCGGCAAGGCAGTATTAGCTTCGATCAGTGAAGTACTTTCTTTAGAAATGAAACCATTCGGAATTGAGAGCATGGTTATTCTTCCTGGTATGTTCCGCACCAACTTCTTCGACGGATCTTCTATCAAACGTCCTGAACACACTTTGTCAGTGTATGACGATAGCCCTGCTCGCAGCGCTGAAGATTATTGCCTGGGACATAACTATCAGCAACATGGCGATCCCGCAAAAGCAACCGAATTGGTATATCAAGTAGTAACATCGCCCGATCCCATGCCGCTTTGGCTTCCTTTAGGTAAAGACGCTATAAAGAAATACGAAAAGAAATTCACCCGTATGATTGAAGCTATTCAGCCTTACAAAGAAGCAGCATCGGATTTATTTATTGACGAATAGTGCGCAGGCCAGCTATGCAAAACGTCTAAACTACCCAAATTTCTAAAGATGAAGGATCTTCAACGTAAGATCTTTATTCCACGCAATAGCTATATAACAACTACTTGAATTTCTATGCTTTTCCACTGTTTCACCTTGCGTTTTGATCGTTTCAAAATGCAAGGTATTTCTTTTGCGCAAGATCTTTTATTACAATAGAATCCCCCAGTATTTGTGAGGTTATCTTGCTAGTAGAAAAAATAAAGAGGGCGTTTTTACCTTATAAAACATTCATCTGTTCTTTTTCTCTAAAAGCAGCATGTGCCCTTATTTTGCTCTATATCTTTGGCATTTGTATTGAGCAGATCCCTCCTGTTGTGCTTGCGCTGATATGGGCGGTGGTGAGCGCACTTTTTTCCATTACGCTAGCCTACCCTTTTATCATCAGAAAAATCAACACTAAAGGAATGTTTCAGGATGGGTCTGAGGTTTCAAAACGAATAAATGGACGCGTTGGCCGACTGATTTTTTGCTTTGTAGTTTCTGCTATTCTAGTAGCAAGTTTACTAATCGAAAGCCTTAAGTGGAACGTTCTTGACTGGGTGCTTGCATGTTGCTCTATTCCCCTGTACTTTTCATTGGCGATTCTTATACACAACAGCATAATCAAAAAAGAATACAAGCCAGTCTATCAACGCAGAGGACAAATGCTTTTCACCTGGTGCGTTATGGGTGTTGTTCTCACAATTCTGTTTGTTGTTATTTCTATCACCACAGCAAGCAGTATCTCTTCTTTTGGAGAGGCCTTTTCCTCTACGAAGCTGCTCTTTACTGACTCCTCTTCAGCTTTAATGGGAGAAATAGGCAAGCTTGGATACCTCGTTGATGGATTCACCGCTTTTGGATTGTCCGCATTAGGTCAGTCGGAACATATTCTCTATATTGTTATCAACATCGCTCTCTGTGCTTCTTCCGCTTTTGCTCTCGCACACCTTCTTGGCTCTTGTTCTTTAGATTTATCAGAGCTCAAACAAGTTTTCCTCCCAATTGAAGAGGCTCATAACAAACGCTTACGTATCACAACCATAACAAACTCGATTGTGACTCTTTGTATTTTTGCCTGTGCAACATTCGGCTTGTTTAATTACGCAGAAGAACAGGCAAGCGGAGCGAAAAACACGGGAGAATATACGTTTGTTGAAACACTTATTAGAGATCAGGTCAATATAACGGTTTATGAAATAGAGGGAAAAACCTACGACGAGAAAACGATAAACAAAACCATTAAGTACCTATTCGATACTAATCCCGAATATACCCAGGCGCGTGACAACTACGTTGCTTTAATTAATCAGTCTTATGAAACTTGTGATGCAAACATTGAGGGATATGTCACATGGTATTTCCGTCCATGGTATGACGACCTTGCCGACAGTTTTCAACGCGGTTTCGAAAGCCTCACCAATCCCAACAGCAATCGCAGCGAACAGGAATATCGCGACCATCTTACTTCTGGAGTTGACACCTCGGCTATCAAAACAAATGCTCAGGAATACAACCAGATTCTTGACACCTTGCCTTCTCAAACAAAGGACAGACTTGCTGAAACAATGGTCAACGACATTCCTGAGTGGCTGGCGGTTAACAAGCAGACCTTAGATGAATATTTTCAAGGACTCCACGTAAACGAAGAACTTGTTTTACAACATCCCGAGGGTTCTGATTCAGATGAGGAAACCTATACCAGAAGCATAAGAAAAGCCATTCAAGATAGCCGCACCGAAATGCTTGATCCTATTCAGCGACTCTTTGCGTAAGTCTCGCTATCTTACTGTTTTCCAGCTAGGCATTCGGGTACGTTTGCATTTTGCCTGCGAGCATACTGTTGATTTCTGCCCTATCATTTTCCCTACTGCTCTTCGGCATGCGTTTGTACTTCATCTACGGGCATATCGTCAATCTTAATGCGGAGCTTTTCTGTTGTGCCCTCTAAATGATCAAATCGTTCGTTTTTGATATCGGAATACAGAAATACCACCGCGTGTCCCGCATCCATAGCAAAGTGGAAGTTCGCTTCCACCAGATGATGAAGCTCACCAGCAATTATTTTGTCGGTTCGTTTTGCCAAATTATTCAACATAAAAGCATTCATATGCAGGTAGTACAAAAGCTGTAAAGTTCGATCGTTTACTGCACGCCCTCGATCAATATCACTTCGTATCTGAGCAAGTAAGCGTTCGTCCACTCTTTCCATTTCTTGAACTTTGTGAGAAATGGTCAGATTTCGGCGTGCCTGCAACAATACAAAAATGATTGTGAGTACAACCAACGTGCCGCAAAGAACAAACAGCAAGCGCAGGAAAAGAGTATCTCCCAAAGACATTGTTGAATACAGGGCAGTAAGTGCCATCTGAGTACCTGCTGCCATAGACACCGCAGGACCAAAATTAAGCAAAATAACGGTATAACCGACCACCAACACAACAAACAGTCGTATTTCCAGAGGAATAAAGTGAACAACGCCAACAAAGACAACAATGCCTACGAACATTCCAAGAGTTTGGCTGCCCATCATTTTGATCGTTTCATCACGATATGTATTCAGCATCAAGAAAGATGTGAGAGGAATCCATACACCAAATCGCGTCTGAAAATAAGCACTCATAACTTCAGCAATTAAAAAGCCCACTCCAACAACTACCGAAAGCTGAATCGCAAAACGAACTTGAGGATTTTTATGCGAAAAATTATCGCGAATGAATTTCGCGCGATATTTTAAGCCCTTCCAAAGCGGCGTATTATTGTTGCGCGAAGCTACGTTTTCCCTCAGCGTTCTAACGAGTGCTTCTAGCGTTGCGCGCCACGTGGTGTCATGTTCGTACTCTTCAAGCCTGTGAGTCTCTAAGAACCCTTCCAGCGTGTCTATCATTGCCCGAACTTGAAGAATCCGACCTTTTCCAAACGCTAAAAAGACTTCGGACAAATCAAGCAAATACGCCTGTTCTTTTTCGCCCATAGTTTTAACGTTACGAGAAGCTGCCTGTATCATATCGGCAACTTGTTCGGCGCACACAAGCAGAGAAAAGGTATAGCGCTGCCTTCCGCTTAACAGACCACCCTGCCTAAACGTTGCACCGTATTCGGTGTTGCAATATTCCTGCGTAATTTTATAAACTCGGTGCGAATCAATATCGATAATATTTCCGTGCGATAAATCTATGAGCTGAAAACCAATATCATCAAACGCACGCATTACAAATTTCCGATCGCGCTCAATTTCGCTTTCTTTCTTTACTGCCTTCATTCCGTAGATAAATGCAGTAGTGCACGCTATAGCAAAAATTGTTGCTCCTAAGCGAATAGGTATCTCTCCTACACTGATGGGGTAAATTTCCAAAAGCAAAAAGCCCATACCAAGCATAAAGAAATTACGTGGCAGATAGGGATCCGAATTAAGAAGCGTAATAGCAAACATGTACAGAGCACTGCCTGCAACAAGTAAAACAGGATGTAGACCCGCTATTGAAGCGCACAGACTCATCAGGAAAAACAAGAAAGCGTGCTTGAGATAGTTCGCAAAGGAGATTCCAATGGTTTCAACCATTGTTTTTGCAAAGGACTGAAAGACGATACCAAGCAGAGCGTCCTCAACACCAAAGAGGTTATATTCCACAAAAAAGAGCGCAACAAGAAAGACGACGTAAGGAACAACGTCTAAAATTCTCTTTCCCATTGCACCTCCTTTATCGCAAAGTATTCGTTAACGCGATTACCGAACGACAACCGTTCAGGCAACTAAGCTGGTTTTACTTACCAACAGACCCTCAGTGCAGATTATCTCAAATTATTGCTGCTAGCACCCTATTTGTTGTCCGCTAAATATTCTTCATCTACCTTGCTTTCTTTCCCATCCCATTGCATATGCTGCGCTAGAGCAATCATGTTTTCTACGGCTCGAGTTTTATGAGCGTTTTTTCGATATGCAAGATAGATTTGATGCGCACCCTTGCCAGCTCCATCAGCAAAAGGAATGCGCCGCAATTCTGGAAATGGCGCCAAACCCAAAGTATCGAGTGAGATGCCTAAAAGATCGGGATTTACTGACACTTCGCCACCAAGAGTGATTTCGTCATCACACCATTGTTTGATAGATAAACCGAAATCTTCTATCAGGCCCTTAACTTCACTGCCGATGGAGGTTTCTGGTCGATACGTAACGATATCTGTTTTACGCATATCGGAAACTTTTATTTCATCACGTTGCGCTAAAGGATTGTCTTTATGCACTACGGCAACAAAGTCCTGAGTCAATACAGGAACAAATTCAATATCGGGCAAACCTTCCGCATAGGCACAAATCGCAATATCGTACGTTCCGTCTACTAACCTGTCCAATAATCCTTGCGTTAAGCCCTGATACAAACGCACATCTACTTGAGTTCCATAGATGCCACGATAGGTACGCAGTAGCGCTGGTAAGTAATCAGACTGAACAGTGAAGATTGTTCCAATATCAATCGTGCCAGAAAGGCTATTAGCATGTTCTTGAGCTACCTGAATACCTTTATCTATAACATCAAGACCTTCTGAGACATACCCATTAAATTCTTTGCCGTACTTAGTTAAACGAACATTGCGACCATGCTGTTCAAACAGCGGCACACCAAGCTCGTTTTCTAACTGCTTAATAGAATTTGAAAGTGCAGGCTGGGTGATAAAAAGCGCTTCAGCAGCACGAGTAAAGTGTTGGACTTCAGCCAACTTTCGAAAATAACGCAGTTGTGACAAATTCATAGCGGCCCCTCAGCTAAATAAAAAATGGGTCTTCATCCAATTATAGGACGAAGACCCATAAGAACCGCAAATTAAATGCAGAGTTATAAATAATTACAAGTTATAACTACTTTGCGGAGAGGTACTCAATCTTGCCGCCATGCTTCTCGCACTCACGAGCGATGGTGATGCGCTGTACGGTAGGAGCACCCTCTTCAAGCCACATAGCGCGGCAGTCACGATAGAGACGCTCGGTAGGACCATAAGGAGAATCCTCGAAGTAGCCGTCGCCACCGAAGATCTCGAGCATTTCGTCAGAAACAAGACGTACGGTATCGATAGAGAAGAGCTTAGCAATAGCAGCCTTTTCGTCGATGTAGTCATTGTGCTGATCGATGTCGAAGTCCTGAGCGAAATCGTATACCAAGCAGCGAAGTGCATGAATCATCATCTGCATGTTAGCAATCTTCATCTTGATTGCCTGACGCTTGATGATTGGCTTACCGAAGGTTACGCGGTCAGCTGCACGCTTAAGGGAGATCTCGAGCATACGCTGTGCCATACCGAGGTTAGAGCAAGCGATGTGTACACGAGAAACAGACAGGGAGTGAATAGCTACTTCCATGCCCTGGCCCTCTTCGCCGAGCAGATAAATAGGATCAAGCTTCAAGTTGGTGAACTTAAGGCCTGCGTGACCTGCACCCTTGCAGCCCATCATATGAGGCATAGGGATGATTTCAAAGCCTGGTGCATCGTTAGGTACGAGGAATGCGGACAGACGAGAGTCCTTGTCGCTTTCCTGGTCGGTTACAGCGATTACATAGGTGTAATCAGAGCAGTCGGTGTGGGAGATGAGCCACTTTTCACCGTTCAGAACGTAAGAACCATCAGCCTGCTTCTCAGCGGTGGTGTGAAGGTCAGCACCGGTACCACCAGTCTTCTCGGTGATAGCAAAGTTGCAGTAAATGGTCTTGTCCTGGAACTTGTCCATGAGCTGAGCCTTGAGCTCAGGCTTGCCATAGTCCTCGAGGATACGCCAGTTCATGTCAGCTGCATGATGGAGATGCATACGCATTCCGCCAGGTCCACGAGAGAACTCTTCCTGAACCTTCAAGATTTCAAGCTCGTTGAGGTCCCATCCACCGTATTCTGATGGCAGATAATAGCGATAGAGGTCGTTCTTCTTGGAGAGCTCATAGAACTCTTCTGGGAAGGTGTTGGTTACCTCGATCTCCTTCTGCATTTCCTCGAATGGGCCTTCTGCCAATTCGCGGATCTGCTTGAGGTAAGCCTCAAACTGCTCATCCGTGATCTTTGCGTTAGGATTCATTAGTCCCCCTTCTTTTCTTTTGCACAAAGCTTATCGCTTTTGCTTACAGGTCTATTCTGACGGTGAACGGGTTCTAAATCAAATCATTAAGCAACTTTAGTTTCTAAGGAATCTATATATTTTATGAATAGGTTATAGGGACATACCTGCTTTTCTTTAGTTTTGTTAATTTTGATCGATTAAATTTACAAACCTCTAAAACATGTTCACATTTTTGCATGCTTTGTTGTTTTCCTTCGATTAGCTTAAGACAGCGCTCTCAGGTCAACTTCGCTTAATTCAGCTAGCAAGAAAAAAAGGGATGCCCTTTCGAGCATCCCTATAATTAGCCCCTCCCGCGTTAGATCAACTGCGGAAAAAACTAGGTATCTAACGTAAAGTTAGTCTAACTGACCACCATACAGAGGTACGCGGTCCTCTTCAGGCTCAATGTCGTCGCCAAGACGAATAGAACCCTGCTCCTTCAAGCGAGCGATAGTTGCATCGTCTGCACCAACCTTCTTGAGGTATTCCTCAGTATCAGCACCGAGAGGAGATACTTCTTCGAAGTCTGCAATGTTTACAGGGATGGTGGAGAGATGATGCGGTAAACCGGTCTGAAGAACACGACCTACGCGTGGGAAGTCAACCCATGCAAGTGCCTCAGGATTCTCGCGAGTAATCTGCTCTACTGCTTCGGTCTTGGAGTTTACCTTAGCAATGCAGAAGTCCTTGTCCTCAAGCCACTCCATCCATTCGTCGGTGGTCTTGGACTTGATGGTTTCTTCTACGATCTTAAATGCTTCAGGAGCTTCCCAACGACGCTTCAAACCGTCACCCTTGATCTCTGGATGACCAATTGCATCGCAGAATGGCTGCCAGAACTTAGGCTCTACCATACCAAGAGCAAGCTTGCCGCCGTCCTTCGTCTCATACACATTGTATGCAGCAGAAGGATACTCAAGGTCGTTACGGTCGCACTGGCCACCGTTGAAGCACCAGCGAGAATCAAGCAAGGAGTTCCACCATACGAAGCAGTCGAACATAGAGGTATCGATGTAGGTACCCTTACCGGTCTGCTCACGAGCATACAGAGCTGCGAGCAAAGCCTGGCCTGCAACCATGCCAGAAGAAAGGTCGCACAGGTGCAAAGGTGAAGTACCACCATGATTTACTGACAGATAACCGCTGGTTGCCTGCATGTTGAGGTCATGTTGAGCCTTCTTAGAACGAGGATCTTCAGCACCATAACCAGAAATGGAGCAGTAAATGATGCGAGGATTGATCTTGTTAATGGTTTCATAGTCGATACCAAGCTTCTTGGTTACGCCTGGGCGGAAGCTTTCAACGATAACGTCAGCTTCTTTAGCCATCTTCAAGAACCATTCAACAACTTCCTGATCCTTCAAGTTCAAAGATACAGACTTCTTGTTGCGGCCAAGAGCAGTGATGTAGTAAGAAATGCCGTTGCCCATGGTTGGGTAGTCGTGACGCATGAAGTCGCCAGCGCCAGTGTCTTCGCACTTAATTACCGTAGCGCCCAAGTCAGCTAATACCTGAGTAGCATAGCCACCAGGGAGGTAACGAGAGAAGTCAAGAACGGTAATGCCAGAAAATGGTGTAGTAGCACGTGCCATAAAAAGTTTCTCCTTCGTTTAAAAACTAAAACTACTTAGTCTTCTTAGAGTTAGGACCGAAGCTAGGCTCGAGAACCTCTGGAGGCAGAGGATCGCCAGTGTATTCCATAACTGCACCGTCTTCGATGAGCTTATCGATATCAGCGTCGGTGTAACCATACTCTTTAAGGATCTTACGGGTGTCATAACCGGTAGGACGGCTACGATACAGAACAGGGTCGCCAATGCTGTCCAGACGGAATGGCATAGTGGTAATGACGTATTCGTCTTCTTTACCATAAGGGCTGGAAGGACCTTGCTTTTCGTACTTAACGTAACGGAGCTGGTCGTTGTCAAATGCTTCCTGATCCTGAAGAACGTCAGTAACGGTCTGAATCTTCTCGAATGGAATATCGTTTTCACGGAACTTCTTTTCGAGTTCAGCGAAGGTAAACTTCTTGCATGCCTGATGCATTGCAGCTACAACATCAACGTACTTACCGTTGTCAGCCAAAACTTCAAGGCTTTCGTACTGAGGATCGGTGTACCATACCTCGTCCATTTCAAGAGTCTTGAAAACGAGCTCATGATACTTGTTGTAGTGACCGAAGCACATAAGGAACCAAATGCCATCGGAAGAAACATAAGAGTTGTTGGTTGGGCATTTTGCTTCCATGCGGTCTTTTGGATAGTCGCAACCCTGCTGCTGAGCGATAAGAGCAGAAGTCATACCCCAAGTACCTACGTGGTACAAAGAACCAGTTACCTTGTCGCCCTGACCAGTGCGAAGAGCACCAGCATAAGCACCAAGAATACCTGCTGCCAAAGCACAACCAGTGTTCCAGTCACCAAATGCGATTGGAGAGTTACCTGGCTCATAGTGAGCATTTGCCTGAGGAATTGCGCTTACAAAACCAGAACGTGCAGCAAATGCAGTAGCGTCAAAGCCCTTAGCATCCTTCATTGGGCCGTGCTCGCCGTAACCACGGTTCTGAGCCCATACCAAACGAGGGAACTTCTCATGCAAGGTCTCATAGTCAAGACCAAGACGCTGAAGAGCGCCAGAACGAAGAGAGGTCAGGAAGATATCTGCAGTTTCAAGCAGCTTATACATTACTTCCAAGCCTTCTGGGTTCTTAGCATTAATTGCAGTCCATTCCTTGTTGAAAGAACCGCAGTCATAAGCGACGTCGTCAAATTCGGTACGGAAAGCCATACCCCAAGCCATGCCCTGGGTACGCTGTTCGTCGCCAGTGAATGGCTCTACCTTAATTACGGTTGCACCCATTTCAGCAAGAGCACGGCCTGCTGCAGGTCCTGCTGCATACTGAGTAAGTTCAACAACCTTTACTCCTTCAAGTCCTGCCATATTTATCTCCTAACTTAAGTGATATTGGTATTCCTAGACAAATACCATTGACAGAAAGAAAAGGGGTACCGGCACCGATGGTGTCAGCACCCCTCAATTAATCCTACTTCATTACTTGACCTCGTCTTATCGAATAAAGTAATGAATCAAGAAAAAGAGTTGATCTTACGGCTCGAGAATAACGCGCAAGCCCTCGCCGTCATCGATGAGCTGCATGCCCTTTTCGAATTCCTTCAAAGGAAGTACGTGGCTTGCAATAGCATCGATGTTGAGGCCGTTTGCGAGAAGGTTCAAGCCCTGGCGCCAATGCTTACGCTCGTAAGCACGAGAACCAACGATGGTGATCTGACGCATAGCGATTGGGTTCATGTGGATGCTAGAAGGCTGTGCAGGAAGACCGGTGATACCGATGCGGCCATTCTTAGCAACCATTTCTACTGCCTGCTGTACAACGGTGAAGTGACCAGCAGCATCCAAGATGATCTCTGGGCCATGACCGTTGGTGAGTTCCTTAACCTTTTCGATTACGTCAACTTCGGAACCATTGATGGTGATAGCGCCGAGATCTTCAGCTACCTTAAGACGCTTGGTGTCAGCTGCAAGACCAGAGCAGATTACCTTCTGGATACCGTAAGCCTGCTTCAAAACAGCAACCATGAGCAAGCCGATTGGGCCAGGGCCCATTACCAATGCAGTGTCGCCAGCTTCAGGATGAGTACGCTCAACAGCGTTGAGAGCTACACCCAGTGGCTCAAGAAGAGCACCCTGTACGAAAGATACTTCGTCAGGAATAGGAATAACGTTAGTAGCGCGGATTGCCATGTACTTTGCGAAACCACCAGGAAGGTCGGTGCCATAGAATGGACGGTTGTCGCAAATGTTTACCATACCCTTGTCGCAGTATGGGCAAGTGTTGTCGAACAAAACAGGGTTAGCGGTAACACGCATACCTACTTCGAGGTTTGCAGGAGCATTCTTGCCAAGTTCAGCGATAACGCCAGCAAACTCATGACCAAAAATTGCAGGGAACGTAATGTCATAAGAGTTGAACAGTGCTTCCTGTCCACGATGCAAAGAGTGGTCAGTACCGCAAATGCCGCATGCCTTGATCTCGAGCAGTACTTCGTCATCCTTAATCTGAGGAATAGGAGCATCCTCTACATACTGCCAAGGTTCGGTACGGCCTACACAATGGATTGCGTTCATTACACCTTCCATGTATTTACCCCTTTCTAGGTAAAGAAAACGAAAGTCAACAGTGTGCAGTCGCGCTTACGCGACTGCACGAAGTCGATGAGTTACTGGATAGACCAACCACCGTCGAGAGTAATGGTCTGACCAGTGGTGTACTCGTTAATTGGATGCAGGAAGAACATAATTGCTTCTGCCATCTCGTCGAGAGAGCCCATGTAGGTGAAGTCGGACAATGGAGTGCGGCTCTTTACATAAGCTTCCTGCTGAGGATTGTCAGCGAATACCTTTTCAACCATAGGAGTCATTACGTAACCAGGTGCGATACCGTTTACCTTGATGTTGTACTGAGCAAGGTCAACAGCCAAAGCGCGAACCATACCCATTACAGCAGACTTGGTGGTGCAGTAAGGAGCAATGTTCTCCATTGCGCGGTCGCCACGGCCAGAAGATACGAGAACGATCTTGCCGCCCTTGTCCTTCATGTACTTAGCAGCAGAGGTTGCGATGAACCAATTTGCCTTTACGTTTACAGCGAAGATCTTCTCCCACATTTCCTCGGTAACGTCGAGAGCGTTGGTGCGAGGAAGAGAGATGCCTGCGGTGGAAACTACCATGTCGATGCCACCGAATTCTTCAACGGTCTTGGTGAGCATTGCGTCAATGTCGCTCTGCTTGGTGCCGTCGCAGAACATGCCGATTGCCTTGCCGCCTTCTGCCTTAAGTTCTTCAGCAGTGTCAAGGCAGATCTGCTCAGGAACGCCGCAAATCATTACGTTTGCGCCTGCTGCGCAGAGAGCCTGTGCGGTTGCCTTACCGATACCAGAGCCGCCACCCATTACTACAGCAGTTTTACCTGCGAGCTGCTCCTTTGGTTCTCCAGCAAACCAGTTAGCCATAAAAACCCTCCTCTTTTCTTTATTTCAAGGAAACCCTTTCTTCTTTGTTTCCTTGATTCACACTATTTCAGACAAGTAATATGGTCGGCCAGAAGTGAGTTTGGGTCTAATTGTCTACTGATGAGTATTTATAGCTAACATAAATGATATGCAGTTGTTTCTATCAATCTGAACCTATTATTAAGGCTATGGTTATCAATCAACGGAAAAAAGCCTATTTTTAACCCTATTTCATAGTTTGCCGCTATAGTTTCATAGTTCTCAAATGAATATATAGTTTTTAGATGCCTTTCTCGTAAAAGTTTAGCCATTGACCGATTGCTGCAATGCTGTTCCATAACGATTTTCAAACAGTAGTTTTAAGAACAGCAAACAAAAGTGGGTCGAACCAATAGATTCAACCCACTGAGAAGTATTACCTATAAGGTAATGTTCGAATAATAGTAAACAGCGTACTCGCGAAAAACTTATCTAAATCAATTACTTAAAACTGATTTTCGTATTTCTTAAGGCTTTCTTCAGGCACAGTTCCTTTCATGTAGTTTTCCTCAAGAGGAATAACACCAGTTGGGAACTTGATATGACGCTGCGTAAACTTAATAAATTCCTCTACCAAATGAGAATGGAATGACTTTTTGTTGTAGCCCAAATAAATAATATGGAATGGTTCACGCAATTCAGCAATTGGAACTGTTACGAAGTTCTCCAAAGATAAGTCATCTAATGTTTCCAAAATTACTGCAACAATACTTCTGTCGGACGCAACTAAAGATGCAGCACTGATTTCATCATCGAATCCCTGTTCAACATTAAGGTTATAAGCCTTAAACAAGCCTTCGAAAATAATATGCATATACGACTGGGAACGATAGGAGGTAAGCTTAGTATCGCTTAATTCGCGAAGAGAAATAACCTCTCGCTGAGCTAAAGGATGACTAGAATTTACCGCTAAAACGACATTTTGTGAGAACTGAGGAATAAATTCGATGTCTTCACTCACTCCATCAAGTTTGCCGCAAAATACCACGTCATATTTACCGTCTTCTAATCCTTTAAGACATTCATAGGTTGTACCCTGATAAATATCGAAAACAACATCATCGCCAAAAGCGCCCTTAAACGTGCTCAAAAGACAAGGCAAATAGTTTCTCTGGATGCTGATTACCGAACCAATGCGAATACGTCCACTCAAACCAGAATTGTATGCACGCATTATTTCGACCGCTTTATCAATTTCATCAAGCGCTAAACAAATATGCTTATTGAATTCTTCGCCATATTCGGTAAGACGAACATTGCGTCCTACACGTTCAAAGAAAGGAACGCCAATTTCTTTTTCCAGGTTCTTAATTGAATTAGAAAGAGAAGGCTGGGTAATGTAGAGGCTTTCAGCAGCTTTCCCGTAATGTTCATATTTAGCAAGAGTACGAAAGTAGTATAGTTGCGCAAGGTTCATGAAAAACCGTACCTTCCTGGCAAGATAGACAATACGCACCAAATTGCACTAATAAAACAATGTAATAAGTTGCTTTCAGAAATAAGAAAACATCTTAATTTATACTACCAGAAACGCATAGAAAATAAATGAATTACTAGATGAAAAACTATTAAAAACAGACAGCGCCCTGCATGAGCAGAACGACCTATCCTCCCACGGACTACACC
>UQLU01000005.1 GCA_900542065.1 uncultured Eggerthella sp. | reverse complement strand
GCGGCGTCGGCTTCGTAGTTGGTGTAATCTTCTACCTGCTCATGTGCGACAATGAGAAGATCCGCGACGACTATGCTTACAACAAGGAACAGCAGCGCATCGAAGACGAAGAGACTAACAAGCAGCTCGAAGCTCTTGCAGCTCGTCTCGAAGCCATCAAAGCTGGTCAGGCTGTAGACGAAAAATAACTAGCAATTAGTTATAACTTTCAGTCGAAGTAATCTAATCTTCGCAAAATTGAAACCCCGCGAGTGCACGTCTCGCGGGGTTTCTTGCATTGTTATACGTGATTAGTAAGGTTTCACGGCGTGTTTGCAAGATGGAAATTCCATCATTGCAACTTCGTATCAGCATAAAAAAGTGGAGCACTTGGCTCCACTTTTTGCTATCGATCTTGTCTTTGCTTAAACAATATATTCTCGTACGAATCAATTGGAGGTAGCACTTTATCCTTCCCAGCGCTCAAAGGGAGGATAGGCAAATCCAAAACGATCGAATATTTTTCCAATAAGTTGGTTTTCCATATCTTCAATGGTTTTAGGGTGATGGTAATACGTCATCATTGGAGGAAGAATTGATACTGATGGAAGTGCTGCCAAGGTACTTAAATTGCGTAAGTGAATAGGACTCATAGGTGTTTCTCGCGCTACAAGCACAAGCGGACGTTGTTCTTTTAGGGTTACATCGGCAGCGCGCAATACTAAGTTGTCGCTATAACCACTTGCGATGCCTGCTACTGTTTTCATGCTGCAGGGGATGATAGTCATTCCGCATGTTTTAAACGTACCACTCGCAATCGATTCGCCAATGCTAGTGTTGTCATGTACAACGTCTGCGCTTTGAAGCATGCTTTCGAAAAGCTCAGGTGCTTCATAGCTTGCAGTAAGTTGCGCACTTTTGCTGGCAACTACATGAACTTCGCAATCGGCGAACTGTTTTACCTGTTGCACAAAGTGACACGCAAGGGCGGTACCACTTGCTCCGGTTATTCCAACAACGAGTCTATCCATATGCTTCTCATTTCTTTTTTGTCTATCTAATTATTCTAGGTAAACAATCCGCCTGCCACAGTAGCGACAGGCGGGATTTAGTTAGGTTTTATGTCTATCCAGTAAAAGGCGCCGAAGCATTTGATTGGATATTAAAACTCAAAATCAGGCAACCAATGCTTTGGATCAACTTCCTTAAACTGGCAGCGCTGGAATCTATCTTTCTGATCGTAAGGTACGGTGCAGTCGAAGATGGTTTTGCAAGCAATGCCATGGTCGCGAATGCTGGGATCCATGGTGGGATCATTTGAAGGATCAAGTGGATGGCAGCGAACACCAGGAATGGTGATAATGTCGGCATCTCCTTGGAAACGAGTGTTCATGGCCCACAGTACGTCATTCATATCGAAGGGGTCTACGTCTTCATCAACCAAGAATATGTGCTTTAGCTCGCTGAAAGCAGAGAAAGCAAGAAGAGCAATTTGACGTTGACGACCCTCGTCAGCAGGAGAGCTCTTCTTAATTTGAAGAACAGCCAAGTATTTTCCGCCACCAGGGGTTGCACAATAGCAGTTCAAAAGACGACCAGGAACTGCCTTTTCTACCATTTGAATGATACTTGCTTCAGTTGGAATACCAGCCATGCTTACATGTTCTTCGGAAGGACCAATGCAGGTTTGCATGATGGGATTCTTGCGTGTGGTTACTGCTTTAACCTTAATGATGGGAAGTGAAGGATTAGCAGGGCCAGTGTAACCAGGGAATTCAGGCATTGCTTTGCCAGTGCCTGTGTTCTGGTCTTCTGCAACACGCTTTCCTGGGAGCAGTTCGCCTTCAATAACATATTCAGCATGAGCAATGCAGCGCTCATCAATAGTTAGACACTTTGCCATGCGTACGGGCTCTCCGCGAAGCGCACCTGCCACATTAAGCTCGTCGTAACCGATTGGGGTCGTAGGCGGCTCGAAGCAAGTAGCAAGCTCGATCGCAGGATCTACACCAATGCTGATAGAGATTGGCAAAGGCTTTCCGAGCTTTTCTGCTTTTTCATAGAAGGCACCAATATGGCGAGATCCAGGAACCATATAGATGGAAATTTCATCCTTGCTCTGAAGGCATAAGCGATGGATAGTTACGTCTGATTCGCCTGTTTCTGGATCGGAAGCGTACGCCATACCAAGAGTAATGTAGGGACCGGCATCCTCAGGAGTGTTGGTAGGTGCTGGCACCAGTTTGCGTACATCGAAGTCTTCTTCGGTAGCTAAATGAACTACCTCTTGGCAAACGGCTTCTTCAGCTGGAACTTCCACAGGAGGAACGGGGTTGAGGACCGCATCATTGAGCAAAAATCCCAAGCGACGTGGATCGGCATCAAGCATGCGTGCTACTCGAGTGCGGCTTGCAAGAAGACCAATTACAACACGAGCATCAGGATGACCCTTGATGTTGTTAAAAATCATAACAGGGCCTTCTTTGGTGGGACGAGGAACCGTTCCGCCAGCGCCTACATAACGATAAACGCCACATAATTCTGCTTCAGGATCAACTTCAACGTCAGTCTCTACAATCTGACCAGGGATCTCACGAAGAAAATCAAGCGCGGTGCGCAAGTCGTGAATCTTGTTCATATAATCCTCCTTTAGGTAGGCCAAGCACAAAATGTGCTAATGCTTCTTTAATAACGGAATGCTAAGTATGAAGACTTAGTTTGGTATAAGACTTGAACTAGGAAGTCGGGTTTGTGTGTCCTTTGCGTTCAAGCAAGGCAAGAATATCTTCGACAATTCTAGGAATCGTTTCGCGAATTTGAGTAATAGCTTCTGCGGAAGCGTGGTCTACATGAATGCCGCAAGAACAGGCCACAACGCAGTTGCGAGAGGAAGCTATCTGTTTAGCGACTTCGCACGCAAGAGCATCGTCCATGTGTCCTGTTCTGTTGAGTACGGAAACGGTGGCGCTAATGCCATGTCCTGTAAGGGAAGGGCGGGGTATAGCTAGCACAACACAGCCTACGTGTGCTTCGCCGCCATTGATGGTAATTGTGCAATCATTGCCCGAAGATACGACTTCTCCCCAGATATCGCATACTGGACAACTCACGCGGTATTCCATAGTTCCCCCTCCGCGCGCATATACTTTAGTAATTATAGGGGTATTGAAAGCTAATTAATCTGAAGAAATTGGCTTTATATGAAATGGAAATAAGGTATCAGTTGAATCAATTTGAAATGTTATGAATGCTTGCTTTTGGGTTTGAAATTAGATTTGCGGCCTATCTGCAGCTATGAGGATAATTAATAAAACAGATTGCTGAGTATCCGATATTTCATTTGAACAACGAAGATAAGCAATTCATAATGAAATCAAGAGGGAAAGGGGACTTACATGGAATTGATGGAAGCAATTAAAACTCGTCGTAGCGTTCGTAAATTTACTGACGAACCAGTACCAAGGGAAAAGCTTGAGAAAATCATCGAAGCTGCAATGTGGGCGCCATCGGGCCAGAACCTACAGCCTTGGTATTTTGTAGCTCTTACGAACGATGAAGATCTCTCCTATCTCATTGCGGAAATGGGAACGACTGCGTTTTCTGAGCGTAAAAAACTAGAAGAGCGCTTTAAGAACAATCCAGAAGTTGTCGAAGAAACGCTGGAATTTCTTTCTGCGCTTGGTGGGGCACGCACGGTATTGCTGGCATTTTTAAACAAGCCTGAATATAGCGATGGTATGTTGCCAAGCTGCGTTGAAAGTGTTGCTGCTGCAATGCAAAATGCGGTACTGATGGCGCATGCTGAAGGTATTGCGTCTTGTTGGGTAGAAGCGGTATGCCAAGCAGGGGATGCTTTGCATGAAAAGTTTGCTCCCGACCATGGCAAACTTATTGGCGGCATTATCCTGGGCTATCCTGCTATGGAATCGCGTGAAATTAAGCGTAAGCCCGGACGCTACGAAATTCGCTAATGTGCCTAGTATTCTTTGACAGTGATGCTTATTTCAGTAAGTCTCAAGCATCAGAGGTTAAGAAAAACTTCGATAAGAACTTTTAGTGAAACTCTTTATGGTTTGCTACAATAGCCAATGAGCGGTCACCCGTGGCGTCGGGATTGGCTGCTTGACAACTCAGGAAACAGCCAGCCGTCTCCTTCGCTAGTGGGCGGCTGCGCTACTTTATGAGCCTATGCGTTAAAAGCAGCAACAGCACTAAACAAAGTAATTCCAAAACGAGAATTAAATTATTCATGACTTACCTCCGTTCAGGTAGGCAGCCATCCGCTCACTGGTATATAAAATAATAGAACAAATGTTCTATTATGAGGAGATCTTTTTTACAGCGAATCAACTTCTTCCAGCCATGCCGTAGCGCAGGCATCTGAAGGCATGCGCAAATCCCCTCGGGGAGATACCGCAATGCTGCCAACCTTTGGTCCGTCAGGCAAGCAAGAGCGCTTAAACTGTTGCGCGAAGAAACGACGATAGAACGTGCGAAGCCATTTTTTAATAGTGTCGGCATCGTAGCGTTCTTTAAATGCCAGCAGCGCTATGCGATATATTTTGCTCGGAGTAAATCCAAAACGAAGCATTTGATACAAGAAGAAATCGTGCAGTTCATAAGGACCAACTAAGTCTTCTGTTTTTTGAGAGATGGCGCCATCGGTCGGAGGTAAAAGCTCGGGACTTACTGGGGTATCCAGTACATCGGTTAATACCTGAGAAAGCTTTCTATCTTCGCAGGTAGAAGCAAAGTAACGAACTAAATGACGAACAAGCGTTTTTGGAACTGAGGCATTAACGGCATACATAGACATGTGGTCGCCGTTGTAGGTCGCCCAGCCAAGAGCCAGTTCAGATAAATCACCAGTGCCAATAACTAAACCATTTTCTTGGTTAGCGATATCCATCAAGATCTGGGTGCGCTCTCGCGCTTGACTGTTCTCGTAGGTTACATCGTGAACTGAAGGGTCATGATCAATGTCAGCGAAATGCTGCAGTACTGCTTCACTGATAGAAACCTCTCTAAGCGTTGCTCCAAGAGATTTCACCATGGAACAAGCATTGGTATAGGTGCGATCAGTGGTGCCGAATCCAGGCATGGTAACCGCAATGATGTTTGCTCGATCAAGTCCAAGCATGTCGAAGGCTCGTGCCGTTACCAGAAGTGCCAAGGTGGAATCTAGGCCACCAGAAATACCTACTACTGCAGTATTTGCGTGGGTGTGCGCAAGGCGTTTCTTTAGGCCAAGAGCTTGAATGGAAAGAATCTCTTCGCAGCGGTGATCAAGCAAGGCGGGGTTTGCAGGTACGAAGGGATCTGCGTCAAAGTGGCGAGCGATAACCGTTTCTTCAACGGTTAATTCAAAGGAAATTGTGCGATAGAAACTTGAATCGTTGGCGGGATAGGTGCTCATACGACGACGTTCTGAAGCAAGGCGCGCTACGTCGATGGTGGCCAGTATCCCCGTCGATTCGTTTTCGGTTGTTCCTTGCAAATCAGGTGTTTCGGCAAGAATTACTCCATTTTCAGCAATGATGTTTTGTCCTCCGAATACCAAATCGGTGGTAGATTCGCCTTCGCCTGCCGTGGCGTAAATATAAGCTGAAACAAGGCGAGCAGATTGCCCTGAAACTAAGCTGTCACGATAGGTGCGTTTACCTACCATTTCATCGCTGGCAGACAGGTTGCAAATTATAGTGGCGCCAGCCAAAGCATGAGAAGTGCTTGGTGGATTGGGTACCCACAAATCTTCGCAAATTTCTGCTGCTACCACCACGTCGGGCATGGTTGAACAGGTAAAGAGTAAATTTGTTCCTATGGGGACTTCCGAGCCGTTGAAGGTGATAGTTCCCATGTTTTCTGAGCCAGGAGTGAAATGACGGGTTTCGTAAAATTCGTTATAGGCTGGCAAGTTTTTCTTGGGTACAAAACCAAGAATTTCGCCACGAGAAATAACGGCGGCAACATTAAGAAGCTTACCTGAAACGCGCAGAGGCATACCTACTAATATAAGAGCGTCAAGGGCGCTGGTTTCTTGTGCGATACGACAGAGCGCCTCTTCTGCTTCATCAAGGAGTGTTGTTTGCCAAAACAGATCATTGCAGGTGTAAGCGGTAATACATAATTCAGGAAGTGCGATTATCTTTGCTCCAGCGTTTGCCATGGAGGCAGCACTTTCAATGATTGCCTGGGCGTTGTATTTGCAATCCGCCACCGTTATTCTTGGGGTTGCAGCGGCTACCGTAATAAAACCGTCTTTCATGGTTACTCCTTGCGAAAATCATCACGTTCATAGACAGGTGCTTTAAACGTGAGCAGAAAATCAATGAAGCTTTGAGCTGCAGGGGTGCGCATTGCCTTTTTTTGATACGTCAAAGAGATGGGATAAAACGTTTCCGCCCCTTCGATGTCTAAAGGAATAATTACCATATTTGGATCAGGGAGCAAGTTTGAAGTGAGCATGGTGAGTGCCACGCTAGATTCGTGTACTGCTAGAGCGCCCAGCATAACTTCATCTTCGTAGTTACGTACCAACGTGAGTTTTTCTACGGGTGCGTTTGTTGCTTTAAGGAATGCTTCAAGCGTTTCGCCTACCATAATTCCTCGGCGGTAGGTGTTAACCGTGTGTCCTACCAGGTTGTCCCAATGAATTGATTTAAGGGAAGCAAGCGGATGGTCGCGGCGCACGGCAACTACCAATTGCTGATAGAACAGCGTCTTGCATTCGATATCGGGCTTATGGTGAGGCCCTGCGATTACTAAGTCGTATACACCCTGTTCGAGGCGCTGGTTTAAAGGCCCTGTTTCACCCTGAGCTACATGAAATTCAACAAGCGATCCGTATTGATCGGTGTACGCCTTCATGGCTGCAGGAAGATAGCCTGAACGTACGGTGGCAATAGCACCAATTTCTATAGCTCCTGTGAGCATGCCATGGCGCTGCTGTAACTCTGCAACGCCCTGCTCAATTGCTGCAAGACCTTGATCGACGTAGTTTTGAAACACGCGTCCATCGTCGGTGAGGTAAACATTGCGACCTTCTTTTCTAAACAGGCTGCATCCAAGTTCGTCTTCGAGTGACGCGATGGAATGAGAAAGTGCCGATTGAGAAATGTGCAGCTCCTCAGACGCGCGCGTGTAATGTTGAATCTTTGCTAAATGGCGAAAATATGAAAGCTGGGCAAGGTTCATTGTTCCTCCTTGAACAGTTTCTAATTGTAGGCGAAGAAGGAAGCTATTTATTACAAAACTATATAAATACGCTTGAAGTGCAACATGAATATCGTAAAGCTACAAATCAAATACACATCCCTCTGAACAGGCATTATTCGTATTTCCTGAACACAAGATTCCTTTCAGTACTTTTTTGCATAGATTACGCAACGTTTAATGAAAATAATGCGGGAAATACTTACGTGATTCTGGGGTAGGGTAATACCCGAGGGCAGAGCATGGTTTAAAAACTGCTATATCTGCTGATAAATCAAGCTATTTGATTTATGAAAGTTATGGTTTTGAGGAAAGTAGAGAGGGAAGTCATGACAAAGTTACCTTTGGAAGTTGGAAACAGCTGCACGTTTACAAAGACCATTAGTGAATCGGATGTATATATGTTTGGTGGCATCACGGGTGACTACAGCCAGATGCACTTCAACGAAGCATTCATGAAGACCACCAAGTACGGTACTCGTATCGTTCATGGTGTTTTGACCTTTGCTTTGGGAAGCACTGCTTCTACGCTCATTCAGCAGAAGTACGAATCACCTATCCCAAGCGCTTCTTATGGCTATGATCACCTTCGCTTTACCGCACCGGTATACTTTGGCGACACGCTTACTGCAACTTATACCGTTGCAGAGGTGGATGAAGAGGCTATGAAGACCTATGCCGACGTAATCGTAACCAATCAGGACGGTACGGTTGTTTGCGTAGCTAAGCATATTTTGAAGTTCTTTGAGGTAGAGGAATAGTTTGATGGAACCTTACGTGGATCATGTGGCAATTCGCACGCGAAATTTTGAGCGTGATTTGAAGTTTTTTCAGGAGGTTTTAGGCCTTCGCATTACTTTGACGGCGCCAGAGGGACTTGATCATAACGACGTCGCATCTATGGAGCAGGTATGGGTAGGGGGCATTCAGCTTCAGCGTGATGAGTCGTTCGACCCAGCTCAGCGCAATGCTGGTCAGTTAACGCATATTGGCATCAAAGTATGTGATGTAGATGCGGTTTTGGAAAAGGTTTACAACGTTGAAGGTGTTGTTCAAGCAGAAGGTAAACCTCGTAATTGGTTCGTGTTGCCAGAGGGTCCTATGATCGAACTGGTTGCTCCAGAAGAATAGCCTTCTGAAACAATCTTGATAAATATCGACAAGAAAAGAGGGAGTTTATGAAGGTTTGTGTTCTTGGAACCGGATCGCTGGGAAGTACGATTGGTGGTGCACTTGCCAAAGCGGGAAACGAAGTACATTTTGTAGGTCGTCAGGCTCATATGGATGCCGTTAATGAAAACGGACTGGTAATGGTAACGCCAACGGGTGAAGAAATCGCTCATCCTGTGGGACATACCGATCCTGCAGGAATTGGTCCTTGCGATTTGGTAATCGTGCTTTGCAAAGCGTTCGACACTAAAGCAACCATGGAAGAAGGTAAAGAACTAGTAGGCCCTAATACCGCAGTTATGTCTTTGCAAAATGGTCTTGGTGCAGAAGATGTGCTTTGTGAAGTAGTAGGGACAGAGCATGTTATTGGTGGCAAAACCTACATCGGAGGAATGCTGCTGGAGCCTGGTCGCGTACAGGCAACCATTCCTGGCAAAGACACCTATATTGGTGAACTTGACGGCAGTATTACCGATCGTATTCAGGCAATTGGTTCTGCATTTGAAGAAGCGGGTATGCATTGCATCGTTTCTGAAAACATCATGGGTGTTATCTGGGACAAGCTGCTAGTTAATGTTGCTACCGGTGCAGTATGTGGCATTACCCATCTTCCTTATGGGGATATGTATCAAGAAGAAAAGCTTGTTGCAACGGCAAAAGCTGCTGTCCAAGAAGGAATGGATGTAGCAGCAAAAGCAGGAGTTGCTTTGACTTATAGCGATCCTATGGATGTATTAGAGCTTGCTCGTGCAGGACTTCCTTATGACTTCAAGCCATCGATTCTGCAGAGTCTTGAAAAGCATCGCCCAACTGAGGTGGGAGTTATTAATGGTGCTGTGGTTGCACAAGGTGCAAAGTATGGTGTACCCACACCAGTAAATGAAACACTGC
This sequence comes from uncultured Eggerthella sp., assembly GCA_900542065.1. Classification (GTDB taxonomy): domain Bacteria; phylum Actinomycetota; class Coriobacteriia; order Coriobacteriales; family Eggerthellaceae; genus Anaerotardibacter. The sequence continues at coordinate 146,808 of UQLU01000005.1, read as the reverse complement.
TTGCTTGCGTAACGGGTATCGAACGTTACATTCGCGAATACATTACAAAATAATAAGTATTCGATCAGGTAAGTATATAAAACCCTGATAGGGGAAAAGGTACTCTGTAAGTAGTAGCACGTGTCGGGTGCCGCTTTAGTGCCCGACACGAAGCGCAAAGCAACTAAGCGACGTAAGGGTATTACGCATAGATTGAGCAGTGGGGATTACTCAATCAAAGCTTAAGTACATTGCGCAAAATGATGCCCATAACTTACCTCGTGCAAATGGGCATATGAGAGGCGCTCAAACAAGGAGGGAACAATGCGTCGTTTGGAGATTATTAACGGACCTAACAATAACTTCTATGGCATTCGCAATAAAGGCCAGTATGGAAACCAGCTTTACGCAGATCTTATTCAGGAATTGACCGAATACGGTGCAACTCTTGGTTTTGAAGTTCATGCTTACCAGTCAAACTGCGAAGGTGAACTTATTGATCACTTGCAGGAACTCTACTTTGAAGCAGAAAAGGCTGGTCAAAAGATTCCTGTTGTATTGAATCCTGGTGCTTATACCCATTACAGCTATGCTTTGATGGACGCTTTGGAGTCAGTTCACGAACTTGTTCCTGCAATTGAATGCCATATGTCTAACATTCATAAGCGCGACGAATTCCGTCATAAGTCAGTAACTGCTTGTGAATGCATTGGTCAGCTAGCAGGTTTTGGCAAGAACAGCTACAAGCTTGCTATGCATGAATATGCTTTGTTAATTGAAGCAGGAGAGCTGTAAGGCTCACGTTGATCTAAGTTTTAACGGTATTAAAAAGACTTTTTCGATACCCCCTTTTCCTCGGCAGCTGTTTTTCACTGGATGGAGTAATTAAAGTGAAAAATGGCTGCTTTTTTATGCTTTAGAACGCTTATAGGTATTCCGTTAAACTTTTTGGCCTATAACCCAACTTTTTTGTAGATTCTTGCCTATTTATGCGGGCTTTTTATTTTCCAAGCGTTCAATTTGGAGTACTCTTAAAAAATCTACATTTTGTAGGAATCAAAAGAACGACTAGAAGTGGGATTTTTGAGTGAAACGCAGCAAAAGTCCCAGAGAAAGAAGGAAGAGTCAATGTTAAAGGCGGGTATCGTAGGCGCAGCTGGCTATGCGGGAGCAGAACTGGTTCGCATTATCCTGCGACATCCTGAATTTGAACTTTGCGTTGCAACTTCCAACTCTGATGCAGGTACCTCACTTTCATCGGTTTATCCTGCTTTTACCGATGTTACCGATTTGACGTATACCAAGCACGACAATCCAAATCTTTTTGATTGCGACGTGGTGTTTTTGGCTACACCACATACGGTCGCTATGAAGTCTGCCCCAGGTCTTTTGCAAGCAGGTGTTACGGTTATCGATCTGTCTGCGGATTATCGCTTGCGTGATAGGGCAACCTATGAAAAGTGGTACAAAGTAGAACACACTTCTCCTGAACTTTTAGCTACGGCTACGTTTGGTCTGCCTGAATTAAATCGTGAAGCATTTGATCAGGCTGCAAAACAACATGCTCAAGGCAATGCCGTGCTCGTTGCTTGTGCTGGCTGCTATCCAACAGCAACGTCTCTTGCTGCTGCTCCTGTAATTGGTCTTTCTCAGGGCATCGTTGTTGCTGATGCCATTTCGGGGGTTTCTGGTGCTGGCAGAAGCGCAACGGCTCGTACTCACTTTGTATCTGCTAATGAAAACTTTGAAGCATATGGGGTAACAAGCCATCGTCATACCCCTGAAATAGAACAAATCTTGCAGATTCCTGGTCGTCTTATTTTCACGCCTCACCTTGCACCTGCAACGCGTGGATTGCTTTCTACGGTTACTATTCAGCTGACTGACGAGGCACGTACAAGCGAAACACAAGAATCTATTCATCGACGATACAGTGAAGCCTATAGAGATTCGTCCTTTGTTTCGCTTTTGCCCTTAGGGCAGCAACCGAAAACATCATCAGTAGTGGGTACGAATCGTGCTCATGTAGGCGTTGCTTACAATGCCGATGCTGGCTGCGTAGTGGCTACGTGCGCTATTGATAATATTGTAAAAGGCGCTGCTGGTCAGGCAGTTCAGTGCGCAAATCTTATTTGTGGTTTCGATGAAGCCACAGCTTTATCTTCCGTTGCTAACCCCTCATAGGAGTGAGAATAATATGACAGAATTGAAGCTGAACACCATCGAAGGCGGTGGCGTTGCATCAGCTTGTGGTTTTAGGGCTGGTGGTATCCACGCAGGCTTTAGAGACGATCCTAATCGTCTGGATATGGCCTTGGTAGAAGCAGATGAATTATGCCCCGCGGCAGGAGTGTTTACCCAAAACATTTTCTGTGCTGCTCCAGTCAGCGTTTCTCGTGAACATCTTGATGGGCGCGGTTACGGTCTTGTGCGCGCTATGGTTATTAATTCTGGTATTGCTAACGCAGCTACAGGTGTGGTTGGTCTAGAGCGCGCTCGCGCCACGGCAGCATTAGTAGCAGATGTTGTTGGCTGTACCGAAGAAGATGTTCTGGTAGCTTCAACGGGCGTTATTGGCCAGCAGCTCGATATTACCCCTTTTAAAACAGGCGTTCCTGCCTTGCATGTTGAGCTGCAGGAATCAGGAGCCACAGATGAATCTGGCCACCGTGCTGCGCGTGCCATTATGACTACCGATACCGTGCCTAAGGAAGCGGCTGTTTCTTACGAGTCGACTGATCCAACGTTTAAAGGATGTACTTTTACCGTCGGAGGCATGGCAAAAGGATCGGGCATGATAATGCCTAATATGGCAACGATGATTTCAGTGCTCACCACTGATGCTCCTGTGCCAGCATCGCTTTTACATGAAGCTTTAACTGAAGCGGTTAATTGCAGCTTTAATAAAGTAACGGTTGATGGAGATACCTCAACTAACGATACCTGTGTGGCATTTGCTTCTGGCAAAGCGGCTGGCAGCAAAGATAAGGCTGCCTTCACGAAAGATTCAATCGCATTTGAAGAATTCAAAGCCGCCCTTCGAGAAGTTACCCAGCGTTTGGCGCGTGCTATGGCACGTGACGGTGAAGGGGCAACCAAACTGGTTACGGTTGTGGTGCGTGGTGCGGCAAACGATGCCGATGCGGATGCAGCTGCTCGTACCGTAGCAAATTCTCCGTTGGTAAAAACGGCATTGTACGGTCATGATGCTAACTGGGGACGTATTGCAGGAGCCCTTGGCAGGTCAGGTGCCCACTTCGAACAAGAACAAGTCGATATCGATATTATGGGTATGCCTGTTTTGCGAAAAGGTTTGCCCGTTCCCTTCGATGAAGAGGAAGCGCTGCGACGATTCGAGGCCTCTGAGATTGTTCTCGAGGCCGATTTAGGTGCAGGTTCTGCCGAAACTACGATTTGGACCTGCGATTTTTCGCACGAATACGTTTCAATTAATGGAGATTATCGCTCATGAAATACGCTAGGGATAGAAAAATAACTTCAAGTCATACCGCAGAGGTTTTGATCGAGGCTTTTCCTTGGATCAAGAACGCTACGGGAAAAACCGTTCTTATTAAATACGGTGGGGCAGCAATGGTTGACCCTACGTTGCGCCATGCGGTAATGAGCGACATCGTTATGCTGAAGATCATGGGAGTTAATCCCGTTATTGTACATGGCGGTGGTGCGGCAATTACTTCAAATATGAATCGTTTTGGTATTGAGGTGGAATTCAAGAACGGTCAGCGCGTTACCACTGATGAAGCCATGGACGTGGTGAAAATGACGCTTATCGGTAAGGTCAATGAAGAATTGGTTCTTGCCATGAATGAGCACGGCAACCTTGCAGTAGGCGTTAATGGCACCGATGCAGGCACTATTATTGCAAAGCAAAAAGATCCTGGTCTCGGTCGTGTCGGTCAGATAATAGAGGTAAATCCTGGCTATATCAACGCTTTGATTGCTGCTGATTACATCCCTATTATTGCTTCGGTGGGTAAGGGTGAAGATGGTGGCTCTTACAACATTAATGCCGATGCCGCAGCATGCGCGATTGCTTCAGCTATTGGTGCACACAAGATCGTCTTCTTAACCGACGTAGACGGTTTCTATGAAGACTTTAGTAATAAGGATTCTCTAGTATCTCAAATGACGCTGGACGAAACACGCATGATGCTGGCAACTGGCAAGGTAAGCAGCGGCATGATTCCTAAATTACAATCTTGTGTTGGTGCCTTAGAAGGCGGCGTTCCTCGCGCTCATATTGTTAATGGGACCAAACCACATTCAATTTTGGTTGAATTGCTTACCTCAAGTGGTTCGGGCACGCTGATTTACGATGACAAAGCCCACGTTACAAAAGAAGAAATGCGTCCGTTGGGTATTCTTGCATCGCGTTTAAGTGAGAACTTATAAGAGAAACATAATGAAAACCGTAAATATCAGTACCCATTTCACGCATTAAGCAGTTAGAATCTAATGCGTTAAATATAAGAAAGGAAAACCATGAGCTTTGAAGAAGCCAAGAAATTAGACGATCATTTCGTAATGCATACGTTTAATCGTAAGCCTGTTATGCTGGTCGAAGGCTCTGGCATGGAAGTTAAGGACGATACGGGTAAAACCTATCTCGACTTTATTGCGGGCATTGGTGCCGACAGCTTAGGTCATTGCCATCCAGCAGTGTCCGAAGCAATTGCTGCTCAGGCGAAGCGCTTGATTCATGTAAGCAATTATTACCACATTGAAAATCGTGGTGAAGTGGCAAAAATTATTTCTGATTTGCTGAACACCTGCATTCCTAAGTTCTTCCGCGCACCTTGGCCAGTCTTTTTTGCAAACTCTGGCGCTGAGGCAAATGAGTGCGCTATCAAATTAGCTCGTCTGTATTCCAAGAAGGAAGGAACGGGCGGTCAAACTATTATCACTATGGATGGTAGCTTCCACGGCCGTACCTTGGCTACGCTTTCCGCAACGGCACAGCCAGCAAAGCAGGAAGCATTTGCTCCTCTGCCCGACGGCTTTATTCATGTTCCTATGAATGACATGAATGCGGTACACCGTGCTTTCTTTGAAAATCCTGGTGATGTATGCGCAATCATGCTCGAGTGCGTTCAGGGCGAATCAGGCGTTCATCCATGGGATCCTGATGTGCTCTATGAAGTCGCACAGTTTGCGCGCAAAAATGGCATGCTTATCATTGTTGATGAAGTTCAGTCCGGCTTTTATCGCTGTGGCGAATTCCCCTTCGCTTTCCAGAATATGGGCATTACGCCAGACATTATTACTATGGCAAAGGGTATCGCTTCAGGCTTTCCTATGGGTGCTTGTGCGGCACGTATCGAAGTTGCTGAAGTATTTGAGCCAGGTGATCATGGTTCAACATTCGGTGGCAGCAACCTTGCTATGGCTGCAGCTCATGCAACCTTGGCAACGCTTTCGCGCGGTCATTTCGATGATGACGTTCAGGAATTGGGCGACTACTTTGCTGAAAGCCTAGACAAGATTGATGCTATTACTGAAGTTCGTGGCATGGGTCTTATGATCGGTGTAGATCTTGAAGAGGGCATTGATGCAAATCTGGTAGTAGCAAAGGGCTTAGATGAGGGCTTCCTTTTGAATGCAACTGGTCCTCATACGCTGCGCTTCTTGCCTCCGCTGATTGTTACGCGCAAAGAAATCGATCAGCTTTTAGCTGCATTGCCTGGCATGATTGATGCGGTACGCAATGGTTGGACTCCTGATGCTGAAGAGGAAACTCCCGCAGAAGAAGACACTGAATTCTTGGCTCAGTAAATACGATTTGTACGGTTTGTTGCAATAGATCAAGTAGATTCACCTCAAAGAAAGGGTTGTACGATGGCAAAGGAAAAATGCGTTCTCGCCTATTCAGGCGGCTTGGATACAAGCGTATGCATTAAATGGCTTCAGGACGAAAAGAACCTGGATGTTATTGCAGTTGTTGGCGAAGTTGGCCAGGAGCACGAAGGCCTTGAAGAAGTAAAGCAGCGTGCATTGGCAACAGGTGCAATTGATTGCATCATCGCAGACATGCGTGAAGATTTTGCGGCAGATTACCTGTCCAAGGCTCTGTATGCAAATGCTCACTTCGAGAATAAATACCCTCTGGTATCTGCGCTTTCTCGTCCTTTGATTTCTAAGTATCTGGTTGATACTGCTCACAAGTATGGTGCTAAGTATGTTGCTCATGGTTGCACGGGCAAGGGCAATGACCAGGTTCGCTTCGAAACCTCTATTCAGGCACTTGATCCTACTTTGGAAATTATTGCTCCTGTTCGTGAGTGGGATATGCATACCCGTCAGGAAGAAATGGACTGGGCAGAGGCTCATGGTGTACCAGTTCCTACCACTAAGTCCAAGCCTTACTCTATTGACGACAACCTGTGGGGTCGTGCTATTGAATGCGGCGTTTTGGAAGATCCAATGAATCGTCCTCCACTGGATATTTACACCATGACTACTGATCCTGAAAAGGCTCCTGATGAGGCAACTGAAATCACCATTGAATTCAAGGCTGGCTTGCCTGTTGCTATTGATGGTGAGCAGATGAGCTATCTGGACATTATTGCTAAGATGAACGAGATTGCTGGCGCTAACGGTTTTGGTCGCATCGACATGATTGAAAACCGTATGATCGGCGTTAAGTCTCGTGAATGCTACGAAGCACCTGGCGCTCTTGCTTTGATTGAAGCTCATCGCGGTCTTGAGGATATGTGTCTCGAGCGCGAAGTTCTGCGCTACAAGCTTCATATTGAGCATGACTGGGCGACGTTGGTTTATAACGGTCAGTGGTTCTCACCTTTGAAGCATGCTATGGACGCATTTTTGACCACTACTCAGCAGTGTGTAACTGGTCTTGTTCGCTTGAAGTTCTACAAGGGCACCTGCACGGTTACGGGCCGCAAGTCTGATTTCTCTCTGTATGATTATGGTCTGGCAACGTATGACGCAGCAGACACCTTCAATCATCAGTCTGCAAAGGGCTTCATTGATCTGTATGGCTTATCTACGCGTGTTTGGGCTAAGAACCGTCGTGAGCAGGGTGTAACTGACGGCGAATAATGTGACCAATGGTCAGGTCATTCGTTATTCGAAACTGACCTTTTCCAGAGAGTTCTAGGAAGAGGGTATTGCTCTAGGTTTATGTATCGGCAGCGACTTTTCGGTCCCTGCCTTTTTATTTAGGTTGAATTATTGGTTTTGTAAGGTTCGTGGCAGGTGCCTGTATAATAATTCGAGGTATTATGAAGCAACGCAAAATAGGTTTTATAGTTAAAGCTTGTTTCTAAGGTATTTAAGGAGTGTTCTTAATGGCGAACCCAATTGCTGGTTGGTATCCCGATCCGTCTGGTGACACAACAAAACTTCGCTGGTGGGATGGAAATCAGTGGACTGATAATTATGCTGATGCAGTTATTCCTCAGCAGCAACCTGCTCAGCCACAAATGCCTCAGTCTCAACCTCAGCCAGCTGCGCAGCCCCAATCGCAGCAGGCTGCTCAACCTCAACCACAGCCTCAGCCAGCTCAGCCACAACAGGCACCTCAAGGGTATTCTCAGCAACCTCAAGGATATGCCCAGCCTCAGGGTTATGGCCAGGCTCCTCAACAGCCAGGTCAAATGTATGCGCAGGCTCAAAACGCTGCATCAACCGATGACACCCTGCGTCTCATTGCTTTTATTCTTGCGATTATTTCTACCGTTTCGGTATGTTGGGCCATTATCCCTCTTGCCTGGATGATTCCTATGACGGTTCATTGTTGGGGAATTTATAAAAGAACGAAACCCAACACGACAGCATTTGGTGTATGCACGCTCATTTTCTTGAACTTGATTGGCGGCATTTTGCTGCTCGTTTCTACACGCGAGCGTTAAGAGGCGTCAACTAAGGTGCGTTAAGCTGCTCGGGGTGCGCGCTAACTGTGTGTCAAAGCGTAAGATGTGCCAACTAAGGTGCGCTAAGGTGTACTAACGGAAAGCTGTCGATTTATTGCCGATGTAATAAAGTGGCTAACAAGAGATGTACCCAAGGAGTAATCAGCCCAGGAGGTCATTTTGAATAGTTCTGGCAGCTTGAGAGCAAACAGTAACTTCAGGGCAACTATTTAAGAAAGGTAGTTTCCATATGGCATTATGGTCAGGTCGTTTTGAAAAGGGAGTAAGCGAATTCACTCAGGAATTCGGCGCTTCACTGCCCGTTGATAAGGCAATGTATCATCAGGATATTGCTGGCTCTCGTGCTCATGCACGCATGTTGGCAGCGCAGGGTGTTATTTCTCAAGAAGATGCCGACGCTATTGTTTCTGGCTTAGCTGAAATCGAGAAGACTATCGAAGAGGGCAATTTCGTTTTCGACATTAACGACGAAGACATTCATATGTCCATAGAAAAGGTGCTCACTCAAAATATTGGCGATGCGGGTGCACGTCTTCATACGGGTCGTTCTCGTAATGACCAGGTTATTACCGATACACGCCTCTATGCAAAAATGCTTGCAGAGGACCTGATGCATGATGTTAATTCGCTGCGTGCTGCTCTTATCAAGGCTGCACGCGAAAATATGGGCACCATTCTTCCTGGCTATACTCACATGCAGCATGCTCAGCCAGTATTGCTTTCTCATCATTTCATGGCGTACTTCTGGATGTTTACTCGCGACTTTGCGCGACTGAAGCAGGCTTATGATGCAGCAAATGTTAATCCTTTAGGTTCGGCTGCTTTGGCTGGCACTACCTATCCGCTCGATCGTGCCATGACTACCGAAGAATTGGGATTTGCTTCTATGATTCCTAATTCTCTTGATGCGGTATCTGATCGTGACTTCTTGCTTGACTTGGATTATGCCTGCTCAGTAGCTATGATTCACCTGTCTCGTTTGTCTGAAGAAATCATTTTGTGGTCAACTTCAGAATTCGGTTTCATTACCTTGGCAGATGAGTATTCAACAGGATCTTCCATCATGCCTCAGAAGAAAAATCCTGATTTCGCTGAATTGATTCGCGGTAAATCGGGTCGTGTCGTAGGCGACCTTATGGCGCTTCTTACCACTATGAAGAGCCTTCCTCTTGCTTATAACAAAGACCTTCAGGAAGATAAAGAAGGCGTTATTGATGCCTGCAAGACTCTGCACGATTGCTTGGTGTGCATGGAGGGCATGATTTCTACCATGAAGATCAATGCCGATGCTATGCGTGCTCAGTCAAAGAAGGGCTATCTTGCCGCAACGGACGTGGCTGACTATCTTGCTAAGAAGGGTTTGCCTTTCCGTAAGGCTCACGAAATCGTAGGTCATCTGGTGCTACTTTGCGATAAGCGCGGCTGCGATTTGGATGACTTGTCTCTGGAAGACTTTAAGAATGCTTCTGATTTGTTTGAGGCTGATATTACTGGTGCACTTGATTTGGAATCCATCGTTGCGGCTCGTACCACGTATGGCGGAACGGGTAATTCTGTGGTTGCAGACCAGATTGAGTTGGGTGCGCAGAAGCTTGCCGACGATGAGGCCTTGTTAAGCGAGTAGTTTCTAAGAGGGCACTGACGATCCTCGTTCAACTTAAAACAAAACCGTTTGTTCTAGGGAACAAACGGTTTTTTCTTTGTAACGACTCATCGTGTTGGTAAAACCTTTGCTGTTTTTGGTGGTTTTAGTGAAAATGGGGCAATTATATTTGCCGAAGACGTGAAATTCATTTGTGGCGTACGTGAAAACAGCATACCCTCACGTTCCTTCACGAGGTACTTTCTTCAGAGAGTGTTAAAATACTCAGAACTGTAGTTTGGAGGTAGTATGGTTTCACGAGCCAGAAGGTCTCGGCATTCAGCTCGCAAAGAGCGTGCCGGATTCCGCTTGGGAATCGTCGGTGTAGTTATTGCTGCAATTTTGGGAATTGGCTGTTTGGGAACAGCTGCTGTTTGCTTTGCTTGGTTGCAGGATTTGCCAGATTATACCGATGCTTCAGCGTACAACGTAGCTGAAAAAACAAAGGTGTATGCAAGTGATGGTACAACGTTGCTTGCAGAACTCTACTTAGAGAATCGCGATCCTATTGAGCTTGGCGAAATGGGTGACTACGTAACGAAGGGTACCGTCGCCACGGAAGACGAACGTTATTACGAGCACAATGGCGTAGACCTTTGGGGCATTGCTCGTGCAGCATGGGTAAATATTACAGGCACTGGTCATGAAGGTGCTTCAACAATTACTCAGCAGTTTGTTCGTAATACGATTTTGGCAGATGAAATGCAGGAATCTACGCTTAAGCGTAAGGTTCGTGAAGCATATATTGCTATTCAGCTTGAACAAATGTATACGAAGGATGAAATCCTTCAGATGTATTTGAATACCATTAACTATGGTCAAGGTGCTTATGGCATTCAGGCAGCTTCGGAATTGTACTTCTCTAAAAACGCCAAGGATCTAACTATTGCCGAGGCGGCAACGCTTATCGGTATTCCTCAGGCTCCAACCTACAACAATCCTATCGACAATCCTGATAATTGTTTGGAACGTCGTAATTTGGTATTAGATCGTATGCTTTCCAATGGCGTTATTTCTCAAGAAGAACATGACGCTGCGCAAGCTGAACCTATTACCCTAAACGTAACTATGTCTGATGCAGATGATGGCTTGTATCAGTACAAGTACTTCACAAGCTATGTTCGTGATACTTTGTTGCAAGATTACTCGAGTGATGAAGTATTTAAGGGCGGTTTGACCGTTGTAACCACGCTTGATGTTGACACGCAAAAGGCAGCCGAAGAAGCAGCAGATGCTAAGCTTTCTGGCTTGTCCGATAATCTTGAACTAGCTATGGTTGCGGTCGATCCTGATACGGGCTTTATTAAAGCGATGATAGGTGGCCGAGACTACGACACCAACGAGTTCAATTTGGCTACCCAGGCAGAACGTCAGCCAGGGTCTTCCTTTAAGACCTTTACGTTGTTGGCAGCGCTCAACGATGGCGTATCTCCTGAAACGAATTTGAATTGTACTTCCCACGTTAATATCGATGGTTGGGAAGTAGAAAACTACGGTGGCTCCAACTATGGCACCCGTTCTGTTGCAAGCGCCTTTGCGGTATCTTCCAATACCGGTTTTGCGGAGTTGTGTACAGAAATTGGTCCACAAAAAGTTGTTGATATGGCTAAAACCTGCGGAATCGAGCAGGAGCTTGAAGCTTATCCTTCCATTACGCTGGGCGCTCAAGAAGTAACTGTACGAGAAATGGCACAGGCATATGCGACCATTGCTAATGGTGGTACAAGGCACGAAGCCGTTTGTATCCAGAGCATTACTGATGCTTCAGGAAATACTATCTTTACCGCAGATACGACAGGCGAAAAGGTTCTGGAAACCTCTTTGACCCAGGCTGCAACTGAGGTTATGGAAAAGGTAGTAACTAATGGTACTGGTCGTGGTGCAGCGATTTCCAATGGTCAGCCTGTAGCAGGCAAGACTGGTACTTCAGAAAACTGGCGCGATAAATGGTTCTGTGGTATTACGCCTCAAATGTCAGTAGCAATTTGGATTGGTGGTCGTGAAGAAGTTCAGATGCCTTCCTATGTTGCCGCGGACGACGTATTTGGCGATTTCATGAGTACTGTTCTTGATGGCCAGCCTATCGAACAGTTCCCAACAACCGACGAAAAGCTTGAGTATACTCAGCACGACTTCGGTCATGGTGAAGGTACGGAAGGCGAAGCTCCTGAGCATGAAGGCGATACGGTTATGACTCCTGATGAGGAGACAACCGAAGAAGAAACCACAACAGAAGAAACCGAATCTGGTGGAGAGACGGGAGGCGATAGCACTCCAACTCCTCCTAGTGGTGGCACTGGTGGTGGTGAAACCACTGAGCCTGGTGGTGGTGAGACTACTGATCCTGGTGGTGATGAGACTACTGATCCTGGTGGTGGTGAAACTACTGATCCTGACGGCGGCGAAACCGAACCCACCGAATGATCTAGGTCTCTTCGCTAGTGGTGCGTTGCTTAGGTTTTGTGAAGGGACCTTGCATTCTGGTAACTTTTCGGTATTTAGCGGGTATTTGCGAGTAATACCTTATACACTTCTGCTTAAACGTTCTTGAACGTTCGAAAGGATTTTATGAAAGCGAAAGTACGTATTATTCTGGCAGCAATGTTTTGTGTGGCATGTTTAGCTGCTTTGGTTGGTTGTTCGGGCGAAAGCGCTGAGCAAAATGCTCAAACGCAAAATCGTCAATACATGTCTTCAGTGAACACCATTATGGATACCCTTAATACCAATATGGAAGAATTCGCTACTGCAGTAAAAGATGGCGAAGTAGTATCTCTTGATGCTCAGCTTGAAGCAGTAAATAAGTGCGTTGAGGATTTAAATGCGCTCACCCCTCCTGATGCTATGACAGAAATTCACAAATCATACGTTACGGGTGCAACTGAACTTCAAACTGCTTTGGCAGATTATGTTCAGTTGTACGAAGATGTAAAGGCTCCGCAAAGCGGTTCATTTGACTATTCCACTTACGATTCTCGTATTGCAGATATTCAGTCTCACTACGATGCAGGAATAGCTGCGTTGCAGGATGCAGACAGCAAGGCCCAGTCTGCGTAGAGTCTATTGAAAAGATTGTCTTAGGCGGCCATCGATCTGATGGCCGTTTCGCTATGTAGAGGATAGTGAATGGAACAAATAATAGATACAGAGATTACTAAGCCCGTCGTTGAATTATTGGCGCCAGCTGGAAATATGGCATGCTTGCATGCGGCAGTTCAAGCTGGAGCAGATGCCGTGTATCTTGGCGCAGGGCATTTTAATGCTCGTCGTGGAGCTGAAAACTTCACCTTTGAAGATTTGGCGCAGGCATGCGACTACGCTCATTTGCGCGGGGTAAAGATCTATCTCACGCTCAATACCATCGTTCTTCCTTCAGAAGTGGAAGACGCTCTCGAGCTGGCACGTCAGGCATATCGCTGTGGCGTGGATGCTTTCATTGTCCAAGATATTGGTATTTCTCTTGAGCTTCGCCGTATTATGCCTGATTGTGAAGTGCATGTTTCAACTCAGATGAACACCCATACTGAAGATGGAGTGCAGGCGGCTGCTGCTCTAGGAGCATCGCGTGTAACGCTGGCTCGTGAACTTTCCTTTGAGGAGATTGCGCGTTTGTCTGCACTCGCGCAAGAACTTGGAATGGAAGTGGAAGTTTTCGCACACGGAGCTTTGTGTATTTGTTATTCGGGGCAGTGCTTTATGTCTTCTATGGTAGGGGGCAGATCGGCGAATCGTGGTCGTTGTGCTCAGGCGTGTCGTTTGCCCTATACGCTGCATAACGTTGCGTTGCGCAAAACGCTTGATGCACCAGGTGAACACCTACTTTCTCCAAAAGATCTGTGCACTATTGATGTTCTTCCAGAGCTTATTTCTGCAGGTGCTACATCGCTTAAAATCGAAGGGCGAATGAAGTCTCCTGAATACGTTAAGAGCGTAGTGGGAGTATACCGTGCAGTCCTTGATCGTGCATTGGCCTGGCTAGAAGAGCAAAAGCGTGCAGAAATTGATTGCGGTAGTGTTGAAATGCCGCAAGGTGAACCGATTAATCCTCGCGCAACTGATGCTGAGCGCCAGATTCTTTCGGAGGCATTTTCTCGTGGGTTTACTACGGCGTATTTAGAGCGCCAGCGCGGTAACGAAATAATGAGTTATGGTCGTCCCAATAATCGCGGCATCTTTATAGGACGTGTAGCGCGAGTAAAGGACGGCAAAGTTTTCGTTGATCCAGAGCAGGAATTGCATGTGGGCGATGCCATTGAATTCTGGACCAATCGTGGACATTTTATACATACCATAGATTCGCTTTCTTTCGATAAATCAGGAAAAGCGGTGTTAAAGGTAGATCGCGCGGTAGGCAAGGGCGATCGTGTTTTCCGTGTACGCAATGCTGAAGCGGCGTTTGTTGATGATGAGCGAAAGCCAGCGGTTCCTGTTGCTGCAAAGGCAGAGCTTCATTTAGGGCAGCCTGCTAAGCTTTCTTTCGAGGCAAACAATGCTCTTTTGGGCACTTATGTTTCAGTAAGTGTTGAGGGGCCCGTAGTAGAGCAAGCCCGCACAAAAGCGCTTACAAAAGAAGAAGTGCAAGATCATATCGATCGAATGGGAACAACGCCATTTTGCTTGAAGCAGCTTGATATTACGCTTGATGAGGGTGTCGGCATGGGCTTTTCGACGCTTCACAAGTTGCGTGCGCGTGCAGCAGAACAGCTGGAAGCTGCCTTATTGGAGTCCTATCATGGGCGCACGCTCGAGCGGGTAGCGCAGCGTGTATACGCAAATCCTGTTCGCACGAATTCTTGCAAAGTGGGTGTTTTGGCAACCAATCCTGCTTGTGCTCGTGCGGCGAAGCGTGCAGGCGCCGATTTTATTTATGTTCCAGCGCTTAATTATCGTCGCGGAGAGGCGGTAATCGCAGGGCAGCTTTCAGGGACTGCAGAACAAGCAGGCTATCCCAAGCAGTGTATTCCTATTTTGCCTACGGTTTCTCATATGTTCGACGAAGAGCTACGCAATGGGTTTGATATTTGGAATCGCGTTCGCGAAGGAAAGCCTGTTGTGGTAGAAAACTTTGGCCAGTTGATTCATGCCCGCGAAATGGGTGCATTGCCAGAAGTGGGCCCTCATATTCCGGTAACCAACAGGCTCGATCTACAAGCTATGGCAGATCTAGGCGCTCAGCGCATTTGGCTCTCACCAGAGCTTTCTTTGGTACAGATTGAAGAGCTGGGAGAAGTTTCTTCGGTTCCGTTGGGCGTAACTATTATGGGTTCAAGCGAATTAATGATTACAGAACATTGTTTGCTTATGAGCCAGGGTCCCTGTAATCAAAAGTGCTCAACATGTTCTCGTCGTAAAAGTCCACATCATTTGAAGGATCGCAAGGGTTACGAGATGCCCGTAATTACTGATGCGCTTGGTCGCAGTCATTTGTACAATGCGATTTCTCTTGATATTGCGCATTTGGTACCTGAACTTATTCATGCGGGTGTTTCGACTTTGATGGTGGATACAACCTTAATGAATGTGGCAGAAACGACTAAGAAGGTTCAGCGAGCAGTGCGTGCACGCGATATTGCCCTTAAGAGTGGCGATAAGGTTTCGAAAGCGGAAGGTGCAACATCAGGACATTTGTTCCGAGGAGTTTCGTAAGGAAGAGCTGGCGCAAGACCAAGGATAGGTATGAATCATCACATATTTCTTAATCGCAATGTCTATACAGAGGCATACCCATAAAGAATCTGAACAAGACCAGTTTGTATTGGCGACCCTTTCGGTTGGTTTGCTGTGCTAGAATTTTGCGAAGTTTTAAGAAAGAGGAATCATGATTTCACCTGAAGAACAGTTTCATATTATTCAGTCGGGCACGGCAGAAATTGTGCCTGAAGCTGCGCTTATGGAAAAACTAAAGCGTGGCAAGCCCCTTAACATTAAGCTTGGCGTAGATCCAACGGCACCCGATATCCATCTTGGTCATGCAGTGCCACTGCGTAAGTTGCGTGCTTTTCAGGATTTGGGCCATCAGGTAACGCTTATTATCGGTGACGGAACCGCTCTTATTGGCGATCCCTCTGGCCGTAATACGACGCGACCTCAGCTGACGCGCGAGCAGATTAAAGAAAATGCTCAAACCTATGTTGATCAGGCATTTAAGATTCTCGATCCTGAAAAAACCACGCTTCGTTATAACTCTGAGTGGATTTTGAGCATGGATTTGGAGCAATTGCTCAAGATTGCTTCCAACTTTACGGTGGCACGTATCTTGGAACGTGACGATTTCCATAATCGTTATACCAATAACCAGTCCATCGCGCTTCATGAGTTCTTGTATCCCATCATGCAGGCATACGACTCGGTAGTAATTAAGGCTGATGTTGAACTTGGTGGTACCGATCAGCTGTTTAACTTGCTTGCTGGCCGTGAGCTTATGGAAAAAATGGGTATGGAACCTCAAGTTTGCCTTACCTTGCCTTTGCTCGAAGGTACCGATGGCGTAAGAAAGATGTCTAAGAGCTACGGCAACTACATTGGCTTGACCGATGAGCCTAACGATATGTTCGGCAAGGTTATGTCAATTCCTGATGAGCTGATGGTGAAGTACTATCGTTTGGCTTCTACGGTACCTGTTAACGAGATTGACAAGATTGAAGCAGGGCTTGCTGCAGGAGAAATTCATCCTAATCGTTGCAAGCGTAATTTGGCTCAAAACATCGTTGCTGCTTACTATGACGAAGCTGCTGCCCAGGAAGCAGAAGCCGCGTTTGACAAGCAGTTTAAGAAGCAT
The DNA here is from genome assembly GCA_900542065.1 of uncultured Eggerthella sp. Lineage (GTDB taxonomy): Bacteria > Actinomycetota > Coriobacteriia > Coriobacteriales > Eggerthellaceae > Anaerotardibacter. Next base: position 130,496 of record UQLU01000005.1, on the reverse strand, counting down.
GAAATTCCCGACGATGTAGCGGAATTTGCTGCTGATTTAACGCCTAACGATGAAGGTTTGGTTTATCTGGCAAAGCTGATTTCTGATGCGGGACTTACCAATTCTACTGGTGATGCTCGTCGTATGATTGACCAGGGTGGCGTTAAAGTAAATGGTGAAGCTATTCCTGCTAAGACCTACAACGTAGCTCCTGAAATGCTTAAGGATGCTGTTGTTCAGGTAGGCAAGCGCAAGTTCGTACGTATTACGACGTTATAGCTAACGTCGTAATACTCGTAAGAAACGGTATGACGCTGTGCGGAAACACCTTGGCACAGCTAGGGCTCCAGGTAAAGCTCGCGTAACAAAGTACGCTACGCTTTGCCTTCACCCTATCTGCATTCAAGGTGTTTCCGCTCGCTGTTTTTACCAGTAATGTGAGTTTTATTGAATTTCTTGCTAAGTTGTTTAGAAACGTGAGGTTATTTATATGTCACGTTCAAATATCATTATTGGAATTGTGCTAGCGATAGTTGTTATTGGGCTTGCAGTATATACCTTTACAATGGGGTAGTAGAGGATAAGTAGAAACGTACTCTTGATCTATAGCTAAACACGTAAGCATTGCGTATATTATCTACACTTTAGCTGCTAACTCGCATTAGCTCTTCTTGAAAGTGTTGTTGCCGAATAAACCTTCGGTAATGCGACCGACTTCTTTTCCGTTTTCGTCGGTGACAATTTTGTCGCCAAAGATGCCATCGCGCACTTCGTATTTTTGTCCACCATATTCAACTTTGGTATTTCCGAATACGCCTTGACGGGTTGATCCTACTTTTGAACCCCATCCATCATAAATGGTGGAGCCGCCCCAGCTATTATTCTGCTGGTGATATGCTTTGCCGCCGACATATGTTGTTGAAAAGGAATTTCCCCATGAGTTACCAGAGTAGCTCGAACCGCCACTGCCGCCAGAAGAGCCGCCAAATGATCCGCCTGAGTTCCCTCCGCTATAAGCGCCAGAGTAGCCACCGTTGTAGCTGGTGTTTGGGAGAATGAATTCGTTGTCGATAAATCGATAAGCGGCATATAACAATACTGCAATAATAACCAGGTAAAGTGCCGATTCTACTATCAACTGCGTTACAAGCGTCCAAATAGTAGCTTCATTCACGCCTTCAGCGACGTTCTGAGTAATCAAACCGATAATGTTGTTGTTAAGTTGAGCCATTACTAGTGCATAGCCAACGCACAGCAAGCAGATTGCGTATCCTACGCGTCTAGCTGTTTTCATGAAGCTGTGAATGGACTTGTGGGTCTTATTTGTGCCTTCATACCAGCGCAATTCGCATGCATTAACAACTACAAGTGCTACGAATAAGATGAGTGCAAAAAGAGGCAACGCACTAGTCGAAAGTATCACGCCAATAATTTGGAAGATGTTTGCAAAGAATCCGTTTAATGCGGGATTTAGTAAGGACATCAAGATAGAGCAGCATCCCAAGACAAGTGAAATCCAGCCTGTAATTCTTCCGATTTTGATAATGGAACCTTGAAGGTAGACACCAACATTTGGTACTTCTGTACCTGGAGCTTTTTCGCCATTAACGGTGCACTCGAATTGTGGCTCCTCTTCGCCATCCCTTTTTCGTTCTTCGATAGCTTGGATTTCTTCGGCAGTATTAAGAGCAGACCAGTCCAAGAATTTACGCCATACAATGCGGACGATGCCAGCAGTAAGCACAAATATCCACATTCCTGCGGCGCTCAGTTGACCAATTGCTGTCATGAATTCACTAAACCATGGAACAGTAAAGCTGATATATGAGATTTTTTCTGGGCTGAAAAGACCGCTGGTTGCTAATACTAACGTGATGGGGGAGTGCATGAGTAATGCGACAAGAATGCCTACCGCTCCTAGGGCGTTAGCGAGTGCAACTAGCACACGAATAATTTCATCAAGCCACCAGACAAGACCGACCTGTTCTTCTAGCGCTTCAACAGGAGTCAGGTTTTCTTTCTGAATGCGTTTGCCAAAAGCTTCACGTTCGCTTGCGCACCAATTCTTATAGCCGTTGCTGCAGGCACGCGCTATTACCATAAAGAGAATAGCAAGTGGCATGCCTGATCTCCACGCAATATCCCAGCTCAAACCTAAGATTAAGGTAATGGGGATTGAGATATCGGCGGTAGGGAAAGAAGCTCTAGGAATATGGTGAAGAGATAGAACAGGATGAGTGCAGATATGCCTTTGCCAAGTGTGATAAATGCACGGGGGTAAGGTGTGGGGTTATTCTGCTTGTTGGCGTTTTTCCACTTGGCGAAATACCAGTGAGCTACCCACCAAATGGCGAAAACTATCGCAAATGCAATCCAGCCTTGCAAAACAGTAGAATCTGATTGTGCGGGAGCGGTGGTTATTATAAGCAGACAAATAGCAATGAATACGCCAGGAATAGCAAGGCGAATAAGGGTCGCCTTGAAGCACTCACTTCCATGTAGTTTTGGTAAGGAGTAATTCTCTGGGATGTTTTTGATTCCGTTTAGAACAATAGAAGGAATCTCTTTTGAGTTTTTATCGTTGTTACCAGAAAGCATGAGCTCTCCTTACTGGCTACCTTAATAGTTATGGTTCGTGACAAAAATGTATTGTGTAAATACTAGTGCTTATTATATAGAGAAGGACTTTAGAGGGAAACTTTGAGTAAGGGAAGGTTAAAAGCCCAGGTCATATCATTGTCAAAAACTTTTGACAAGCGCATAATCTCCGAAATGCTTTCATGTCAAAACAATTAGGTGGTAGAGTAATCCGCAATCTGAGACATTTCCTACCAGAAAGGGATTGCATGGAACTGGCAACGCATATCAAAGAGCATCGCGCTCGTTTAGGTATGTCCCAGGAAGAATTGGCGGAGGCAATTTTCGTTTCGCGCCAAACTATTTCCAATTGGGAAACCGATCGTACCTATCCCGATGTGCAAAGCCTATTGCTGCTAAGCAATCTCTTCGATGTAAGTGTTGATTCGCTTATTAAAGGAGATGTGGAAGAAATGAAAGCAACGTTAAGCGCAGAAGCCCAGAGGCTTAATAAGCTTGGTCTAGTAATGCTGATTTTTGGAGCTGCCATGCTCGTCTGGGTTGTAATGTCCTGCCTTATGGATTTAAGTTTGCCAGTAATAGTAATTCCGGCTGCAGTGTTATTTGTTCCTGTTGCGATAAGTGCAGGCATGACAGAAAAGATTAAGCACGACAAGCAGCTATTTACGTATCGTGCCTATGATGCGTTTATGCAGGGCGAAGACCCTGATGTATTAAACGAAAAGAACCAGCGCGCTGGAAAGTATTGGTGGAGCAAACTTGTTGCAAAAACTCTGATAGCTGCAGCTATAGGTGCCTGCTGCGGTTGGGGTGCCTTTAGTATTTTAGCCAGGCTGATTGGATAGCTATATTGAAAAGCGCCTCAATAATTGAAAGGTGCCTAGACAAGAAAAGCGGTCGGAGCATTCCGACCGCTTTCGCACCTCTTGTCGTCCGATTAGATTCGGGCTTACTCATCAGACGAATTGTTTTGTGCTAACCGAGTAATGGCTTAGTAGTTTTCAGCGTGTACTTCGAAGAAGCTCTGAGGATGCAGGCATACAGGGCATACGCCAGGTGCCTTAGTGCCAACTACGATGTGACCACAGTTGCGGCATTCCCATACCTTAACTTCGGACTTTTCGAATACCTGCTTGGTTTCTACATTCTTCAAAAGTGCACGGTAGCGCTCTTCATGATGCTTTTCGATTTCAGCAACCATGCGGAATTTAGCTGCCAACTCTGGGAAGCCTTCTTCATCGGCGGTCTTAGCAAAGCCGTCATACATATCGGTCCACTCATAGTTTTCGCCATCAGCAGCTGCTTCAAGATTTGCTGCCGTGTCGCCCAGTCCGCCAAGCTCCTTAAACCACAGCTTTGCATGTTCTTTCTCATTGTCAGCGGTTTTCTGGAACAGAGCTGCAATCTGTTCATAGCCTTCCTTCTTTGCAACAGAAGCGAAGTAGGTGTACTTGTTGCGAGCCTGAGATTCGCCCGCAAAAGCGGTTTCGAGATTCTTCTCGGTCTGAGTTCCCTCGTACTTGTTAGCCATGTTAGGCTCCTTCCATGAGGCTTTTGGCCTCGATCGTTTTGTTGTCCGTCCCTCTTTTATGAAGAGCACCTCTGTTGCTGTCTGGAGGCTAGGAGATGCATGCTTCCTTTGTGGTGTTATTTACTAATAGGCTCTAATTCTTCATCGGCGGTTTCAAGTTTTGCCGCACAGCTAGGGCAAAGGTAGTCAATGTTTAAATCGTAAGACAGTACATGTACTCCCGTTTCCTTTTCTAGCTTTGCAGTCAGATCTTCCAGTACAACATCGGAAAGTGCTCCGCATTGTTTGCAAACAAGATGATCGTGACGTACTTCCATTTTGTCATAACGATCAGGAAATCCAGCAACGGCAACTTTACGAATAAGCCCTTTTTGGTACAAATTCGCAAGATTGTTGTACACCGTAGCTAGCACCGCCTTGGAATTGTTTTCCTTAAGACGAATGTATATCTGCTCAGCGGTTAGGTGCTCATTCGAGTTATTGATAATTTCTAATATCTGTCGAGCATTTTCTCTCATCGTTATTCCTAACTAGAATTAGAATAATTCTAATATAGAGGCAGAAAGAAGCTAAGTCAATACGTTGAACTAAAAATTACGCTCGAAAAAGTTACGCACAAATAATTTCGTTGAGCAAAATACGCTAGAAAATTCGTTGGGCGAAAATGTGCTGGGAAACTGCGATGGGCGAAGAATTTCCCTATAGCTCACCCTACAGTTCAAGTAGGCAAATATTTTCTGTGTGTTCAGTATGAGGGAACATATCTACAGGTTGTATGCGCTTTAGGGAATAGCCCTGCTTAATTAGGTAAGCTACATCTCGTTGTTGAGTGATAGGATTGCAAGAAATATATACAATGCGGCGCGGTTTTAAAGTGCAGGTAGCATGCAGAAAATCTTCGCTGGCTCCTGCACGTGGGGGATCCATTAATAAAATGTCAAGCTGCTCCTTTTCGGAAGCAAGGCGTATCATAAATTTTCCTGCATCATCAGTAATAAACTGTGCGTTTTCTATCCCGTTGTGTTGTGCATTGTTTTTTGCATCTTTGATAGCAGAGGCAATATTATCAACGCCAATTACTTTAACCGCGTGTGCTTCGGGGGATTCTGGGAGGCCTTTTGCCGCTACAAGACCAATAGTGCCTGTTCCGCAATAGGCATCCAGAACAGTTTCCGTGCCGGTGAGTTGTGCCATTTGGATTGCAAGACGGTATAGCACTTCAGTCTGAGTGGAATTCACCTGATAGAACGAATGAGAAGAAATTCGGAAGCTCAATCCGCACAACTCATCCAAGATAAAACCTGGACCATACAGCGTTTTTTCATCTTGGCCTAAGATGACATTAGTCTGGCGCGTGTTGATATTTTGGACGATGGTGGTAATTTCTGATACGCGTTTTACCAGTTCACGGCAAAAGTTTTTTGATCCTGGGAAGGCTGCTTCATTGGTGACAATAGTTACCAAAACTTCATTGGATGCATGCCCTACGCGTATAACGACATGACGAACAAAACCTTTGCCAGTGTCTTCGTTGTAGGGGTCCATGTTGTAGCGCTGCATAAGTTGTTTAATAGCAAGCACAATACGTTTGGCAATTTTGTTTTCTAGCAGGCAGTTGTCAGTTGGAATTACGTTATGGGTACCGAAGGCATACATCCCGCACAATATTTCATGTCGAGCAGAAGCCCCTTTCCTTTTTGCTCCTTTTTTGTTTTTGCTTTGTGTGGTTTTTTCTGCACGCTTAGCTTGGTGGGTAGCAGGAAGTTTTTTGCCGGGAACGTACGGTGAGGTTACTTTGTTGCGATAGTAAAAAGGACTCTTCATTCCAGCGATAGGGCTTATTGTTGTGTTTTCGGTAATAAACGGTTGGAACAGCTCAGCCATTTCTTGCTGTTTTCGAAAAAGCTGTTCTTCGTAGGGAACGGTAAGTAGTTGACAAGCACCGCATTTGTTTTGCACAGGGCAGGTGATCTGTGCCGTGTTTTGCTTTGCTATATTTGGATGCACTGCGCTTTCATGGGTACGCGGTGTTGTTTTTGGTTTTTTCGACGATGGTTGGTTCAGGCAAGGGCTCATGTTTTTCAGACTTTCTGTTGTCTAAGCGTTCTTGTGTGAAAACTTCTAGGAGGGCTGTTATGTCAAACATGTCAAGCCCTTTGGATAACTTCGCTAGAAGTATAACAGCACTTAAGTATCTGCTTTAGTTTAAAGGGTGCTTTGAGCCGAATACTTTGCTTCGTTGAAAGTTTGATAGGTAATGCGCTGTCGTTAGTTCGTTAAGGCTTCTCTTGATCGTCCCACTTAGGGGGCGTAGTTCAATGTAGGGATTCCTTAGTAAGAGGGAAGGTCATAATGATGCTGAAACCTTCACCTTCGGCACTTGCAATAGTAAGCGTGCCGTCATGGACTAAAACAATCCGAGCAATAAGCGGTAAACCTAGACCATGTTTTCCAATTGAACCACCATGGGGTATAGGCGCTGTTGCGCCAAGTGGAGAAACAGCGCGTTGCCAAGTAGAATTTTGGGCGTCGTCAGCGGAGCCATTCAGGGAGGTGTCTTCGTCTTCTAAAATGGGGGGCTTAGGGGGTCGTTTATTTGCTGGAACAACAGGATAATTTCCCGCGACAATTTCTGCGCTAGTTCCTATTGGATGTTTTTGGGAAGAAATTATGGGAGCCTCGTTTTCATACATTCGAGAAGTATTGTCGGGAGGAAGTTCGGGGCTGCCCGGCTTGCGCTCGCTCGGAATAAATGATTGTATTTTCGAGAACGTAATGCTTGTGCTTGTGTTGGATGTTAATGAGCCCATGCCAAGATAGTCATGTTCAAGCATGTTTGCTAAGGTAAGAAGTTGGTCTCCATTCATACCGCGTCCATCATCGGCAACGCATAATGCAAGACCTTTGTCGTTTGCGTTAAGCGAAATAGTAATACGGCAATTTCCAGAATTGTGCTTGAGGGAATTATCTATCGCATTGCGCAGCGCACGTTTCAAGAGGCGCTCGTCTCCCTGTATGGAAAGATGTGCTGCGGTATCTGCCACATCAAGATCAATTTCTGCACGATCGTCTATGCCCTGGTTAAGATAGTCGACCACTACGCTTCGGAGTAATTTCGAAAGTATAATTGTGTCTACCTTTAAGGGCTGCATGTCATATTCAAGCTGGGTAGCAATGTTTAAATCTTCTATAAGATCGCGGATGCGAATTCCTTGGCGCGTGATGATGGCGGCAGATTCGCGCGTGCCTTCAGGAAGAGCAGCATCGCTTTCGATGCGTTCGGCGCGTCCCATCGCAATTGCTAATGGTGTGCGAACATCGTGAGAAACTCCTGCAACCCAATTTTTACGAGCAGTTTCTTTTCGAAGAAGAGTGTCAGAAACAGCGTTGATGCGATGACCTACAACACGTAACATGCCGCCAAAGCGCACATGGGCAGGCTTTCCTTGAGCGAGGTTATCAAGGGCATCCAGCATAGGACCAGTGCTTTTAAGCAAGGATCGTTGCGAGAAAACATAGAGCAAGAAAATAATTAGAAGGTCTATGGTGAAAATCAGTAAGAAATACAGCGGTATGCGGAAAAAAGATTGGCTTGATAGGGTTATGCCATAGAACAGATATTGGGAATCGGGATAGCCCATTATTACGAGGTTAGGATCTTTTGTCCAGATAAACGTAAGGTAGTTTGCATAGGCGCGATCATGCGATAGAACTGCGATTTCATTTTGAGTAAAGGAAGCAGGAAAGTCTTTGGGGGTATTGAAACTCCACTCTACTTCGCCATGTTCGTTTACCAAGAGTGCCCAGGCGTTTTTTGCAGACAGGGCTTGTTCTATTTCATCGTCATTGAACACCCATGCCCCAGTTGTGTCTTGTGAAAGCGCATCAGCAACATCGGATACATGAACGCGTCCTTCGCTTTCCGTTGAGTTAGGATCGGTGCCATCATAGTAGGATGCGTTTGTCTCAAACATGGCAATGGCAACGTAGAGAAATATATCTACCACAAGAATAAGCAGGGCCATACCAGCAAAAAGCCCCACTTGTTTGAGAACAAAAAAGCCGCCTTGTGGTTTGTTGGTTCCGCTGGATGTCATGCCGTTATCCTTTGATCTTTTTTGCCGCAACCTAAGAATTGCGCTACGCCTTTTCTACAAGGAGTTTGTAGCCTAGGCCTTTCATAGTTATGAGTGATTCTGGTTTTGAAGGATTGAGTTCAATTTTTTCGCGAATACGCCTAATGTGGGTCATCAAACTTTGTTCGTAGCCAAACGATGAACCCCAGCATTCTTCGCAAAGGTGATCAGTTGTTACAATGCGGTTTGCATTGTTTGCCAGAATGCGAAGCAACTCACTTTCTTTAGCGGTTAGGAAGGTGGGTTCGCATCCTTCTTTTTTTACTTCAACATTGTCAAGATCTATGGTGCAGTGCGCAAGGCGAAGCAGCGGCTCGTCATCGGGGTAACAACGCCGCAGGACGGCGTACATGCGCAAAATAAGTTCCTGCGCAGAAAAGGGTTTTGTCAGGTAATCATCCGCTCCAGAACGCAATCCAGTTAAGCGATCGGTTGTTTCGTCTTTTGCGGTAAGGAAAATTACTGGCAAGGGTCGTCCTGATGAAAGCGAACGCAAATATCTACATAGGGTAAATCCGTCGCCATCGGGCAGCATGACATCTAGGATAGCTAAGTCAGGATGGCGCTGTTCGTATGCTGCTAGACCGCCAGCCACATCGCTTGCGGTTACTACGTTATCGAACCCATCTGCTCTCAGTACTGTTTCTAACAGGTGAAGCAATTCGGGTTCGTCATCTACCAACAGAATTGTTTTGCTATGTAGAGAATCTTTTGCCATGACTTGATTGTAGGCGCAATTCTGATTTGTTTTAACGTCATTTATTAAAAGTCAGGTAAACGTAAGGTGCCCGCTAGGTCCTTTTGAGGTGCAGTTTTTAACCTTTTGTTAGACAAGCTCATCGCTATGCGCTGCATGTAGCTGCAGGAGTACGCAGTGGTGGCGATCGCGGTTAGTAATGAGCACGCATTAGTTATAAGTGCGCAGCGGCGAAACAAAGGAAGGAATAGCAATGGCACCAATGATAAACACGGAAGTGTCGAATAAGATTGTGGAAGTAAGAGATGTTTCTAAATGCTATGGCGGCAAAATGGGACGTCGTGGGCTTGCTGAAAGTATGACTAGAGCGCTTGATCACGTGAATTTTTCCGTGGCACAAGGCGAATTTGTTGCCATTATGGGCCCTTCAGGATCGGGTAAATCAACACTGTTAAATTGCTTAGCGACTATTGATACACCTACCAATGGACGTATTGTTATTGGCGGAAAAGACATAGTGGGTTTGTCATCGAAAGAGCTCGCGCGTTTTCGAAGAGAAGAGTTAGGTTTTGTTTTTCAGGATTCTAATTTGCTTGACACTCTTACCATTCGTGAAAATATAGCTCTTGCTCTAACCATTTCGCGTGTTCCTGCACGAACAATTAACGAGCAGGTAGAATCCCTAGCGCGTCAGCTTTCTATTGAACAGACTCTTGATCGATATCCTTACGAAGTGTCAGGTGGTCAAAAACAACGCGCTGCTGCTGCACGAGCTGTCATAACAAGGCCACATTTAATTCTGGCAGATGAGCCAACAGGTGCCCTTGATACTAAATCGGCACGCGAATTGTTGGAAACATTGGAATTTTTGCATGCTATGGGCGCCACTATTCTGATGGTTACTCACGACTCAAGCGTAGCAAGTCATAGCGATCGCATCGTTTTTATTCGTGATGGTCGTCTTTGGGGACAGATGAGTCGCGGGGATAACGATAGAAAAACCTTCTTGGCACGCATTATTGCTGCAACTTCTCAGCTGGAAGAAGGTGATGATCGTGCTTGCTAAGTTAGCTTTCGCAAATGTACGACGCTCCTACAAGGACTTTGCTATCTATTTCTTTACCTTAATGATAGGTGTTGCGGTGTTTTACGCGTTTAATTCTATTACCGCGCAAGATGCCGTTCTTGCTTTCGATAAATCCCAAGGCAATATGATTGAACTGCTAAGCATCCTTATTAACGGGGTGTCGGTGTTTATCTGCGTACTTCTTGCCTTTTTGGTTGTGTATGCAAGTCGCTATCTTATTAAGCGTCGAAACCGAGAATTCGCGATCTATCTGCTTTTAGGTATGCCTAAAGGTGCACTTATGCGAATGACATTGGCTGAAACCCTCATCGTGGGAGCGGTTTCGCTAGCAGCTGGTCTTGGACTTGGTTTACTGGTATCTCAGGGACTATTATATGCAACTGCCATTTTGTTTGTGGTAGACATCCCAGGATTCACGTTTTTTGTAGCACAGGATGAGCTACTGAAAACAGTTGTTGTGTTCCTGATTATTTTTACCTTGGCGTTGTTTTTCAATGTGGGCTACGTAATGAAAGCTAAGCTTATTGATCTTATTCAGTCTGAGCGTAAAAATGATACCTTGAAGTTGCGAAGCATTCCCTTGTCGTTTTGTCTGTTTTTGATTTCGTGTTTCATTATCGGATTTTCATATTACTTGCTTTCAGAAAACGGCATTGCTGTTAATCCTACTTTTGGGGCAGCAACGGCGCTGGTCTGTGTAGGCACACTGCTGTTTTTCTATTCGCTATCCGGATTTTTACTGCGTCTTATTCAAACGATCAAGCCTCTTTATTATCGTGGCTTAAATATGTTCACCTTGCGTCAGGTGGCATCCCGCATCAATTCGTCATTTGTTTCGATGGCGATTATTTGTATGACGCTCTTCTTAGCAATTACTAGTGTTGCAGGTGGTGTAGGCATTTCGCTTTCCATGCAAAACAGTATGGCATCGCTGACTCAATACGATGCAAGTGCAACTTCGTATTACAATTTGTCACCCAGCTTGGAAAGCGAAGATTTCTCAGAAGAAGTAGAACAGCGCTATCGGATTGCTCAGAAATATATTGCAAGTCATGACTACAATATGGCAGCAGGTATTGCAGAAGATGCGAAGAAGCTAGGCTTACCAGACTTCAATGGCATTGTGAGCGAAAGTGCTCAGGTAGATATGTATGATTCGGAGGCTACGTTTGGTCAGCTAGACAAACAGCTTGGCAAACCGATGACCGACTATGTGGGTGCAGAGATGATAAACCCCGACTATATCGACCAAACGCTAAGCATAGTTCCCGTTTCTCAATATAATCACGCGATGGAGATCAGTGGACGCGAAGGCATTTCACTTGGTCGTGATGAAGCGGTTTTGAATTGCGATACTGATGTCGTTATGGATTATGCACGTGATGTAGCTAAATCAGGAATTACCCTTAACATATTTGGTCATGATCTATCGGTTGATCGCGATCTTAACACTGAAACGTTTCAGACAACATCAATTCCAGGACAAATGGGTATTCTCATTGTGTCGGATGAAGTTATACCCTCCGATGCCGTTCCGGTAACTTCAATCCTGAATGTTCAGTTCACTAATAATCCTGATGCAGAAAAACAATGGATGGACATCTATGAGGGTATTTCTACTTCCGAAGATCCTGAAACGTGGCCTTTAAACATGGGTATGACTAAAGAAGAGGTCTTTAGTCAAAACATTGGTCTGACTACCATCATTGCGTACTTGGCTATTTATATTGGTCTTGTTCTTGTGGTGGCTTGTGCGGCAATTTTGGCTATCCAACAGTTAACCAGCGCAAGCGATAATCGTACGCGTTATCAGTTGCTTAACAAGCTAGGTGCGCCGCGCTCTATGGTCAATGGCGCCTTGTTCAAGCAGATTCTGATTGCCTTTTTGTTCCCACTTGTGCTGGCAATCGCTCATTCTTTGTGCGCTTTGCAAGAAGTAGTAACGTTGGTGCAATTATTTGGTCATCTGGATATTGGACAGACGAGTGTAGTAGTATCGGGAGCTTTCTTGGCGGTATATGGTTTGTATTTCGTGTTGACGTATGTTGCCGCTCGCGGGGTTATTCGCTCAGATAGATAGGCGATTCCGTTTGTAGTGAATGGATTTTCCCAAGAATAGAGTTTCATGGACTGGAGAGGTGCCCGAGCATCGAGGCTCATGGAACTAGAAATGTTTCAAGTATGGAGCTCCATGGTAGAAGGTATCAAACATGGAGCTCCAAGTGCCTAGAGACATCTCAGGCATGGAGCTCCATAGATAGGTATTACCTTAACAATTAAGCGCGAGCCTTAGCCTGCTCTTTTTCTTTCTTGTCTGCCTCAACAAGGGATTCGATAGAAGCCAAATTTGCCATGGTGGAGCGAATGATATCGGAGCGAGAAAGCGAACCAACAAGGCAACCTTGAGCATCAACGACAGGGATCTTTTTAATGCGCTTTTCTGCCAACATGCGACAGGCATCGTCAAGGGAGGAGCCACTTGGCACGGAAATAGCTCCCTTGGTTGCGATGCGCATTACATTTAAATCTATCAGGTCAGCTACACGCTGCATGAAGTTTTCTGTTTCAGGAATCTGATACAACATGCGAGTAGCGTCTAAGACGTGTCCGTCGCTACGTCCGATGTATTTCATGATGTCACCATCGGAAATGAAGCCGACAACCTTATTGTCTGAGTCCACAACAGGAACACCTGAAGTTTTGTTTGCCGCTAAGATTTGAGCTACTTCACGAATCGTATCGGTGTCATGAACATAATAGGGCTCTTTGTTCATGGCTAAATCAACGGCAATATGATCGTTTGCTTTAGTGGGCATACGTACTGCTTCAATCGAAGTTGCGAAGCTGGGCTTTCGGTTATCGCGCACGGAAATGACGATTACCAAGAAAATAATAACCATCAGCGCTGCGGTAAAGCAGAATGCAATACGATCTCCTATCATGGTCTGCTCCAGGGCGGGCATCTCGGGGAATAAGAAAACGGAGGTAGCCGAAAGAGATACCAAAATAGCGGTACCGAGTGAGGCACCTACCTGGTTCAGGGTGTTTGACAAGGCATTTGCATGTTGGATAACACTATTGTCGAGCGAGTTGATACCCCATGTGTTGATAGGGGTAATCGTGCCAGTAATGCCGACTGACAAGCAGGTGTACACCGCAATAATGAAGGGGATAGGGGTATCAAGAGAAAAGGCGATTAAGCCACAGCCGCCAAGTAAGAGAATGAACGCACAGGGGATTATTACCTTGCGGGGGCCGAATTTGTCGAACCAGCGTCCCGCGAAGTAGCCAAGAATAGCACCAATAACTGCACCAGGCAGCATAACAAGACCCGTTTCAAGGGCAGAAATACCAAGCAAATTCTGCAGATAAATGGGCAGCAATACGCCTGTGCCAACCAGCGCAGCTTGAAGCCCTGCAACCACCGCAACTGTGATTGCGTAATTACGTGTTTTTAAAATGCTTACTTTCAAAAGAGGCACTTCAAGTTTGAGCTGTCTTACAACAAATAAGGTAAGCAAAATAACGCCAATAACTATCAAGCTTGCTGGTAGTGCAATAACTGCAGCAGAGGTAATTGAAGAAAGTCCGTAAAGCAGGCTCAGCAAGCCCAAAGAGCATAAAGCAACAGAAGGCTTATCAAATGAGGTTGGCTCAAATTCACCGTAGCTTTCAAGGAAGAATACTGCGCAGAGTACGATTATGATAGCGAGCGCGCAAACCAGCAAAAACAGAGCGCGCCAACCAACACTGTCTACTAACAGGCCAGAAACAGAGGGGCCAATTGCAGGAGCGAATCCGATAGCTAAAGAAACGATACCCATAGCGCTTCCGCGTTTTTCGCGGGGGAAAATAAGCAGAATTACCGTAAACACCATAGGCATTGCAATGCCCGTTGCTACTGCTTGGCACATACGTCCAATAAGGAGCACGGCAAACACAGGAGCGATTCCTGCTAGAAGTGATCCAATAGCAAAGGTGGACATGCCAAAAACAAAGAGCTTTTTAGTGGAGAAACGCCCGATGAGGTAAGCCGAAAGGGGAATTACTACTGCTTCAACAAGAGAATACGCTGAGGTAAGCCACTGGACTGTGGTTGCATCAACGTGCGTGTCTGCCATGATAACGGGCAGTGCAGGTGAAAGCAGTGTTTGGTTAAGTACGGCAAGCAGCGTGCCAGAAAGCAAAATAACAACGATGATAATCTGCTTGCGGGTAAGACCCATGTAAGTGCTCCTTTCGAGTGCGGGTTTTATGTTGGAGGTCAAAATATTTACACTGCGTGTAAAAAATTATTGACGCAAAAAGAGGGCATCTCGTACAAGAGATGCCCTGACTGGTTCCATTACTAATAATAGAGACGAATAAATGTCGATTCAAACACTTGATCTTAACTTCACACAAATGCAACAACCTAACACGTTCACGACAGATAGCTTGTTTGCTGTTATGAAATATTGTGCTGGGTCGATTGAGTACCTGTTTGCTCTGAATCTTGCTGAAAGGTATTGCTGGAGCTTATTTGTGTGGCCGAATAGCTCCCTTGTCGCAGCGATTGCCCCAAGCGTCAATAAGCTCATCATCGCGATAAACGCAGACGATTTCACAATGGTTTGCACATTTTTGGCATACCACCTCACGTGTGGTGAATTCAATATTGTCAATGTTGAACGAAAAAGGCTTACGCTGTGATGCGGGAGCATCGGCCGCAAGAAGAGCAGCACCAAATGCGCCCATCAAATGGCCATCGGGATCTACCAGTACTTCTTGTCCAAGTGTTTCCTCGAAGAAATGAACGACGCCTACATTTTTGCTAACGCCACCCTGAAAAACAATAGGAGCGATAATTCGTTTGCCTTTACCTACGTTGTTTAAGTAGTTGGTTGCCACTGCTTTGCAAAGACCAGCAATAACATCTTCACGCGCGTAGCCAACTTGGATTTTGTGAACCAAGTCGCTTTCTGCAAAAACGGTACAGCGTGCAGCGATATTTGCAGGATGCTTAGAGGTAAGGGCTATCGGGCCGAAGTCTTCAACTTCTACACCAAGGCGATGAGCCTGACTCGAAAGAAAAGATCCAGTTCCTGCAGCGCAAAGCGTGTTCATAGCGTAATCAGTAGCGATACCGTTTTCTACACAAATGATCTTAGAATCTTGTCCGCCAATTTCTAAGATAGTGCGTACATCGGGATGAAGATGGGTAGTGCCTACGGCGTGTGCGGTAATTTCGTTTTTTACTACCGTGGCATTAAGAATAGCGCCAACCAGACGGCGAGCGCTGCCGGTGGTGCCAACGGCAACTACTTCAAATTCATCATGATCAATTTGGTTTGCCAAATCATCAACAACGCGTTTTGCGGCATCGGTGGGGTTACCTTCAGTCCATAAATAGGAGCGGGCGATAATTTCACCAGCTTCGTCGATGATGACGCCTTTGGTTGAAATTGAGCCAGTATCTATACCAAGAAATGCAGAGGTCATTAGCGAGCCTTTCTCATAGCAATCATGTCATAAAACGCTTCAAGTCGGGTATCAAGCCCTGTATCACTCGTTTGTGAATCGTAGCTAAGATACAAAATAGGAATGTGGTAGTCATTGCTTAATCGCTGCAGTACGGGCATACAGTCAATTTCTGGAGTGCATCCCGACGATTTTAAGTGAATGATGCCGTCAAAGCCTTCTTCGGCATAATGCTTTGCTGCCGCTATAGAAAGCGTTGAGGTAGGACCCATATCAAACGATACATATTCCGAAACACTGCGACGCAGATTTTCTTCGTTATAGCGCAAAATACGGTTAGTTAAATTAACGGTTCGCGCAAGAGACACACCCATTGAACTGAGTTTATCTTCGATAAACAAATTAGACCTTGGATCAACCCCTGTGAAAAATTCTCCTATCAGACCTACTCGTATAGGGTCGTTGGGTATTTTGATAGGAAGATCTTCGAGGATGCGCATATGATGGCGATAGACTGCTGCCATTTGGGTAGCACCTGTGACGGTGTTCATTTCGGCAAAAAAGTCTTTTTGAGCACGCTTAAACGATCCAGGATCTTTTTCAAAACCAGCAAGTTCCAAATAGCGATCATGGTAGGAATCGAGGGCCTCGATCATTTTAAGCACGACAAGAAAGTTCTTTACACCCTTCGATACTGAAAGGTCGGGATTTACTTTTTTCTTGCAGATAGAAAGATATTCCTGCAAGGGTTTGCCGCTTACTGTGGCAAAGTTAAGCATCTCGAAGTCGTAGCCCATATCGCGCAGAATTGACTCTTGAAGTTCGCCATAATAGCCTAATCGGCAAGGACCAGTAAGCTGAACAAGCACATCGGCGCCCATATCGAGGGCTTCAATATAGTCGCCAAGAATGTGCTTGAATGGAGCACATACATAGTCGGTACTGTTAAGTGTACCCAGCTCTAAAGTTTTTCTGGTTGCTTCTGGCAGTGCTACGAAATCTGCATCAAGAACTTCTTCGACAAAGAAGCGAAAGGCAATGTCGTAGTAGGCGTAGCGCATGAAAGCAACTCTGGTGCGGGTGTGGCGATCTTTTTTGTGCTTCTTTTTCTTTTTGGGGCGCAATGCTTCAGGTTTGCCAGGGCGTAGAAAGACGCCTGCTGGCGCGTCTTCGGAATAGCGACGTTTAAGCGTATCTGCTACGCGGTTGATAGGCGTTTTAATATCGCCAACGCGTTGTTTTATAGGGTTGGTTACTTCGGCAATGCGCTCAGTGGGGGTTTTATCGCTCATCATGTAAGTAACCTCCTCGTTTTTGGTAGCGCAGAATGTCAACAAAGCTTTCAAGGCGTGTTTCTAGTCCTGCGGTGCCGCTTTGACTGTCGATGGTGAGTGACAAGATGGGCTTGCCTTTAATGCAGCGAATAAGAGCATCGTTGGTCATCGAATCGGGGCCGCAAGGAAAAGCGCTTACCAGCACAATTCCATCAAGATGATCATATAGGTGAAGAATGGTACCGATGATCTCGCGGTTTACGATCCAGGGCATAGTTTCTGAAAAGTCGTAACTTTTTTCTAAGGCTTGCTTTCTATCAAAGCGATCAGAATAGAGCGTGCATACCTGCAGGTCCTCTAACATGCTAATGATAGGCCCACCAATATAAGGATCGTGTATTACGTAAGGGTGTGCTGCGATTAAGATACGCAAAGGACGCTCTTGCGCAGGCAATTTTTCGGCATCTTTGAGCAGTGTTGCCTGCTTATGAGCAAGCGCTTCGTTGTGCTTTTTCTGCGCATGAAGAGCATCTTGATAGATGGACTTGCCTTGCTTTTTGGTGCATCCAAATTTAGTAGCAAGAGACACATAGGCTTCTTCGGCAGATATTCCAGTATCGTCTTTGTCAATCTCACAAGAGATGATACGTGGATTGCGTGAGGCAAAGGTATTTGCAACTAAATCGGGTAGTGCCTGGAATTTAGTGCAAAACCCTTTATGAAGACCGAGGTTATCAATGCTGGGAACGAATACGGCATCGCACGTATCCAGAAGGCTCTCAACGTGTCCCATATAAAGTTTTGATGCCAGACAGCATTCATCAATGGAGTATTGCTCGCCTCGTGAAAGAAGTGCACGGTCTGACGGCTGGCTTTCAATAACGTTGCAGCCAAGGCTCTCAAAAAATGTCCGCCATAAAACATGGTAGCGGTAGTACAGCAAGGCTTGTGGTATGCCAACACTGCGAATATCGGCATATTCCTGCTTGGGGATAAGTTCAAGTGGGCTCATAATTCTCCTGTGATAAAGTTCAACGTTGCTATTTTCTAACGGTCTTTAAAGAATGGAATAGGTATTCATAGGGAAACCATTTATTTCAAGTCAGGCATGGTTTTCTCATGCATATCTCAAGGTAAAAGCATCTTACGGTATGCTTAAGGTGACCGTTTTGAAGCAAGGAAGATATATGACTCGTTATCGCGCAACAATAGTTTCTCCAAAGGGTGCTGCACCTAAATCGAGCGTTATTGAATTTGAAAGCGAACACAGGGCAGGCTCGAAGCAGAATTTGCAGGATGCGCGCTATAAAATGCTAGAGCTGCATGGCTCAGAGGCTCTTTCTTGGAATATTAAAGATATAGAAAAGGTCACAGAAAACGAAAGCGCGGGTGTTGCAGAGCAGCTTATGTTGGATTTCCGCGAACCAGTTGAACCACCAAAAAGAAAACGCCGCACGGTTAAGCGCGGCATTACAGGATAGTGTTTAGTTGTATCTGAAGTACCTAAATGGCATTGATTACTTCTCTTTGTTTTTAGCTCCCCGTATTCCTATAACCAAAGCGAGCATTGCTGCAATTGCTAATGCTATAACTGCTAATACGGTACCTGTAGGGATATCTCCAGTTTTAGGGAGCTTGGAAATAATCTCTTCTACGGGGTTGTCGTTTTTTGGGGTAGTGCTTTGTGTGGGGTTTTGAGTGGTGGTTTGTACTACGGAATCTTCATCTTCGTCGTGCAATTCTATGTTGCGATATATATCGATTCGCGCATCGTTCCAAAGTTCTATTCCTTTGCTGGCAAGAATATCTTCTGTGGCTTCCATGAATAAGATAGCGGGAGCATACTGCGTATCTGAAGATGGAAGCTTCGTTTCGTGTTTTGCTGCTTCTGCAACTTGTTTGCAAGCATCGTCATCCCAGGCGGTAAAGGCAGAACTGTCAAAGAGGCTTTCCAGAGTGTCGTCTTCTGTATAGCGATCGCGACGATCCCATTGAGTATCACTTTGATCAAGGGTGCTAAACCCTTCTTCGACTCTGCCGTGTTCGAAGGCAAGTTCTGTTACGTATTCTCCTTCTTTGAGTTCTAATTCTTCGGTAAAGAGAAGAGATGGTTCAAGCGTAGAGACCCCTTGCTTCCATAACTGCCAACTTTCAAAATCAAACACTCGTTCATTATTAGGGTTATCTGGATTGTGCGGGTTTGAAGAGCAGGCATTAACGCTTTCGGGATCGAAGGTGCTTTGGGAAGTGTCTTTCGTTCCTGAAAGATTCGTTTTATACCATATGTTCATTTTTCCATCGTAATCGCCAAAGCTAACAGGAGTGGAAATCGCTCTAAGATGAGCCTGGTTTTCTTTTGCGCACGCAATGGTATCGGTTGTGGTAAATTCATCTGCCCAGGTAGGAGAGGTTGACCGATAGTCTATGGTGTAGGTGAACAGTCCGTTTGATACAAATAAAGTCTGACGTTTGTCTACTTCTCCTGAGATTTCAGGCGTGAAGGGTTTGTTATCTACCGTGCCTAAATCGAGAGTAACGTTGTTGCGAGTAATGGTTACCTCAAAAGCAACAGGCTGCATACCTTCGTTGGCTGAACAGGGCTGCTCTTCAATAAGGTAGGTATCGTAGGGCAGTGCTCCTAGCGAATCATTTACAGGAGCAGCGTTGCCTTGTGTATCATTGCTAAACCAAATGCCGTCATCAGACGATAATCCCGCGTTGGTGTTTTGCGAGTGAGGAGTCCATGATGATTCAGTGCTTGCCATTCCGTTTTCGTCGGTAACAAGAATATGTGATTCACCCGTTGTTTTTGAGGTAATGCGAAACGGAACATGAGCGAGGCGTTCCATAGATCCTTCTCGCACCTTGGTAAAAGACAGGTCTCCTCGCTTTACCTGTTCGATTGCCTGCAGTGTTTGCCAGGCTTCTATATGGATATCGTTTCCTGACTCAGTAAGAGTTACTACAAAAGGGTCTTCGATGGGCAGATAACCTTCTGGTGCTTTTACTTCTTCAATTACCACAGTGCCTAAAGGTAATACGATAGATCCTTCGTTGTCGTAGTAAAAATTGTCTCCTTCAATGAGGTAATCTTCTGCAAATCGAAGACTCCCATGTTCATCGGTTTCAAAAATCCAACTTCGTTTTGCTTGCCAAGCATCGCGAGTGCTGGCGGAAAGAAATTGAGAAGTTGCCTGCGAAAATGAGTCGTTCCGAGCACTTTCAAATGCCTGTGTGGCATTTTTGACCATATGAGGAAGGGTGAGGTAACGGTCGTAATAGCTTATCTTAAATTGTGCTCCTTCAAACGTTGCTGATCCCAAGGGACTGTTTGCGTTTGTTTCTGAGTCAACTTTTTGAAGAACAAGATCGACCAGAGCGCTTTGGGGTGTATTAGCAATGGTGGAAGTAAGGACGGAACCAGCTGCTATTTGGACAGTTTTGTCTTCGGTAGAGGCGAATCCGGTGGGAGAATGTTCTTCTTTAATGGTATAGATGCCAACAGGTAAAAGGGGGCTTTTGTCTGTTTTTCCTTCCGAGTTGGTAACAAGCTGTGCTACGCGCGATCCTTCGTTGTTGTAGATGCCAAAGGTAGCGCCTTCTAATGAATAAGTAGCGTTGTTTTCATTGAGGGAAGGATTGCTTGAAGTTTTTTGTAGCTCAATATATCCACCAAAATTTTTCTGAATTTCTGCTTTGAAATAGACGGTTTGATAGCCAATAAGTCCTAGGCTGTTACGTGGTCCATCGGGTTTAGCAGCTCCTGGAGGAGTGATGGTCACATCATAGGTAACAACGCCCGCTTCAATATCAACATCTGCTAGAGTCGCTTTGTAGTCTGCCCAGGTATAAGATGGCGCAGCGGCGCTAGGAAGAGAACAGGAACCTGTTCCCGAGCACCCTTCCAATTCTCCTGAAAAACCAGAGATGCTAAATTTGGCTGGGTGAACACCCCATGTTGCGCCAATATAGCATCTTCCTGAAAGGGTTTCTGGTATATCGAAGTCTGCATCTACGGTTGCTACCTTGTCTGGTTCACTGATAGAAAAAAGGGCATAAACCGTAGTGGAAGCACTAATGGGAGCCGAGAAATCAAAGGTGGAATTGTCATTGGAATTGACCCAGCGGACAAAGGAATATCCTGTTTTTGACGGTTGCTGCGGAATGCTTCCATAGGCTTGCTCAAATGAAGATCCTTTAGGCACCGACACTTCTAAATCTTGTGTTTTGTTGTCGTTGAAAGAAATGCGTACGGTATAGTCTGATTGTTCAAATTTGCCAACAACGGTAATGCTTTCATTTACGGCAGTGTTAAACCAGTCGAAAGATTCGCCTTGTTCCGTTTTCCACACAAGCTTATAGCCTTCCAGCTCTTTTTGCTCTATCAGGTCTGCCAATATTTGATTTCCCTGATCATCAACCATAAAACGAGGATCACTTTTAACGGGTTGACCTTTGATAAAATCCTTTCCCGCTTCAAGGACAGGAATGCTTTCTGAAAACCCTTCAACTTGGATAGTAATAGTGATAGGGGCATCGTCTGCAGGAGTGTCGTTTGCGCTAGAAAGCGTATCTTCAAGTGCCTGGGTGCTTTGGGGATAGATTAATCCCAAGACAAGAGCGAATACCAAACCTCCAAGAAAGAACAAAAGAGCGCTCCCTGGAAGGATAGCGTTCTTTGGAAAGAGAATGCTTCTCGAATTTAGAAAGGCAGGTTGATACGATTTGCCAATCCTATTGTTTGCATGCCGTTTGAGGGAATGGTTACAAATAGCGGTATTCATAGCTTCTCCTGTCGTTTGGAGGGAACCGAGATACCTTTAATTGTGAAAGGCGAAATTCACATAAAAGAGAAGTTTGAGGCATACTTTTTGCACAAAAGAGAAAAAGAAAGTGCACGTAAAGTGCACAATGCGCTCACATTAAGCCCATAAATCAAGCACATCGTGAGGAAGAGTTAATTTATCTTTTGCGTAACGGTTTTGTCTCTTGAAATAATTGAAGGTGCGTTTTGTGTAGAGGTGGAGTAAAGTCTCGATCAACCCTGATAATGATATAAACCAAGTTTAGTTTGTTTAAGCGATTGAACTAAGGTGTGTAGTTTAGCTAGGGTAACGCGCCTGGTTTGGCTAGGCTAATAACAAAGAGATAATTGAGTTTGCGTAATAACGCTGAGTATAGAGGAAGGCTTACCGCATGATTTATTCAAATGTTGCAGAATTAATCGGAAACACTCCTTTATTAGAGCTTGTAAATTATGAAAAGAATCACCAGCTAAAAGCGAAGGTGGTTGCAAAAATCGAAGCGTTTAATCCTGCGGGATCTGCTAAAGATCGCATTGCAAAAGAAATGCTTGAGAGGGCAGAGCGCGAGGGAAAGCTTGATGCCGATACGGTAATAATCGAGCCAACTTCAGGAAATACTGGTATTGCACTAGCGGCGCTTGCAGCAGCGCGCGGGAATCGCACGATTATTGTTATGCCTGACACCATGAGTATTGAGCGTCGAATTCTTATGAGGGCTTATGGTGCAGAAGTTGTACTGACCGAAGGCGCTAAAGGAATGGCAGGTGCCATTGCTAAAGCAGATGAGATTGCAAAAGAGTTTCCCAATTCTATTATTGCGGGGCAATTTGTGAATCCTGCAAATCCTGCTGCTCATGAAGCAACTACCGGTCCGGAAATATGGCAGGCAACTGAAGGTAAAGTAGATATCTTAGTTGCTGGCGTGGGTACCGGTGGCACCTTGTCTGGTTCTGGTAAATACTTAAAGTCTCAAAATCCTGACATAAAGGTTGTTGCCGTTGAGCCAGCGGGGTCCCCTGTTCTTTCGGAAGGCCGTGCGGGAGCTCATGGACTGCAGGGAATTGGCGCGGGCTTTATACCCGACACCTTGGATACAGAAATTTATGATGAAGTGCTTACCGTAACTGAAGAGGATGCCTTTGCGGCAGCACGCGAATTGGCTGCAAAAGAAGGCCTTCTTGTTGGTATCTCTTCGGGCGCTGCACTTTCTGCGGCAGCACGTGTTGCCAAGCGTCCCGAAAACGAAGGAAAGACTATCGTAGTTGTTCTGCCAGATACGGGTGAGCGTTATCTTTCGTCAGCATTATTTGCTCATTTGGGCGAAGCGGAGTAAAACCATGTCCTTCGAGAAGGAAAATCGTCAGGCAATTATTGCTTACTTCGAGCAGGGTGCAAGAGGCAATGCGAGCAGTAAAAAGCTTGGCGTTGAGGTAGAACATTTTGTAGTGCATGAGCATTCGCGCAAAGCGCTTTCCTATGAAGGCGATGCGCATTTTGGCGTGCGTGATATTCTTGCGTACCTCTCTGATTACTATCCTCGAAAGATGCAAGGTGTAGAAGGTGATTTGATAGGTCTTGCTGATGATGAGGCATCACTTACGTTGGAGCCTGCTGCGCAATTAGAAATCAGTATTGCTCCCTTTGAGGATATTCGCGAAATTGTTCGTGTATATAAGCGCTTTCGTTCTTTAGTGGATCCTTTTTTGGAACAGCATCAGTGCAAGCTAATCACTTTGGGATATCACCCTACGGAAAAAGCGCTTGATCTATCACTTATCCCAAAGCAGCGTTATCGCTTCATGAATGAGTATTTTCGTGCACTAGGAACTCACGGAGAGCGAATGATGCGTGCCTCTGCTTCAACTCAGGTTTCAGTTGATTATTCCGATGAGGCTGACGCTGTTCGAAAGCTAAGGGTGGCGCAAGCTTTAGTGCCCATGATTGCCTTTTTAACGGACAATGTTGAGCGTTTTGAAGGAGAAGTGCCAGAAAGATCCTTGTCGCGATTACAAATGTGGCGTGATGTAGACAATGATCGCTGTGGTCAAATTCCAGGCTTATTTGATGAGGATTTTGGTTTTGCCTCCTATGCTGATTGGCTTTTGTCGACGTGTCCTATTTTTGTAACACGTGCTTCGGTAGCTGATCCTCAGGGTCCTGCTCTACGAGAAGTGAACGGACTTACCGCCGCTGAGGCGTATGCTGATGCGCCCATGTCAACTGAGGATATTGAGCATTTGTTATCAATGTTTTGGCCTGATGTGCGTCTTAAGCATTTTGTGGAAATTCGTCCTGCTGACGCACTGCCGATTGATGCTGTTGCAGGATATGCTGCTCTTATTAAAGGTATTTTTTATTCTTCAGAATCTCTTGATTGCATCGAAGAAGCTTTTGGTGTGGTAGAGGGTTTGTGGCCACTTTCTTCCGATTACACCGAATCTGCAGCAGAGACCATTCGAGAAAATGGTTTGCAGGCAACTATTTGTGAAATGAGATTAGAAGACTGGCTAGAGCTCTTGTTTAAAGTTGCTCAAGAAGCACTGCAGCGTATGGACTGCGCAGAAGAGTGCACGTATTTAGCTGACTTCAAAAGCTGGTCAAAGAATAAAGTCTGATGTCTGCAGGAGTATGTTTAGCGATGTCGGTTAGGTGCCGCTCATACCATCCATGCATTAAGCAAGCGCTGGCTAAAGCAGTAACGCTCGTGAACAGGATTCGCACGAAGCAATATGCGTTGTTTGGAGTTGTCTACAAATTCGCTTTTCTAATTCCTGAACGGGAATATTTTGAGCGTTGCTTACGCTAGAGACCAAATATTGAGCGTTTGTCTTAAAACTGAATTTGGATTCGTCGGGCATATGGTCGCAGTCTTCTAGCAGACCTTCACGATGCAGGTATGCAATAAGGCCAATAAGACCGCTCGTAACATATTCGATAACAAGGCGGGTATCCAGGGTGAGCTCTTCGTCGGGTTCGCAAAGGAGATTCTCCCATATGCCAACTACCGCTTCTTTAACTTTGATGTCAATGCCATTCTTGTCGCCACGATTCATCATAAGTCCGAATCGCTTGATGTGCAGCGCAAAACCTTCTTCTTCGAAGGGGTCTGCCTTAAAGCAGAACAGATAAAACAAGGCACGAGGAACGCTGTTTGCGATGAAGAGTTCATCTTGGATGACCGCTTCAATAAGCTCTTCTAGCGAGTTGTAATGATAATAAAACGTACCGCGGTTACATTTCGCTTGTGCAGTAATCATGCTAACGGTGATGTCACTTAGGTTATGTTGTTGCAATAAATCCC
Source organism: uncultured Eggerthella sp. (assembly GCA_900542065.1). GTDB lineage: Bacteria > Actinomycetota > Coriobacteriia > Coriobacteriales > Eggerthellaceae > Anaerotardibacter. Next base: position 105,628 of record UQLU01000005.1, on the reverse strand, counting down.
AAAACGAATCTTTAATGCGTTGTTCAGCGGAATCGCCTTGGTCTTTTCTTGGTCGAGCCATGTGAGGATCTCCTGATAATAAAGGGTTTTGATAAGCTTACTTCGAGTGAGACGCTCTTGCGTTCATGATAAGCATCTGTAACCTGTTCTCAATGTTTGCGAAACTTACATCGGGATCGAAGTCCAAAGGAAGAATTTGCGCGTCGGGGTAGAGTTCCTTCAATCGTTTTGCTATACCTCGGCCCACAACATGGTTAGGTAAACAACCAAAAGGTTGCAAGATTACAAACGCCCGACAGCCGCGTTCTGCATGGTGCAGTATTTCGGCAGGGATTAAAACACCTTCACCCGCATCAAAGGTGTGGTGGATGATAGGATCGCTTGCTTTTACCAATTCGGGCATACGGGTAGGTGGGGTATACAAGGGGTGTGCTTTAGCGATTCTGTCAGTCATATCGTGAGCCAAATCAAATACATGGTTATCAATGGCATACGTCGCTTTTAGTGGGAACGGTCTATCCACCTTGTATTCTTTTACCTGGGAGTTCTGATAGAAATAGGTTTTTCGAATGACATCGGTCATGCGAGCCTCTATGACTTCAAGACCGTTCTTTTCCAGATAGTCTTCAATGTCGTGGTTTGCGCCAGGATGGAAATTAAGCAGGTATTCACCAACGATCAGTACGGTTGGGCGGGGGTTGCTTCTATCGTAGCGAACCTGTTTCATGATCTCGATAGATTGAACAAAAGCTTTCTTAGCACCATGGACGCCACCTGTTTCAAGGCCGTCAACCAAGCAATCAAGCGCACGCTCGAATGCCTCATTTGCGCTTCCTTCAACTAATTCATAAGGGCGCATTTTGCGAAGGAGCTCTTCAAGGGCATCTATCATGGGCAGGGTATATGCTATGCGAATAGCCGATATCAAGCTCAGCTTAAAGCCTGGATGTATGTTGTGGAAATCTACATCGTCATTAGTGATGATAGGTACCTGTTCATATCCAGCGTCATCGAGTGCTTTGCGTAAAAGTGCTGCGTAATGAGTCAGGCGGCAGTCGCCAATGTATTTGCCCGTAGCAACGGCAACGTGATCCAAATCATATTCGCCTGATTCAAGGGCTTCAAGTGCTTCACCAATGACGATTTGCGCAGGGAAGCATATATCGTTATGAACATACTTTTTGCCCAGATAGATTGCGCGTTCGCGACCAATAGGAAGTGAAACCGTTCGCAGCCCCTGTTTTGAGAAAACGGCAGACATGATACGACTGAAGGCATGCGAAGTGTTGGGAACAAGAACTACACGTTCTTCAACGGCTTTCTTGTCGAACTTTTGCGGATAGGGATCCGATAGCTTTGCTCCTGTTTCGCGCGCAACTTGTTCGTCGTTTGCTTGCTCTAGGGTGGCTAAGTTTGCCGAATCAATGTCATCAGAGCTTCCCTCAAACGCCTCGGGCGACTTTAGGGTTTGCTTTGAATTTGCGGCTGAAGTATTAGGATCGACAGCATCTGATTGTGTGTGACGACGTTCGATGGTTTCAACGAATGAGCGCGTACGAATGCCTAAAGGTCCGTGAATATCGCTTTCGTCTACCTTAAGAACAAGGGGGATTTTCGGACCCACTTCTTTCATGAGGCGGATGATTTCATCGGAGAGATATGCATCATGTCCGCAACCGAAGCTTACGATTTGGACGTATTCCATGTGGGAGCTTTGCGCCGCTATAACAGCAGAAGAAAGCATGCGTGCATGGAAATTATTGACGATATCGATCAAGCTGTTATCAAGCACCACTTCATTTACGCCAGGTACCGAATCGGCGGTGATTACTGGTATACCCATATCGGTAAAGAAGTTAGGAAGTTCGTGGTTTACTAAGGTGTCATTGTGGTAAGGACGACCTGCTAACACAATGGCATAGCGGCCTTCCTTGCGAACTTGCGCCAGTACTTCTGCACCGCGCTTTTGCATGGTTTCTTGAAATGCTTTTTGAGCTGCATCAGCTTGTTTAAGCGCTTCTTGGGTGGCCTTTTCGGGAATTGCAAAGGTGTCATGGAAATACTTTGCCAACTGGTTTGTACGATCCTTTTCGGTGAACCAGTGGAAAAGAGGGCTATCAAAAGGAGTGTTCCAGCGGCGTTCGGGGTTATCCGAGTTTTTAATTACCAGGGGATATCCTTTTACCACGGCACACATCGATTGACTGGTGTCTGCTTGGTTTTCCGAAGGAACAGTGGTAACGATTGGCATAAAAATACGATCGACGCCCTGCTTATGAAGATCGCGCAAGTGACCATGTACAAGCTTTGCAGGGAAACAGACGGTATCGGATGCAACTGCCTGTAGGCCGTCTTCGTATATGGTACGCGTGCTTAAGTGAGACAGTTTTACCGTAAAACCAAGAGCCTGCAAAAGGGTTTTCCAGAAAGGCATGGTATCCCAATAGAACAACACACGGGGAAGCCCGATGGTGATGTTTTGGTCAGGCAACAAGGCACTATGAGGCCAATCTTGGAAGAGGAGCTCTTCGCGCTCGGTATATAAATTAGGTACGCTATCCATCGCTTGCTTGGCGGCACGTACAGCATCGCGTACGCTCGAATCTTTTGGATCGCCTACCACCTCACCACGTGGGCAGCGATTTCCTGTTATCCAAGAAGAGCCGTTCGAGAAGGTGATGCGCGTGCGATTGCAGCGATTCGCACAGAAGGGGCAAATCAGATTGGTTTCTTGCTCGTAGCTAAAGTCGCGCAGAGCATCCCAGCCAATAAAGGACGATGCCTTAAGGGTAGCTGCATTGAAGTTTGTCCGTGAAATACTTGATGAAGCGTCCGCGTGAGTGCTCTTTTGGTTTTGGTGCGCTTCTTTTACCTCAAGCTGTTCTTGTGCGATAAGCGCAGCTCCGATAGCTCCCATAAGGCCTGGGTAGGGAGCGCGTACCACTTCATGTCCAACGTATTGCTCGAAGGCACGCAGTACGGCATCGTTTAAGAAGGTGCCTCCTTGGACAACAATTTTGCTACCTAAGCTATCGAGGTTAGAGACGCGAATAACTTTTGTGAAAACGTTTTCGATGATCGAGCGACACAAGCCCGCCATAATATCATCGGGCGTTTTGCCATTTTTCTGTTCGGTCACAATGCTAGAGTTCATAAATACCGTGCAACGGCTACCCAGTACTGCGGGGGATTCGGAGCGAAATGCTGATTCTGCAATATCTTTAGTTTCGATACCTAAGGTGGAAGCAAAATTTTCCAGGAAGGAACCGCATCCACTTGAGCAGGCTTCATTAACTACAACGTTGGTGATAATGCCTTCATCTATCCAAAGGGCCTTCATGTCCTGTCCGCCGATATCAAGAATAAACGTAACATCGGGAACATAGCGCTGGGCAGCATGCGCATGGGCAACCGTTTCTACAGTGTGGCTGTCAGCGCCAAATGCTTGGGCGAACATATATTCGCCATATCCTGTAGTACCTACTCCGAGAACGTCCAATTCAAAGCCTTGTTGGGCGTAAGAATCGTATAGATGCAAGAGCGCGTTCTGGGCAACTTTGAGCGGCTCGCCTTCGTTAGGGGCGTAGAAGGAATCTATGAGGTTACCTTCAGTGTCGAGCAAAACAAGTTTTGTCGTCGTTGAGCCAGAGTCAATTCCTAAATAGACAGAAAGAGGCTTAGTGGGCAATGAAGGACCATCGGAATGCTCGTTTTGGTCGGGAGCGTTTTCCGTAAGAATGACAGAATAAGCCGAAGAGGCATCTCCTAAAGGGTGGCGCTGTTCAAAGGCTTCACGTTCTTCGGCATTTTCGAACAAGGGGAGTGACAACTCTAAAGATTGGGTGGCATCACTGCTGTCATCTTCGCATGAACACATTGCGGTTGCTCCATCAATTACTACAATGCGTTTTGTTTCTAGGGTATGGATTGCGTCGTCTAAATCCAGTATCGCGGGAGTGTCGCGGAAGAGATCGGTTAGTGAAAGTGCTGCACCAACGGCAACAATTGTTTCAGGGTGTTCTGGGATAATGATGTCTTCGCGGCCTAAATCCAAGCGTTCTGCAAAAACTTTAATAAGGCGTGGATTAAACGTTAAGGGGCCACCCTCAAAAACAACAGGAGCAACAATATCTAAGCCCTGTGCTAAGCCGCCAATGGTTTGTTTGGCAATGGCATGAAATGAAGAAAGAGCGATTTCTTCTCGAGAAACCCCTTGGTTTAACAGCGGCTGAATATCTGTTTTGGCATATACACCACAGCGGCCAGAAATGTTATGAACAGACGCACCTTTGGCGGCGAGGTCATTAAACTTTTCTGTAGGAACTTTAAGCAAGGTAGCTATTTCGTCAATGAAGGCGCCCGTTCCGCCTGCACAGCTACCATTCATACGCATGTCGGCAACATTGAGGCGCTCCTGTGTTGTGTCGTATTCGAAAAACACCATTTTTGCGTCTTGGCCACCAAGCTCGATGGCTGTTCGAGCGGTGGGATAAAAGGCGCTTACTGCCAGGGCATTTGCAACAACTTCCTGTACATAAGGAACCTCAAGCGCTTGTGCAAGAGCGGCACCACCTGAACCGCAAAATGCTGCACGGAGAGGGGTGTTAGGAAATTCTTGTTTTACTTCAATAAAAAGATTTTTGACGCATTCAACCTGGCGTGCATGGTGGCGGGCGTATCGACGAAAGAGAACTTTTTCTGCAGTAGGATCATATACGGCAATTTTTCCCGTAGTGGATCCCACATCTATGCCTACGAGCAATGCCTGAACAGACGTGGAGGTATCAGCAGAGGAAGCTGGATGGTTTTCGGGCGAGATACCTGATGAAGCAGAATTTGTAGAACATTCAGGCAGAGTATCTGCCGATGATGTACTTACTTTATTATTAGTTGAATAAGTCTTAGCTGGAGTCGGTTGTTGTTGGGGCATTTCCGTCACGAATACACACAAGCTTTCTCTATAAAACCAAACGTTTTGTCCAATTAATCGTGCTCATTTTACTAAACACTGTGTTCAATTAAAAGAGTTAATTAGCTGTAATCAGGTAACTTAGGATAAACACGTATAATAAAAATAACATTAGTTACAAGAACGGAGGGGAACGTTATGGCTAAGTCAATCGAAGATGGTTTCAAGGATATTTTTCTCGCTGGAGTTGGGGCTTTAGCGCTTACGGGTGAAAAGGCAAAAGAAGTAGTAGATACCCTTATTGAAAAGGGAAATCTTACGGTTGAGCAAGGTAAAGATATCAACCAGGAATTGCAGCATAAAGCAGCAGAAACTATCTCAAAGGTTCGCGAAGAAACAGTGGCGCAAGCTTTGAAGACCATGTCTCCTGAAGAGCGCGAGGAATTTGCAGCTACGGTTTCCCGTCTTGTTGCAGAGTCTAATGCGGCAACTGAACCCGAAGTGGTGGAAACCGAAGCAGAAACAGTGGAGACAGAAGAAGCCACCCAAAAAGCAGCTGAATAAATCTTTGCTGTTCAGAACAAAAGCTTTGAACAAGAGTTTTGACGAATTCGGCTATAAATTCGGCTCTATAAACGTCGCAGTAAGAATTTCGCTTATACCATAAGCGCTTTCATTCGTGGCAGGAATCTATAACTATGGCGGAAAACTCGCTTCTGAAATATATGTTTAGAGACGGGGCAGAAGTCGATCCCGATCAAAAGTTTGGCTTAAGTCGTAAGTCTCGTATGCGTCGTTTGCGCGAGATTATTAAGCTCATGCGCAAGCATCGTGTACAAGAAGGCTTAAGCCCTGATCAATTGCGTAGTTTTTTGATTGATCTTGGTCCAAGTTTTATCAAGATTGGACAAATGCTTTCGCTGCGGTCGGAAATTCTGCCCCAAGCATATTGCGATGCGCTATCCGATCTTCAAATGGACTGTGATCCTATGCCCTTTGAAGACACTCTTGCTGCACTAGAAGATGTATATGGTAGTCGTTTTCATGCTATTTTTCGCAAGATAGACCCAAAACCTTTGGGAAGCGCTTCTCTTGCGCAGGTTCATAAAGCTGAACTTTCCAATGGCGATGTAGTTGCGGTAAAAGTTCAGCGTCCTGGTGTTCGTGCGGTAATGGCGCAAGATATCGATGTTATGCGCTCGGTTGCAAAGCATGTTTCACGCTTTATGAAAGATACCCAGATGCTTGATCTGCGCGATGTGGTAGAAGAGCTCTGGGCAACGTTCTTGGAAGAAACCGACTTTATGAAGGAGGCGAATAACCTTCGGGAATTCGCTGAACTAAATAAAGACGTGGTATTTATTTCTTGCCCTAAACCCTATATGGAATACTGCACTGAATCAGTGCTGGTTATGGAATATATAGAGGGCGTTTCTATTCGCGATACCAAAAGACTTAAAGAACTAGGGTACGACCTGGACGAAATTGGTCTTAAGGTAATGGATAACTATGCCACCCAAATCCTTGAGCATGGCTTTTTCCATGCCGATCCGCATCCAGGAAATTTATTTGTACATGAAGGCAAGGTTGTTTATCTTGACCTGGGCATTATGGGCAGACTTTCGGTTCGCGAACGTATGGGCTTCAGCAAGATTATTGAGGCTGTGGGGGCTCAAAATGCAAGTGATCTGAAAGATGCGCTTATTTCGTTTTCGGTAGAGCATGATTTAGCTTCTATCGATCATGCTCGTCTTTTGGCGGAGCTTGATAATGTTTTGAAAAGCTACTGTTCTACCAATGTGGCGGACATTGATATTGGTGCATTGCTGAGCGACATTATGGCGCTTACGAGGCAATGTAAGGTAACGCTTCCTTCTTCGGTTACCGCAGTTTCGCGCGGCATAGTAACCATGGAGGGGTCTTTGGCCGAATACCTCGCGAATACTAATATGATCGAAATTATCAATGGTCATATTATTCGATCAAAAAACACTCAAGAAGAATTAGAAACGCGCATCAAGACCATGCTTGTTTCATTTGATACTTCGCTGAGAAGTATGTTAAAAGCAGCTGAATATTCTGGAGAAATGTTCAGGATGCTTTCTCGTGGTCAGCTGAAAGTTAATATGGAAATGCTTGGTTCGACAGAACCGCTTCGAAAAGTAAGCCGCATTGCAAATCGCCTTGCGATGAGTTTGGTTATTGCGGGTTTGCTGGTTAGTGGCAGTTTGATTATTTCAGTTGATATGCCACGTGTCTTTGGATTGCCGATTCTTTCATTTATTGAATATGTTTCGGCATTCGTGCTGTTTATTTGGATGGCATGGGATATGTTTAGGAAGACGCGACGACCGTAAGGTATACGGAAAAAGACGATTTGTTAGCAAAGAGTAAGTAGGCGTAATGCTTGTTGTCCTACGAAAGGGGCTTTTGTGAATTCAGATGTGCGTATTATCCGTGGCTTAAATATTGCCACGCTTGTTTTTTCTATTATGGGCGCTTTAATAGGTGGCGCTTTTATGGCATTGATGATTTCGGCTTCATCAATGTTGTCGGATCCAACATTTTTTAACGCTTTTGTGCAAGAACTGCAGGCAGGATCTTCTGGCTCTGCCGCCTTTGACGGAAGTTCTGCAGCAAATTCTTATGATTATTCGTCTATGAGTGATGAAGAAATTCGTGAAGCTGCTGTGTTTGGAATGAATGTCGTTATTGGTTTAGCGGTAGGGTATTTACTACTTAACGTGGTTGGCATTGCAGCTAGTATCATTACTCTTCGCGCTCTTTCAACTCCCGAAAAACTGCGCAGTGCTTTTGGTTGGACTATTGCAGGTGCTGTTTGCCAAGGCGTTATTTTCTCTATCATTACGTGCGTTTGCTTTGTAATTTCTGCTTGGATGATCAGCCGCGTTCGTAAAAGCTTTGCCGCTTATAATCAAGGCTTTCCTTACCAGGGTGCCACGCCACAATCGGGTATGTATCAGGGAAATCCTGGTCAAATGAATTATCCGAATCAAGGTAATGTAGCTGGTCAAAATGGTGGTTACCCTAATGGTGGTTATGGCGCTCAGCAGCCCATGCAGCCCCAGCAGCCCATGCAGCCGCAGGGCGGTGCAACACAACCACAGCAGCCTGCTCAACCCGTTGCCCCTCAGCAGCCAGCTCAACAGCAGCCTGCTGCATCTCAGTCTGCACAGCCTGCTCAGCTTCAGCAACCTGTTGATTCCCAGCAGTCGGGTCAGCTAACACAGCCAGCTGATCAAGATTCAAGCGAAACTAAATAATTAATCGAACGTTCTTTTTATTATCTAGCTACCTACGTTTGATACTTAGATTTTCGTGCGCTTACCGAAGTATGGTTTCCATACTTCGGTACTCTTTTACTATGGATAAAGTTGATGCTTTATGCATGGAGGGAACACTATGAAAATTGCTGTTTTAGAGCCTCTTGGAATTCCAGAAGCTGATCTTCGTTCTTTGATTTTGAACGCAGTAGGGGATACCGATGTCGAATTGGTTACCTATACTGATCGCAAAGAAGATGAAGCAACGCTTATCGAACGCAGCGGAGATGCGGATGTAGTTGTTGTTTCTAATATTGCTTATCCTGCTTCCGTTATGGAAAAGAATCCTAACTTGAAGTATGTGTGCGTTGCTTTTACTGGTTATGACCATGTTGATATGGCTTATTGCCGTGAACATGGAATTCAGGTTTCAAATTGTGCTGGCTATTCTACCGTTGCGGTTGCAGATTTAGTATTTGGCCTTTTGCTTGATGTTTATCGCAACATTTCTGTTCTTAATTCCCAGGTGCGTTCAGGGGGAACAAAGGATGGCTTAGTTGGACCCGAGTTGGAAGGCAAGCGCTTTGGCGTTATTGGAGCTGGTGCTATTGGTACTCGCGTAATGCGTATTGCTTCAGCTTTCGGTTGTGAAGTGGTTGCTTATTCTCGTACGGTAAAAGATATCGAAGGAGTTAGCTTTGTTGCTTTGGACGAGCTGCTTTCAACTTCAGATATTGTTAGCTTACATGTTCCTCAAACACCTGAAACAACAGGCATGATCGGCAAAGATCAAATTGCCCTGATGAAGTCGAGTGCTGTTTTGATCAACTGTGCTCGTGGTCCCATTGTCGATTCACAAGCGTTGGCTGATGCCCTTAACGAAGAACGAATTGCTGGTGCAGGCATTGACGTTTTGGAAATGGAACCGCCATTCCCCGCTGATCATCCGTTACTTAACGCAAAGAACACCATCGTAACTCCTCATGTCGCGTTCGCTTCAAATGAAGCAATGCAAAAGCGTGCAGTCATTGTTGCGGATAATATTGCTTCTTATTTAGCAGGAGATACCAACAATCTTGTTTCATAGGCGTATACTCACAAGAGCAAACGTCTAAAAGGTAACGTCGTACGGCAGGACTTATGGTCCTGCCGCTGTGTTTAAACTACTGTGGTGTTGGTACATGATTTCTGCATTAAAGCGTCATTATGAAAAAGTGATATGTGGATGCTGTTTTTTGCTGCTCTTTACTAATGTTGGCTTAGCTTCAACCTCTTTTTCGGTGTACCAACCCTATCTTGTTGAACTTCCTGGCGTCGGTCATTCAGGAGGTTCTATTGTTATTTCAGTGCGAACCTTCGTTTCCCTTATTGCGATGTTTTTGGTTGCGCGCTATTACGAGAAGCTAGATTGTAGAAGAGGCGTTGCTATTGCGTCGTTTTTTGTAGGTGCAGGTTTCGTAACGTATGCCCTTTGCACTTCTAACTTTGTAGGTCTTTGCGTAGGGTCAGTTTTAACGGGTCTGGGATATGGCTTTGGTGGCATGGTGGCTTCTACTATGCTTATAGGTCGTTGGTTTAAAGATCATGTCGCAACTGCGGCAGGTGTTGCTGCGGTTGGCTCGGGTGTTGCTGCAGTTGTTATACCTCCTGCTGTTGTTGCGCTGGAAAGTGCACTTTCTCTTTCTTCGGCTTTTGCTGCTGAAGGTTTACTGGCACTTGCTGATGGTGCTTTGTTGTATCTATTGCTTCGAAACAAGCCTGAGGATATTGGTTTGAGCGCCTATGTCGATCCTAAGCTAAGTCAGCAAGATGACATTCAGTTGGAAACAGGCAAGAGCAAACCGAAGAAATCCAATACCCGAATCAGCCGAAATCTGCCACCGAAAATGGTTCCCGTGGTATTTATCGCGATGGTATTTATTGGATGCGTTTCCGTGGGTGGATCTAATTATTTAGCAGTTTTGTTTACCTCTGAGGGATTCACTACGGAATATGCCGCATTTTTAGTTTCTATCAGTGGTGCTTGCCTTACCTTGTCTAAGCTTTTCATGGGAATGATTTTTGACAAAGTGGGTACGTGTAAGGGTTCATTTGCGTTCTTCTGCCTGTTTATTGCAGGAATGCTTCTTCTTTGTCTTTCTGACATGGGCAATCATAATTTCGCATTTTCTGGAGTTGTTCTGTATAGCTTAGGCTTAGCTCTTGGAACTGTGGGTATTTCTATTTGGTCTATTGAATTGGCTCCGCGTGGTCAGCAGGTTAAGACAATTAGAAACTTTCAGATTGCCTATGCTCTTGGTGGATTTATCTTTACCTTCTTACCAGGCTTTCTTATGGAGGCAACAGGAACGTATCTCAGTTCCTATCTCACCTTATTTGCCATGATGATTGCGGCTGCCATTATCATAGTTGGTCTGTATTTGGTGCTTGATAGAAGAGCGGCTCGCGCGTTTAACGAGCAAAGCCCTAATAAGGTGAAATAAAGAAAATAAAGCTGGCAATGCGACGGAAGTAATGCAGTGCACGTAATGTGATGCAAACAATACGGCGCAAACAACACGAATATCACCGTGCGAGTAATACAACAGAGCGCAAATTCGATAAACAGCTATTTCTTAGATTTATTAAACAGCGGAAAAAGCAAAGTAATCCTGATAGTTTAGCGTAGTGTGAACATGTTATTAACGCGCAATTTTCGATACATTTCAAAGGTTAACAATACTTAACTCCATCTTACATCCTTTTAACATTTGCCTTGCTATTCTTGCCTAGACGTTATGAGATGCGGGGAAAACTGCGTGTTTCGTAGCGGAACAGGCAAGAGGCATGCACGTTGTTTCGAACCTGCGATTAAGGCAAATATCCATTAAAAGGAGGAACAAGAAGAGTATGGATATCGCTACTCTTGTCGTCGTGGGCTTAGTAATTATTGTTGCCCTTACGTTCGACTTTACGAATGGCTTCCATGACACGGCAAATGCCATGGCAACTTCTATTGCTACGGGCGCTTTGAAGCCAAAAACAGCAGTTATTGCTGCAGGTACGTTAAACCTTATCGGTGCTTTTCTTTCTACAGAAGTTGCAAACACCATTTCAGGCGGTCTTATTAACGAACAGGCAGTAACTATTGCACCTGAATTTATCCTGGCAGGCTTGTTGGGTGCAATTATTTGGAATTTGCTTACGTGGCTGGTAGGCCTTCCTTCCAGTTCCTCTCATGCTTTGTTTGGCGGACTCGTAGGCGCTGTTATCGTTGGTGCTGGTACTCAGGGCGTTAATTTCTTTGCAGTACTCACGAAGGTTCTTATTCCTGCATTGGTATCTCCTGTGGTTGCTGGTCTTGCAGCATTTCTCGCAGTTAAGCTCATTTACTTTATTGTTAAATCCTTGGATGAAAAATATATCGAAAATGGCTTCCGTCATGGTCAGACCGTTACCGCTTGCTTGGTAGCGCTTTCTCATGGTACCAACGACGCTCAGAAAACCATGGGCATCATTACTCTTACGTTAATTGCCGTAGGTGTTCAGCCTTCTGGTTCCGATCCGCAATTATGGGTAATTGCCGCATGTGGTTTGGCAATCGCTTTGGGTACGTACATGGGCGGTTGGCGCGTAATTCGTACCCTTGGCAAGGGCCTAACGGAAATTAATACTCCTCAGGGCTTTGCTGCTGAAGCAAGTTCTGCAACTACTATTTTGGTTTCTTCCCACCTTGGTTTTGCTCTTTCCACCACCCAGGTTTGCTCTGGTTCTATTATTGGCGTTGGCTTGGGCAAGAAGGGTAACGAAGTTAACTGGGGTGTTGCAGGTCGCATGCTTATCGCTTGGCTTATCACGTTCCCAGCAGCAGGCATTATTGCTGCAGCTGCTTGTTCGGTGGCGAAGATCAATGTATTCGGTACCGCTGCGGTTGTTGTAATGGCAGCTATTATCGCAATAGTTATCTTCCGCTTGTCTCGTCGTAATCCTGTTAACTCTCTTAATGTTAACGAGGGTACCGAGGTCAAGATCAACCTCGACAACAAACAACAAGCTACGGCTGCTGCATAAGAGAGGGGAATGTGATGGAAGAAGTAATGAATTTCGTTACGGTACTCGTTGTTGCCGTAGTTATTGCAGGTGGCATTGGCACCATGTATGCAACGGGTCTTCGTTTGTGGGCACGTAGTGCCGCTGCGGAGCAGGAAGGTAGTGGCTTTATGGGCTCTCGCATTGCTTCCGTTGCTTGTTTTGCTGCTTGTATTCTGGTGGTGCTGTTTGCACTGTGGCTCATGATTCCAATGTTCCACTAGGCTGTTAGGAGAGATTGAATACCATGAAAAACATTCTTGTTGGTATTGACGGCAGTGATCGCAGCCAGTGTGCGCTGGATTGGGCTACCGCCTTGGCAAACAAAACTGAAGGTGCTCAAATTACGTTATTGGCAGTTATCGATCCTGGATCGGCTCGTTTGGCTGGTTCCGATGAAAAGATTTTGCAGACTGCAGTAGACAATGTGTTGGGTTCCGCACAAGAACGTATTGCAGAGAACTATCCTGCTCTTACGGTTCATACAACCGTAGGTAGGGGAGATATTGTTGAAGCTTTGATTGCTGCATCCGAAGATCACGACATCGTGGTGCTTGGTTCTCATCACAACAAAACAGTTGGAGAACGTGTTTTTGGCGCAAAGGGCCTGCGCGTTGCTAGTGGCTCTAAAACAGCAACAGCAGTTATTCCTTCTGATTACACACCAGATCATAGCGGACATGGCATCATGGTAGGCGTTGGTCCTGATGACACTAGCAACGATGCTGTGGTAACGGGTGTAAACATGGCTCTTGCCTTCAATGAGCCTTTGGAACTTGTTTCTGCATGGGGCGTTCCAACGTTGCTTGCTCGCTCGGCTGAAGTTATGGGCGGCGGCTTGCAGCCAGTTGGTGAAATGTTCCAGCGCAAACTCGATACACTGATTGCTCAGATTAAGGAAAAGTATCCTGAGCTTGAGGTAACGGGTCGCTCTGTTGAGGGTTCTTCTCCAACTCAGGTAATTATGGAATGCGCTAAAGGCAAGCGAATGCTTTTGCTGGGTACCCATGCTCGATCCCGCGTTAGCCGCGCGCTGTTTGGATCGGTAACGTTTGGCGTGCTTTCTCGCTTAGAGATTCCTACCATTATTGTTCATGAACAAGGAGAAGAATAAATACGTTCTTCCTGCTAAGCTTTAACGAGCTTGCTTAAACGATATTTGCTTATCTGATATGTGGCTGCATCAAACAAGGTGCAGCTACTTTTTATTCAGGATTTTTCAGAATAAAGGCAATCACTATTTCGTTAAGAGAAACCTCCGCGCTTTTTCACTTTTCAAGAATTCTCATAACGAAGCGAAAAGAACGCACGCAAGTTTTGGGTATCCCAATAATAATTCTTGCTAATCTGGGGCTTCGTTTTTAATGAATCCTTGAAAAGTGGCGCTCCAGAATTTCTCTTCCCAAAATAGTGATTGTCTTTATATAAGAAAGACTGTAAAACCTGCAAACAAGCTTCACTTATTCGGCGCGGCGAACTTCCCATTGATCCGCTATGTAGAAACGACGCTTGTTTTCACAAACGGTAAGCGTGATGCGACCTGCGTTAACAAGATAGATCAAGTGGGCCAGCGTCTCTCCGAGTGAATAGAACTTCTGGTCTATGGTCCATTCATCCCAATTGGGATGCTTCCAAGAAGCGCTGCGAGCGATATCTATTAGGCTTGCATGTCCGTCGGCTACTAGTTCATAGAGTTCTTCTAGACGGTTTTTATGGAACTGCTTAAGGAAATCTACGCGTTGAGCAACCCCCGTAAAGGGTTTGCCGTGTCCAGGTAAGATGAGATCAACATCTAAATCGCGAACCTTATCAAGGCTGTTGAAGAATTCTTTCAAGGCATCGTAAGAGGTAATCCAACTCATAATGCTTGGAGTGATGCGCTCTAGTACGTGGTCTCCTGCGATAAGCACTTTAATGGTGGGTTCGTAAAGGCAGATGTGCCAATCATCGTGTCCTGGTGTGGTAATAACCTGGAATCGATACGATCCGTTGCGATATACATCACCATCAGCAAGATAAAACAGGTCAGGTTGATTTTTGAGCGGAAGCAATTCTGCGCTTACGCGATAGGTGTTTGCATCGCGTTTTTGCATACTGCGGCCATATATTTTATCGGGCTGAAGAAGATGTCCAATCAGAGGATTGAAGACAGGTGATTGGATATTCATCAAATTTTGCACTTCTTGAAATGAATGCATGTTGGCATAGATGCGCATCCAGCGTCGCCAGATGCGATCCAAGTTGCTGGTATGGTCAGGATGGGAATGGGTAAGAACGATTTCAACTGATTCCCAATCGCGTCCCAGGGCATGAAGAGCGTTTTCGAGTGCCGCTTCGCAAGCGGGGTGGTCGAATCCTACATCAATAATAGTTGTCTTATCTTCGCTAAGGATGAAGTAGGAGTTCAAAAATTCAAGTGGGTTGTCTGGCAAGGGAACAGGAACGCGGTAAATTCCTGGAAAAAGTTGTTCCATGTTTCCGTTGTTGTATTGGTCTAAGTATTTAGCTGCCATACGTACTCCCCCGACGTATTTTTGTCCCCGCTACAGCCTATCAAATTACGCGATAGTTGCGTTAGGATGATGAAGGGGAATTTACGAAAGGGTAAAACATGGCATCGAGCGATAGGGCATTAAGTGATATGCATTGTCATGTTGGATTCATGGCAGATCCTTGTCGATTTGTTCAGGAAGCAGAGCTTGCGCATACCTGCGTTTTGGCAGTAAGTGCTACGCCCTGTGATTATCGTGCGTTTCGAAGCGTGTTTTCTGGCAACGACCCTCGGTTTGTTTTTCCTGCCCTTGGTATTCATCCGTGGTGGGTTCCCGATACTGAAGAAGAAGTAGCGCGTCTACTTAACGAATTCGATAGCCTTTTCTCTTCGGCAAGTTGTATTGGGGAAATCGGGTTGGATTTTTCTTCCCGCCGCGTCCATACAAAGGAGTGGCAACTAAGGGTTCTTAAGCACATCTTGAAACGTTGTACGGACCGAGGACAAATGCTCTTTTCTCTTCATTGCGTTCAGGCGTATCCAGAACTATTTACCTGTCTTGAAAAGAGCGGTGCGCTGAAGCAGTGCAAAGGTATTTTTCATTGGTTTTCAGGATCGTCTGAGCATCTAAGGTATGCCATTCAGCAAGGGTGTTATTTTTCGGTTAGCAAGCGAATGCTTGCCTTGAAGCGAGGTCGCGAATACGTTAAAGCAATTCCAGAAAACCGTCTTCTTCTAGAAACGGATGCGCCTTTCGTTACGATTCAAAACAATGAAATTCCTTCAGTTCCTTACACTTTTAAGCAAGTTCAAGATGAGCTCTACGAAGCGATTGCTAATTTGGCTGCTATTCGAAAATGCGAAGTAGACTATCTAGCTGGTGTTATAAATAAAAATGCGCAATACTTGCTTAATTTGAAAGACTTCATGCATTAATTTGGAGTATTTGAACAGGTTCATAAAGCGTTATTATCTCAAATATGGAAAATGCGCTTTTAACAGTAGCATCGTTGACGGCCATCATCCTTTTGGGGGTGGTGATGCCTCGTTTTATTAAAATCCCTCACGTCTTTATTGATATTCTTTCCAAAATCGTATTCAACATCACGGTTCCGTGTGCAATTTTCTATGCTTTTGTAACGTCGGAGTTTAATCCGTCTTTCATTTTGTTGGTAGCGGTCGGCTTCATATGTTGTTTTATTCCATGGTTTGTTGCCATGCTTATTACTTGGCGCGAAGATCGTGATCGTCGTGTATTTATGATGTGCAATATCTCCGGTTACAACATAGGTAACTTCGTTTTGCCTTTCGCTATGGCAATGTTTCCCTCTCATACTATTGTTGCAATTTGTTTGTTTGATGCAGGAAATGCACTCATGACTAATGGCGGCATTTACCCGTTTACGAGCGCTTTGGTGGAAAAGGGAACATCGCTAGCGGGAAGAATATTGCTTGCACTGCAACGCCTGATAAAGTCAGTGCCCTTTGACTTGTATGCCTTGCTGGTGATTTTGGCTGTTGCAGGAGTACAAATTCCTCAGCAAGCAGCTACGTTTATTCATCCTATTGCTGAGGCAAATTCGTTTCTTGCCATGTTGCTTTTAGGGTTGATGGTCAACTTTACGATCGATCGCAGCAAAGTTGGTCAGTTAGTTCGCATTGTTCTTTGCCGTTTTATTTTATCGGGATTGCTCTGCGCTGCTTTGTTTATGTTCTTACCGTTTGATTACGAAACTCGTTTGGTGGTTGCAGCAATGCTGTGGGCTCCTGCTGCTGGCTTGGGTCCGGTGTTTACCATGTGGCTCAAAGGTGATGAAGGCTTAGCTGGTTTGGCGAACGTAGTAACAGTTGCGGCGGGTGTTATCGCGATGACCATTTTGGCAATCATGCTTTTTTAGTTGTATTTCAGTGACGAAGTGGTCAAGAATCAATGAAGAGTAAATGGATGCTCTTCAAGAAACCTTAGGTGCTTGCTAGCTTAGTAGAGCAGAAGGAGGCACTTTGGTGACAGAATCCAGACAACATAGCACTCAAACTAATCAGAATAAAGTTACTAATTCCAGCATCAAAGACACTACTATCCAAAATTCTCCTGAAACGGCAGCGCCGTCAGTGGCTTTAACTGCTGCAAAACCTCAAGGGTTTTTGCGCAGCTTATTTGACGATTTGTCAATAGCCCAGGTAATCGCAGGTGCCTTGGCGGCTGCTACCGTATTTTTACTTTCTTCCGTTATCGGAGTGGCAGGATCATTAATTGGTGCTGCTATTGGCTCGGTTATATCTGCAGTATCTTCGCAGATATATAAAAAGGCCCTTTCTGCTTCGGCAGATAAACTGCGCGATGTGGGACCAACGTCGTTAATGGATAGCGTTGATGCTTCTTCAATAAAGAAAGAGGAAGAGATGTCAACTTCTTCCGAAGATGAAACGACATTCATTCCTACGCGCACGAATACAACAGAAAAGTCTGCTGCGGCTCATGTGATGAGCGCGAATGATTTACGTTATACCGCTCCTAATGCTAATGGGGAGGACCCAGCGCTGCGCCGTGCGCACGAACGTCGTAATCGAAAAGCAAAAGTTCAGCGTCAGGTTTTGGTGGTGTCGGTAGTGTCTTCGTTGATTGCGATTGTTATTTGCGCAGGCATTATTACGTTTGCAACACAGGGTGAGGGGATTGGTACCAAGACCGAGCCAATTTTACCTGCTATAACTAACTATGATCATTCGTCATCAAATGCAGCTAGCGAGGCGAATGACAACAACAACGAATCGAATACTTCTGAGGGAGAGTCATCCTCTGCTTCAGATAATGCTTCTTCGAATTCTTCGGGCAGTTCAAATGGGACAAGCGAAAGCCCAGACAGCAACAATTCGGGCAACGCTAACTCGAATGAAACTGGCGGTTCTGCTGCCCAAAATCCATCGGGGAATACGGACACGAATACGGGAGATTCAAATAACAGCAACGGTTCTGCTGGATCTAGTGGCTCCAATGACTCTAGCAGTTCTGGTGGCAGTGACAACACTGGTGACAGTGGTGGCTCAGGCACGAGTAGCGGATCGGGAAGTGCTGGCGATAGCTCTAGCGCATAGGTCTGTTCTTTGGGATAAAGAGCGTAATAGCAATACCCAATATGGCTATAGCGGTAACGCACAGCATTACTACTTGCAGTCCAAAGTAATCGCCGATTAGTCCAAAGACAGGTGTCATTAAACCACCGATACATACCATAACGCCAAACGATAAGCCCGATGCCATTCCTAAGTGATGAGGAACAAAGCTTTGACCCATCGCAACAGCAGATGGATAGGAAATGTCGCAGGTAAGTGCCAGCAGCGCAATAAGAACAAGGGCAATAATGAGTGATCCGTTGAAGGCGAAAATAATTACTTCAACTGCCACGCAGGCATAAGACACAATAATTAGTTTTTTTGCGCCAAGCGCTTGTCCTGCCCATCCTGAAGCGATGGTGCCAACAGCGCATACTAAGGCAAAAAGCGAAATAACCGACGATGCAAACGCTTCTTCTTGTCCTAAGTTGTATACCAAGAATAGTGGAATAAACGACAGGAATGCGTAGTACATGATGGAGCGGCAAGAAATAGCTCCCATAACAAAACCGAATCCTACCCAATTGTCTTTATAAAGATTGTCAGCAGAAGATCCCTTATCGGGATTGCTGAAGCCAAGGAGCGCTTTGTTTTGAGATAAAAGCACTGCCGCGCAAAGTGTGGAAGGGATAATGAAGATAAGAGTTCCAGGAAGTCCCCATAAGGTAATAGCTGCGGTAGCAACGAGAGGACCGAAGGTAAATCCTAATTTACCGCCAACAGCAAAGATGCTCATACCTTTGCCTTTCTGTTCTCCTGCGGTTAAATTACCCAAACGTCCTCCCTCGGGATGGAACATGGCAACACCGATGCCGCTTAACATAGCAGAAGCCATAATAAGCGGATAATTTGGCAGCACGCCAACGCCTGCCATGCCAATTCCTGCCAGGAAAATACCCAACGCCATCAACCAGGGACGGGGCTTTTTATCACCTAACCAGCCAAACAGGGGCTGGATAATTGCTGAAGCTGCATTGGAAGCAAGAAGAAGTGCCGTAACTTCGGCATAGGAATAGCCATTGTGCAGAACCAAAAACGGAATTACCGCTACCAGCGCACCTTGGTTAAGATCATCGCAAAGATGGGCAACCATCATAAGGTAGCTATAGCCACGTCCTTGTTTTGGCTTTGCTGACTTTTCGGGCAACGAACTAGTTTTGGAGACTGCTTCTTCCGAAGCATCGACGGAAGTGATTGCTTCTGATGAAGTAGTATGTTGAGGAGTTTCTGTCATGGCGTACCCCGACTTTTGCATGGTTGAATTTATGGTATTGATGGTACGCCATCACATAAGGATTATTTCATGCGTTTTCTTCATTAGAATGCATCAAATAATGAATTCTTGTAGCAAGAAGATTTCCGTGTTGATACCATCAATGCATCGTTTTGCGTAATTAATTACTTTTATGTTAGTTACGAATACGTATCAAACGGTGGATTTGCGGGGTATCCTGGCTTCTTGTCATGCGTAAATACGTAATTAAACGGTATGATAGAGAAGTAAAAAGACAGTAAGGGATTAAGTATGGGTCTCATAGTTAGGATGCTGCAATCGTTACCGTTGGTGATTGTCCTGGTTATCTTGGCAATCGTCATCTATTTTGTGGTGTCCTGGATGCATTCTCCAACAAAAGCTAAAGAAGTGCTCATTCGATTCTTTACGGTTATTTCTATCGTTATTTCTGCATTTTTCTTCTTGGCTAGTGCGTACGCGTTTTTGGAATCGAACGTTCCTGTATTGGAGATTACCGTACCGTTTTTGATCGTAGGTGTTTTATCGCTCATTATTACACGCATCTGTCGCTGGCGTTTTGTGAAGAATCATCCTCACTATAAAGACAAAAGCATGCATGTACGCTTTTTGTAAGCGTGCCTTAGGTGCTGTCTTCGTTTGCTTTGCTTTGATGTAACCGCTTACTAAACGGGTGTTATTCAGCGTTTGTTTCCAGTGTTCGCTAATAGCATGTTATCCAAGTGCCACGTCTAAGATCATCATCAATACGAACCCGACGGCGAGGGCAATAGCTCCGACGTTAGTGTGCTTGCCGCTTTGTGTTTCAGGGATAAGTTCTTCGACAACCACATACATCATGGCGCCTGCGGCAAAAGCAAGAATGTAGGGTAGTGCTGGAGTCATAATTCCAACAAAAACAAGCATAAGTAAAGCACCTAGGGGCTCTACTACACCAGAAAGAAATCCGTAGAGAAACGACTTTTTGCGCGATAACCCACATGAAAGAAGGGGTGTAGAAATAATGGCACCTTCGGGAATGTTTTGAATAGCAATACCGATTGCAAGCGCAAGAACTCCCGCTAAGGCAATGCTTGTTTCTCCAGTTAGAAAGCCTGCTAACACAACGCCAACTGCCATGCCTTCAGGTAAGTTGTGGAGCGCTACGGCAAAGATAAGCATAGTGGGGCGCTTCATGGAACATCGGATACCTTCAGGCTCGGCGCTATCTAAATGTTGATGGGGCAAGAAATGGTCAAAAGCCAAAAGGAATCCCATGCCAAGCAAAAAGCCTATCGCAGCAGGCAGCCAGCCGACAACCTGCTGCTCTTGAGCCATTTCTATTGCAGGCATAAGTAAGCTCCAAATAGAAGCGGCTATCATGACGCCCGCTGCAAAACCAAGAAGGATTTTCTGGACCAGATCGTTCATGTCTTTCTTAAGAAAGAAAACGAAGGCAGAACCTAACGTGGTTCCTAACAGCGGAAGTGTTAGTGCTATAAGGGTGCCCAGTGTTGCTTCACTCATAACGTATCCTTACGGCACTAGCCCAAAGCGATTAGCTGCTCGATGCGCACAACAATGGCAGCAGGATTCATTTGAGCGAAGTCTTTAGTGGCTTCTTCGAATTCTCTGGCCGTTTCTCCTTCTGGCAGTACTAGGGAAAGCTTAAGACGTGCGCCTGCGTAGCGATCCTGCTTTTCTTTTGCTTCGGGGTGACTTACTTCGTAAACACCCCATGCCTGCTTGGTTCGCTCAAGGTTTTTGCGTGAGCGGTTTTGTGCAAGGAAGAAAACGAGGTGTTGCTCATCAAGCATGCGGGGCACAAATATTGCTGCATCGGGCGTATTGTCTTCGTTGGTGGTTGCTAGGACAAAAATGCCTTCCATTTTTGCAAGTGACTCTCCCAGCTGTTTTGCATTTAAGTTGGTGAAACGATTGGTGGTGGCATCAGGGACGGCTGGAGTGTCAGTTGCGTCTGGAACACCCGATACAGCCGAAGTGTCAGTTGTATCAGAGGTGGTTGCAGCGCTCGAAGAAGATTCAGTGCTGTTGTTTTCTTTGAGGGAGTGGCAGGTGTTTGCCATCTCGTCAATCATGGTATCGAATTGAGCTAAAGCATCTTCTATAGGCAGTGTGCTCATCATGTCAACGCCTGCTCCGCGTAAAAGTTCAATAGGAGGCTTGGAGCTGCCGCCTTTTAAGAAATTCAGATAGTCGTCACGCTCTTGGATGCCGCCATTCAAAATGCGTTGCGAAAGAGCAATGGCAGCGGCGAACCCTGTTGCGTACTGATATACATAGAAGCAGTAATAGAAATGGGGAATTCGCGCCCATTCAAGCGCGATGTTGTCATCTACAACGATATCGCTGCCGAAATAGTCTTCATTAAGTTTGCGATAGATTTCACACAAGGCATCAGCGGTAATACCAACTCCTTGGGCGGCAAGTTCGCTTACCTTCAGTTCAAATTCGGCAAACATGGTTTGACGATACAACGTAGCGCGGAATTGCTCCAAGAAGTGGTTCAAGAAATAAGCACGCTCGCGTTCATTTTTTGCATGCTCCAAGAAGTAGTGGGTTAGCAGAGCTTCATTGCAGGTAGAAGCAACTTCAGCAACGAAAATAACGTAATCTGAATAACAGCTTGGTTGATTTTCGCAGGATAGGTAGGTATGGATAGAATGTCCCATTTCGTGAATCAGGGTAAATACGTCATCCAGTTTTCCTTGGAAATTCATAAGGATAACGGGATGCATGCCGAATCCACCTGCTGAATAGGCACCGCTACGCTTACCTGGTGTTTCGTATACATCAACCCAACGCTCAGATAAACCTTTGCGCACCAGAGCTAAATACTCTTCGCCCATGGGCTTAAGCGCTTCAAGAATAATCTCGCATGCTTGTTCGTAGGTAAAGGTTAAGTCGATGTCGTCTACGATAGGTACGTACAAGTCAGAGAAACGAAGCTCATCAACACCTAAAAGCTCTTTGCGTAATTTCACATAGTTATGCAGCGCAGGCAAATTGTGATGTACGGCCTCGATAAGGTTTGTGTATACCTCGGTTGGTACTTCGTTGCCATCTAAAGCGCTTGCGAGCATTGAGGGATATTTTCGTGCATCGGAATAGAACTTGAGTTGCTTGTTTTGTGCTCCAAGCGTAGCTGCGAAGGTGTTTCTGAATTGCTTGTATGTGGAATAAAGAGATTGGTAAGCATTTTCGCGCAGAGTTCTGTCAGAAGACATCATCAAAGGAATGTAGCTGCCATGAGTAACAGGATGCGCTTCGCCTTTTGAATCAAGTGCGTCTTCGAAAGAGAGATCGGCATCATTGAGCAGTGAGAACACATTTTCTGGCTGGCTTGCCATGTCACCCGCACTTGCGAGCAGTTTTTCTTCGGCGGGGGTTAGGACATGGTCGCGACGGCGGAAGATAACGTCAAGCGCACGGCGGTACAGTTCTAAATCAGGGCATTGCTGATAGAACTGATTCATAGTTTCTTCGTTGATGCTGAGTAGCTCGGAAGCAAACCACGAACATGCGCCCGATATTGATACGTACAAAGACATAACTTGGCTTGAATAGTTTTGGTAGAGGCTTGATCGAGTATCTTCATCCGCTTTGCGATTGGCATAATTAACCAACTTGCTAAGCTCAATGCTCATTTCGTCATCGAAGCGTAAATACTCAAGCAGAGTTTCGGGTGATTGAGAAATACGTCCCTGGAACGAGAGGCATTGTTCGGGATAGTTTTTGGCTTTTTCAAGCGCAGACAAAAACGCTTCATCATTTTCAAAGATGCTTGTTAAATCCCAACGGTATTGTTCGCTAATTTCATCGCGAGAAGAATAGGTGGTCATACAGGTCTCCTTCAAGCTTTAAAGTTTATGCGTACGTAGTGAACAGCAGGCGAGTTTTTCCTGACCGTTCTTTCGTACTTTTGTTTTCGGAGACAATACTACGTCAATTAACAAGCTTGCGCTGCTGATATAGGCCATTGTCATAAAAATGCAGCTTTCGATAATATCCGCGCGTTCCAATTGCGCTGATAACATTGATGCGTTCATAGCCTGCAGCGCGCGCTAGTTCGCATGCTTTTTCTACGAGTTGGGTGCCTAGGCCATGGTGCTGCGCGCCTGTTCCTTGTTTGGTAAGTTTGGCAACGCGTCCATATACGTGAACCTCGCGAATCATGGCCTCGCGAGGCTTGATGGGTAAGATTGCTTCTTTCTCAGACGTGTTTGATTCTTGTTCAAGCGTGTTGTGCAAGCGCGAAATTGCATCGTCCTTCGGCAACGAAAGGCGCAAAAATCCTGCGATTTTCCCTTCAGGGGTAATCCATTGCAAGAAGCGCTCGCTGGTGGTTGTGGTTTCGTAAGAAACGATGTCAAGCGATAAGGTTTCTGGATCGATATCCGCCAAACTTACTTCGCGATGACGTATCTCTTTGGTAATAAGCCCTTTTGAATCAATGCGGTTTTCCACGAGTTGACGTAAGTTAACCTTTTTGTTGCCTGCCACAATATCAGGTGCAGAAATATCGCGAATCATACGAGAAATGCGAGTGAAAGCAGGAGTTGCGCAGGTATCGGCAACGAGTACGTCAATAAGCTGTTCTTCGGGATAGGGCTTCCAGGTGCCGTTGTGATAGTGAGCAACAAGTCCTGTACCATCAACTAAAACGCAAGGATAGAGTTTTATCTCATCGGGTTGGAAGGGCGTTTCGTTTACAAGACGAAGATAGTCTTGCTTGTCAGATTCGGGTGTTGCCCCCAAAAGATTCACCATGGCATGAATGTGTGTTTTGAAGCCAAATAGCCGCAGCGTTTCAAAGGCGTTTTGAATTTGCGCTGTTGATGTGTGGCGATCGTTTTGAGTACGCACCTGTTCGTCAAGGCTCTGAATGCCCATTTGCACCTTTGTACAGCCGAGACGACGAAGGGTTAAGGCATGATAAGGCGTAATTCGTTCAGGTCGCGTTTCTATTACAAGACCTACAACACGATGCTGCGCAGATTCGTTTATGTGATGTTCGTTTTTTAGTTCTTCCCACGTTGCGTTTTGCCAAGAGGCAACGTCTTGCCAGGCTTTGTTTGTACCATAGTGCAAGTCAAAGGCCTGGTTATAGGTAAGCTTCTGGTCGAAGATGCGTTTTTGCAAAGCGCTCGTTTGCTGTATGAGGGTTTCAGGGCCGCTTGATAGGCCAGCTTCTTCATAGCGGGCGCGACGAAGAGGAACTTCCTTTTGCGTGGCGCTTCCATCATTGAGGGCGCGGAATAATTCTCGAACGAACCAAATTTGATAGGAAAGAGAATAATCGCTCCACGTGCCGCCAAGAATAATGAGCTCCACCTTGTCGGTCACATGCCCCATTTCGGTGAGTGCCTTTAGTCGTGCTGCTACCTGAAGATAGGGGTCGAAAAACGTTCTTTCGGCTCGCTGACAAGCGGGCTCGTCAGATAAATAACTTTTTGGCATGCGAAGATCGTTGGGGCAATACAGGCAATTGCTGGAACATTTCCAGGGTTTGGTTAATACGGTAATTGTTGCCACACCTGATGCGGTACGTCGTGGCTTCATTTGAAGCGTGCGTTCAATGCGACGCTGCTGTTCTTCGGTGAAATTCCATTGTGCCCAATGATCGGGATCGTTGCGCTTTACGTCCAGATAGTACGCAATAAGATGACGTTTAGACAAAGGCCGAACAGGGTTTATTTTGGCACCTACCGCATCGAGTACTGGCGTATGGTTGGTAATACTGAGTGCTGCCTTGTAGCTAGTTGCGCCAAGCGCTCGTGTGCTGTCGGCCATGTTGGGCTCCGACGCACTATCCGCTTTTTGTAGGGATGATTGGCTGCTTTGAGCTGCTTTCGCCTCTTCTAAAATGCGCTTGTTGTGACGATTGATCACTTTGGTTAAAGCGCGATCATCTAAATAGTCAAGCGTTTTAAGCTGTTCTGCTATGTCTAAAAGTGCTTTTTCCATGTCAGCGATTATATAGGTAGTTTTAATTGTGGTGCTTTGTGAAACACAAAACTCTTGGAACGTACGCTCTAAAAAGACCCTCGGTGTCGTATTATAGAGACGTCTGTATTTAACTATCATTTTCTCTACGAAGGGTAGGATTCATGGTCTCTCGCGTTTATGTTGAGAAGAAACCCGGTTTCGATGTTGAAGCGCAGCAGCTTCTGCAGGAATTGCATACCGTCATTACAGACGGGTTGCCATCAACGGTTACGCTGCGCATCATTAATATGTATGACGTAGAAGGTATTACTGATGAGCTGTTTAATCAGTGTGTGCCTACGGTATTTAGCGAACCTCAGGTAGATAATGCGTCACTTGATCTTCCCGTCGAAGGCGTGCGTATGGGTGCGGCTGGCAGTGGTGAAGGAGTCGTTGAAGTACCCGAGGGTATTTCCCTTTTTGCGGTAGAGCCTTTGCCTGGTCAGTTCGATCAGCGTGCTGATTCTGCAAGCGAGTGCATCCAGCTTATTTCTCAGAGCGAGCGACCAACAGTTCGCGCAGTGAAGATCTATGTGCTTGAAGGCAGCCTGTCCGATGAGGCAATGGCGGCTATTAAGCACTACGTTATTAACCCTATTGAATCTCGTGAAGCATCGCTTGCTTTGCGCGATACGCTATCTATGCAAATTCCAGAGCCTCAGCCTGTTGAGGTAGTGGACGGCTTTATCGATTTAGACGAAGCTGGCCTAAATCAGTTCTTGGCCGATCGTGGTCTTGCGATGGACTTAGCGGATATCACCTTCTTCCAGAAGTATTTTCGCGATACCGAAAAGCGCAATCCTACTATTACGGAAATTAAAGTGGTTGACACCTATTGGTCTGACCATTGTCGCCACACTACCTTTGGTACCGAACTTACTAACGTTCAAATTGATGATGAGGTAGTAAAGCTTGCCTTTGATAAATACCTGGCTATGCGCTCTGAATTGGGTCGCGAACACAAGCCCGTGTGTTTGATGGATATGGGTACGATTGGTGCAAAGTATTTGCGCGCTCATGGTGGCCTGAAGGATTTGGATGAATCCGAGGAAGTAAATGCATGCACGGTAAAGTGCAAAGTAGATGTTGATGGCGAAGAGCAGGATTGGCTGTTCTTGTTCAAGAACGAAACCCATAATCATCCAACAGAAATTGAACCTTTTGGTGGTGCTGCAACTTGTGTTGGTGGCGCTATTCGCGATCCTTTGTCTGGTCGTAGTTATGTATATCAGGCAATGCGCGTAACGGGTGCAGGTGATCCAACCGTTCCTGTGTCAGAGACCCTGGAAGGTAAACTTCCTCAGCGTAAGTTGGTTACTACTGCGGCGGCAGGTTATTCGTCCTACGGTAACCAGATTGGCTTGGCAACAGGTCAGGTGCACGAGTTATATCATCCAGGATATGTGGCAAAACGTATGGAGGTTGGTGCGGTAGTAGGTGCCACTCCTGCCGACCATGTTCGTCGTGAAGAGCCAGCTCCAGGGGATAAGATTATTTTGCTTGGTGGTCGTACTGGCCGCGATGGCATTGGTGGTGCGACCGGTTCTTCTAAAACGCAAAACGTTGAAAGCATCGAAACTTCGGGTGCTGAAGTTCAAAAGGGTAATGCCCCTGTTGAGCGCAAAATTCAGCGTTTGTTCCGTCGTGGTGAGGCATGTCGTTTAATTAAGCGTTGTAACGACTTTGGCGCAGGCGGTGTTTCTGTTTCTATCGGCGAGCTGTGCGATGGCTTGCTTATTGACTTAAATCAGGTTCCCAAAAAATATGAAGGCCTTGATGGCACTGAACTGGCTATTTCCGAAAGTCAGGAGCGCATGTCCGTTGCTCTGGCAGCTGAAGATGTTGACGAATTCATTGGTTATGCTCACGAAGAAAACTTGGAAGCTACTGTAGTTGCGACCGTTACTGAAGAGAAGCGTTTGCGCATGGAATGGAATGGCGATGCCATTGTTGATGTAAGCCGTGAATTCTTAGCTTCAAATGGTGCGCCGAAGCATCAGGATGTCTGTGTTGAGCAGGGCGAAACCTATGAGCCCTCTTGGGCTGGCGATACGCTGACAGAGCGTATGACTTCACTCGTGACCGATTTAAATGTTTGTTCTAACAAGGGCTTAGGCGAGCGTTTTGACTCCACCATCGGCGCTGCAACAGTATTGATGCCTTTTGGTGGCAAGAATCAGCTTACGCCTGCTCAGGCTATGGTTTCTAAATTCCCTGTTGATGGTGAAACCACCACAGCAAGTGCTATGGCTTGGGGCTTTAATCCTTATCTGTCTGAAAAGAATCAATTCAAGGGTGCCTATCTTGCGGTTGTGGAAAGCGTGGCTCGCCTTGTTGCGACGGGTTTCACACGCGAAGCCGCGTACTTGTCCTTGCAAGAATATTTCGAGCGTTTGCGTACCGAACCTACTCGTTGGGGCAAGCCAACTGCATCAGTATTGGGCGCTTTGATGGCTCAGGTTGATTTGAAGATTGGCGCCATTGGCGGCAAGGACTCCATGTCGGGTAGTTTTGAGGATCTGGATGTTCCTCCAACGCTTATTAGTTTTGCGGTATCGACTGGTTCAATCGATCGCGTGGTTTCTCCTGAGTTTAAGCGTGCTGGTAGCAAGGTAGTTCGCATTGCGCCACGCTTCTACGACGAAGATTCACTGGTACCTGATGTTGAAGGCATGAACGCTACCTTCGATCTGATGGAACGCTTAATCGGTGAAGGTTCAGTGGCTGCTGCGGCAACGCCTGGCTATGGCTGCATGGCAGAGGTGCTATTCAAGATGTGCGTTGGTAACGGTCTTGGCTTGAAGCTTATTGACGCGGGTGCTGAAGACGCTGCAGCAAGCAATATTGAGCTTGATGATTTGTTTACGCTTGCTTATGGCAGCTTTGTAGTTGAACTGGCAGAGGGTGGTGATCTTCAGGCTATTTTGTCTGAGGCTAGCGATTTGGTAAGCGTTATCGAACTGGGCGAAACCACATCCGATTATGTCTTTGAGGCGTTTGGTGAAACCATTGATATGGCGCAACTTCAAGAGGCATGGGAGGGCGGTATTGAATCGGTATTCCCTTACCGTCATGAAGATAAACAGGTTGAGCAGATTAACTGGTCTGATCGTTTGCCGCTGGTTTGCGATGAGAAGTTTGCAAAGCCTCGTGTCATTATTCCTGTGTTCCCAGGTACTAACTGTGAATACGATACTGCTCGTGCGTTTGAGCGCGGTGGTGCAGTACCGCAAGTGATGGTTATTAACAACCTTTCACCAAATGCGGTTATTGAAAGCACCAAGGCTTTGGTTTCCGCTATTAGCAACAGTCAGATTGTTATGTTGCCAGGTGGCTTCTCTGGTGGTGACGAACCTGACGGTTCTGCTAAATTCATTACTGCATTCTTCCGTTCGCCTGAGGTAACCGAAGCGGTGCGTGATTTGTTGCAGAATCGCGATGGTTTAATGCTTGGTATTTGTAATGGTTTTCAGGCGCTGGTCAAACTAGGCTTGGTGCCTTATGGCGATATTGTTCCCGCAACGGCGGATGCTCCTACGCTGACCTTTAACGAAATTGGTCGTCATCAAAGCAGACTTGTTCGCACGCGCGTGGCATCAAGCCTGTCCCCATGGCTTTCTTGCTGCAAGGTGGGCGATATGCACACCGTTGCTATTAGTAATGGCGAAGGTCGTTTTGTGGCAAACCCTGAGGTGCTTGCTCAGATGAAAGCTGCTGGTCAAATTGCAACCCAGTATGTTGATGAGGAGGGTAATCCTTCTATGGATTGGGCAGTTAACCCCAGCGCTTCCGTACTGGCAATTGAGGGTGCTACCAGTCCTGACGGTCGTGTATTTGGCAAGATGGGTCACAGCGAACGTAGTGGTAATGGTTTATACAAGAATGTCCCTGGCAACTTGTACCAGCCTATTTTTGAAGGTGGCGTTAACTACTTCGCGTAATGCGCAACTGATGCACGTGGTGAATGGGCGCGGCAAGCGTTCGTGGTAAATTGGTGTGACAAGTGTTCACGGGAAATGGACGTGGTGAATTGTTGCGGCAGATGGGCTATTTGCTACGTTTACACTAAATATTGTTGAGTTTAGTAGGTGTCTATCATTGGTAGGCACCTACTTCTATTGTTGGTTTTGACAGACACTTGTTTCTATTGCTGCTTTTGTTGGGCATCTGCTTTAACTATCGTTTTCTAAAAATTCCAGCAAATAGGATCCTATTTGGCAAAACAAGGGTGATTTGTACTAATTAGATTCGCTAAGTTATTCATTGTCTGTCTACATCGATGCTTAGTATTCGTAGGCATAATACGAAATGACAAAACAAAGGTAATTTGTATTGTTTGCTTGCTATTTTGTTGTCAAATTAGCCTCGGATCTCTTCTTGCTCAGTACAAATTGTCTCTGTTTTGCCAAAACGCCCGTCAATTTTTGGTAATTTACTTTGATAGATGATTATCTGTTTATACTATTAGCGCTTTCAGTTCTTTGCTTGAGAGAGATTTAGTTTTCCTTTTTTCCTATTCGTCAAGATTTACAGCAAAATGCACTATAACAGTGCAGAATATCAAGAAAAATGCACCGTAACAGTGCATAATTTACGATAGAGTGCACCGTCGTGGTGTAGTTGCTGAGCAATAGATAAGCTAGCTTTAATGAGTAACGGTTAACCTTCCAGGGAAATAAAGGTCATGAACGTAGCATTTGCCAAAAAACTGTGCGAATTGAATAACCTTTTTTATCGAAATCAGGCGGTTTCCTTTTCCGACACGCGTCATGCAAAATGGTCTGGTTGGGAGCGCTGTTTGGCTGGAGCTATCACCGTCTTTAAGGCCAAGCAAGATCTTCATGTTTTAGATGTAGCCTGTGGCAATTTGCGCTTTGAGGAATATCTAGCAAGCTATTGCGAAAGTTCGTCAATGAATTTGCACGTTTCTGTGCATGCGCTGGACGCTTGTGATGATTTGCTTCCTGATGTCTGTGAGGGAACAACCAGCGCCCATTGCGATATGGAGGTCACCTATACTCACTGCGACATAATACAGAAGCTTGCGGATAATACTTTTAAAGACGTTTTGGCTTCTGAAAGTCCCAACAAAGAATTTGCGGATTTAGCAGTTGCCTTTGGGTTTATGCATCATATCCCGCTTCCTAAATGGCGTTTGCAGTTGTTGAGCGACATGGTTTCCGCGACCGCGCCAGGGGGATTCGTGTTCATATCATTCTGGCGTTTTATGGATGATGAAGGTATGGCGGCAAAAGCCCTTAAAACGCACGAAGAGGCACTTGCTTATTACGCTCAAGGGCTTAACAGTGCTCAACAATTTAATGAGGGCGATTATCTTTTAGGGTGGCGAAATACACCAGGCGCTTATCGCTATTGCCATAGTTTCTCGGATGAAGAAATAGATTTCTTAGCGGCGTCAGTTGCTGATAGGGCGGAATGTTCTGCGCGTTTTCGCGCTGATGGACGTACGGGAAGTCTTAACGAGTATCTTGTTTTGCGAGTTCGCTAGCACGCAATGTGGCTGATGGTTTCTTATCGCTCAAGCTCGGAAATAAAGATTTCTATATCCCTGTTAACCTCATCGGGAGCATCGGTATTGGAATTGTGCCCTGCGCGAGGGATTTCCACAAAAGACAATCCTGTTTTCAGGGCCCATTGTTGGTTGTACTTTTTTGCCATGGCTGCCTGATCGTTTTCTCCCCAGAGAAGCAGTGTGGGGCAGTTGGGCTTTCCGAAGGGGTTAGCGCTCGATTCGCTTTCGGTTTTTTCGATGGCATCAGCTAGGATCTTGTAACCATGAGCAGCAAGTTCACAGAAATCCTTCTTGTTGTAGTGACGTACAATTTTTCTCATAAGGCTTTGCCCGTATAAAGTAGTTGAACAGCCTTTTGCGGTCATGCGCTGCAACATTCCCCAAGGGATGCTGCTATACATACCTTTCGTATGCTTGAGCGCTGCGATTTCCCATTTGTGATAATAAGAGCGCGCAAGGGGAGCGGAATCGATACTAACAAACCCTTTTGCGTAACCAGGGAAAAGAGATAAAAAGGCCTGAGATATGTAGCCACCCATTGATTGTCCAATCAAAATAGGGCTTTCAATTTGCTCTGTTTTTAGAATGTCGTGCAGCATTACGGCAAGGTCATCCATGGAAAAATCCAGCTTAAAAGGACGAGATTTTCCATGCGCGGGTGGGTCCCATACAAAGCAATTTGTGGTTTCAGCAAAATAACTCAATTGGCGATTAAACAAACGATGGTCGGCGGTAAGGCCTGGCAAGAACACAAGCCATGGAACGTTACATGGAGCGTTGGGGATTGTTTGCTCGGCTAGGGTCTGGCTCAGGCGAGAAAACATCACTGAAGCTGCTGCGTCAGAAGCGATTTCGAGTTCTTCTGGCGATTCGGTGTTTTGATATGCTTCTATGTTAAGACCATCAGTGTGGTTAGAAGCATAGGAAATCCAATAAACAATAGTGCCCGATTCTGTTTTGTAGCGGCGTTCTTCCATGCTGTGGTATTGTCCGTTCTATGCGTTTCTAAAATATAGTAGCGATAAACAAATTATCCAAAGATAGTTGTTGTTCTCTTGTTACACTAACAAGGTCCTAGTGAAGCGACAATATGTCGCTTAAAAACTCCACGATGGGCAAGACGAACACAGCGAATTGAGAAGGAGGTGAGGCAAATGTCGAAAGCTAAGCGCAAGCGCAGCGGAAGGCCAAAGGCTCAGCGAAAACGCATTGCTGTTGCTAAATCGGGTGCGGTATGGCATCAGTCTGCCGAGGAAGCTACCTTGGCGCAAAAGCCGCATTTTAATGGCTACGCTTGTGGGCACGGTACTCACGGCGATACGAAATACAATCGCACGCATGAAAAACGTGCTTGGAAAAAGCAACTAAGACAGGAAGGAGCCTCGCGAGGCTCCTTCCTTAGTTTTGTATGTCCGAATGCGGTATGTGCCTAGTTTTGCTGGTTAAAATGCCGGCTCCACAAAATAGGTTCACAAGATAGGCTTATCCAAATCTAGCAGCTTACTTATTGAAAAGACCACCAATAATGCCACTTACTGCGCCACCGATATTTTCGGTGATTCCGCCAATAATGCCTTCAACATCCATACCTGCTTCACCAAGCTTAGACTGAACCTGCTCAATAATTTCTGCAGGATCCACACCATCAAGGCCCTGCCCAGTAATTTGCTCAATGGTGCCTTGTGGGTCTGCAATAAGGTCCTTGATCATTTCAGGGGCATCCTGGATATGGCTGGTTACTTGCTCAACGATCTGATTTACATCCATGAGTTTCCCCATTTCTCTTCGGAAATTGCACAAAACATATCAGCGGAATTATAAATGCAGCCACCGATAATGCGTCTTGGTGTGGGATTATTCTTACTTGCTTCAAACGAGAGTTAACAAGCAGATGCGATTAATCCCTGGTGAGCTCGTAAGGCTAGCTTGTCGGTTGATGTGATTAATCCCTGGTGAGCTTGCGGTGGATGCGATGAGGTTTAGCCGCTTCTTCGCCAAGGCGTTCAACCTTGTTTTTGCGGTAAGCCTCAAAGTTTCCTTCAAACCAATACCAGTTACCAGGATTTTCGTCGGTACCTTCCCAAGCCAAAATATGAGTTGCAATGCGGTCTAAGAACATACGATCGTGACTGGTAATTACCGCACATCCAGGGAAAGCAAGCAATGCTTCTTCTAGGCTTTCTAAGGTTTCTACGTCCAAGTCGTTAGTAGGCTCGTCCAGTAAAAGAAGGTTGCCGCCTTGCTTTAAAGTAAGAGCTAAGTTCAATCGGTTACGTTCGCCACCCGACAAAACGCCAGCAGGCTTTTGCTGATCAGATCCCTTGAAGCCAAAGTTTGCCACA
This sequence comes from uncultured Eggerthella sp., assembly GCA_900542065.1. Taxonomy (GTDB): domain Bacteria; phylum Actinomycetota; class Coriobacteriia; order Coriobacteriales; family Eggerthellaceae; genus Anaerotardibacter. The sequence continues at coordinate 72,647 of UQLU01000005.1, read as the reverse complement.
TAAGCGCGGCTTGGAATTTCTGTTTCGCCAACTTTGATGTAGTCCAGTCCATCAGAAACGACTTCCCATAAGGTCTTTTTAGGGTCAAGACCTTCGCGATTTTGGTCGACGTAGGAAATCTGAACTGTTTCACCGAGCTCAAGGCTGCCGCTAGTGAGTTCTTCTTGTCCAACAATCATCTTGAACAGGGTTGATTTGCCAACACCATTAGGGCCAATAACGCCTACAATGCCATTGCGTGGTAACGTAAAGGATAAGTCATCGATAAGTACGCGATCGCCAAATGCTTTATGAAGATGCTCTGCAACCAGCACCTTTGAGCCAAGGCGTGGGCCAACGGGAATGCGAATTTCATTCACGTCAATACTCTTTACGTTGCGGGCTTCAGCTTCCATTTGTTCATAGCGTTCCAAACGGGCTTTGCTTTTTGCCTGACGAGCTTTAGGGCTAGAACGTACCCATTCCAGTTCGGACTTCATACGCTTAGCAAGTTTTGCTTGCTGCTGACCTTGCGCTTCAAGACGTGCAGCTTTGGTCTCCAGATAGGTGGAATAGTTGCCCTTGTAGGGATAGAGCTGACCGCGATCAACTTCGCAAATCCATTCTGCAACATTGTCCAAGAAGTAACGGTCGTGCGTTACTGCCAAGACGGCGCCAGGGTAGCGCTTCAAGAACTGCTCAAGCCAGAGCACCGATTCGGCATCCAAATGGTTGGTAGGTTCGTCCAAGAGAAGTAGATCGGGTGCTTCAAGGAGAAGCTTGCACAGTGCAACGCGACGACGTTCGCCGCCTGAGAGAACCTTTACAGGAGCGTCGGGATCGGGGCACTGAAGTGCATCCATTGCCTGGGATAATTGCGAATCCAGATCCCAGCCGTTTGCGGCATCAATTTCTACCTGTAAAGTGCCCATCTCTTCCATAAGAGCATCGAAATCGGCATCAGGATCAGCCATTTCTGCACCAATTGCATTGAAGCGATCAACCTTCGCTAATACGTCAGCAAATGCTTGGCGAATGTTTTCGATAACGGTTGCTTCTTCGTCCAGTGGTGGTTCCTGTTGCAAAATGCCTACGGTGTAGCCAGGAGTTAAACGTGCGTCACCTGCGGAAACATCTTCAAGTCCTGCCATAACCTTCAAGAGTGTGGACTTGCCCATACCATTTGGACCGACAACGCCAATTTTTGCGCCTGGATAGAAGGAAAGCGTTACATCATCCAAGATTACCTTGTCGCCAACTGCTTTGCGTGCTTGATACATTTGGTAGATGAATTCTGCCATTATTTTCGAGCCTTTCTAATGGGTTCGGATTAATAGTGTTAACGGGACGCCTTATTGGGTTTATAGGGCGCTTTAGTCAACAATGTTTAAATATGTTTCGCTCAATAGTATGTCGATCGTTATCTTAATACCATGTAGTTGAACGTTACCTTATCAAGAAACGGCTGTTTCAAGAAATATTTCTCTTTTATAAGAGATCATCATCACAAAGGATGCTGCTCAAAAAGTCATCGTCATAAGGCATGGTGTTGGTGAAGGGGTATTCTGCGTCAGTTGCGATAACAAGATAGTTATCTTCTAGTCCAAAGTCGGTATCTTCGCATGGAATGATAACCACCTGATTAAATACTTCATCAAGAGTGGTAACGACATGTCGCAAGAAGGTTATATCCTCGCCTTCGTCTTGGCTTACTACGTTGGTGGCATAAATTCCGCCTGGCACAAGTCGCAACTTTACTAGACGCATAGCTTCAATCGTTGCAAGTGAAAGAACGGGATCTTTCCCGGAAAAAGTATCGTTAATGATAGCGGTATATTGCTTGTGAGTGGTTTTTAGATAGTTGCGCCCATCGGCGGTAATAAGCCCAAGCTTATCTGCTGCATGGGGGAGTTCTTCCAAAAGCTGATCAAGGTAAAACCACTTTTTTGCGATGTCGGTAACTGATTGATCAAGCTCAACAACGTCAAGATAGAGGTCGGGTTTAGTGCTAAGAACGTGCTTTGGCCACGCGTAGCCCCCGCCGCCGATTATAAGTACTTGATTGTTGGCGAAGCTGCTATCGAAAAGTGTGGCTTCGAAAATATGATCAAAGGCCTGCTGATAAGCAAAAACAGGAACAGGGTAGTTTTTATCAAGATAGGTCGCAGATTCGTATGCGCCATTTTGCTCCAGTACACGGACGGGATTTCCCTGCTCATCTTCTATCGTATGGATGCGTGCAATTCCTGCACTTGTTTTAACGAAATGTGTATCGCTTTTGCGAAAGTGCTTCCAGATGGTTAAACCCGCTACAGCACAAGCAAGACCAAGCCCTGTGGCAATGGCGCCTAATGCGCGTGGAGTGGCGGGCAGGTCCAATGCGTGTGGAGCGGCAGACGGTTGAGTAATGTGTTTGTGGTAAAGGTTTTTCATGAATAGTAGTGTATTTTAGATTCTTGTAATTGTGAGTGATGAATAAAGGAAAATGTGGTGAATTTAGAATACCGAGCAAAGAACGAAACAGTTCAGGGTCATTTAGCGGCACTGTTTACCGTTCTTGTATGGGGCACCACGTTTGTATCTACGAAAATATTGCTACAAGATTTTTCTCCCATTGAAATTCTGTTTATCCGTTTTGTTATGGGTTTGCTTGCTCTCTTTGTTATAGCGCCTAAAATTCTTCCTTGGATGGGCTGGCGTCATGAAAGACTTTTTATGCTTGCAGGTTTGTTCGGCGTCACACTGTATTACCTTCTGGAAAATATCGCACTAACAGGAACGCTGGCAACAAATGTGGGAGTGATAGTGTCAGTAGCCCCTTTCTTTACGGCAGTGGTGGAACGAATTGTAAATAAGGGCAGACAGCTAACGCTTCGTTTTGTTGTTGGCTTTGTAGTAGCTATGCTTGGAATTAGCTTTATCAGCTTTGCTGAAACAGGGGTGCACCTTAGTTTTTCGGGAGATTTATTGGCGCTTTTAGCAGCAGCGGTGTGGGCGTGCTATTCGGCTTGCATGACGCGCATTAGCTCGATCGGCTTAACTACAATCAAAGCCACGCGCAGAGTATTTGAATATGGCATTGTATTCATGATTCCCGCTTTACCCCTGCTGGGATTCTCACCAGAAGCAACTTCATTTACCGATCCTATTAATATGGCGAATCTGGTGTTTTTGGGTCTTTGTGCATCAGCGGCGTGTTTTGTTACCTGGAATTTCTCTATAAAGCGCTTAGGCTCGGTGGTCTCAAGCGTTTATATCTATGCAACTCCTGTCATCACTGCGGTAGCTTCTTGGTTGGTCTTGGGTGAGCAATTAGTACCTCTAGCTTGGTTTGGTGTGCTGCTTACTATAGTCGGTTTGCTTGTTTCGCAGTTTTCTTTTTCAAAGACGCGTAATGCATAAGGATTGCCATGAATATAAAAGAGCGCCCCATTTGGGACGCTCTTGATGTTGTTTGCGCAATCCTTCTAGAAAGTCTTAAGGAAGAATGAAGGATAGCATGTGAGATTGCAGGAATACCAGAACACAAAGTACTGCCAGCATGCCGATACTCCATGGGATAACCTTCTTGAAAAGGTTCGATTCGGTTTCGCCTGTGGTAACAGCGGCAATTGCCAAGGACTGAGGCGAAATCATCTTGCCGATAACACCACCCATGGTGTTAGAAGCCAAGAACAGGTCGGGTGTTACATGAGCCAAAGAAGCGTTGGACTGTGCTGCTTCGTACTGCAGGCTGGAGAACAGTGCGTTTGCAGAAGTGTCGGAACCAGTAACCGCAGTGCCAACCCAACCAAGCATTGGAGAGAGCAGGGCAAATACCGCACCCGTGCTTGCGAGGAACTGGCCAATGGAAATGGTCTGGCCAGAGAAGTTCATGATATAAGCAAGACCCAAAACAAGAACGATGGTCAAAGAAGAGAAGCGCATTGCAACGAAGGTCTGACCAAGCTGCTTGAAGGAAGATCCAAGCGTAATCTTGAACATACCCTTATTCGTGAACAGGGCATATACGATAGTGGTAAGAACCGCTGCAATAAACAGCATGGAGCCAGGATTTGACAGCAAGTTCAAAGTGTAGGTGGTTCCGGGATCTGCACCTGCTGCGTTTAATACGTTGCCCGCAAGACCTGGGAAGGGGATTTTAATATCGGTGCTTGCAAGCAGGGTTGGGATGCCCAGTTTGCATACAGCAAATACTACAACAACGATGATGTAGGGAACCAAAGCCATCCATGCACGAACAGCAGGAAGTTTGGTGGTTTCGGTTTCATGAAGAGGTGCCATGCCGAAGCGCTCACGTGCTTCGTTTACATTGCCAGGCTTAACGAACTTCAAGAAGATAACGCTTACGCCCAAGGAAACCAGTGCAGCGCACACGTCGGTCAATTCGTATGCAAAGTGGTTGGAGCACCACCACTGAACAATCGCGAAGGAAAAACCAATAACCAAAGCGTGCAGCCAGCAATCGCGAAGACCTTTGCGGCCGTCAAGAATCATAACAACTAACAGAGGTACAACCAGAGCAAACAGAGGAGCCTGATAACCAACAAGAGCAGCTACGTGCTGAGCGGTTTCCAATGCTACTGATGCATCACCAGCAGCTACCATATTGCCTGCTGTGGTGATCGGAGTACCAGCTGCGCCGTATGCAACAGGTGCAGTGTTGGCAATAAGAACAGCAAGCGCTGCCTTCATAGGCTTAACGCCGAGCGCCAAAATCATGGTTGCGGTAATAGCAATAGGAGCACCGAAGCCTGCGAGTGCTTCAAGCAAACCACCGAAACAGAAGGCAATCAGAACAGCCTGAATACGGATGTCGCCACCACCTACGATATCAAAAAGGCTCTTAAAGTCTTCGGAGCGACCCGAAACAGAAGTTACTTCGTAGAACCATACCGCCATGATAATGATGAATACGATAGGGAAAGCACCGTAACATGCGCCTTGTACGCCAGAAAGGAATGCAAGGTGAGCTGGCATATGGAAAGCAAATACGGCAACCAAAAATGCAACGAAAAGTGCAATAGCTGCTGAAACATGAGCTTTCGCCTTAACGCCTACCAGCATAATAAAGAATGCAGCAAGTGGGATACATGCTACTAATGCTGATAGCGCAAGGTTGCCTGCAACAGGATCAACCACAGCTTGAAACATAGAGACTCTCTTTCAAATCGGGAACAGTTAAATAAGTGCGTGCCATTTGTGATCAGGCATTTTTTCGGATTATCCGTTCATGTAGCCGTTTCAAAATGACTTACAATTTTTTAACGTATTCATACTAATGAGATGTAGGCGTTTGTCTTTGCCTGGTCGACTAGCGGTTATTTGTGAGCTATGAAGGGACTTAATACGCGATAAAGAACCGTTGCCGAAAAGCTCAGCACTTTAGTTAACCAAAGTGACGGTTTTCAGGTATGCTGACTTTTGCAAAGCGACACCGTAAGTACTAGAGGTGCTCGCAATAGATAAGTACCTATTACTTAACGAAACCAAGAAAGAGGAATGCTATGTACGTAACTTGTCTTGATCTAGAGGGAGTTTTGGTTCCTGAAATTTGGATTGCGTTTGCGGATGCTACTGGCATTCCTGAACTTAAGCGCACAACGCGTGATGAACCCGATTACGACAAGCTTATGAATTTCCGCCTGAATATCTTAAAAGAGCACAACTTGGGTTTGAAAGAAATTCAAGACGTAATTGAAACCATCGATCCTATGCCTGGCGCAAAAGAATTCTTAGATGAGTTGCGTTCTTTATGCCAGGTCATCATTATCAGCGATACGTTTACTCAATTTGCAAAGCCTTTGATGAAGAAATTGGGTTGGCCAACGCTATTTTGTAACGAGCTTGAAGTTGCTGAATCGGGTGAAGTGACGGGCTTTAAGATGCGTTGCGACCAGTCCAAGCTGACTACGGTTCGCGCTCTTCAAAGTGCAGGCTTAGAAACCATTGCAGCAGGTGATAGCTTTAACGATTTAGGAATGATTAAGGCAAGTAAAGCAGGCTTTTTGTTTAAGAGCACCGATTCTATCAAGGCAGACAATCCTGATGTTCCAGCTTTTGAAACCTATGATGAACTGATGACTGCCATTAAAAACGTTATTCTGTAAAGAAGAACGCAGTACGTATTTTCTCCCGCTTATCAACTTGCTGATAAGCGGGATTTTTTGTGCATTTGTATTGGTCTGAGCTGTTTTTACTGACTTACCATCTTTGCAGGGGTGTCTCAAAAAGCGTAAAAATGCATTTCTGAAATTGCAAAATGAGGACAAGACCAGTTTTGGAGATCGTGGTTGCAAAGTATCAGTTTGGTAAAAGAATAAATTAGTTTAGCTACTAAATATTTAAGTCGCTAAAATAAACTGACGTTGGCGCACAACTGCTTTCAGCTAATGCAAAGCCAGAGAACTCGATACAAAGGATACCAATGTCAGCTAATTCTCAAGAGGCAATTCAAGACATAGGAGAGCTTAAAGAGGAATTTGTTCGTCTTATGCGGATGATTCACCGTGAACAATTTCATCCCGCTTGGTCACCAGGTAATCTTTCCAAGCCTGAGATGCATACGCTTATGTGTGTTTGGATTGCTTATCAGCACAATAAAGAGGCTCGGCCTTCGTCTCTTGCAAAATACTCTCATGTTTCACCAAGTGCTGTTTCTCAGACGCTTAAAACGCTAGAAGGGAAGGGGCTGGTAGCGCGCGTTCGTTCTGCAAATGATTCTCGTTCAGTGGTAATCGAATTAACTGAAGAAGGACGCGCGTTGATCGAGGAAATTCAAAGTATTCGCTCAAGCTATTTCGACGAAATGTTTGAGGCGATTGGTGTTGATGACATGCAAACGTTGATGCGTATTATGCGTAGGGTGCTTGATTTTTGCGCCTTAAAACATGACGTCTATGCAAAGCGCAATGTATGCAAAACGGACCGCAACGAATTTTTGTCTTCTGATGGGAATGAGTTGTTGCGTGCTAAGGAATCTTCGAAGCGCGTTATCGGGGAGGTTCCCGCATGAGAATAATTCAGTATCTGAAAAGTTCAAAAGTAGCGGTAGTGCTTATTGCGCTACTGCTTATTGTGCAGGCGTTTGCAGATTTGTCGCTGCCACGGTATACCTCGGAGTTGGTAGATGTTGGTATCCAGCAGGGAGGTATTGAACATGCTTCTCCCGACGAAATGAGTGCGGATACTTTTAATTACGTATGTATGCTTGCTGACGAAAACGATGAGCAACTTATTCGCGATTCTTATGCTCAGGCTGACAGCTTAGAAGGTGTAAATAGCGATCAAGCAAATAAAAGCGTCGAGGGGCGAGTTGTTCTTACCGAACAAGGAAAACAACGGCGAGAGACTCTTGATGCTGCAGTTGCTTTGCCAATAGTTTTGGTTCATGCACAAGACATCTTGGGGGATTTTGGCCAGGAGAGTCAGACCGATTCTACGCAAGCTGATCAAGATACAAGCACGCAGGCTGCCCAAAATACAGCTACGCAGAAAAGCCAAGATAATTCTGCGCAGGCAACTCAGGATACCTCTGAACTCTCAGCGCAGATGGGACAGCTATCTTCCTTTGATTTAGCTCAAGTGTATGGAGCGTATCAGTCGGGTGCTCTAAGCAAATCGGAAATACTTTCTTTGATTGATCAAGCACGTGCCATGTTTGGCACTATTGATGATTCGCTTATAGAACAGCAAGCTATTGAAGCGGTAAAGGCTGAATATAAAGCACTGGGTATGGACCTTGGCGCTATTCAGTTGCAATATCTTGCATGGCTAGGCGCTCAGATGCTTGCCGTAGCTGCTTTGATGATGGCAGCTTCCATCTTGGTGGGCTTTGTGGCTTCGCGCACTGCGGCAAAAATTGCTCGGAATTTACGTGAGCGTCTTTTTGAAAAGGTGGTTTCGTTTTCGGATGCCGAGGTTCAGTCTTTTTCTGCGGCATCGCTTATTACAAGAGGCACTAACGATATCCAGCAAATTCAAATGGTGCTCGTAATGTTTTTGCGTATGGTTTTATATGCACCTATCTTGGCAATCGGCGGCATCATTATGGTTTCACAAACCAATCTTGCTATGAGCTGGATTATTGTGTTGGCGATTGTGATTATTGGTATTGTGATTGCGCTTTTAATGGCACTTGCCCTACCTAAGTTCAAAATCATGCAGAAGCTTATCGACCGCGTTAATCTGGTATCACGCGAAATGCTTACGGGTATGTCGGTAATTCGCGCATTCGACAGGCAGGAATATGAAGAGGCGCGCTTTGATGAAGCAAGCACTGCGTTGTATAAAACGCAGCTTTTCACTAACCGTGTTATGACGTTCATGATGCCAACCATGATGTTGGTTATGAATGGTGTTTCTGTTTTGATTGTTTGGGTTGGTGGTTCGTATATTGATGCAGGCGTAATCCAAACAGGCGACATGATTGCCTTTATTACGTATTCGATGGTAATTGTTATGTCGTTTTTGATGATCAGCATGATCGCTATTATGCTGCCTCGTGCTGATGTAGCAGCTCAGCGTGTTAATGAAGTTTTGGATACCGAAAACAGCATCCATGATCCTGATCATTCCGAGGCGGGGCAGCTCAATTCGCAGGCAAAAGGTTTGTCGGTAGAATTTGACGACGTTACTTTTGCTTATAACGAAGGCAGCGATCCTGTTTTGAAAAACATCAGTTTTGTTGCAGAACCAGGAAAAACAACCGCCATTATTGGTTCGACTGGATCTGGTAAGTCAACCATCATGAAACTGATAGAGCGTTTCTATGATGTTGATACAGGTGCTATTCGCGTTGGTGGCGTTGATGTACGCGATTTGAAACAACATGAGCTTCGTCGCGAATTGGGCTATGTTCCACAAAAGGCATTTCTGTTTTCTGGAACCATTGAATCAACCATTGCTTATTCGAATCCCGAAATGGATAAAGAACGCGTGCGCAACGCGGCAGATATTGCCCAGGCAAGTGAATTCATAGATGCGAAAGACGATGGCTTTGATTCAGTAATTAGCCAAGGAGGCACTAATGTTTCAGGTGGTCAACGACAACGTTTGTCTATTGCGCGTGCTTTAGCAAGCAATGCGCGCGTCTTGTTGTTTGACGATAGTTTCTCAGCGCTTGACTATGCAACGGATGCACGCTTGCGTCATGCGCTTGCTACCGAAGCAGAAGGCAAGACCGTAATTGTGGTAGCTCAGCGTATTGCTACCGTACTCACTGCAGACAAGATATTGGTATTGGAAGATGGTGAGCTGGTAGGCTCTGGCACCCATAGCGAATTGTTGTCTACGTGTTCAACCTATCAAGAAATTGCCCAATCTCAGCTATCGGAAGAAGAGCTGAAAGGGGGTGTTGCGTAGTGTCTAAGCACGATTCTCCTATAGCGGCCCGTGCAGGCGCAGGAAGACGTCGTGGTCATGGTCCAGGTGGACCTCATGGCATGATGGCGGGCGAAAAGGCCAACGATTTCAAGGGATCCATGAAAAAGCTTATTCAATTCATGGGGCGTTTTAAGATTGCTATTGGTGTAGTGTTCATCTTCGCAATTGCCTCTACGGTATTTAATATCGTAGGACCCCGTGTTCTTTCGACAGCAACTACGGAATTGTTTGAAGGAATTAGTGCAAAAATTGCAGGTACGGGCGATATCGATTTCAATGCGGTTGGAATTATTCTGCTCGTTACCTTGGGATTGTATGCGTTTTCTTCCGTGTGCTCGTTTGTGCAGGGCTGGTTGATGACTCATGTTACGCAGTGCACCACCTACCTTTTGCGTCAGAAGATCTCGCAGAAAATGGATGCCTTGCCCATGGGATACTTCGAGCGTACCAGCACGGGCGATATTTTATCGCGCATCACCAACGACGTTGATACGCTTGGAATGAATTTGAACCAAGGAATTACCACACTGATTACTTCTGTTACGACCATTATTGGTGTTTTGGTAATGATGCTGAGCATGAATGTCTTTATGACGCTGATTGCTTTGCTAGTTATTCCTATTTCTGCAATCCTGGTCAAAGTGGTGGTAAGCCATAGTCAGAAGTATTTCCGCATGCAGCAAAACCGCCTAGGTGCTATTAACGGACAGGTGGAAGAAACCTTTTCGGGGCAAGCGGTGGTTCGCGCTTTTGGGAAAGAGGAAGAAACGCTTGCTAAATTCCGTAAAACCAATGCGGAGTTATATGAATCTGCTTGGAAATCCCAATTCTTGTCGGGTTTGATGATGCCCGTGATGAATTTTGTGAGCAACTTAGGTTATGTTGCTGTGGCGGTTGCGGGTGCTTTGTTTGCCATTAACGGGCGTATTACCGTTGGTGATATCCAGGCGTTTATTCAGTATGTGAAAAATTTCACGCAACCCATTACGCAGCTTGCTCAGGTGTCAAATGTATTGCAGCAAATGGCAGCAGCAGCCGAACGCGTGTTTGAATTTCTGGATGCCGATGAAGAGCCAATCGAACAAGCAAAAGTTCAGGCGAAGGAAGTATCCTGCGATGTTGAATTTGATCATGTGAAATTCGGTTATGACCCTGATACTCCTATTATTAAAGACTTTTCGGCGCAGGTTCGTGAAGGTCAAACCATTGCTCTGGTAGGTCCAACGGGCGCAGGCAAAACAACCATGGTGAAATTGCTTATGCGCTTCTACGATGTTAATGGTGGCGCAATTCGCATTGGTGGACATGATGTGAGGGATTTTGATCGTGATGATCTGCGTTCGCTCTTTGGCATGGTGTTGCAGGATACCTGGCTATTTAAGGGTTCAATCCGAGAAAACATTCGGTACGGTCGTCTGGATGCAACGGATGAAGAAGTGGAGGCAGCGGCGAAAGCTGCTTTTGCGGATACCTTTATTCGAACCCTTCCTGGTGGCTACGATATGGAGATCAACGAAGATGCAAGCAATATCAGTCAAGGTCAGCGTCAGCTTTTAACGATTGCGCGTGCTATTTTGGCTGATCGTAAAATGCTTATTCTGGATGAAGCTACCAGTTCGGTTGATACGCGTACCGAAGAGCGTATTCAGATGGCGATGGACAACCTTATGAAGGGACGCACTTCGTTTGTTATTGCGCATCGCTTGTCTACTATTCGCAATGCCGATCTTATCTTGGTATTGCATGAAGGCGATATTGTTGAACAGGGCACTCATGAAGAATTGCTGGCACGCGGTGGTGCTTATGCCGATCTATACAATTCACAGTTTGCGGAATAGGGTACGCAGCACATTGGCTTAGCGTAATAACTGACAGGTCGAAAGGCGCTCGTTTTACATGATTGGATTATGGCTTTATGTTCCTCTCAAGCCAGATTCGCTTTTTTCTGCACGCAAGAAAGCAAACTAGCGCGGCAGGGCAAATTCGACGCATGATTAATTGAATCCCAAAATCTTTGCTCGAAAACCTGGGGCCGCGCTCCCCTAATGCTTTCTTGCTGTGCAGCGCTCATATGGCTTGATCAGAAAATAAAGCCATAAACTATCAGGAAATACTCCAGAAACGGTATCCGATATTAAAAAAGCTCTGGCATACAGAGATGCCAGAGCTATGCAAGCAGAATCAAAGTTGTTTATCAATGCGCTGTTCAGAAGAAGTACTTACTTTGCTTTGCCCTGATTTGCTACTGCGTCAATCTTTGCTGCAATGGTAGCTTCGTCGCCTACATAACGCTTATCTAAAACGTTAAAGTCCTGATCGAAGGTATAAACCAGAGGCACGCCCGTAGGAATATTTACGCCTACGATTTCGTCATCGGAAAGCTTGTCGAACTGCTTTACCAAGGCGCGAAGGGAATTGCCATGAGCAACAATAAGAACGCGCTTGCCTGCACGCATCTGAGGCTCGATGGTTTCTTTGAAATAAGGCCAAGCACGTGCAATGGTGTCTTTGAGGCATTCGGTCAAAGGCATTTCGTCAGCTGGAGCTTCACGATAAGGAGCCAGCAGGCGAGGGTTGCGCTCGTCGTCTTCTGTTAGCGCAGGAGGCTGAACGTCAAAACTGCGACGCCAAATTTTTACCTGGTCTTCACCGTATTTTGCGGCGGTGTCAGCTTTGTTCAATCCCTGAAGTGCGCCGTAGTGACGTTCGTTTAAGCGCCAGGTTTTGATAACGGGAAGCCATTCGCGATCCATAGATTGCAAAATGAGATTTAACGTGTGAATAGCACGCTTGAGATAAGACGTGTAGCAGATGTCAAAATCAAAGCCTGCTTCAGCAAGAGCGCGGCCACCTTCAGCTGCTTCTTTGCGACCAGTGTCAGTAAGGTCAACGTCCATCCAGCCAGTGAAAAGGTTCAGCTTGTTCCATTCGCTTTCGCCATGGCGAACGAGTACGAGCTGCATGGTCGTGTCGGTCATGTGAGTCACCATCTTTCTTGTAGGTTTTTGCGCGGAGAACAGAAGAAAGACTCCTGCAAACAAACTAATGTTTTTCTTAACGCTGAAATGCGTTTTACAAATTATACCCTTATTGGCTTGAACTTTACGCCACTGCCCGTTGAAGGCACCTTAGAAGAGATGGGCGAAGTCCCTCCTATGACCTTTTTTGATACTTGTCGGCGGGTTTGAATTATTGGTAATAGCAACAGTAATGAAGGGAATGGGCATGACGAAAGGACGCGCAAGAGCCTTATTTGCAAAGATGCTTGCGATAGTGCTTGGCGCTTGCTCTCTGATTGGTTTATCAGGGTGCGGCAGTGCTTCTTCGCCAACAGGTAGCGATACTCTTCGCGTGGGTGTTCGCGCGGATATCGTAAATTTTGGCTACCTAAACGAACAAACAGGCAAGTATTACGGTATGGAAATTGATCTTGCCAATGAAATGGCAAATCGCCTGGGATATTCCAACGTGGAGTTGGTAACGGTTTTGCCTGACAATCGTAAAAAAATGCTTCTTAACGGGGAAGTGGATTGTCTGGTGGCTTGTTATTCTAAGACTGATACGCGTCTGGAAACTTCGATTTTTCTCCTGTTTATTACACCGATGCTACTCCTGTAATGGTGGAAAACAGCTCCTGAATTACCGATATTAACCAGCTTAAAGATGGCACTTTTGGCATCATGTCTGGTTCAAATGCTGGTCCACTGTTAGCAATCAAGTTGTTTGATATGGGCATCATCGGAGAAGAAGTTATTTCCAATACCGACGAAAGCACTGAATACGATCATGAAACCGTAATCAAATTCCCTTCCTATGAGGATCTTTCAATAGCGCTTGAAGAAGGAAGAGTAGATGCTGCGGTTATGGACGGTGCTTTTGTTGACACCTATATCAATGACGATCGTAGCCTGCTGGAAGACTTCAGCGTATCCGACCAAGATTATGCAGTCGCTACTCAAAAAGGTTCGAATCTTTCTCAGCCGGTAGCTGACACCATTCAAGCGATGCTTGATGACGGCACTATTGCTACGTTGATTGACAAGTGGGACTAGAAAGGGAGCGAATATGTCTTTTATGTCTAAAAAGCTAAAAGTAAAATCCGCTCTTCTTGCGGGTGTTGTGGTGCTCAGCCTGATAATCATGGGCGTCATATTGTCTACTATGCAAGACAATATTTCTCTTGAGAACTATCGCGCAGACATTCAGCGTGAAATGGACGAGCTTCCTACCTTATTGGAAACTGCCGACGATGAAACGGCGCAAAACGAAGAAACGTTTGATGCGATTTATCAGTCTAAAGCGGCAAGTGTTGCTTTTATGGCAAACAACAAGGCTGATTACGAAGCAACAAACGCCAAAATGCAGGAATACAAAGAACTGCTTGGCGTTGACAATGTAATGATCGTCAATAAAGACGGCAAGATTGAAGCGCAAGCTCAAGACACCCTTGCTGACTTCTCTTATGCCCGCTATAACGAGCTGCGTAACACAATTAGCTCTGGTGAACCTTCCGCTGCGGTAGAAGTGGACTTCGCTGAAGAAAATCAAACCTGGCGTTACTATTCTGCACGTATTGATGACAACACGATGGTAGTCATTTAGCAGAATTCTGTTGAACTGACCGAGCTTATTGATAGCACCTCTTCAACTTCTGCGGTATTAAGTAGCGTAAGTGTTGGTCAGAGTGGCTATGTGTGCTATTTCTGGTCGCGATTATGTGGTGACCTATCATCCAAATTCTGAAGTTATTGGCACTGACGCTTTGGATGACGGTATTGATGTAACTGATCTTGAAAACGGTAAGTTCTCCTGGATTGATTTCGAGGGCGAACGTCTCTACTGCGGTGTTTCGGAAATAGAGGGAACATACTATGTTTCCGCTGTTCCTGAAAGCGAGCTTATTGCTTCTCGTAACTTAACCGTGGCAGTAATTCTGTTCATCTTCTTCTCGGTGGCAGCAATTGTTGCGCTCTACGGTATCTTCGTTATGCGCGAGGATGAAAAACGCGGTTATAACCCAGAGAATTTCGTAACCGTAGATCCTTTGCGCTACAACAAAGCAGTAGGACGCAAGGCTATTATTCTTTCGTTTGTGGGCTTCCTTTTAGTAGCTGTCGTAACGTTTTATATGCAGACGCTGTTCTCCTTGTCCGCCGAATCGGTTAGCAGCCGTGAACGCGCGACCGATATCGAGCAGACTATTGCATCAACTAATGAACAAGCAGATTTGCTTACTGAACAGTACAACGAACGCTATTTGAACAAGGCTCAAACAGCAGCACATATTTTGGATACAAATCCTGAACTTGCTACTAAAGAAAAGCTCCAGGAACTTGCTGATATTTTACAGATTCAGTATCTGTATGTCTTTGACGCCCAGGGTAATTTGGATGTAACCAATTCTCCTTACACTAACTTTGTTTTAAGTGAAGACCCTGCGGATCAAAGCTATGCATTTAGAAAGCTTTTGCAGGGTGTTGAATACGTTATTCAAGATCCTATGCCCGATGAGGTTTCAGGAGAATTGCGTCAGTATATTGGCGTAACGCTTCATGACGCATCAGGAAACGCTAACGGATTTGTTCAGTTGGGCATTCGTTCTTCTCGCCTTGAAACGCTTCTTGCAAGTGTTCAGCTTGGTCGCGACTTGCTGCGCGAAATGAAGCTGGTCTTCGACGAACACGAGATCAGAATTCCTTACTCGCAGGTTGTTGTTCATCAACCTTCTGAATATAAGAAGGCAACGATTCGTGAGCAGTTACGTGCCGATAAGTTTAACGACGACCAGAAGGTTGCTGCACGTGACTTAGGCAACGAGGCTGCTAAGAAGTAATTTACTTCAGGCAGTATAAGCTTTTCGTTTAGGCAGAGGCTCCAAGATGGAGTCTCTGCTTTTTATTTTCCCTGTACAAGAAAGAGGACTTGCTCGGAAGTGTTGCTTGTTATGATTAGGGCAGTATGAAAGGAGCATTGTATGATCACGTACGATTTTTCTCATAAAGTTGTAGTAGTTACGGGTTCTGCGCGCGGTATTGGCCGTCGCATCGCGGAGCGCTTCTATGAAGCAGGTGCAAAAGTGGCACTGTGCAGCATTTCGAAAACAGGCAAAGAAGAATTGATGCAAGAAATTGCAGGGGATGATCGTAGCCGTATTATGGCGCTTCCTTGTGATGTTTCTCGGCTCGAAGATATAGCGAATTTCTTGCAGGCAGTAGTAGACAAGTTTGGCACGATAGATGTGCTGGTTAATAATGCAGGCATTTATTCTAAGGAAGACACGTGTGATGTTAGCGAGGCTCAGTTTGATAAGGTCTTGGATGCCAATTTAAAGTCAGTGTTCTTTGCCTGCCAGTGGTTCTTCAAGCATCATATTGATGCAGGCACAACGGGTAATGTGGTAAATATTGCATCGGTCAGCTCCGTTACCTATGTGCCTGACAATGCGCTGTACAACGTAAGTAAAGCAGGCGTCGTTACTCTTACCAAGACTTTTGCGCGAGATATGGGAAAACATGGTATTCGAGTTAATGCGGTAGGTCCAGGAAGTATTCCAACTGACCTTAATGCGGCGCTTTATGCTGATCCACAAAAAGAAATTGATCTGTGCAAGAAAATTCCCCTTGGGCGCCGTGGTACTAAAGATGACATTGCTAATTGCGTTTTGTTCTTGGCAAGTGAAGAGTCGGACTACTTAACGGGTCAGGTTATTTATGCTGAAGGTGGTTGGCTTTTGGTGTAGCGCAGGTGCTGCAGAATAGTGAAAGCGGTGCAGGATAGTGCAACCGACCGCTGCAGGCAACTAAGGCGACAAGAATCCACTTCATTTAGGAGTTTTTATATGAACGAAATCAAGTGTCCTCACTGTGGAAAAGTCTTTCAGGTAGACGAATCGGGTTTTGCGGATATCGTTAAGCAGGTACGCGATGGTGAATTCCAACGGGAATTAGCAAAGCGTGAGGAACTGATGCGTGCCGATAAAGAGCAGGCTTTAGCTTTGGCGGCATCGCAGGCGCAAGGAAAGTTGCAAGAGAGCTTAGCGGCAAAAGACGCCTCTATGCAGCAGGCAGTGGCTCAGCGTGATGCTGCTATATCTGAGCTCAAGGCGCAACTTGATGCGCTCGTTCGCGAAAAAGAACTCTACGCTCAAAATGAAGTAGCAAAAGTACTGCAAGAACGCGAAGCTGCGCTAACGGAGGTTCAGCGAGAACGCGATGCGCTAAAGATGCAGCTTGCTAGTCAAAAAACTACCTTCGCTGCAGAAAAAGAACTTGCAGTAACGCAGGCAAAAGCAGAAATCGAACGTGAACGCGATGCCTTAAAAGCGCAAATTGATCGTGAGCGTGATAACTTCAATGCGCAGATCAAGCAAGAACGTACCTCTTTAGAGGCGCAAGTTGCCTTGAAAGAGGCGGAAAAGAATCAGCGCGAAAACGAACTTAAAGCGCAAATGGCTGACAAGCTTCGCGCCAAAGATGAACTAATTGCCTACAAGGATCAAGAAATTGAGCGCTATCGCGATATGAAGGCGCGTCTTTCAACCAAGATGCTTGGCGAAACGCTTGAACAGCATTGTGAAACCGAATTCAATCGTTTGCGTGCTACCGCATTTCAGAACGCTTATTTCGAAAAAGATAACGATGCGTCATCGGGCTCTAAGGGCGACTATATCTTCCGTGAAACCGATGAAGAAGGAAACGAGCTTGTTTCCATTATGTTTGAAATGAAAAATGAGCAAGATGATTCAACGCATCGTCACAAGAATGAGGATTTCTTCAAGAAGTTGGATGCGGATCGCAGGAAAAAGAACTGTGAGTATGCAGTGCTAGTTTCGCTTTTGGAACCCGAAAGCGAACTGTATAACGCAGGCATTGTGGATGTGTCCTATCGTTACGAAAAGATGTACGTTATTCGTCCGCAATTCTTTATTCCGCTCATCAGTATTTTGCGCAACACTTCTCAAAGTGCGCTGGAATATAAGGCAGAATTGGCGCTGGTGAAGAAGCAGAATATAGACATCACCAATTTCGAAAACGAAATGGAAGATTTCAAGCAGAAATTTGGACGCAATTATCGTTTGGCAAGTGAAAAATTCAAGAAGGCCATTGACGAAATTGACAAGACTATCGACCATCTTCTGAAAACAAAAGAAGCTCTTTTAGGTTCAGAGAATAATCTTCGTCTTGCTAACGATAAGGCAGAGGCGCTTACTATCAAAAAGCTTACGCGTAACAATCCTACAATGAAAGCAAAATTCGAAGATCTTCATGCGGGGAAAGAGCTCGAAGAGGGGGATTACTATGACTAAAAAGGGGAATAAGAAAAAGTCAGGCAAGAAGGCGGAACAAAAACTCATCGATGATGCGTTTCGCGAAAAGCTCGCTAATATCTTGGCGCAAACAGCCCAAGATAAGGCGACCGATACGAAAGATTCACCTCTTGGTGCAGCCTATCGCCGTGGTCCTGTGTTGATGCGTGGTCCGATGATTCCGCAAGACAACACCACGGGCAATTTGATTGCTAGTTCGCACGATACCCATGATACCGACTGGCTTCATGCTGATCCTTGGCGCGTTATGCGTATTCAGGCAGAATTTGTTGACGGCTTTGGTGCTTTAGCCGAACTGGGACCTGCGGTTGCTATATTCGGTTCTGCACGCACAGAACCTACAGATTTGTATTATGAGCAGGCAGTTTTGACAGGAGCACTACTTGCCAATCAGGGTGTTGCGGTTATTACTGGTGGCGGTCCTGGCATTATGGAGGCGGCAAATCGTGGTGCTGCATTAGCGGGAGGTACTTCGGTTGGTCTTGCTATTGAGCTTCCTCACGAAGAGCAGCTTAATGAATGGGTAAACCTAGGTATGACCTTCCGCTACTTCTTTGTGCGTAAAACCATGTTTGTGAAGTATTCCTCAGGAGCAATTTTCTTCCCTGGTGGATTTGGCACGCTTGATGAGATGTATGAGCTATTGGTGCTGGTTCAGACACATAAAGTTGCCAATATGCCTATGGTTTTATTCGGCAAAGAATATTGGGCAGGTCTTATGAACTGGACGCAAGAAATCCTTGCCGAACGTGGCATGATTGATGATCTTGATACAAGTCTTGTAGTTCTGACGGACGATCCCGAAGAAGCAGTTCGCGTGGCGCTAAGTACCACCAAGATAAATAAACCGATGAAGGGCTAAGAGCAGCGAATAGCTACCTGATTCGTTTAAAGAAATAATCACATCAAAACAGCTTGCAATTTAGGTATCAACGCACCCGCGATGCTACCGTATGCTTCGCATACTATGCGCATCGCTCCGTCGGTCAAATGATATAGAAATTATTTGAGCCGCCGAGTGCGTTTCTACCTAAATAGCAAGCTGCTATTTGCTTTTCTTTTCCATCAGTTTGATGGTGCTACTGCAAATCAATTTTAGTAAGATCGCGCACCACTTCAGCGGCAATAGCTAGCCCCATAGCGGCAGGAACAAAAGCGTTGGAGCCAGGAGTTGATCGGCGTGTGTGTGAGGCATCTTCTTGTGGGATTCCGCTAGCTTCTGTCTGATTTGCTTCTGCTTGGATTACCTGTTCTTTGGGTGCTTCAGTTGAATAGCAAACTTTCAGATGTTTAATGTTTCGCTTACGTAATTCTTTGCGCATAATGCGGGCAAGGGGGCAAACTGAAGTTTCATAAATATCGGCAATGCGTAGTGCGGTGGGGTCTGTTTTATTGCCTGCCCCCATCGCGCTGATGATAGGCGTATTAGCTTTAATTGCGCGGGTGATCAATTCTAGTTTTGCGGTAACGGTATCTACGGCATCTACAACGTAATCGTAAATCGAAAGGTCGAATTCATCGGCAGTTTCAGGGAGATAGAAGCAGTCGTGTTTAATGATGTGGCAGTGAGGGTTGATACTCAAAAGTCTTTGCTCCATAGCGTCAACCTTGTCCATGCCAATCGTTTCGTATGTTGCGATAATCTGTCGGTTCACATTAGTAATATCTACCGTATCGTGATCAATGATATCGATTGTTCCGATGCCAGTACGAACAAGCGATTCTGCTACATGACCACCAACTCCACCTAAACCAAACACGGCAATTCGGGTATCTGAAAGCGTTTTTATTCCTTTTTCACCATAAAGTAGACGGCTACGTGAAAATTGGTCAACCATTTAGTTCCCTTCGGCGATATCAGCTAAAGATGTGCCTTTTTCGAATTTGCTGTTGTTATGATAGGGCTAATAGAGAAAAGGACCAACCATGAATACTGACTATCAGGTAACGAATGAAGAAATAGATGCGTATATTGCCAGCAATTGGGAAGAATTTATTGCTGATGCGAAAGCGCTTATTGAAATAGATAGCTCTTTTGATCCTGACCATACAGGTGAAGGCGCACCCTTTGGGCTAGGTTCGCGCAAAGCACTTGATGAAATACTGCAAATAGCACAACGCATGGGCTTTGAGGTATGCGATGGCGAAGGCTATGCGGGATACGCGGATTATGTCGGGAAAAGTGGACAACAACTCGGCATTATCGGGCATGTTGATGTGGTCCCTGCAGGGGAAGGATGGACGTATCCTCCTTTTGAGCTAACACAGAAAGATGGGGTTTTGCTTGGTCGTGGTACCGCGGACGATAAAATCCCGCTTTTGAGCGCGCTTTATGCTTGTAAGTATTGGATAGATCGCGGCATTTCGCTGAATCATACCATTCGCTTTATTTTTGGCTGCAACGAAGAAACAGGAATGGCGGATGTTCCGTATTATCTGTCTCATCACGATGCCCCAGATTTTCTTTTCACTCCTGATGCAGATTTTCCTTTGTGCTATGGCGAAAAGGGTCTGTTTGGCGTGACGCTAGACTATGAAATGCCCGAACCAGCTACCTTGGAAAACCATGCGGTTCTTTCATTTGATGGTGGTAGCGCTACTAATGCGGTTCCTGCTCTTGCGCGTGCTGTTGTAAGCGTTTCTGTAGATAAACTTCCACAAGCTGAACGGATTTCGGTTGAGCCATGCGAAGAGGGTTCGCTTATTACCGCAACAGGCATTAGCGGACATGCTTCGCTTCCTGAGGGAACGGTAAATGCGATTGGTATTTTGTGTCAGTATTTGGCAAACCTTGACCAGTGTAGTGATGAAGAAAAGGATTGGTTTTCTTTTGTTGCAAATAATCTTGCGGGTGACTATACGGGCAGTCGCCTTGGTATAGCGGCAAAAGATGATGATTTTGGCGCTCTTACCAGCGTGGCGGGAACTATGTACAAGAATGGCAATAGCTATTTAGTTACGATAGATATTCGCTTCCCGAAAGCCATAACGGGAGCTGATCTGCTTGAGGCGTTCGAGGATATTGCTGGCAAAATTGGCGCACGTGTAACTATTACGCGTAACCAAGAGCCGTTTGTGGTAAATCCTGAAACAGAACCTGTGCAGGCGTTGATGGAAGCATACAGGCAAGCAACGAATCTTGAAGTGAAGCCCTTCACCATGGGTGGAGCAACCTACGCGCGAGAATTTCCTAGCGCAGTAAGTTTTGGTCCTGCTGATCCTGATGTCATAACTAAACCAGATTGGGTAGGAGATATGCACGGCGCTAATGAAGGCGTAACAGAAGAAGCAATTCGCCATGCTATTCGTATTTACGTACGAGCACTTGGGAATTTGGCTCAAGTGGAGCAGCTAAACGGTTAGGATGTCGACCCCATAATGTTCACTATTAGTCTGCTTTTTGGAGTGACTGTTAGAGGTTTTCGATCGAAATTGATCGCCAAGCGCCATATTGCGTGGGTGCATCAATGCTGGTGTAGCCTACGCTGCGCGCGTATCTATAAGCGTCTTCGATATTGGCGCCGATGCGCGTGTGCAGATGGGCATCTGATCCAACCGTGAGAGGTACTCCTGCAGCAAAGAATTCGCTCAGAAGTGCTTTGCGGGGATAAAAATCATTGAAGCCTTTAATAAGCCCTGCGGTATTAATTTCTACATGAACGCCGCCAGCGCGTGCTGCCTCTGCCATTTCTTTATAGAGAGGCGTTAGGTCAATAGTGGGCACATAACCTTTGGTACTTAAAAGGCGAGGTAGGTCGGGGTGGGCCATTGAATCAAAAAGGCCACTGGTGGCAGCTGTGCACCATTCTTTTGCATAGAAGCACCAAAGAGCATTGGTGCCGAGCTCGTCCCAAATATCCGTGTGCTCGTCCCAATCGATGGGTTCTTCTTGTAAGAAATGCACCGATCCAAGCAAAAAAGTAGGGCGGTGGTCTTTTGTGCCATCAAAGTCTGCGCGAATAGTGCGAAGATCGGCCTCGCAACCTGAATACCAATCAGCTTCAAGTCCTGAAACAATTTCAAGTGAGGGATACTTGTTTCGCAGTTCAGCGACAGACGAAAGATAGCGAGAAAGTTCTTTTGCTTTGATTGAGTAGTCGATAAAATCTGGCTTTCCCCAGTGGTCAGTACAGGCAATAGTAGTTATGCCAGCACCAAGAGCAGCTTCCATGTTTTCTTCAAGGGTACTAGCCCCATCAGAAAAAACGGTATGCGTATGACAATCTACCAGTTTGATGCTGCTCATCAGGATGCTCCTTGCTCGTTATTATTTCTGCTGATACCAGGCAATGCACATAGAAATGAAGTCGCGCATTTCTGCTTTGAAGTCGAGTTCTGGTCTTTTTATTTGTAGCTGTTTTAGAGCTTCATGAACAAGAGGATTATTTTGGCACCAGCCGCATAAGCCAACGCCTTGGTAATAAATAGTAGTAACGAATTTTTCTATATGTTCTTCTTTGATTCCTAGGATTGAAACTAATTGGGGAGTAAGTTTATTGACTCCCTCGTAGTACACACGCTTGAAATCGGCTAGTTTTTCGACGCTTACATTGGTTTCTACAATGCTGTTTAAGATGTCTCCATAGCGGAAATAATCTCGATGAGCATTAGCGATGCCTGCCCATACTTCAGCAACCACTTCCGCGCTAAAGCCGCAGCCTTCAGGCAGAGCAGCGGAGAGAGCATCTGCATAGGCTTGGAATTTTTCTGCCATGATAGAAAGAAAGATTTCTTCCTTTGTAGTTACGTATTTGTACAAATTGGCGCGAGACCAGCCTAAATCATTTGCGATAGTGGTAAGGGTAATTTCGTGATAAGGATGTTGCGAGAACTGCTGTTCTGCTACCTGTTTAATTTCTTCAAGACGTTGCGCTTTTTGTTCGCTGCTGCGAGCGCGGATGAATTCGGACATTGTTACTTCAACCCTTACAAAACATTGGAAATACCAGTTTTGTTTTCACTCTATCACAGACGTCACTGTCTCGCTAACTAGTTGTTTAACAACAGTAAGATAAGTTAAGCCTTAGTAAAGGACGATATGTCGTTTATTTAAAATTCATCATGTCGTGTCCTGTTCTGTCAAAGTGTATAACCTAAGGAGCGCTTTGGCGTATATGTGATTTATGATTTACGGACTCCTCGTTGATTATCAAGCGAAGCCCTTGAACGCTTCTCGAATTGCGCTTATAAAATAGTGCGAGATTTGAGAGGTTAATTTTGGCAGTAAAAAAGATTCGTAAGAATACAAAAGAAGAATTACCGCGTTCTGAAGACGCAAAGGTAAACGTCCTTCCGTTGCGTTTTAGTATCTATGTTATTGGCGCATTGTTTTTAGCGTTCGGCGTTGTGTTGAATACTCGTTGCGATATGGGTGTTTCTACGGTAAATTGCATCCCCTTTGTTTTCAGTGAGGCATCAGGAATTACTCTTGGTCAAGGATGTATGTTGCTCTACATCATTGACGTTATTATTCAGATCATAGTTTTCCGTAAGTTAACCCTGCGCATAGCGCTGCAAATTCCTTTTTCTTTTGTAATGGGCTTATTGGTAGACATGTTTGACTACTGCATTTCATCAGGTATTTTATGGTTTTTCCAAAACCCAGATATGTTGATGGGAAGCATAATGCTTATTCTCGGCATTATGTTTACGGGAGTGGGCGTAAGCATGGTAATGAGCATGAATTTTGTGCCTAATCCTCCCGATGGATTTACTCAGGCGCTTTGCAAAATTACGGGATTGCCTTTTGGGCGAGGCAAATGGCTCAACGATGCGCTTCGTTTAATTATTGCTATAGCTTTGGCACTCATTATGTTGGGTCATATTATTGGCGTGGGTATTGGCACGGTTTTGTGCGTGTTCACTATTGGTAATATCTGCCAATTTATGGACGACCATGTAGGCTTTCTGTATCGCAAAGCGTACAACCCATTGGGTATCGTGGATTAGTCGGGCGCTGTATGCAAAGCAAAGCGCAGCACTTTAGACGGCAATTGCGGTGCGCTCCTGTTTGGCTTCTATTCGGTTTCTATTCGGCATTAAACTTTTTGCGCTTAGTAGTTTTCCCTGACTTGTAGTCCTCTTCGAGCTTTTTGTTGGCATCGCGAATTGCTTGTTTAAGCGCGCGATCGGTAAGTTCCTCTACTGAAGAACGAATATAGGCGTTGCTCGCAACGAAGCGAGTAGTAGAGGTGTCGGGCATCTCTTGTTTTTTGTCCGTCTGGCTAGCTTTGTTTTCTGCTTCGCGTGCAGCTTTTCGTTTGGCGGCGTGCTCTTCTTCGATTTCGCGGGCGAATTGATCCATCTTTTCTTCGGCGGTGCTTTTGATACCAAAAAGTGTACGACCGCTAGAAAACATAGGACGCTCTTTGCCCGTTGCTTCCATGGAGAGCAACTGGGAAATGCGCTGCCATCTTCTGTCGAAATCATTCATGGGCAAATGGTAGCACGAGGCAAGGTTTTAGTCCTCAAATCCTCCAAAAGCGTTCTTTAAGCTTTGCTTGAAAGTTTCGCGATTCATATGGGCAATCGAAGTAGTGAGAGGAATATCTTTCGGGCACACGCGAACACAGTTCTGTGCATTTCCGCACGAAGTTATTCCGTCAGGACCCATGATAGCTGAAAGCCGCACTTCTTTATGCATGGCGCCTGTGGGATGCGCATTGAAGAGGCGAACTTGAGAAATTGCATGAGGACCCATGAAGTCGTTGCGCGAATTGCAGTTAGGGCATGCTTCATAACAGCATCCGCAGGTCATGCATTTTGAAAGCTCATAAGCCCAGCGACGTTTACGTTCTGGCATACGAGGGCCTGGTCCTAAATCAAAGGGTCCGTCAATGTCGATCCAGCCATGTATGCGCTTGAGCGCGTCAAAAAGCTTCGTTCGATCAACTTTTAAATCGCGCACGAGAGGGAATTTGGAAAGCGGTTCAAGTTTGATTGGCTGTTTTAGACTATCCACTAATGCAGAGCAAGCCTGACGGGGAACCCCGTTAATTATCATCGAGCACGCGCCACAAACTTCTTCAAGACATACGCTTTCCCAAACTACAGGAGTGGTTGATTTTCCTTGTGCGGTAATAGGATGCTTGCGAATTTCCATAAGGCAGGAAACCACATTCATGCGTGGTCGGTAGGGGATTTCAAACTCCTGGGTATAAGGTTTGGCATCAGGACCATCTTGACGCTTGATTATGAGGCGAATAGTTTTCTGCGCAGTGGTTTTATTTTGTGTCTGTGTATTTTGCGAAGACATGTTATGCCTCCTTCTTTGCGTGCGTGTAGTCTCGCTTACGGGGTTTTATCAGCGAAATGTCAACTTCTTCATAACTCAAATCAGGACCGTCGGTGCTTGCGTTATAGGAAGCAAGAGTGGTCTTGAGCCACTCAGCATCGTTGCGATCGGGGAATTCTGGCTTGCAATGCGAACCGCGACTTTCATTGCGGTTGAGCGCACCCTTAGTAATAACTTTCGCCAGGTCAATCATGCCACCAAGTTGGCGAACGAAAGGTACCGTAGTATTGCTCCAGGTTGCTTTGTCTTGGACACCGATGCGTTTATAGCGCCCAGAAATTTCCTCAAGTTTCTCTAGCGTTTGCTCAAGGTTTTTGTTGTGACGAACTACGGTTACATTTTTTGTCATAAGCTCGCCCATTTCTTCATGAAGCGCATAGGGGTTTTCGCTACCATCGAGCCGTAAGAGATGCTCGTATTCGGCGACATCCTGGCTAACGGCTGCGTCGTAGACTTGCGATGAAGATGCCACGCCTCCCTTGGACGATCCATCTTCGGCAAGCCCTAAAACATAGTGTGCAGCAGAGGGCCCTGCGACCGATCCTGCATATACTGCAGAAAGGAGTGAATTTGCTCCAAGGCGGTTGGCGCCGTGCTGGGAGAAGTCGCATTCACCAGCTGCAAATAAACCAGGAATGGAGGTGTGCTGGTTGATATCTACCCAAAGGCCACCCATAGAATAATGAACGCTCGGTGCAACACGCATGGGAACTTTGCGGGGGTCGTCTCCTACGAACTTTTCGTAAATATCCAAGATGCCGCCCAGTTTTACATCAAGCAGTTCTGGCTTTATGTGCGATACATCCAGATACACCACGTTCTTTCCGTCTATGCCTAGATGCTGGTTCACGCATACATCAAATATTTCTCGTGCGGCAATATCTCGGGGAACTAAATTGCCATAAGCGGGATATTTTTCTTCCAGGAAGTACCAGGGTTTTCCATCTTTGTAAGTCCAGACGCGACCACCTTCGCCACGAGCAGATTCGCTGATAAGGCGGTTTTTATCTTCACCAGGAATAGCTGTGGGGTGAATTTGGACAAATTCACCATTGGCGTAAAGGGCACCTTGTTTGTAAACGCGTGCAGCAGCGTAGCCTGTGTTGATAGTGGAATTGGTTGATTTGCCAAATACTGCACCGCAGCCACCCGTTGCAATAATTACGGCATCGGCGGGGAAGGCCTTTATTTCCATGGAAGCTAGATTTTGAGCAGTAATACCGCAACAGATTCCATCGTTAAGAATTGCAGAAACAAATTCCCAGCCTTCATAAACGCGCACCTTGCCTTCGACTTCTTGAGCGCGTACTTGTTCGTCTAAGGCGTAGAGAAGCTGCTGGCCTGTGGTTGCGCCTGCAAAAGCAGTACGTCGCTTTTGTGTTCCGCCAAAGCGACGTAAATCTAGAAGCCCTTCAGGTGTGCGGTTGAACATAACTCCCATGCGATCAAACATATGCACAATACGCGGAGCAGCTTCAACCATGCCTCGTACTTGATGCTGGTTTGCTAAAAAGTCGCCACCATATATAGTGTCGTCGAAATGTTCATCGATCGAATCACCTTCGCCTTTAGTATCAAGAGCAGCGTTTATGCCGCCTTGAGCGCAGGCGGAATGGGATCGTTTAACAGGGACGAGTGAAAACAGGTCGACATTCAAGCCCGCTTCTACAATCTTTAGGGTTGCCATTAACCCTGCAAGTCCACCGCCAACTACTGCTATAGTTCCTTTACTCATCTGGGTTCCTCTCGAAATGTATCGTTGCTGTTATTTGCTGCAACGGAAATTTGTTATGAAATGTTTAATGTCGTGTTTTGTTGTTCGCTGGCTTCAAGTAAAAAGCGCGATAGGGGGATAACTAGCAAACGAAAGCAAATAGTGCCTTCATACTAAAAGCGGCAAATACAAAGAACAGCGCTATAAGGATGTATTCAGAAATTTGCTGCGACTTAGGAGTTAAGGTAATTCCCCAGGTAATAAGAAAGGTCCAGAGGCCATTTACAAAGTGGTAAACACAACAGAGAAGACCTAGAGCAAACACTGCCAGCCCGATGGGGTTATCTACAATGCCCGCAACCATAGCAAAACTAGGATCCACTCCCGTAAGTTCAACTTGTAGTTTGGTGCCGTAAATATGCCAAGCAACAAACAGGAAGGCAATAATACCGGTAACGCGTTGAAAAACATAGCGCCAGTTACGGAAGTAGGTATATTGCCCGACAGTAACACTTGAGGTGAATGCCAGATACATGCCATAAATTGCATGGAAGAGCAAAGGCAAAAAGATAATGAATGTTTCCAGTACTATTTTGTAGGGCATATGCGCCATAAACGATCCCATGGTGTCATAAGGTGCGCTGCCCCAGTTGGCAGAGTAGTTCACTAGCATGTGGAAACAAAGAAAGATTCCTAGCGGGAATACTCCTGCGAAAGAATGTAGCTTACGGATAAAAGGCGTGTAATTTTGTTTGGTGGATTCTTGTTCCATGATCCCCCTCAATCTGTCGTTCCCAACGACATAGAAATCGCTTTGCAGATATCTGCAGATATCGTTTGTTCAACAAATAACGAATATCTGTTTAGTAATGTGATTATGCAAGCGATGAAAATACCCTCTGTACAGGGATTATACCTGAAAATATGCAGGAATGCGCTTTTGAGTTCGCGGAGGCAATTAATTAATGCTTACAGCGGGATTAGGTTGAAGAAAAGAGGAAAACCTTATCAGATACAGTGTCGATGTCCGCTGCTGCATATTTCTCTGTAACTCCTGCGACAATTATTGTTATATCTGTTATACTCCAAATATAACAAAAGAATGCTATCCGCAGGATAAGATTTCGATTGCGTTGTTGGGGCAGGGGGAGCAATGATTATCCGTATAGAAAAAATGTCGGAAGAACCGCTCTATCTTCAAATTCGTTCACAAATTATTGGCGCTATCGCACGCGGGGAGCTTCGGGCAGGTGATAGCTTACCCAGTGTTCGCTCGTTGGCAGCGGATCTTGGAATTAATCTTCATACGGTTAATAAGGCCTATGCCGTTTTGCGCGATGAGGGTTACCTCATTATGCGCGGCCGATCAGGCGCATTTGTGGCAGAGCCTTTGCAGGATTCTTCAAAGGCAAAAGCGGCGTTGGTTCAAGAACAGATAGGTCAAAAGCTTCAGCATCTGATTGAAGAACATAAAGCTGCAGGGGGAAGTGCTGAAGAGTTTCTAGGAGAAACAAAAAAGCAAATCGCACGTGTTTATGAGGATCCAGGGGTAGTTGGCCCTAAGCGCAATGTAGGAGTACTTGGCGTTGATACGCAAGGTAATTACTTAAACAGCGATTTACGTGGGACGGATTATGCGATGCTGCCCGTTAATGTGAGCGGCATCTTAGAACAAAATCCTTCAGGTGTTCTCGGTTTTGATTCTGGCAAGGGCGGTGAATAACATGAATAGCTTTATGGGGTTTGTTATCGCTTTTGAAATCATAGTTGCTCTTATGGGGTTGTTTCTTGCGGTTACTCCTTGGCTGATGAAAAAGCAGGAATGCTTTACAGTTACTGTTCCAGAATCTGCACGACACGATGCGCGTCTACGCGCTTATCAGCATCGCTATGCAGCTTTTATGGCGGGAATCACTTTGTTTGCTTGTGTATTCATGGCAGTGGGCTTTTTTCTCGACAAAGGGCAAGGCTCTTGGATGCTTGTAGGCATTAATGTCGGAGTTTTTGTTCCCGTGCTTTCTGCTTTTCTGCTTATGCTGTATTACCGCAAGAAGGTCATTTCTCTGAAGAAAAAAGAAGGCTGGGTTGCTCATAGCGAAGAATCAAGCGCAGTAATAGGCGAACAGGATCTTCCATGCGCTATTTCGCTTAAGTGGAATTTGCTTTATCTGGTGGTTATTGTTCTTACTGCTGGTATTGGCATTGTGGGATACCCTCTGATGCCCGATTTGATTCCTATGCATTCTGATTTAGCGGGTAACGTTACCAGCTATGAACCTAAATCGCCAGGGGTAGTGGCTTTCCCTATACTGGTGCAGCTTTTTATGGTTGCTTGCTTTGTGTTTTGTCACTGGACTATTCTCCGATCAAAGCGTTCTATTGATTCACAGCGCCCCGTAACGTCTGCACTTGCGTACGGTCTTTTTGCTCGAGCTCAAAGCATTTTCCTTTTAGTGACTGGTTTGTTGGTATCGGGCTTGATTGGAATCACCTTCATGCTCAGTGCTCTTGGATGGATGTCGCTTGGTATGGCAGCGGTTTGTATTGTGGTGGTAGTGCTGATTCTCGTAGTTGGTTCTGTTGTCCTTTCGGTGGTGTATGGGCAGTCGGGTTCTAGAATTTTGCGTCGTTTAGAAGATTCAACCGAAATGCCAAGTGATAACGATATGTACTGGAAGTTGGGAATTTTCTACTGCAACGGCAAAGATTCCAGCATTGTAGTGCCAGAACGTTTTGGAATTGGCTGGACGTTTAATTGGGCACGCCCGACAACATGGATACTTGTTGGCGCCTTTGCTGTTTTGACTGTTCTATTTATTATGGGCGTTCTGATTCTGCTGGGGTGATCGCAATGAAGGATCAAGTAGTTAAACGAATTGTGTTATATGTGGTTATTACTTTTGTTCTTACGTGGGCGTATTGGCTTTTGGTTTCGTATCCTTTAGCTCAAAGCACTTCAGAAGGAATTGCTTCTTCGCAAATGCTACAGCTCTCTATTGCGCCCGCTATGTTGTTTCCTGCCTTAGGGGTTGTGCTCACGCGGTTAATTACCCGAGAAGGATTTAAGAATGTTCATATTGCCCCTGTTATGTTTAAGAAGACGTGGAAATATTGGCTTCTAGGATGGCTCGGTCCTGCGGTGCTGATTATGGTGGGCGCTGCGCTGTATTTTTTGGTTAATCCTCAGGACTTTTCGATCGAAGAAGGCGTACTTGCTAAACAGCTCGAAGGAGCAAGTGGCGGCGTTTTATCATCTGATATATTGCAAATGATTATCGTAGTTCAGCTTCTGGTCGGCACCTTTCTTGCTCCCCTGCTTAATATTCTTACTGCTTTTGGTGAAGAGTGGGGTTGGCGTGGCTACTTGCTACCTCATATGCTGCAGCATTTCAAGGTGCTGCCTGCGCTTCTTATTTGCGGCGTGATTTGGGGTTTGTGGCACGCACCTGTAACTATTTTGGGACACAATTATGGACTGGGCTACTGGGGCTATCCCGTGACAGGCATTCTTGCAATGTGTGTATTCTGCACCGTCATGGGGGTCTTTTTAAGTTATCTTACCCTTCGTACGGGAAGTTGTATTCCTGCCTCTTTGGCACATGGTGGAATAAATGGGATGGTTGCAGCGGGAATGCTTTTCTCAGTAACGGGAGGAAATTCGTTTATTGGCCCTATGCCGACGGGTATTCTTGCAGGTATTCCTTTTATTGTTTTGGCGGTAGTGCTTGCTGCTAAGTTGGTCAAACAAGAGCGTAACGGTGAAGAACTGATGGTAACCAAGCTATAAATTAGTTGTATTCTATATCGAACACCAACGAAATAATCCGTACGAGAAGTTTTGATATAGAGGGGTGCTGTTCGAATGGAAAAAGCGAATCGCCACGTTTCCGATACCGTATTAATGTTTGAAGGCGGAGGTATGCGCGCAAGCTATACGTCTGCAATGGCATCCCTTTTGATGGAGCAGGGTATTACGTTTGATTACGTGTGTGGCATTTCTGCGGGTGCCAGCAATACGGTGAATTTCTTGTCGGGAGATATTCAGCGAACTCGTAATAGTTTTGTCGATCTGGTAATGGAACCCGAATTTGGTGGCCTTTCCAGTTTTCTTCATGGGAAAGGAATCTTTTCTGCTGAGTGGATTTATGAAGAAACGGGCCTGCCAGGCGGAGTATTGCCATTTAATTTTGAAGCGTTCTGGAACAATCCCACACCTTGTGCTATTCAGGCATTTGATCGCGATACGGGCGAAACCGTTGTTTGGCACAAAGAAGATATGGCAACCTTGCAGGATTTAATGATTCGCGTTCGTGCAAGCAGCACTTTGCCGTTTGTTATGCCTGCGGTTCATATTGGTGATCATGTTTATTATGATGGCGGTTTAGGTGATGGCGCTGGTATCCCGCTGGACTTGGCACTTGAATCGGGATGCTCTCGAATTTTCGCAGTTCTGACACGCCCAAAGGGCTTCCGTAAACCTACACCCGATATTGGACGCAGCGCGCGCATGATTGCAAATAGCTACCGCAAATATCCCTATGTACGTGAAGCGCTGTTGACGCGCAATGAGCGTTATAACGCAGAGCTCGAAAAGCTAGAACAGCTTGCCGCAGAAGGTAAAGCGTATATTGTGTATTCGGATAAAATGGCGGTTGATAACAATACCACCGATCTGAAGAAACTTCGTGCAAGCTATTTTGATGGATACAATCAGGCACAAAAAGAATTCCCACAGTGGTTGGAATGGTTGGGTATTGAATAAGAACTGTTGAAGCAGGTCTGTTTTTAAGAGAGCGGCAATAAGCCGCTCTCTTTCTATGGTTGGAATGGAATTTTGCCTAGAGCTTGGAATTATTCAAGCAAGAAGAAGTGCGGGAAGAGGGATTTTCTTATTTGGGAAAGTGGGTCATTTTACATAAAGGTAATGCCAAGCAGTTCGAATAAGCTGCCCCAAGCTATGCCGACAATAAACAACCCTATGAGGATAAGGATGTTTTGGCGGAGACGATGGTTTTCGCTGAACAGTACCAAAATGCCCACACCCGCAGAAACAAGTAAGCCTGATAGCATAGCTCCTGTTCCAAGCATGCCATCAAGATAGAGCTGCGTAATTACAACACTGGCACCACAATTAGGGATGAGACCTACTAAGGCAGAGCCAAAAATGGCAATACCAGGATTGGTTGCCAAGAAATTCGTGATGGCGTCTTCGCCTGCAAGTTCCAGAATTGCAACCAGCACAAATGAGATGACATAGACGATTATGGCTACTTGAAGCGTGTGCTTTACGGCACTTATTAGGATATCTTTCCAGCCACCCGTTTCATCGGAAACGCTGCAGCTAGGATTGTGGCAGTGATGATGAGAAAAGGGCTGTTCAAGCTCTTCTCCTGTGAGGTGGTGTCCATGAGGGCACGAGCACGTATCGGGTCGATCGTGACCGTGATCATGGTTGTGATCATGGTCATGGTAATGTTCGTGTTCGTGTTCGTGGCTATGGCTGTGGGTGCAGGCGGATTGATGAGCAGTGCTACATGCGACTTTGCGAACGGGATTATTTTCGCCATCAATGCTTTTGCCCTCGTGGAAATGCGTGCATTCTTGTCCGTGGCCAAGAGCCTGTAGTGCTTTTTCTTCTTGCTTTACTTTGGAGCGAACTTTTAGGCGAAGCGCTCCATCAATAGCAAAGCCCATAACCATGCCAATAACCACTTTTGTACCAAGTATCGAAAGCATTATCGCAGGGTCAACTTGCTCGGCAATAAAAAGCGGTAGCATTTCGTCTGAAGTGGAAAGAAATACCGCAAAAAGGGTACCAAGGGTAATAGCGCGACTTGCATAGAGGGCAGAACCTGCTGCTGAAAACCCACATTGGGGAACCGCTCCAAGCAAAGCACCAACAAGTGGTCCTGCAATACCAGCCTTACGTACGAGAACTGCGGCTTTGTCACCTGCTTTATGCTCGAGTAATTCGAGCAGGATATAGGTGATCAGCAAAAACGGCACCAGATAAATAGTGTCTTCGAAGGCGTGCTCTAAAAGATGGGGGAGAAGTTCCATAGGTTACGCCTCCACTTCTTTGAGGCACTTTTCGCACAGGCCGTAGAGCACTGTTTTGCTGGGATTGATGCGAACGTGATGATGCTCGATGACATGTTCGTAGAGATGTTGCAGTTCTCCACAATCGATAGGAGACAAGTCGCCGCAATGTTCGCACTTTAAAAAGAAATAGATGTTTTCGGGTGTGTCAGGTAAATAACGATAACAAACACCATCAATTCCTTCTATTGCACATCGGGTGATAATGCCCTCTTCCTCTAAGCGATCAAGGTTGCGATAGATGGTTGCCGTGCCAACTTTTTCGTGGCGTTTTTCAAGTGCAGAAATAATATCTTTGATGGTAATAAATGATCCTTGATGCATTCGAATACATTCAAGGATGCATTCTTTTTGCTTAGTTTTATATTGGCGTGGTCCAGTCATTTAAATCACTTCCAAAACAAAGCTTTCGTAACGAGAGCTGAAAGAGTTGAACTTCAAAATTGAAAACGTTTCTCATTTTATGGTTAAAGTATCGCGTGTCAATGAATTTGAGAAAGTTTCTCAAATTAAGGAAAGGTTCCAATAAGAGCTGGTTGGAATTAAAAAGTTATTCAGTGTATCCGCCAAGAGCGTGAACGAGGATTATTTTGGTTGTTAAAAGCAGGTAATAATTGAATTTGAGTACAAGAAATAGTGCTTTTATGCCTCAACGATGAATGGTATGTGTGATAATTGTGAACATAGAGGGGTACACGTTTTGTTTAAAACGTTATTTTTCGTAAAGCTTTAAACCTTTTCGACATAAAGGGTGGCTCGGCACTGTTGCTTAGAGATTTACCTTGTTTTGGTGTGGAAGGTCTTGAGCGGAAAGGAAACACTATGGAAGAAAAAGATAAGAACATTCCTCAACCGCAGCAGCCTGGTAGTGAATCATCTGAAGTTTCGCAGCCAACACAACCTACGCCAGCCCCTGCTGAACCTGCGCAACCAGCTACGCCACAGCAACCAGCACAACCTGCCCAGCCAGTGCAACCAGAGCAGGTAACAGAAACTGTTGAGTCAGTAGAGCCCGTACAGCCAACTGAACAAGTGGCTGCTTCGACGAATGCGGAACCTGCGCCTCCAACAGGGCAGCCTGTTCAGCCTGCACAACCTGTGCCAGCTCCTGCGGAACCAGGACAACCCGTCGTAGAACCTATGCAGCCTGCATCGGCTCCTACTGAGCCAGTGCAGCCTGGCACTGAGCCTGCCGAGCCCGCCCAGCCAGTTTCACCACAACAGCCAGCACAACCTGCTTCTGAGCTAACGCAGCCGATGCAGCCTGAACAACCGCAGCAGCCCCAGGGCGAGCCAGTTGCCGCTCCAACACAACCTCAACCTCAGCCTCAGGGTCAGCCAGTTGCAGCTCCAACGCAATCTCAGTCGACAGGACAACCCCAACAGCCTGCGGCTCAACCCGTTCCTCAGCCCCAACAGCCAGGTGCTGGCGGAGGATATACTCCACCGCAACCTTCCTATACGCCAGGTGCGGGGGCAGGAGTGAAGCCTAAGGGTACTGCTGCTTTGGTTTGTGGTATTTTGGCAATTCCTGTAGCGTGGTTTAGTCCACTTGTTGCAATTGTCTTGGCTATTGTGGCGATTGTTTTGTCGCGCCGCGCGGTTAAGCAAACAGGTAAAAATGGCAAGACAACAGGCGGTTTAATCTGTGGTATTGCTGGCATTGTTTGTGCCATTATTTCCTTCATCATCGGTTTAGTTATTTCATTTAATGTGATTGGTGGAGTACTTAACGAGCAGCCAACTTCTTCTACTTCAGGAAGCTATGCTGCAACTGAATTACCAGCCAATCTGTCTCAGGATGAACAGGCGTGCTACGAATTAGGTATAGCTAAGCTTGATCAGCTCAAGAATCAGGATCCTGAAATGGTTGCTTATCTTACCGACAAGCTCGATAAGAATTTTGAAGAAGCTATAGGAGTAACCCATGAAGAAATCGGAACCAGTGCAGAAGATCTAGCTCGCTGGATGCTCACTGATTTCTCGTATTCCTATGATGGGGTTTATGCAAACGATGACGGAACCGCAACGCTCTATGCTGAACTTGAAATGCATGATTCATTTGAATTCATGAACAGCTTCTATATCGCGGTAAGTGATTTTGCATATTCTAGTGAGATTGAATCCATGTCTTCTGAAGAAGTTGCACAGCAAATAAAGGAATACTATAACCAGGCAATGGAAGATAGTAATGAGGCTATGACCGACTATTACACTGCAATTGATTTTGTGAAGCAATCTGACGGAACTTGGGCGGTGGATGAAGATGCTTGGGAAGATGAGCTATCGTACATGTTCGGTCTTTACTAGGAACTAAGTCAGACATTTGTAACTTCGAACAGCGACTAAAGCGTTCTATACTGCCGCGGGAAATCTTCTCGCGGCAGTTCCATTTATGGTTCTTCCTTGGATTCTGCATGCTGGTTTCTTGTATCCTCTCAAACAGAGAAATTGCTTGTTAAGCTTATGGGGTTACCAACTATAATTTGGTTGATTTGAACATTTACGTGGCGTTTATGCCCTAGAACAATAAAAACAAATGCGAACTGGACGCGCTTATTATTCTTGAATCAGAAGCTTTGTTTGGCTTAAGCGGACAAAAGAAGCGCAATCAGAGAGGATACGAATTCGTCGCACATGCAAGGTAGACATCAAAGACATCCCGAGGCATCTGGCTCTTTTGTAGATAAAGCACGTCAGTTGACGCAAAAAGTTACCGATTCTATTCCTGGCGGTTCGCAACAAGATCCTCGATTTAACCAAGCTGGACAGCAGGAAGAGAGACGTCGGCGTTACCAAAGGCGCCCTCGTAAACAAAATTTCGTTAAACGTGTTGTTAATCGTTGGTGCAATCGCTTACTTGGTGTTGTGACGGAGGGTTCATTCGACCAAGAAGAAGAATTTGCCTCGCACAGAACTTCTCGTGACTATATCTGCAACACTATCGGCACAAGCGCATGGGGAATGGTATTTCCGTTCCTTACTATTGTGGTTACTCAGCTTAGTGGCACCGAGCAAGCAGGTATGTTTTCCATGGCGTTTATCATTGGCACCTTACTGATGATTGTGGGCAACTATGGTGTTCGTACCTATCAAGTTTCCGATATTGGCGAAAAGCATTCGTTTTTTGATTATCAGATAAATCGTTGGATTACCTGCATCATCATGATGCTGGTGGCTTACGTGTACTGTTCTTTCCGCGGATACGATGCAAATATGTTCAGCATCTGTATGGCGGTTTGCACGTACAAAATGATCGATGGTTTAGCGGATGTGTATGAAGGTCGCTTGCAGCAGATGGATAAGCTCTATCTTGCTGGTATATCCCAGGCGTTCCGCTCCATTGTCGTGTTCATTGTTTTTTCTTTGGCGCTTCTTATTACCCGAAATCTTGTCGTAGCAAGTATTGCCATGGCAGTTGCTGCGGCCCTTACGTTCGTGGTGCTTACGTTTCCTCTTGCTCACTTGGAAACACCTCGATCGCGGGGAAGAAGCCTTGCAAGCATAGCAGCACTTTTCAAACAGTGTTTCCCTGTTTTTATTGCATTGTTCATGTATGCTCTTATCGACAACATGCCGAAGTTCGTAATGGAAGGCGTACTTTCCTACGACAATCAGTTGTATTTCAATGCGCTTTATTTCCCAGCTCAGGCTATCTTGCTCACGGTGGGTTCAATTTATAAACCGCTGCTCGTTCGTATGGCGCAAATGTGGGCAGATGCCGAAAAGCGTCGTCGTTTCGACTTGGTTATTTTAGCAATTGTTGCGGTAGTAATTGTCATTACCCTGGCAGTCATTTTTGTAATGGCAACAATTGGTATTCCTGTTATGAGCTTCATGTATGGCGTCGACTTCGAGCAATTCCGTGGACTGAGCTATATCATGATTGCTGCTGGTGGTGTTACCGCGATAATTGACTTTATTTATCAGGTAATCACAGTCCTTCGCCGTCAAAAATCGGTAATGAAGTTGTATGTGATTACTTTTGGCTTCTCGCTCTTTATTCCAATTTTGCTGATTGATTTTACTGGTTTGCCTGGCGCTGTTATTGGCTATTTGATTGTTATGACAATCTTGCTTGTGCTGCTGGTTTGGGAATATGCAAGCATTCGTTGGGAACTTCATCGCCATCCTGAACGCGTAGAAGAAACGCTTGCGGGCGAAGAGGCGGCAGCGCGAGCCTACGAGGATAGTACTGCAGGGGCTCGTGCACGTCAGATAAATGAAGTGCGTGTAGCTCGTCGAACGAATACGACAAACGCGACACAAACTCGTATGCCAAGCGAAGCTCGTATTCGCGCTAGAGAAGAACGTGCAGCACGAGAAGCGCGAGAAGAGGCACGTGTGCGAAGGGTGAGAAGAGCCTACGATGGCGTTCGCAGTGGGGAAGGCACGCAAAATACCGCTCAAACACGTCGAAGCAGACTGGATACCTTACCTACGATTTCTCAAGATAATCGTTCTGCTCTTAGCAGGGATCGTAGTAGTGGAGTGGCAGATAATCGTACCTACCGCGGTCGCATTGATGATCGTGATGGCTATACAGAAATAACCGCTTCAATTGACGATGATATTGAATAAAGTAGCCCGAGGGTAATAGCACCCTCGGGCTTTTTAGTTCGCTACCAAAAAGGGGTGCGAATTCAGGTTATAGGGATTCGGGTTATAGAGAAAACGCGTTGTTTTCGTCGTGCTATGCGCAAGGCTTTACAGTCCGTACGCAAGTTCAGATAGGTCCTCATTTTAGGCTGCGTTTGGGACCTTGTATTGAAGACTATTCGTTTTGCTCTTCAAGCTTCTCTTCGGATTTCTCTTCGCGCGGTTGATGCAGAAAGAGAGGAGCGGCAATGCTGGTGTAAAGGGCGAGCCAGGCAAGTGACACGCAAAAGCCAGCTAATACATCAGAGGCATAATGCACGCCTAAATAAATTCGGCTGATTCCAATTAGCAAAATAATGAGAGAAAATCCTCCGCAGCAGGCGAGTCGCATAACGCGATCTTTTTCATAGTGCCAAACAAGCCACACAAGTAGCCCAAAGAATGCCATGGCAACCATGGAATGACCCGAGGGGAAGCTGAATCCTGTTTCTACAACGAGGCCAATATCTTCAGGCCTTGGACGCTGAACGAGCTCCTTTAGTACCACATTAAGAATGGCGACAAGCACCAAGTTGACGGCGCAAAACATGCCAGGACGTTTTCCTGGAGCAAATGCAACTATAACAAGGAGAAGCACCAGCAAAGAAAGTGGTGTAGCGAGGGCGGAAATGCTTTCCATAATAGGGGTGAGCCAGTCAGCGCGTAAGTTTTCTACAAAGAATGCGCGGGCAAGGCGATCGAGGGTCATAAGATCGCCCTCAAGAACGTCATCGAGTAATTCAATAAATAAAATGATGCACGCGCAAATAATAACGACTCGTTTTTGCTTTACAACAAGAGCTTTGAAGCGAGGGAAAAACGAAGAAGGGGTCATTGATACTCCGTTGGTTGGTTGATGATTGACTAGCGAGCGTCCAGTAACTGATTGCTAAATAGTTGCTCGGCTTGCCTTTAGGCTTTTAACAATTGTTGCTTACTGTAACAAACGTTTTATCCAAAAACCGCTAAAAACACGACGGTGCCAAAAAAGACACTCCAAAAACTTGAATAACAAAAAAATTAGGAATATTTTTTGACAATTCCAGAGTTCTTGCTGAGTTTATGGCGACTCTCAAATCTTTGGAAAAGGTGTCCGGCGAGTTTTGAAAGGATGATTCATGAAGGTATTAGAAAAAATTAGCGACTATGCCGGAAAGTACATGGCAATCATTGCCCTTCTTGTAGCAATTATTGCCTTGGTCTTTCCTGGCCCTGTGTCTTCAGTTATTAAGACAAGCTATGTAAATATTCTTCTTGGTATCGTTATGTTTGGCATGGGTATGACTTTGACCTTAGGTGACTTCAAAGTTGTATTCACTAAACCAAAAGCGGTAATTACGGGTATTTTTGCTCAGTTTATTATCATGCCTGGTTTGGCATTTATTCTGGTAACCATTTTCCAGCTTCCACCCGAGTTGGCTGTTGGCGTTATCTTGGTTGGTTGCTGCCCAGGTGGTACCAGCTCAAACGTTATGACGTATTTGGCTAAAGGCGACGTAGCGCTTTCGGTAGGCATGACGGCTTGCACCACCATTATGGCTCCTATCGTAACGCCTCTTTTGGTTTTACTTATTGCAGGTCAAACCGTTGATGTTGCTGTTTGGGATATGTTTATTTCTATCGTTCAGGTTGTATTGGTTCCAATTGCTGCAGGCTTTTTGATTAACAAGATTTTCGAAAAGTTTGCAAAGGAATTTGCACGTGTACTTCCTCTTATTTCTGTAATCGGTATTTCCCTTATCATCATGGCTGTTGTGGCAGCAAATGCTAAGAGCCTGATGAGTGTTGGCCTGCTCATTATCGTTGTTGTAATGCTCCACAACGTGTGTGGTTATGCATTGGGCTATCTTGCAGGTCGCTTGCTTGGTCTTACTAAAGCACAGCGTCGTACCCTTTCCATTGAGGTTGGTATGCAGAACTCTGGTTTGGCAACTTCCTTGGCTACGGTTCATTTTGCCACGATGCCCCTCGCGGCAGTTCCTGGCGCAGTATTTAGCGTATGGCACAACATCTCTGGTGCAATTTATGCAAATATTCTTGCTCGTTCCGCAGGCGACGATTCGGTAGCAAAGGCTGATTTGGAAAACAAGATTGAATCAGGCGAGATCGAAAAGGAAGAAGCAGAACAAGATAAGAAAGCTGCTAAGTAGGAAATAACGTTCTGTATAAGTGCCTGATTAAAGGTGCAGTAGGGAAACCTGCTGCACCTTTTTGTTGTGGCTTTGGACTGCGCTTGTGGGGAGGGCTAAGACAATAAAAAAGCCTGCACAGTGTGCAGGCTGGAAATTTGGTAGCCTCGACCGGATTCGAACCGGCGATCTCCGCCTTGAGAGGGCGGCGTCCTAAACCGCTAGACGACGGGGCCATAAGATGCGTAGTGGCTGGGGTGGAAGGAGTCGAACCCTCACATACGGTACCAGAAACCGCTGTCCTACCATTAGACGACACCCCAATAACTATGCAATTGAGAATACGCCATATAGCTTAGGCGCGAGTAGTTATATTAGTGTCCCAATAACGATTCGTCAAGATTATTTTTGGAAAAAATTCTACATTTCATTACATTTGCTATGTAGTTTTGCTGCAACCTGTGGGACTTTTGTGGAAATAGCGCAAAGTAAGGCGTCTTCTCTTAGGATAGTCAGCGCTGTTTGTACAAGGGTCTTGTTCGCCGATGGTTTTATTTGAAGCTTTGAAAATGCTAGTACGGTAAAAAATCAGCGCTCTTCGAAGTAAGAGAATACTGTTCTAAATAAAAAAGGAACAAGGCCAGGTAATGGAGGATTTGTTATGTCGCCAGACATGTTGATAGAAGCTCTTAAAGCACTACTCCTTGGTGTCGTTGAGGGTATTACTGAATGGCTTCCTATTTCATCGACAGGTCATATGATCTTGGTTGATGAATTTGTTCAGCTCAATGTTTCACCAGGTTTTCTGGAACTTTTCTTGGTGGTAATTCAAATCGGCTCCATTATGGCGGTTATTATCACGTTTCGCCATAAGCTTAATCCTGTCTCGCGCACAAAAGATGAAGTAGAACGTCATAAAACATGGCGCATGTGGGGCATGGTAGTAATTGGTAGTATCCCTGCTGCATTCTTTGGACTTCTTTTGGATGACTGGGCTCACGATAATTTTTATAGTGCCTTTACCGTTGCTGCGATGCTCATCTTGTACGGCATTATCTTTATCGTGATTGAACGTTACAATCGTCGCCGCAAGGAACGCGTACTAGGCACCGTTGAAAAGCCTATCGGGAAGCATGGGCGTGTAGAGGCAATTGATCCTAGCGATCCCGAGGCGGTAGATAAGGCGCTCTTTAAAATTGTCGATCCTTATGAAATGGATTGGAAGACCGCTATAAAAATTGGCTGTTTTGAAGTCCTAGCTATTATTCCTGGTACGAGTCGTTCTGGCGCAACCATTATCGGTGGTATGTTGTGCGGTTGTTCGCGTACGGCTGCTGCTGAATTTACCTTCTTCTTGGCAATCCCTGTTATGTTTGGTTGGGGTTTAGTTAAAGCGGTGAAATTCTTCTTGGATGGCATCGCTATGACTCAAACTGAAATTGTCGTTTTGGTAGTAGGCATTTTGTCTGCCTTCATCATGGGTATGATTGCCATTCGCTTCTTGATGGGTTATATCAAGCAAAATGACTTTACCGTATTCGGTGTATACCGCATCATCATTGGTCTTATTGTCTTGGGCTATTTCGGCACAAAGGCGCTGGGCTTAATGTAACTATCGCGCTTAGCGTGGTATTCTGTTGGTATGACTAACAAGTACGAACAAAAGAAGTCTTCTGAGATTCCTGAAGAGGAAAAAAGAAAACTGCGCAAAAAAACGAATTCTTTTATTTCTCGCTACTGCGGATTTGCGGCTTTAGTCATTATTCTTATTACCTTTGCAGCCTTTATTTTGGGCGAAGCAGATGGCTTTTATTCACAGTGTGGCATTATGGCATCCATCGCACTGCTGGCAATTTCGGTTATCAATGATCCTGATCGAAACGATCCAGATAAAATCGACATTGCCTATCTGGAGCAATTAAACGCTGATAAGCGTGACGTAAAACGCTCAGAGAACAAATCTCAAACAAACCAGGTAACAGATTCTGAACAAGATAATTAACAACCAGTAATCGCTCTGTCCTTAAGTGGAAACGTTACTTTGCTATGATAAAGCGACCAAAAATGTTGGACTATTCAAACGATTCTACGAAAGGAACGAAGGATGCCCGAGCAAAATGAAGCATTCAAACAAATTGAACAGTATCGTGCCAAGATCGATGAAGTAGATCAAAAGCTTGTTGCTCTGTTAAATGAACGTGCTGGATATTCGCTTGATATTCGCGCGTTGAAGCCAGATGCTCATATGGGCTTGTATGATCCAAAGCGCGAAGAAGAAATTTTTGAGCGCATATGCACCTATAACGAGGGTCCTTTGTATAACGAAAACTTGGTAGAAATCTATCGCGGCATCCTCAAGGTTATGAAAGAGGTGCCTTCGCGTGATCAATAAGCTATCTTCCTTGCCAGATTATGGTGCTAGA
Source organism: uncultured Eggerthella sp. (assembly GCA_900542065.1). Lineage (GTDB taxonomy): Bacteria > Actinomycetota > Coriobacteriia > Coriobacteriales > Eggerthellaceae > Anaerotardibacter. The sequence continues at coordinate 30,661 of UQLU01000005.1, read as the reverse complement.
ACCGATGAGATCACGATTTATGCAGGTCCCTGCTCTGTAGAATCAGAAGAACAATTTAATGAAGTAGCTGAATGCATTGCCAGCCTTGGGCTAAATTGGATTCGAGGTGGCGCATTCAAGCCGCGTACGAATCCTCATTCATTTCAGGGTCTTGGTGAAGAAGGCCTTAAAATTATGAAGGCGGGCGGCGAAAAGTATGGTCTCAAAACACTGACTGAGGTTATGGATTCCGCTCATTGCGAAATGGTCCATTCTTATGTGGACGGCATGCAGATTGGTGCACGTAACATGCAAAACTTCAGCTTGCTTAAGAATGTGGGTGCAGTTACGGCTGAATCTCACAAGATGGTTTTGCTTAAACGTGGTTTAGCGGGCAGCATTTCCGAATGGCTTTCTGCTACCGAATATCTCACGATGAATGGCAACGACAATATTGTCTTATGTGAACGTGGTCTGCGTACGTTTGAAACAACAACTCGTTTTACGTTGGATATTTCTGCGGTACCTGTTATTCATAAACAGTCAATTTTCCCTATTTGCGTGGATGTTTCGCATCCAGCTGGTGTACGCGACCTTGTTCCTTCTCTTGCCTATGCGGCAGTTGCGGCAGGTTGCGATAGCTTAATGATCGAGGTGCACCCTGATCCAACAAAAGCACTTTCCGATGGTCCTCAGCAGTTAACGCCTGCTCAGTTTACTGAGTTGGTTGGGCAGCTGCGTGAAATTGCTGCGGTATTCGGTAAGAAGATTGTTTAACCCCGATAAGTTCGCATAGGTAAAGCGCTACAATACTGATTCGTGATTTTCACGACTAACTATTCTCTAATGGGTTTCTTGGATTTTGGTTTCCCAGTAGTTTATTACGTACAGGTTTAAGCAAGGTATTCGTAGTGTAGGTGGAAGGAATTCCTGTATGCCTATCGATCTAACAGGTTTAAATGGCCCTCAAAAAGAAGCGGTTCTTTGCACGGAAGGACCGCTTCTTGTGTTGGCGGGTGCTGGCAGCGGTAAGACGCGTGTGTTAACGCATCGTATTGCTCATTTGGTAGAAGATCTTGGGGTAGCTCCTTGGCAAATTATGGCTATCACCTTTACCAATAAGGCGGCAGCTGAAATGCGCGAACGTTTAGGCGGACTCATAGGTCCGTATTCGCGTGGTATGTGGGTATCTACGTTTCATAGCATGTGTGTACGCATTCTGCGTGCCGACTGTGAGCGTTTAGGTTTTTCACAGGGCTTTACCATCTATGACGATGACGATTCCAAGCGTTTGGTAAAGCATATTTACGGCGAGCTCAATTTGGATGAGAAGCGCTATCCCGTAGCAGCAATTCGCAACCGCATTTCAAAGGCGAAAAACGATTTGCAGGTTGCAGAGGTGTACGCTGAAGAAGCCGAAAAGGGGAGCGATCCCGTAGCGAAAGTTGCTGCGCGCGTATATACCCGCCTTCAAGAAAGATTACGCCAGCTTAATGCTTTTGATTTTGATGATCTATTGCTCTACACCTGGCTTCTTCTAAAGAATCATCCCGATGTTCTGGCGGCTTATCAGCAGCGTTTCCTTTATATCTTGGTAGACGAATATCAGGACACTAACCATGCGCAGTACGCCTTGACGCAGCTTTTGGCTGCCGCCAACCAAAACATCATGGTAGTAGGCGACGACGACCAGTCGATTTATTCATGGCGTGGTGCTGACCTGCGCAATATTCTGGATTTCGAAAAAGATTACCCTAATGCTCATGTGGTGAAGCTAGAAGAGAACTATCGCTCTATGGGCAATATTTTGGATGCCGCTAATGCAGTAATTGCCAACAATATAACGCGTAAGCCCAAAAAGCTATTCACTTCACAGCCAGCAGGAGAAAAGATTTCGGTCTACATGGCAACCGATGAACGTGATGAGGGGCGCTGGATTGCTTCAGAGATAGAAAAGCAACATGGATCGGGCACTCCTTATAATCAAATCGCCGTGTTCTATCGAACGAACGCTCAAAGCCGTATGTTGGAAGATATGTTGCTTCGCGCTGGCGTGCCGTATCGTTTGGTGGGGGGCACTCGATTCTTCGATCGTCAAGAAATTCGCGATGTTATGGCTTATCTGAGCTTGGTGGTAAATCCCGCCAATGATATGGCGGCGCGTCGTGTCATTAACACACCAAAGCGTGGTATTGGATCTACTACTATTGAGCATATTGATTATGTGGCGCGCGAAACTGAGTGCACATTCTTGCAGGCTGCTGAGCTTTGTGTAGCTGATGAGGCTATTCGACCTAATACTCGTCGTGCCATTGGAGAATTTGTTTCGCTTATCCACGAGGCGCAAACCTACGAGGGCGATTTGCGTAAAGTGGTCGAAATGATTGTCGATAAAGCAGGCCTTATCGAGGCATATCGTGCGGTAGGATCCGACGAGGCGCAAGGACGCATAGAAAACATTCAGGAATTCTTTGGTGTAGTAGATGAATATGCGCAAACACACGATGATGCCGATGCTCTTTTTGAACCTCCTTCGGTAGAAGATCTTGCTAAGGGTGAAGGCGAAGATGTAGCTGATGCTTCAAATGCAGAGCCTCCCGTGCGTACATTCCAGGCAAATTCTTTAGCTGACTTTACGGAATGGGTAACGTTGCGTACTGATATGGATACCATGAGCGACGATGGTGCTGCTATCACGCTTATGACTATCCATTCCGCAAAGGGTTTGGAGTTTGACTGCGTTTTCGTAGCGGGTATGGAAGAGTCTTTGTTCCCGCATGGTAATTCCTCTCAAGATGCGCAGGGCTTGGAAGAGGAGCGTCGCCTTTGTTATGTGGCTATTACGCGTGCCCGAAAGCGTTTGTATTTGACCAATGCTTTTACGCGCCAGATTTTCGGTCAATCAAGCGCGAATCCTCCCTCTCGCTTTATTTCTGAAATTCCTGCCGAACTGCGTCGTAGTATTGGTATGGGGTCCGCTGGCTTTTCTGGTTCTGGTTGGGAAAAGCGTGGTAGCCGTCGTGGAATTGCTGGATCGGGCGTGGAAGCAGGAGGCGGTCGTGTATTCGGCCAATCAAGCGCATCGGGTTCTCGTCCTCGTCAGCGTCCAAGCGCTACGGTAAATCCGAGGGCGGCAAAGAAAGCTGCGGCAAGTATGTCGTTTGCTCAGGGTGATACGGTTGACCATAAAGTATTCGGTAGAGGCACCGTAATGAAAGTTGATGGCGACACGCTTCATGTTCGCTTCTCTCGTACGGGTCAAACCAAAAAACTCCTGAAGGATTATGCGCCTATTGTGAAAATCGGTTAGCGAAACACAACTGCATACTTTAGTGGAGTATTACAGACAAGGCTATAGAGCACCTACGGGTGCTCTTTTGCGCCTGCAAATCAGAATGCCAATTAAGGATAGGTAAATAACAAGAAAGGCAGCGTTTAAATAGTAATGGCAGAAATACTTGAAGCAGTAATGCTTATTTGTTTTGGCTTGTCTTGGCCAATGAATGCCTGGAAATCTTTCAAGGCGCGAACGGCTGCTGGAACCAGTTGGCAATTTTTGGGACTTATTACGCTCGGATATGTTGCAGGTATTGCAGCAAAATTTGTGAGCGGAAATCTGAATTGGGTTCTGATCGTTTATTTCTTGAATCTTGCTGCACTGATGGCGAATTGGGCTATCTATGCGCGTAATCTTCGCATAGATGCCGCCTATGAACGTGCGCGTGCCTAGGTACGCTTATAAGAATGTTGCGGTTTTTCGGTAAGAGCGCTTACAATGAAAGGCGGTTTTTACCGATCTGGAATTCATGGATGTTTAAGTGCGTATTTGTCGTGCTTTAAGGAGGTCGAATGGCTACGCCCGTTCTTATCGTCGGACACAAAAATCCCGACAATGATTCTATCGCTGGTGCGGTGGGATTTGCCTACTATAAAAATGAAATGATGAAGCGCACGCTGGCGCAAAATCCCGATGCGGAAGAATTTGAATACATTCCTTGCCGCCTGGGCCCTCTTCCTGAAGAATCTGAAGCTATCTTGTCTGAATATGGCATTGAGGCACCACAGCTGATTTCTCATGTATATGCACGCGTTTGCGATGTTATGACCTCTCCTGTAATTAGCTTGCCAGGAAGCGCTACCTTGCTCCAGGCTTCTCAGCTGCTTGCGGTTCACGACATTCGCTCTATCGTAGTTACTGACGAAAACGGCAAATATGCGGGTGTCGTTTCTTCGCGCACAATCGCAGAACGCTATATTTCTACGGTTTGCAAGGGTGCTAAAGATGCAACTGAAGAATCCGCAAGCGCTATTGCGGCAGATCTACAGGCATCGCTTACGCAAGACATTATGAGCCTGGTTGATAATCGTCCTATGATCGTTGCTCCAAATGATCTTTATAACGATGTTTTTGAAGACCTTATGGCAAACGAACTTCGCGAAGCAGTTGTTCTTGACGAAGATGGCGTTGCCGTAGGTATTGTGACTCGCTCCGATGTAGCGGTTAAGCCTCGTCGCAAAGTTGCTTTGGTAGACCACAATGAATTTTCTCAGGCAGCCGATGGTTTAAATGAGGCGGAAATTGTTGAGATTGTGGATCACCATCGCATTGGGGATGTGTGCACCAACCAGCCTATTCGCTTCACTAACATGCCTGTTGGTTCTTCTGCAACCATTATTACGTGCAAGCTTCGCAATGCAGGTATTGATATTCCTGAAGGTATTGCAGCAACGTTACTTTCTGCAATTATGACCGATACGGTTATTTTGAAGTCGCCTACCGCTACTGAAGTAGACCGCGAACAGGTGGAGTATTTGGCGGGCATTATTGGTCAGGACCCAACCGAGTTTGGTCTGCATGTGTTTAACGCTCGTGGTGGCGATGCTGAAATGGACGTTAAGACGCTCGTTACTGCAGACTCTAAGGAATTTAAGATTCCTGAAGGTACGATCCTTATTGCTCAGCATGAAACGGTTACGCTTGATGCGGTTATGCAGCGTGAAGAAGAAATTCGTGAATTCTTGCGTGAATTAAAAGAAAAGAACTCTTACGAATTTGTATTGCTTTTGGTAACCGACATTATTGCTGAAGGCTCCAACTTCCTGGTTGAAGGCGACCACAAGAAGGTAGACAAGGTATTTGGCATTGACTCTTCTGTGGCAACATGGATGCCTGGTGTGCTTTCCCGTAAGAAGCAAGTAGCTGCACCATTGTTGGAGGCATAAAAACAATTGTTGTTTTAACGAACGACGCTGCCTTATAGCGGAATAAAACAAGCATTAATGAGAGCGATTGGACTGAAGTTATTCGGTCCAATCGCTTTTTTGTTTACAAAACAAGCAATTTCATTCCGTTCACCAAAGGGAAAGTACTATTCGTGATTAAAAAAGCTTTGATGGTTACAAGTAGGGTATAAAAGTCCTGATCATTTGCTAGTATCGCTTTTACTTACCCAGGTTACGTATCGCGCGTGGCACTTGTGTTGTTTATGGATGAAGGTATGTAAAACATCTGTTGCACATAGCTGCGAATTGTAATACGGCTTTTACATATAGGAAATGGAAATGGCACTCTTCTCTTTCTCAAAAAAGAGGGAGACCAAGTTTTTGCTCGGGGGGGGGGGCATATGTATAACGTAGCTATTCTCGAAGCTAATCAAAATCAGTCAAACATGCTAAAAGCGTTTATTGAGAGAAATCAGCATCAAGAAGTACTCGATATTGTGCAATGTCCCTCTATTATCGAGTTAGCTAAATATTTATCAGATGGCAATGTTGCAAGCATGCTGTTCGTAGACGTTTGGATGGGAGAGGCGCAGCGCCTTGCAAAAGGAAGGTCCCTTCCTAAGGGCATCGAAATCGTTAATAAGTATCAACGCTACTTTTCCCGCGCTCAAGTAATTTATATGTCTGAACTTGAGCACTATACGCCTTTAATTTACGAAACGGAGCACACCTTCTTTTTGCCAAAGCCGTTTGTACAGCAAGATGTCAATATTGCTTTGTCGTGTGCTTTTAACCATCTATCGGGAAACAACAATAACAGCCTGCCTGTAAAGATTGGCACGTCAGTACGTCTCATTAAATACGCAGACATTCTCTATATTGAAAGCCAGCGTAGAAAATTGCGCATTCATACTGCCAATGAGGTAATCGATATCTATGGTTCTCTGAGCGCCATGGCGGCATCGCTGCCTGATCAGTTTATCCAGTGCCATAAAAGCTTTATTGTTAATTTGGATTACGCAGTTGAGCTTCAAAAAGAAGGCTTCATTATGGCATCGGGCGAAAAGATTGCCGTTAGCCAAACAAAACGCAAAGAAGCACGTCATCGCTTCTTGAACCATCTTTCAGTCGACTTTAAATAGCTTATATTCGGCTGTTAACGGGGCAGTAAGGAAGATTCGCGTAAAACAACTATGCAAATTACGTGAAAAAGTTTGCCAATTTCTTCAAAATGATTCAAAGAGCAGCTTTCTACTTGGGCCAATGTAAAATATAGATATGGATACGCCCGGATGCGTGGCGTTTGACAAGGTATATACCCGGTGATAAAGTTCATCTTCGCGTCTCCCCGTGAGGCGTGTGTTTTCGCGTGCGTAACTGCAGAACGCACTCAGAAAACATAGAAAGGCATGTAGTAACTAATAAAGAAAAGGAGTTGAGTCTTGCCTACTATTAATCAGTTGGTCCGCAAGGGCCGCGCCAAGCAGGTCGACAAGAAGAAGACCCCGGCGCTCAAAGGCAACCCGCAAAAGCGCGGCGTGTGCACTCGTGTTTACACTACTACCCCTAAGAAGCCTAATTCTGCACTTCGTAAGGTAGCTCGTGTTCGCCTGGTAAATGGCATGGAAGTAACCGCTTATATTCCAGGTATTGGTCACAACCTTCAGGAGCACTCCATGGTTTTGCTCCGTGGTGGTCGTGTAAAGGACCTTCCTGGTGTTCGTTATAAGATCATCCGCGCTGCTCTTGACTGTGCAGCAGTTGATGGTCGTGCACAGGCTCGTAGCCGTTACGGCGCTAAAAAGCCTAAGAAGTAAGTAATCCGCGTTATTCGCGTATAAGTAGTCGTTTAAACCGAAAGGAAGATATATGCCGCGTCGTGCAGCAGCAGTCCGCCGCGAAGTGCAGCCGGACGCTCGATTCAACAACCGCTTGGTCACGCAGCTGATCAACAAGGTGTTGTTAGACGGCAAGAAGTCCGTCGCTGAAGGCATTGTTTACGGTGCTTTCGATATCGTTGCTGAAAAGACCGGTCAGGATGCTCTGACTGTCTTCAAGAAGGCAATGGACAATATTCGCCCTACGCTCGAGGTAAAGCCTAAGCGTGTTGGTGGTGCTACCTATCAGGTACCTATGGAGGTTAACTCTCGCCGCGCAACTACGCTTGCTATCCGTTGGATGGTTGACTTCTCTCGCAAGCGCAAGGAAAACACCATGAAAGAACGCCTCGCAGCTGAAATCATGGATGCAGCAGAGAACACTGGCGCTTCTATCAAAAAGCGTGAAGACCTCTACAAGATGGCAGAATCCAACCGTGCATTCTCGCACTATCGCTGGTAAGGAGGAGTGGACTAGATATGGCAAAAGCATCTCTTGACCACACTCGTAACTTCGGCATCATGGCTCACATCGATGCTGGTAAGACCACTACCACCGAACGTATTCTGTACTACACCGGTAAGACCCACAAAATTGGTGAGGTTCATGATGGTGCAGCTACGATGGACTGGATGGTTCAGGAACAGGAGCGTGGCGTAACTATTACCGCTGCAGCTACCACCTGCTTCTGGAAGAAGGATGGCGAAGAATATCGCTTCCAGATTATCGACACACCCGGCCACGTTGACTTCACCGCTGAAGTTGAACGCTCCCTGCGTGTTCTTGACGGCACCGTAGCAGTATTTGACGCTGTTGCAGGTGTTCAGCCTCAGTCTGAAACCGTATGGCGTCAGGCAGAGCGCTACGGCGTTCCTCGTATCGCATTCATCAACAAGTATGACCGCGTAGGTGCAGACTTCTTCCACGCAATTCAGACCATGCGTGATCGTCTGGCCGCTAAGGCAGTTGCAGCTCAGCTTCCTATGGGTGCTGAAGACAACTTCTGGGGCGTTATTGACTTGGTAACCATGACTGCATGGGACTTCAGGGCAGACGACAAGGGCATGACCTATCCTGAGCCTATGGATGAAATTCCTTCAGAGTTCAAGGATGACGCTGAAATGTATCATCAGGAACTTCTCGAAGCAGCAGCTGACTGCGACGACGACCTGATGGAAAAAGTTCTCATGGAAGAAGAAGTTTCCGTTGAGGAACTCAAGGCAGCTATCCGCAAGGGTGTTATCAACTGCCAGATCAACCCAGTATTTGTAGGTTCTGCTTACAAGAACAAGGGTGTTCAGGAACTTTTGGACGCAGTTGTAGACTACCTTCCTGCTCCTGGCGACGTTCCTGCAATTAAGGGTACCAACCCAGAGACTGGCGAAGAGGACGAACGTCCTGCAGATCCTAAGGCTCCTTTTGCAGCACTCGCATTCAAGATCATGACCGATCCATTTGTTGGTAAGCTCACTTACTTGCGTGTATATTCTGGCTCTCTCGAGTCTGGTTCTTATGTACACAATGCAACTAAGGACAAGAAGGAACGTATTGGTCGTTTGCTCCAGATGCACTCCAACAATCGTATCGATATTGATAAGTGCTCCGCTGGCGACATTGTTGCAGTTGTAGGTTTGAAGAACACCACCACTGGTGACACCCTCTGTGACGAAAACGCTCCTATCATTCTTGAGTCTATGCAGTTCGCTGATCCTGTTATCGACATTGCTGTTGAGCCTAAGACCAAGGCAGAACAGGACAAGATGAGCTTGGCATTGCAGAAGCTCGCTGAAGAAGACCCAACCTTCCGTGTTTCTACGAACCACGAAACTGGTCAGACCATTATTGCTGGTATGGGTGAGCTTCACCTCGAGATTATTATCGACCGTCTGCTTCGCGAATTTAAAGTTGAAGCAAACGTTGGTAAGCCTCAGGTTGCTTATCGTGAACGTCCTGGTCATGAAGTACTGGGCGCTGAAGGCAAGTTCGTTCGTCAGTCTGGTGGTCGTGGTCAGTATGGTCACGCAATCATCAACATGTATCCTCAGGAAGCTGGCAAGGGTTACGAATTCGAGAACAAGATCGTTGGCGGTGTTGTTCCTAAGGAATACATCCCTGCAGTTGACAAGGGTATTCAGGAAGCTCTTAACTCTGGCGTTTTGGCAGGTTACCCTGTTGAGGACATTCGCGTAGAACTGATCGACGGTTCTTATCACGATGTTGACTCTTCTGAAGCTGCATTTAAGGTTGCTGGTTCTATGGCAATTAAGGATGCTTTGAAGAAGTCTGATCCTGTAATCCTCGAGCCAGTTATGGCAGTAGAGGTTGAAACCCCTGAAGAGTACACCGGTTTCGTAATGGGCGACATTCCTAGCCGTCGTGGCATTATTCAGGGCCAGGAGCAGCGTGGTAGTGCAGTAAGCATTACTGCAAAGGTTCCACTGAGCCAGATGTTTGGTTATGCAACCGACCTGCGCAGTGGCACCCAGGGTCGTGCAACCTACACCATGCAGTTCGACTCTTATGAGCCTGTTCCTAAGAATGTGGCAGACGAGATTATCAGCAAGGCTGGTGGAAATGCTTAAGCCTTAGGGCTTAAGTTCCACCGCTTACAATGGAGGTTAAAGTGGCTAAAGAGAATATCCGCATCCGCTTGAAGGGTTACGATCACGAGATCGTGGATCAGTCCACTAAGTTGATCGTAGACACCGCACAGAAGACGGGTGCTAAGGTTTCCGGTCCTATTCCGCTGCCGACCGAACGCAACCTTTACTGCGTTGTAAAAGGCCCGCACGTAAACAAGGACTCTCGCGAGCAGTTTGAAATGCGCACTCATAAGCGCTTGATCGACATCCTTGATCCAACCCCTTCTACGGTTGATTCTTTGATGCGTCTCGATCTTCCTGCTGGCGTTGACATTGAGATCAAGCTGTAGGGGAGTGTGATACTAGATGATTAACGCTATCTACGGTAAGAAAATCGGCATGACCCAACTCTTCGACGAAGACGGCAAGGTCATCCCTGTAACTGTTATTGAAGCTGCTCCTAACAAGGTATGCCAGGTAAAGACCACCGCTACTGACGGTTATGAAGCTGTTCAGCTTGGTTTTGGCACCATCAAAGAGCAGAAGGTAAACAAGCCTATGGCTGGTCACTTCGCAAAGCAGGGCGTTGAGCCTGTTCGCTATCTTCGCGAGGTACGCGTTGCTGATGCTGCTGAGCACACCGTTGGTGAAGAAGTTACCGTTGCTAACTTTGCTGAGGTAAAGAAGGTTGACGTAACTGGTACTTCCAAGGGTAAGGGCTTTGCTGGTGTTATGCGTCGCTATGGCTTTGGCGGTGGCCCTGGTGGACACGGTGCTCACTTCCATCGCGCTCCCGGTTCTGTAGGTCAGTGCGCTTATCCTTCCCGTGTATTCAAGGGTGTACGCCTTCCTGGTCACATGGGTTGCGATACCGTAACGACCAAGAACCTTGAAGTTGTCCGCGTTGATGAAGATATGAACCTCATTATGCTCAAGGGCGCTGTTCCTGGCGGCAAAAACGGCGTGGTTCGTATTCGCATGGCTTAGAAACGATGCGAAGGAGTTTATAGATTATGGCAAGTATTGAAGTAAAAGACGCCAGCGGTAAGAAGGTATCCGATACCGAACTTTCCGCAGCTGTCTTTGGTATTGAGCCTAACGTGCATGTAATGCACGAAGTGGTTCGTTCCCAGCGCGCTGCTCGTCGTGCTGGTACCCATGACACCTTGACTCGTGGTCAGGTTCGTGGTGGCGGCAAGAAGCCTTGGCGCCAGAAGGGTACTGGTCGTGCTCGTCAGGGTACGATTCGTGCTCCACAATGGGCAGGCGGCGGTACCGTATTCGGTCCTCATCCTCGCTCTTACGCATTTAAGGTACCTGCAAAGGTTGTAAAGCTGGCTATGCGTTCTGCCCTGTCCGCTAAGCTTGCTGACGGCGAGCTCGTTGTAGTTGATTCTCTGACTTTTGAGAAGCCTTCTACCAAGCAGGCAGTTGAGGTTTTGAAGAACCTTGGTCTTGCTGGTCGTGTAACCCTCGTTGTTGGTGACGAAGACGTAAACACTTACCTGTCTTTCCGTAACCTTCCTCAGGTTCGCACCATTGGTATTTCCGAGGCAAACACGCTCGACTTCATTGACAACAAGGCTCTCGTATTCACGAGCGCTGCTTTGACCCGCATCGAGGAGGTGCTTGCATAATGAAGGATCCACGCGAAGTTATCATTCGTCCGATCATTTCGGAGAGCACCTACATGCGCATGGAGGATAACGTTTACACCTTTGAAGTAGCTAAAACTGCTAACAAGGTAGAGATTGCTCAGGCTATTGAGGCTATCTTCGACGTAAAGGTTGTTAAGGTTAACACCGCAAACGTAAAGTCCAAGCCAAAGCGCGTACGTTTCCAGGCTGGCAAGACTCGCACCTGGAAGAAGGCTATGGTTACCTTGGCTGACGGCGATTCCATCGAGATCTTCGCTGCTCAGGACTAGTTTTAGGTATTGGTGACTAGCTAGTGGCTGTGCTGGAGATAGGCAGCAACAGCTAATATGGGCCAAAGTTTGCAGCTCGAACATGTCAAAGCTCATAGTTCGAGTGCGCCAAAACGTATAGCTCGATTAGACTTAAACCCCCGTTGGATGTTTCCGACGGGGGTTTGTTATTTTTTGCTGCCGTTTTTGGATGAAAATCTACGTTTGTTACTAGATTTAGTCAGGGATGCTTGGAATTAATTGATTAGGTAGCTTTTTGATGACATTAATGGTCAATTATTTGTAATGAAAGATTATACGTGTGGAAATCGGTATAGTTTTGAACGAGGCATTCGCTTTGTTAGGTAACATTCGCTCATTTTCTGCCAAAAACAATGTCCTGTTTTTGCAAAATTAATTTGGGAAAGAATTAGAGAGTAGTTCTTTGCGCAGTCTGGTTTGATTTGTTCGAAATCCGCGTGGAAGTCTAATTCGATGATTAAGTTCTTTTGCAATTAAGGTAGCGGTCTGCTCAAATTCGTAGCGGTTTAGTATTTGTTTTTTGGTGATGGTAATTACTTTGTGTCCGTTTAGTTCTAACAAATTTGCTCGTTGAATATCTTTGTTGATGGAAATTCGATTTGAGTGAAATTGGTCGCTATCGTATTCGGCGATTACGCCTTCTTCTCTCCAATACAGATCAGCAACAAAGAAATGATGTGATGTGATTTTTTTAACGGAATGTCTGAGTTGAATTTTCTGGTTTAGCTCAGGAAAGGGAATACCGTAGCCGCCTAGCTTATAAGGAAGACACAATAAGAGTGTACATGCTGTTTCCATTGGCGAAGCCGAATTATCACGTATGAATTTCAGTGAATTTAGTGCTTTCCTGGATCCAACAATCTTTGGGTTGTATTGAATAAAAACTTTAAGAGCATTACAAGAGGTAATGGTTTGAAAGTTGTTCGATTTGTTGTATTGAGCATTTTCGTCATCGAAAGAAGTTCCGCATAATTTATATCCGAGTTTTAGTAATTCAAAAATCGTGCTTTCCGTTGCATAGTGAACGAAAGTTAGTTCAGGGGAGGTTATATAAACGTCATTGAACAAATGAAGAAGATGGCCTTTTGGTAAAGCGTTCGAATGATAATGTACGGTTACATTTTTACCAACAGCCTTAGATAACGAATTGGAATTTATTGAATTATCTCTTGGTCTTAGGATATGTATGCAGTTCTTTGAGTCGAGAAGATTGTCTGCAAAGTGACTGATTTCTATCAAGGTTTGTGAAGTGGTTTTATAGGAACTAAAGGGTGCGAATTGTATTCTTGAATTCTGAACTTTAAAACCCTTAGACAGCAGTAGGTATTTTAGGGCATGGCTGCTCCAAAATCTCGCTGCGCTGCTATGTGAAATTGTTATTCCCTTCATATCTCTAGAGTAGAAGAAAAAATTCACATAAAAGAGAACTTTTGAGCACAGTTAGTGCACATGAGAGTCCTTCGTGTCGCTGTATATGAGGGTGAAATGAGCAAGGCGCGAGAAAGGCGTGAGGGAAGGCGCGAGAAAGGCGAGAGAGGTGCGGGAGGGCGCACGGAGGCGCAAGAAAGCGTATGGAGGAGAACGGAGAAAGCGCAAGAAAACCGTGAGAAACGGTAGCGCAGTTGTTGAATTTAGATCAAGTCTTCTAGCTATTCTGTGCTGCTAAAAGCTCTAGAAGAAGTTGAACACGCGTTCCTAAGAAATAGGTTGTAGTGTCTAAGAAATCACGAATGGAATCACCTGGAAGAATAAAGGGCTCAATGAGCTCATTCGATTCGGGATGGGCGTCTCCTGCTTTTTCTACTTTCGCAAAAACGACAAGTACATTTTCATCAGTCATGCCAACTGAAGAAAATCCAGGTTGAGCCAAGGTTCTAATAGGCTGATCGACATCTCTTCTCAGACAGTAGCCCGTTTCTTCGCGAAGCTCACGATCGACGGTGGTTGATATGTCTTCGCCCTCGTCGATAAGCCCTGCGGGGAATGCCGCAAATACGCCATTAACAGGGTATCGGAATTCTTTAATCATTAAATAGCTGCCGTCAGGAAGTTCGGGAACGATGCACACAGCGTCACAGTTTTTAATGCGCGTTTCTAATGTTGAGGCTAAAGCAGCTTGAGATTTGTTTTGGCTATGGCGACCAGAAGAACCTTGCGCATTACATAAAAGTTCGTTTCGGTATGCTTCAAGTGGCTTTCGGGAAGCGCTTTCGTAGGTGTAGAGTGATCCGTTAGGCTTTTCATAGGTAAGGATGTACTTTTTGATCCAGCCATCGCTTACTTGTTTTACTTTTATGAGCGTAGGCAAGTTGTCTTCAAATTGAGCTGGGCAAATTGTATCCATGGTTCATCCTTTTGTAGATTGGCAATAAAAAAGTTGCTTGCGAAGAGCCACGTAAAAGCTCGCTAAAGCTACGTAAATTAGTCTACCGCAAGAAAAGATCGATTCGGAAAGAGTATATTTAGAGCAGTGAAAGGAAACGGTGATCGACTGTGTTTCAAGATATTGAACCGCACTCTTTTTGTAACGATTTTGCATGGGTAGAACCCGAGTTTTCGGATCGAATTCTAATTTATAGAGAGAGCAGTGTTCTGGTTGCAAAAAGCTCAGAGGGTACACTTCATTTTCCTAGCTATGGTGCTCTGCGTAAAGCAAAAGTAGTAGGCGAATTTTGTAAGCCGCAGTCGGAAACGTCCAGTATTCCGCTGTGTTTAGATGGGCGAAAGCCCTCAGCGTTGCTTCTTTTTACTGTTGGAGAAACGGCATATTTTCGTTGCGGAATTGACGATGAAGCGCTGGAAGAGTTCTTGAGTGGTAAACGAGACGAATCGCAGATTAAAGGTCAGACTGAAGTACAGGATGAAGCTAAAGTTGAAGCGCGGATTGTTAAACAAGATGAAGAGCAGCCTGAAATAAGCAACGAAGTGCAGTCAGAAATAAGCAACGAAGCGCTGTCTGAAATAGCTGCTGAAGCACAGTCGGAAACTCAAGCGGAAACCCAGCCAGAACAGCAATCGCAACTAAGCTATGAATTTATTCCTGTTGCTCAATTACGTAATTATCAGCCAAAGCATCGCGTTTTTGCGGGAATGGTTGGCTATGAGTATCACGTATGGTATGACACGCATCATTTTTGTGGACGATGTGGCTCGAAAATGCAGCATGGAATTGTCGAACGAATGCTGCAATGTCCTGAATGTGGTTGCATGGAGTTTTCGCGACTGTTTCCTGCGGTAATTATCGGTATCGTGGATAGGCAACGTAATAAAGTGTTGGTTTCTCGCTACGCAGGTCGTCAATACAAGAGCTATGCACTTATTGCGGGCTTTTGCGAAATGGGTGAAACAGTTGAGCAAACCGTTCATCGTGAGGTGATGGAGGAGGTTGGCTTAAAGGTGACAAACCTTCGCTATTATAAAAGTCAGCCGTGGCCTCCTTCTTCATCGCTTCTTTTTGGCTTCTTTTGCGATCTTGATGGCGAGAGTTCTATTACGCTTGATGATCATGAACTCGAAGAAGCTGAGTGGCTCTCTCGTGAAGATTTGCCTGATGACGAAGATTACTCATTGACGCGCGAGATGATGGGCGTGTTGCGAAAGGGAGAAGAAACAAAGTATCCCCTTGGTTTTATCGATGATTAAAGTGTCGGTCTTTGATAAATGTCGGGTTTTGGCAAGTGTCGGTCTTTGGCAATTATCAGGTTTTGGTAAGTGCTGGCCTTTGGTAAAACTCAGATTTTGATAAGTGTCAGGTTTTGGTAATACTAGTTCAGTAAGAGAGTAAGGGCTAAGGCATGTGGGGGATTGCGGTTATAGTGGCAGCCTGTTGTTTGGCATTCGGTGCGGTTGACGCTGCGGCGAAAATGCGCGAAAAGAAACAGGCAGCTTCAAATTCAGAATCGGATACTGAATCAACTCTTACAACCCTTACGCAAGAACGCGAACAAACGCTGAGCTGTACTCAGAACACAAACCAACAAGTACAAAGGAGCAATGATGACTAACGTTCTCTTTTTAGAATACCCGAAGTGTTCAACCTGCAAAAAAGCGAAGAAATGGCTCGACGATCATGGGGTCAACTATGAGGATCGCCATATTGTGGAAGATAATCCAACAGCGGAAGAACTAAAAGCCTGGCACGAAAGAAGTGAACTTCCACTACGTCGTTTCTTTAATACAAGTGGCATACTCTATCGTGAACTTGGAGTTAAAAATCGCTTTGAAGAAGGCATGACCGATGAAGAGGCCTTTGATCTTCTTGCGACTAATGGCATGTTGGTAAAGCGCCCTCTTGTTGTTGGAAAAGATTTCATTTTGGTAGGGTTTAAAGAGGCGCAATGGGAAGAGGCGCTTTTATAGCCAATGTTGTTTTATGCTCACGCATAGGTATATAAAATCATTGCCTTTCTTGATGGTGCATATTTTGAACACAACTGAATAATTGGTATAGGGATTTATCGTTCGCAGCCCATCAGTATTAACTGATGGGCTGCTGTCTTGTGATGCAAACATCTTAGCAATGTGGGTGCCTTTATGATATGGGTTCTCTTGCGGGATGAACACCCCTTACGGCGCGAGCACCTTATCCTGAATTTAGCTTTGGCTTTCGACGATATTAGCGATGATCTGGTCCGAAAGACACCTCATCAAGTGATGCAGGCGCGTTGCCCTCAAAACAGTGTACGTAATTCTTCTCTTCGAACGTCTGAATATCAGCGGCGCTGTAACCAAGTTCTTCCAAAACGGAAGCGGTGTCGTAGCCAAGTGGTTTAGCGCGAGTAATTTCAGGGTCGCCCACAGAAGCCATGCGAATAGGGCTGGTAGTAATGCAGTGATCGCCAATGCTGTCGTAATGAATAGGACGCAAAATATCATTTGCGTAGGCTTCTTCGTCGCTCATGACGTCTTCCATCGTGTTGCAGCGAGCGTAAGGAACATCCTTTTCGATAAAGAGTGCTTCCCAGTACTCCCAGTCATGCTGCGCGAAGGCATCGCCAATAAGCTGTACAACGGTTGCGACTTCTCCTGTTTCGTTGATTTTGGCACAGTTGGTATAGCGTTCGTCTTCTGCGTATTCGGGCAGGTCAATCAAGCGCATGACGAAAGGGTACCAAGCATCATAGGATCCGTAGCAGATCAGGAACCAGACGCCATCTTTGGTGCGATAGCAATTATTTGTAGGGCAGGTTGCCATATTTCGATTCTTTGGATAAGGAACGCCAAAAGGCTGAGAGACAACGGCAACTTGCATTGCCCACAAAGCCATATGGTGCAAATTGACCGTTACCAAGTCGCCTACACCCGTTTGTTCTGCGCGCCAAAGTGCGCTCATAAGACCCATGCCAAGGGCGATGCTAGCATTCCAGTCGCCAAAAGCAGCAGGCATATTGCCAGGCATAAAATGCTCACCTGCCTGAGGAATAGACATCAGCAACCCACCGCGTGCAGAGTAGCAAGTAGCATCGAAGCCCTTAGCGTCCTTCATGGGACCACGCTCGCCATAACCGCGCATTTGGCCATAAACGAGCTTGGGAAACTTTTCGTGAAGGGATTCGTAGTCAAATCCAAGACGCTTTAAGCTTGGAGTGCGCAGGCTCGTTACGAAAATATGCGCCTTTTCAATAAGCTTCAAGGCAATCTCGCGTCCGCCTTCGCTTCGAACATCGAGCGATAAGAACTTTTTGTTGGCATTGCTCATATCGAAAGCGGGATTGTCCATGCCAAGTTCAGGCATGCCAAATCCTGGTCCATCAAGACGGTGCAAGTTGCCAGAGAGCGTTTCGATTTTATATACGGTGGCGCCGAGTTCTCCTAGCATACGAGGGCAGGCAGGCATGGCAACGTAATCGCCTAGTTCTACGACTACCAAACCTTCAAGCCCCTTAGGAAGAGTAGACTCATTGCTTTGATTGTTGATTTGAGTATCCATTAACCCTCCAAGATACGTATGTAATATCATTTCTCTGTTCTGTGAAGAGAAAAGTTCCTGGTAAACGTCTTCAGCATTTGTTTAGCTATGTTTTGCGTTAATGCTTCTACGTTAAAAATCATCACGCTCTAGTTTAAAAGAACTTGATATAAGTTGGGTTTACGTTTGCTGAAAAAATAGCGCAGGATTTGATGAGTCAGAGGAATTGTCGCAGGATTTGATGGGGTGGAGTGAGTCTTGATTGGCGAGAGTGAATCGCTGTAGGCTTTGGTGCACTTGGACAAAAAATAAGAGCCCCGAAGGGCTCTTATAGTGTTAATCCGAATTTGCGTACAAACGGATGGCTTTAGGGTGGCTTTAAGGTTACAAGGCAAGGCCCTTGAAGCTCTTTAAGTTTTGAAGCTTCGGAGGCATCAGATATCTTAGATACTTGGATGTCTCAGATGCTTCGACAAACTCAACCAACAAAACTACTCGTTTGCAGCTGCGGTTTCGGTAGCAACCTTTTCACTTTCGGCGGTTTTCCATACAGGAGAATCTTTGCCAGGCTTGAAGTCGATACCAGCCTTGCGACGTTCTTTGTAGTCTGCCGTAGCGGAGAACAATGCGTCGGAAGAAGAGTTGATGGCGGTTTCGACGGAGTCTTGAATTACACCAATAACAAAACCGATACCTACAACTTGCATTGCGATGTCGTTGCTGATGCCGAACAGCGAACAGCACAAAGGAATAAGCATCAAAGAACCACCAGCAACGCCCGATGCGCCGCAAGCACTTACTGCAGCAAGTATGCACAAGATGATTGCGGTTACAGGGTTAACCGCAATACCTAAGGTATGGCAAGCTGCCATAGTCATAACGGAAATAGTTACTGCGGCGCCTGCCATGTTTACCGTTGCGCCCAGCGGAATAGCAACAGAGTAGGTGTCTTCATGAAGACCAAGGCGACGGCAAAGGTCCATGTTTACAGGAATGTTAGCAGCGGAGCTGCGAGTGAAGAATGCGGTGATGCCACTGTCCTTTAAGCAGCGGAATACCAAAGGATAAGGGTTCTTGTGGATGTTCAAGAATACAAGAAGGGGATTTACCACCAAAGCCGCAAAGAACATGCAGCCCAAAAGGATTGCAAGAAGCTGACCGTATTCGATAAAGATTTCAGGACCATTTTGAGATACGGAAGTATAAATAAGGCCCAGAATACCGAAAGGAGCACAGGCAATAACCCAGCGAACAACTGCAGAAATTGCGTGGGAGATATTGCTGAAGAAATCACGCGTTGCTTCAGAGGTGTAACGCATCGCGATACCCAAAACAATCGCCCAAACCAAAATTCCAAGATAGTTTGCGTTTACCAGTGCATCTACAGGGTTAGCCACCATGTTGTTCAGCAAAGTCATAAGAACTTCACCAATGTCTGATGGGATAGCTTCTGCCTCACCCGGATCAGCCAAGGTAAGGGTGACAGGGAAGGCGTAAGAGGCAACAACAGCGGTAATAGCAGCGCACAAGGTGCTAATTACGTAAAGCGTAATAACCGTGCGCATGGATTTTGGCAGCTTGGTACGGCTGAGCGCGTTGATAACCAAGAAGAATACCAAAAGAGGGGCAACGGCCTTCAATGCGTTTACAAATAAGGTACCCAGAAGTTCGATAACAATAATGTCTTTTGGACCGAACAGGCCGATAAGGGCACCGATGATTAGGCCAATGACAATTCGCTTGATAAGGCTCAAGCTTGTCCAGGCGTTTACAATTGCTTTCATAAACAAGACTCCTTGATTGGATAAGAAACAAGCGCATTTTAGAAAAGCGCCTTTAGCAACATAGTGCATAACTACGTAGCGACACGTGCTTTCGAAAAATGCAAATGCTTATTATAGCTCTCTGCGTGAACAGAAAGCGCTCCGTTTGTTATTTCTTGGAAATGCGAGCGAAATGTTCAGGCGATTGGTGGCAAGTACCTTTGGCGGCAAGCATCTGTAAAAAACAAGCTCCCCGATAATCGAGGAGCTTGATAGGCGAGTGTAGGAAAATCTTAATCTAAGGAAGAAACTATTACGAAAGAGTCCTACACTTAAACGCTCTATAAGAAGTAGTTAAACAAAGCGATTTACTATGCCTTGTACTTCTTTACCAACTGACGACCAGCAATGTAGTTCATAACTTCAGTAGTGCCGCCGCCCATTTCGTTACCACGGAGGTCAGCCCAAATGCGGCCAACGCGAATTTCCTTGGTGTAACCAATAGCGGCATAAATAGCCATTGCCATGTCAGCCACGCGAGTGAGTTCCTTACATGCATAACCCTTGAGCAGAGCAGATTCAAGACGAGTAGATTCGCCGCGGTCAATCATGTCTACTACCTGATACAGACGGAGACGTACGTTTTGGATGATGTTTTCCATCTCGCAGAGGTGTTCCTGGATCTGGGTCAAGTGAGCGATTGGTTTCTTGAATGCGATACGCTCAGAAGCATAAGCACCAGCGTCGTTCAAAGCAGCCTGTGCAAGACCGAGAGAAGAAGCAACAACCAAGCAGCGTTCGAATTCGAGCTTCTTCATGAGAAGCTTCCAACCCATACCAGGTTCGCCAAGACGCATATCCTCGGTAAGAACTACGTTGTCGAAGAACTGGTCAACAAATGGGATTGCCTGCTGGCCAACCTTTTCGAGGTGAGCAACGGTGAAGCCAGGGGTATCGTTAGGGATGAGCCACAAGGAGTACTTGTCGTTTTCGTAAGAAGGATCTTCGTCCTTAGCTACAACCATGGTGTAGATAGAAAGACCACCAAGGGTAACCCAGGTCTTCTGACCATTCAGGATATAAGTGCCGTCTGGCTGCTTCTTGGTAACGCAGGTCATAGCGTTGTTGTCGGAACCAGCAGCAGGTTCGGAAATTGCAGAACAAGCGATGCAGGTGCTCTCAACATTTTCGATAGCATCCATGATCATTTCTTGCTGTTCTTTGGTGCCGAAGTCAATTACGTCGGTAATGGTATTGAAGTCGGTTACGAAGGGAAGGGTAACACCAGTGAACTCATGAAGCTTTTCTACCAAAAGAACCTCGGTAAGCTTGTCTACTGGAACGCCACCAACTTCCTCAGGAAGGCCAAGATGCATGAAGCCTGCTTCACGATAAGCCATAGCTGCTTCTACGCTGATATGATGGTCTACTTCGTAGGCCTGCTTTACCGCTTCATCAGTGAAGTAGCGGCTAGCATATTCACGAGCGCTTTCAATCAGCAATTCCTGTTCGTCAGTAAGCTGAAAATCCATAATTACGATCCTCTCCTCATTATTTGATCGAATGGAACAGAAAAACATTCACGATCGAACGTCCTGTTCAAACCATATCCTAGCATTTGAACGCGTTTTGCTCTATGAGGGGAACTATTTACTTTTTATATATGATTTTCAACTTTTTGTAACTGATTGTTATAACTGCCGTATTAACTGGTGTTTACTTGGGCTCTTTGTAGGTAAGTGAAGCTATAAATGGCATGATTAATACGGTTAAAGCGCCAGCTGATACCAAAATTGACGCAAGTGAAGAAGACATTGCTCCTGCATTAACGGCAACAGTAGTAACTGCAACGATTAGGGGCAGTGCAGTGGTGCAGTAAAACGACACGGTGGCATGATTGGCAGCGCCCAAAGCTTTGACTTCTGGATTACTGTCGGTTCTCATGGCGACAAAAATAGGTACGGCGCGAACAAGGAGAAGCAGACAGATAAAGCCAATTAACAGAAGCGGTTGGCTGGCAACGGCACCAATATCAATTTTGGCACCAGAGACGATGAAGAAAAGGGGGATAAGGAATCCGTATCCAATAGCCATAAGCTTTTCTTCAAGAATGTGATCATCTTCAGGCACAATGTAGCGAAGGATAAAGCCCGCAGCAAACGCGCCAAGAACTATATCGAGATCAAATATTGCCGAAATTGCCACAAGAGCAATAAGCAGCAGCATAGTAACGCGTACCAGGGTTTGAGACGTGGTATTTCTTCCTTGGGAAAGAATCAAGAAGATTTGATGTTCTGCCTTTGCGGCGCGTTGTCCTAAAACAGCAACCAATACTGCCAGCGCAATAAAAGCAAGCAGAATAATTACCGTCAACCATGCGGCGCGGGTGGATAAAAGAAGCGCCATTGCAATAACGGGACCAAGTTCGCCCCAAGTACCATAGGCCAGCACCGATTCGCCTACACGGTTATTTAAGATGCCGCGTTCTTTCAATATGGGCATAAGTGCACCAATGGCGGTGGTGGTAAGAGCGATAGCAAGCGCCAGCGCATCGATGGACAGCTCTCCGAAGGAGGCGTGGTAAACACCCATCACCAAAGCGAAGGCTATAGCCAAGGTAATGAACCACGTTTTAAAGCCGCGCTTTCCTTCTTGGCCTGTAATGGTACGAGGGTTTATTTCGAAACCAGCAAGCAAAAAGAGCATTGCAGTACCTAAATCAGCCAAGAATAAAACAGTTTCATCAAGCCAGATATGGTTGAGGACTGAAGGACCCAAAACAGCACCACCGATTAAGAGCAATACGGTTTCAGGAATAAGCTTTTTAGGAATTAAGTTAGCAATAAGAGGAGCTAATGCTGCAATAAGGGCAATTATGGCAAGGGATATAAAGTCATGAATCATAAGTTCAAATCCTTGATAGCTTAGTAGTGATTCGAAAAACCGAATACGACAGTGACAAACAGTGTGGTCTAGTCGATTTAATAGCCAGACAAACTATAAAGCTTTATTGGGGCATGTGGAAACAGATTATGCATTTTTGTGGAGGGAGATGGATTATCGCAAGAGAAAACCCTTAACTACTTTTCAAACTATGTTTCTTGGTTAGTATGTATAGGCTTCATCGATAAGAAAGGTAGTGGTTGTGTCGCGAAAAAAGCAGCATATGAATCTTCGAGAAGCTTTGCCGCTTATTGGAATTACTATTTCAACGTTTATTTTCTGCACGTCTGAATTCATGCCTGTGGCGCTTTTGACTGATATTGCAGTGAGCTTTTCCGTGAGTGAATCTCAGGCTGGTATGCTTATTTCAGTTTATGCCTGGATGGTTATGCTTCTTTCACTTCCCTTGATGATCGTTGCATCGCGCATTGGATTTCGAAAACTGTTTTTGTTTATCGTGGCACTTTTTGCGTTAGGGCAGTTGCTCTCTTCGCTTGCTACGAGTTATTTCATGCTGATGGCTGCTCGTATCGTAGTGGCATGTGCGCATGCTATTTTCTGGTCGATTGCACCTCCTATGGCGGTTCGTGTAGTAAGCGAAGATCATCGCCATATGGCGCTCGGCATGGTGGTAATGGGTGAATCGGTTGCTCTTATTGCTGGGTTGCCTATTGGTCGCGTTATTGGATTGGCACTTGGTTGGCGTATGACGTTTGCCTGTGTTGCTCTTATTACCGTTCTTATCCTGATATATCTTTACTTCGTTTTGCCTTCTATTCCTGCTACTAAACCATTCTCTGTTCGCAGGCTTCCCGTTCTCGTGAAAACAAAAGCGCTTCGTGGCATCTATATATTTGTAGGTGTGTTAATGACCGCCTACTATATTTGTTATAGCTACATTGAACCTTATCTGCTGCAAAGTGTAGGACTTGAAGAACACGTGGTAACTATAGTTATCGCTTGTTTTGGTGTGGCAGGCATTGTGGGAAGTATGCTCTTCTCGAAACTGTATGCGCGCATACGACTAAAGTTTTTATGTGTGTGCTTGGTTGCTCTTGTGGCGGCGTTCTTTACTTTATATATAAGTAAAGAATTGTTAGCGGGCGTGCTTGTGGCTTGCATGGTGCTTGGCATGGGAAGTACCGCAATGAACGCTGTTTTGCAATCAGAGGTTATTCGCTATTCGAGTCTTGATGATCAGGCAGTTGCAACCTCAATCTTTTCGGCGATATTTAACTTCGGTATAGGAAGTGGCTCTGCGGTTGGTGGGGTAGTAGCAAGTAGTGTATCGGTGGGTGCTATTGGACTTGCTGCAGGAGTTTTGGGGACAGTAGCGCTTCTGTATTGCTTAGTTGTAGTAGTTCCGCGGTTGCGTTTACCGCGTTCATAACACCGAAGTAGCGAGAATTGCAGACAGTTATAACTGAGGGAGTTGTTCGCTTTTAGTAAAAGGTAGGCGAAGCATTACTACTATATATAGTTGTTCGCCTTCAGCTAGAAAGCTTTTCGAGGCATTGTAGAGCCGACTGTATTTCGGCATAGTAAAGAAGTAGCCTTAGGTTCTCGAGAAAAGATATAGGGATGCAGCAATCTTTTGTCGAGTTATTTCGCTACTTCCTTTATGCCGAAAAGCAGTCGAATAAGCGAAACTTGCCTCGAAAAGCTTTCTAGCTGAAGGCAGATCAAAATACTAATTAGTAAGTTAATTACGCTTTGGTAATACGCCATAGCAAGTAAGGTGCATTTTGGCGCAACTGTGAATTCTTTGCGAAGAAATGAAGAGCGTGATTTTTAACTTGCATACAGGCGTATTCGCAAGTATAATTCTCGTTTGCGTCTGGCTGTTGATGGATACACCCGGGCGCGTGGTAACTCGGAGTCGCCGAGAACCCTCTCCCAAAGGTTCTCATGGCGGTGATGGAGACCACATAAGACCGAGGGCGTGAACAACAAGTTCAAGCCCATAGAAAGGAAGAAAATGGGAGTAAAACAATACAAGCCCACAAGCCCTGGGCGCCGCTTCCAGACCGTTTCGGACTTTGCTGACATTACGTGCACCAAGCCCGAAAAGTCTCTGTTGGCACCACTGCCCAAGAAGGCTGGCCGTAACAACAACGGTCGTGTTACCACCCGTCATCAGGGTGGCGGTACCAAGCG
This sequence comes from uncultured Eggerthella sp., assembly GCA_900542065.1. Taxonomy (GTDB): domain Bacteria; phylum Actinomycetota; class Coriobacteriia; order Coriobacteriales; family Eggerthellaceae; genus Anaerotardibacter. The sequence goes on along the minus strand of UQLU01000005.1, from coordinate 6,280 downwards.
TCGTTACCGCATCATCGACTTTAAGCGCAACAAGGATGGCATTCCTGCTAAGGTTGCAACGATCGAGTACGACCCTAACCGCAGCGCACGTATCGCTCTTCTCCACTATGCAGACGGTGAAAAGCGCTACATCCTTCAGCCAAAGGGCCTCAAAGTTGGCGAAACTGTAATTTCTGGTCCAGATGCTGACATCAAGCCAGGCAACGCATTGCCACTTTCCGCAATCCCAGTAGGTACGCTCATTCACGCTGTTGAGCTTCAGCCTGGCCGCGGTGCTGCAATTGCTCGTTCTGCTGGCACCAGCATTCAGCTGATGGGTAAGGAAGGCAAGTACGCAATCCTTCGTATGCCTTCTTCTGAAATGCGTCGTGTTTTGGTTACCTGCCGCGCAACTGTTGGCGAAGTAGGCAACGCAGAACATGGCAACATCAAAATTGGTAAGGCTGGCCGTAATCGCTGGAAGGGCATCCGCCCAAGCGTACGTGGTACGGTTATGAATCCTGTCGACCATCCTCATGGTGGTGGCGAAGGCAAGAACAAGTCTTCTGGTCGTCATCCTGTTACTCCATGGGGTGTGTCCACCAAGGGTCATCGCACCCGCAACCCCAAGAAGGCTTCAAGCCGCTTGATCATCCGTCGTCGCAAGAAGTAGCGCCCGATCGCTTAAGGAGAAACATTGAGCAGAAGTTTGAAAAAAGGTCCTTTCGTGGAACCTCGCCTTCTCAATCGCATCGTGGCGATGAACGAAGCAGGCGAAAAGAATGTCATCAAAACTTGGTCACGTTCTTCCACCATTTTCCCAGAGATGGTTGGTCATACCATCGCTGTGCATGATGGTCGCAAGCATGTGCCAGTTTATGTAACCGAGTCTATGGTTGGACACAAGTTGGGCGAATTTGCACCAACCCGTACCTTCCGTGGTCACGACAAGTAAGAAAGGGTGAAACATGGAAGCTAAAGCAATCGCTCGCTATGTGCGCGTTTCGCCCCGTAAGGCGCGTATCGTGCTCGACCAAATCCGCGGCAAAGATGTAGTAGCCGCTCAGGAAACCCTGCGTTTCACCAACCGCGCAGTTGCAGAAGTTGTAGAGAAGACTTTGAACTCCGCTGTTGCTAATGCTGCACAGAAGGGTGCTGGCAACCCAGACAATCTGGTTGTTAAGGCATGCTTTGCTGACGAAGGCCCAACCTTGAAGCGCATTCGTCCTCGTGCAAAGGGTTCCGCATCGCGCATTCGTAAGCGCACCAGCCACATCACCGTCATCGTAGCAACCCGAGAGGAGGCATAGTATGGGTCAGAAAGTAAGCCCCACCGGCTTCCGTCTTGGTGTAACCGAGGATTGGCGTAGCCGTTGGTATTCCGACAAGGACTATGCGAAGAACCTTGAAAATGACCTCGCAATTCGCAAGTTCCTGGAAAAGCAGCTCGCCCATGCAGCCGTTTCTCGTGTAGAAATTGAACGCGCTGGCGACAAGATTAAGGTAATCATCACCACGTCTCGTCCTGGTGTTGTTATCGGCAAGAAGGGCGCAGAAGTTGACGCTCTTCGCAAGAAGCTCAATCAGATCGCAAACGGCACCGTATCTGTTGAGGTTGTAGAAGTTAAGCGTCCTGAACTTGATGCAAACCTTATTGCTCAGTCCATCGCAGAGCAGTTGGAAAACCGTGTTGCTTTCCGTCGTGCTATGCGTAAGGCTGTACAGTCTGCACGCAAGTCTGGTGCTAAGGGTATTCGTATCCAGTGCGCAGGTCGTCTTGGTGGCGCTGAAATGAGCCGCCGTGAATGGTACCGTGAAGGTCGCGTGCCTCTGCACACCCTTCGCGCAAAGATCGATTACGGTTTCGCAACCGCTGCAACCACCATGGGTTCTATTGGTATCCAGGTTTGGGTATATCACGGTGAAGTTCTTCCTGGACAGAAGGCTCCACAGCCTGCACTCGAAGGTTCTTCTCGTCCCAACCGTCGCGGCCGTCGCAACAACGATAGGGGTGATAAATAATGTTGGTACCTAAGCGCGTTAAGCACCGCAAGGTCCAGCGTGGTTCTATGAAGGGTAACGCTAAGGGCGGCACCACTTTGAATCACGGCACCTGGGGCATTCAGGCTCTGGATCGCCATTGGATCACTAACCGCCAGATCGAGGCAGCTCGTATCGCTATGACCCGTCGCATGAACCGTACTGGTAATGTTTGGATCACGATCTTCCCTGACAAGCCCATCACGCAGAAGCCTGCTGAAACTCGAATGGGTAAAGGTAAGGGTAACCCAGAAGGTTGGGTAGCGGTAGTAAAGCCTGGCCGTATTATGTTTGAGATCGATGGCGTTGACGAAGAAACTGCACGCGATGCGCTCCGTCTCGCAATTAATAAGTTGCCCATCAAGTGCAAGATCGTTAAGCGCGAGGCAGAAGGGCAGGAGTAAATGAAAGCAGCAGAGATCAGGAATCTTTCAGGTGAAGATCTGCAGGCTAAGCTGAAGGAAGCACGTGCAGAGCTTTTTAACCTGCGCTTCCAGATGGCAACTGGCCAGTTGGATAACACCGCTCGCATCAAGCAGGTCAAGAAAGACATCGCTCGCATCCAGACCGAGATGCGTGACCGCGAGCTCAAGGCTGTTCAGGCTTAAGGCTCGACAAGGAAGGTTTGAATAGCATGAGTGAAGAACGTAATTCTCGTAAAGTCCGTCAGGGTGTTGTAGTAAGCATTTCTGGCGATAAGACTTGCGTTGTGCAAGTACACGAACGCAAGCCACATCCGGTATACGGCAAAATGGTTAATTCTACTAAGAAGTTCCATGCTCACGACGAGAACAATGAAGCTGGCGTGGGCGATACCGTAACGATTATGGAAACTCGCCCGCTGTCTAAGATGAAGCGTTGGCGTCTTCTCGACATCGTTGAGAAGGCCAAGTAAGTTTTTGCTTACTTGAAAGCATCGAAAGGGATAAGCATATGATTCAAATGCAGAGCATGCTCGCCGTCGCTGATAACTCTGGCGCTCGCAAGGTGCAGTGCATCAAGGTTCTGGGTGGCTCTAAGCGCCGCTATGCAGGCCTCGGTGATGTCATCGTATGCAGCGTAAAAGAGGCTATGCCAAACGGCAGCGTTAAAAAGGGCGATGTCGTCCGCTGCGTCGTAGTGCGCGTTAAGAAAGAAGTTCGTCGTGAAGACGGCAGCTATATTAAGTTCGACCAGAATGCAGCCGTGCTGATCGATGCCAACGGCGCTCCCCGTGGTACTCGTATCTTCGGTCCTGTTGCTCGCGAACTTCGCGAGAAGAAGTACATGAAGATCGTGTCCCTGGCACCGGAAACGCTGTAGGAGGAACAATTCATGGCTAAAATGAACATCAAAACTGGTGACAAGGTAAAGGTTCTTACTGGCAAGGATCGTGGTGCTGAAGGTACCGTTCTTTCCGCTAAGCCTGCTTCTCAGCGTGTCACCGTTGAAAAGGTAAACATCATCAAAAAGGCAATGCGTCCTACTCAGGCAAATCCTGAAGGCGGCATTGCATCCATGGAAGCTCCAATCCATGTATCTAACGTGGCTCTTATTTGCCCCTCTTGCAAAGAGGCTACTCGCGTAAGCATTAAGCGCGAAAATGGCAAGAAGATTCGCGTTTGCAAGAAGTGCGGCGCTGACATCGACTAGCAAATTTGCGCTAAAAGCAAACAACCACACATGTTTTTCGATTAAGAAAAGCGTGTGTGGTTTTGGCGTATAGGTTGACCTAAAAATAGTATTCCTGTATGGTTTCGTCTTTGGGTGCGCTAATTGCGCCTATGACCCTGGCAAAGGCTAGGGACGCAGGGTCGGAAATCCTGTGTTTAATTCATCGAGAAAGGTAAAACACTACTATGGCTACTCCTCGTTTGAAGGAAAAGTACGTAAACGAAGTCGCTCCTAAGTTGTTTAAAGAGCTTGAGTGCAGCAACGTAAACCAGGTTCCTCGTTTCGAAAAGATCGTGGTTAACATGGGTGTAGGTCGTGCTGCAGGCGACAAGAAGTTGCTCGACGGTGCTATTGCTGATCTTCGCACTATCACTGGTCAGCAGCCTATGGTTACTCGCGCTAAGAAATCCATCGCTGGTTTCCATCTGCGTGAAGGCCAGGCAATTGGTTGTAAGGTAACCCTTCGTGGCGACCGCATGTGGGAGTTCTTTGACCGTTTGATGTCTATGGCTCTTCCTCGTGTACGCGACTTCCGCGGCTGCAATCCAAACAGCTTCGACGGTCGTGGTAACTACACCATGGGCCTTACCGAACAGCTCATCTTCCCTGAGATCGAATATGACAAGATCGATCGCACTCGTGGTATGGACATTACGTTTGTTACCACTGCAGAGACCAATGAAGACGCCAAAGCATTGATGGATGCTATGGGCTTCCCGTTCAAAAAAGAAAACTAAGTTCTCTAAAAAGTAGAGAATTGGTTATAGGAAAGAAGGATTTTGAATGGCTAAGAAATCGATGATCGCCAAGTCAAAGCGAGAGCCGAAGTTCTCGACTCGTCAGCACAACCGTTGTGCTCGCTGTGGTCGCCCTCGTGCGTACTACCGCAAGTTCGGTCTGTGCCGTGTCTGCCTTCGTGAACTTGCTAACAAAGGCGAACTGCCCGGCGTGACCAAAGCTTCCTGGTAAGAAATTAGAAGTTAAGTCGCGTTGTTGAGTGTCGAGAGTCAAGGCGCGTGCGTTAAGGGCGTATGCGAACCGGCTTTTCGTCTCATCATGAACAAAGGAGAAACACAACAATGAGCATGAACGATCCTATTGCAGATATGCTTACGCGTGTGCGTAATGCTAACTCTGCAGGCAAGCCGACGGTTTCCATGCCGTCAAGCAAAAAGCTTGTTGAAATTGCACGCATCATGCACGAAGAGGGCTACATCGCTGGTTACGATGTTGAAGAGGCACAGCCTCGCGACATCCTTACCATTACCCTCAAGTATGGTGACAAGAAAGCACGCACTATCCGTGGTTTGAAGCGTATTTCCAAGCCTGGTTTGCGTATCTATGCTGGCAAAGATGAACTGCCTCGCGTTCTTGGTGGTCTTGGTACCGCTGTTATTTCTACGAGCAAGGGCGTTATGGCTGACCGCGATGCACGCAAAGCTGGCATCGGCGGCGAAGTGATCGCTTACATCTGGTAGGAAGGAAGGAGCGAATATGTCTCGAATTGGTAAAATGCCTATCGCCATTCCTTCCGGTGTAGAAGTTGCTGTTGATGGCAGCACTGTTACCGTAAAAGGTGGCAAAGGTGAATTAACCCGTACTTTCCAGGACATTCTTTCCATCAAGGTAGAAGATGGCAACGTAATCGTTGAGCGTCCTGATGATAGCCGCGAAGCAAAGAGCCTTCACGGTTTAACTCGTACCCTTATTCACAACATGATTGTTGGTGTATCTGAGGGTTATGCAAAGAAGCTTGAGCTTGTTGGTGTTGGTTATCGTGCTGCTTTGAAGGGCACTGACCTTGAGCTGCAGCTCGGTTTCTCTCATCCAGTAGTTGTTCCGGCTCCTGAGAACATCAGCTTTGAGGTTCCCAGCCAGACCGAGATCATCGTTAAAGGCATCAGCAAAGAGCAGGTAGGCCAGGTTGCTGCTAATATTCGCGCATGGCGTAAGCCTGAACCCTATAAGGGCAAGGGTATTCGTTACGAGGGCGAATATGTACGTCGTAAGCTTGGTAAGGCTGCTAAGTCTGACTAGTCCAGAAGCGTTGTATCGAAGGGAATTTACTCATGAAGAAACTTCAAAAGAAACAAGCTGGGCTTCGTCGTCGTCATACTCGCGTTCGCGGTAAGATTTCCGGTACGCCCACTCGTCCACGTTTGTGCATCACTCGCTCAAACGCAAATATGTACGCTCAGGTAATTGATGACGTAGCTGGTAAGACCATCTGCGCTGTATCTACTCTGGGCCCTGAGTTCAAAGCAACCGAAAAGCGTGGTAGCACGGTAGAAGGTGCTGAAGCTTTAGGTGAACTCATCGGTAAGAAAGCACAGGAAAACGGTATCACTGAGGTTGTATTCGACCGCGGTGGCAATCTGTATCACGGTCGCATCAAGGCAGTTGCTGATGGTGCTCGTGAAGCAGGCCTGAAGTTCTAAGGGAGGGTTAGTGTCTATGGCTAAAAAGCTTGAAAACCAGGCAGGCGTTCCCGAACTCCAGGAACGTGTTGTTTATATCAACCGCGTTTCTAAAGTTGTTAAGGGCGGTCGCCGTTTCGCTTTGACTGCACTTGTTGTAGTAGGCGATAGCAATGGTCGTGGAGGGATTG